>NZ_VFVP01000003.1:0-569704 GCF_006442175.1 Mesorhizobium sp. B2-3-14 | reverse complement strand
CGGCGCACCGCCCTCGTTCGTGAGGCGTATATAGTCGCCACCAACCAAAACTGTCAACACCGTTCCCAAATGTTTTTGAACTTTTTGCGACAGAAATTTCGGGCGCGCTTTGTCGATAGCCGGCTGCCCCAGGGGAACAGGGACAACAGGAGGAGGACGCCACGAAGGAGCCCTATTGCCGCCGCATTGCCGTTCGACACCAGGGCCAGCAAAAGAGGGCGCGAGCACAGCCGTGCAACGCCCTCTTCCAAGAGCGCCGTGAGGGCGTGCGCGAGAGCCTTGTGGATGAAGGCACACCGCCCGCTTTTAGAAGTGCTCTATAAGAGAGAAGTGCACGAGGGGAATTCGACCGGGGCCTGAGGCTTCGTTGACTTAACCTGCCGTGACAGGCAAATGTCATGGCCACAACAAAAGCGACAAGCCGTTCCGCCCGGGGAAGAAGCAGCCTTTCTGGATGCCAGATACGGAAGATGTCATAGCCGAACTCGGCAATGAGCCGCCGCTTATCGCGGACGGCCGCAGCGGCCCGCCCGATCGGCGTGAGGTTTCTGCGCGCTGGCTGTCGGGAACATTCCTCACCGGTGTAACCTCGAGCGTGCTGATGGGCGTCGCGCTGTTCGCCGCTCTCGATGGTCGCCAGCAACTGGCGACCCCACCCGAGATCGCCGAACTGATCGGCCTTGCCAGCAACGGCGATTCCGGCGAAGTGGCAAAGACCACCAGGCTGGTGGCGCCGCGCCAGATCGCCAAGGCAAAGGATCGCCGCCGCATGGAAGTGTCGATGGTCACCAAGGTCGGCGACCGCGATGTCATCCACACCATGCCTTTCGTGCAGATCAAGATGGCACTCGCAGCAGGCCACACCACCAGCCGGGCCTACCCCCCTTTCGACCCGATGCAGGTGTTCGGCGACGACGGCGACGATACATCGGCGCAGCCGGCGACAGCGTCGGCCGCCTCTGGCCAGATCTACGGCGCCAAGGTCGAAAGCGAAATGAGCCTGAAGACCGTGGATTTCCCCATCGCGACGGCTTCCTTCGACGAGAAGAGCGACCTGTCGGCCGACGAAGTCGAAAAAGTGGTACGCGAAGCCGGCACCGACCTCAGCGACGGCGCCGTGCAGGTGGCTTCGCTTCATTATGTCGATCCGCAGCGATTCGGCGAAGCCTTTGCCGAGAGCATGGCCGGCTCTTACGATGTGAAGATCGTGCCGGAAAATGTCTCCGTATCGCCACGCGCCAACGCGGACGACCAGGCACCGGCTTTCGCCGAGGAAATCATCCCCTTCACCAAGGACACCAACCTCACGGAGGCTTTCGCCGATTCGGGCTACACGGGCGATGATGCCACCGGCATGGCCGAAGCGATCGCCAAGTTGCTCAACGCGCCGGCGCTCAAGGCAGGTACCGTGCTGCGTGTTGGCCTCGAGGTCCACGGCGATGCCGCCAAGGTCGTGCGCACAAGCGTCTATGACAAGACCACGCATATCGTCACCATCGCGCTCGACGACCGCGGCCAGTACGTGCCGGCCCAGGAGCCTGAGCCCAATCCCGAATTGCTGACCGCGTTCGACGATTCGTCGGCGCCGGTGGTGGTGCGCGGCAATCTGCCCAACGTCTATGACGGCATCTACCGCGCCGCCTATTCCTACGGCATGTCCAAGGTGATGACCCAGCGGCTGATCAAGCTCCTGGCATCCGATGTCGATTTCCAGTCCCGCCTCAATCCCTCCGACCGCCTTGAAGTGCTGTTCTCGCAGCCTGATGGCGACGACCAGACCTCGGACAATTCCGAGCTTCTCTATGTCTCGGCGACCTTCGGCGGCACGACGCGCAATTTCTACCGCTTCCAGATGCAGGATGGCAGCACGGACTATTTCGACGAAGACGGCTCGAGCGCCCAGCAGTTCCTGCTGCGCAATCCGCTGCCCGCCGGAAAGTTCCGCTCCGGCTTCGGCGCCCGCAAGCATCCGATCCTCGGCTATGTCCGCATGCACACAGGCGTCGACTGGGCAGCCCCGATCGGCACGCCGATCATCGCCGCCGGCAATGGCGTCATCGAGAAGGTCGGCTGGGCCGGCGGCTATGGCAAGCAGATCATCA
The DNA here is from genome assembly GCF_006442175.1 of Mesorhizobium sp. B2-3-14. Lineage (NCBI taxonomy): Bacteria > Pseudomonadati > Pseudomonadota > Alphaproteobacteria > Hyphomicrobiales > Phyllobacteriaceae > Mesorhizobium > Mesorhizobium sp. B2-3-14. The sequence goes on along the minus strand of NZ_VFVP01000003.1, from coordinate 567,602 downwards.
TTCGCCATGCCAATGGCTACGAGACTTCGTACAATCACCAGAGTGCCTTTGCCAAAGGTATGGAGCCGGGCATGCATGTGCGTCAGGGCCAGACTATCGGCTATCTCGGCCAGACCGGCCTGGCCACAGGCCCGCACCTGCACTACGAGTTGATCGTCAATGGCACCAAAGTCGATCCGATGCGCGTCCGTCTACCGGTCGGCAAGGTGCTGAAGGGCGACGATCTCGTCGCCTTCAAGCGCGAGCGCGAGCGCATCGACGATCTGCTGAAACAGGAAGATGGCAATTCGCTGAAGGTCGCCAGCGCCAAGATCGAAGGCTGAGACTCAGCCTTCGCCCTGCCGAGGTTCGGCGCGCCGCGACCACGGCAGCGCTTCGCCCGAAATCGTCATCCCGGCAATGACAGCGGAAAGCAGGCATAGCAGCGCCGTCACCAAGGAGATGGCGGAAAAGGCTGCGTCGCTGGCGGCGATCCTCGCCGCATCGAGTGCCGGCGAAAGTCCTGCCGGTGGCGGTTCGCCGAAGCCAGGCACGCCGGGCGCGGCATTTACCTCCAGGCCATTGGCGTAAATCCAGGCAGCGAGCGACCCCATCGCTGCCACCGCGATCAAACCGCCGATGCGTGAGACGGCGTTGTTGATGCCGGAAGCCGCGCCGGTGTCCTTGTCTTCCACCGCCGTCATGATGGCGGTGGACAATGGCGATACGACCAACGCCATGCCAAGCCCCATCAGCGCCATCAAGGGGAAGATGCCGGTCCAGAAATGGTGAAAGCCGGCATAGGCGAGCAAGGCCAGCCCGGCGAAGGCAACCGCCACGATCAGGCTGCCGCAGGCAATGGGAAAACGGGACCCGATCCGGTCCGACAGCTTGCCGACGGGCCCCGACAGAAGCGCGATCGCCGCCGACAGCGGCAGGAAGATGAAGCCGACCTCGGCGGTGCTCAGTCCCCAGCCTGCGATCAGCAGCATCGGCAGATAAAAAAGATTGGCTGACAGTGCGAAATAGAGAAAGAACGTCGCGACGTTGGCGCCGGCGAAAGCACCGATGCGAAACAGGCTGAGATCTATCATCGGCTCGCGCTGCCGCCGCTCGAAGAGGATGAAGACGACAAGCAGCACGGCGCCGGCGGCAATGCTTGGACCGGCCATGTGGCTCCCGCCGCTGGCGCTCATTGAAGTCAGCCCATAGGCAAGCGCGCCGAAGGCCAGAGTCGCAAGCGCCCCGCCGGCAAGGTCAAGACTGCGTTTCTCCGTCGGCGCATCGGCCGGAATTTTGGCGAGCAGCAGATAGATCGAGACCAGGCCGAGCGGCAGATTGACGGCAAAGATCGCCCGCCAGATGCCGCCGCCGAAGGCCGACAGCACCAGGCCACCGAGCACGGGGCCGAGAGCGGTGGTCAGCGCCGAGGCCGCCGCCCAGATGCCGATCGCCCTGCCGCGTTCCTTCTTCGGATAGGCCTTGGCGATAATGGCGAGACTGCCCGGCACCATGATCGCGGCGCCGATGCCCTGGAGCGCGCGAAATGCGATCAGCACGACAGCGTTCGGCGCCAGCGCGCAGGCAAGCGAGGTCACGACGAACAGCGCAATGCCGGCCACGAAAGCATGGCGCAGCCCGAACCGATCGCCTGCGGCACCGCCGGCAAGGATCAGCGCTGAGAGTGTCAGCGCATAGGCATTGGAAATCCACTGCGCCTCGGCAAGGCTGGCGCCGAGGTCGACGCGGATCGCCGGCATGGCTATCGCCAGGATCGATCCGTCGATGAAGCCGAGCGCCGAGGCCAGGATCGCCGCGATCAACACATAACGCCGCTGCGATTGCGGGCAGAACGTGCCGTTCGCGACCGGAGCGGTCAGCGGAACGGCGGCGGCTTGATTGGGCGCATGCATGCCACCCTCATTAGACCGTCGGCGCGGCGGCAACAACCGGCCAGCGGCTTGTTGTCCTTGAAACCAGCCATATTGCCAGGGATTGCATCTGCCCCGATGCAAACCGCGGCAGTCATGCTAATGCATGTCGCGCAAAAGTGACCTCGGCTTTTGCGACAACGACATGCATCAGGCAAGATTTAAAGCGCGTCGCATGAATCCGTTTCGACGAGACGCGCTTTAGGTTTTCCAGGACCCGCGGGCAGGAGAAATCGATGAAGCGTCCGCTCGAAGCATCGGTTGAGGGGCGCGGCCGTATTGTCGGTATCACTGATGGCGTGTTCGCAATCGCGCTCACCCTGATCGTGCTCGAGATCAGGGTGCCGGCGCATGAGGCGATCCACTCCGAATATGATCTGCTCGCCGCCATCGCGGCACTCGCGCCACGCTTCCTCACCTATGCCTTGAGCTTTCTGACCCTGACCATCTTCTGGTTCGGCCAGCAGGCCCAGCATGGTCTGATCGCCAAATCCGACAGACGGCTGGCCACGCTGAACCTCTGCTTTCTCGCCTTCATCGCGCTCTTGCCGTTCTCGACCGACCTTCTGGCCGATTTTCTGGAATTCAGGACCGCGGTGCTGGTTTACTGGCTCAACCTCTTGATGCTCGGCATCACGCTGTTCGTCAGTTGGCGGTATGCGGAGAAAAGCGGCCTTGTCGCGGAGGACGTCGATGCGGAAACGAAACGCACGGTCTACCTGCGCATCGTCAAGGCGCAGATCCTGTGGGCCGTCGGCGCCGCACTTTGCCTGATCACCCCGTTGGCGAGCGTAGGCTTCATTCTGGTGGTGCAGTTGATCTACGCGGCAACGCCGAATGTGAAGTGGGTGCGCAGGATCATTGGTTGAGATTTATGTTGAGATTCAGGTCAGGCCGGCATCGCCTGAATATCGACATACCTACTCGACGAACTCCACCGGCACGCCCGGCGAGACCAGCTTGGCCAATTCACGCGCGTCCCAATTGGTCAGGCGCACGCAGCCATGGCTCTCGGTCTTGCCTATCTTCGAGGGCTCCGGCGTGCCGTGGATGCCGTAAGTCGGCTTGTCCAGGGCGATCCACACCGATCCGACCGGGCCATTCGGCCCAGGCGGAATGGTCAGGATCTTGTTGTTCTCGCCCTGCTTGAAGTTGATGTTGGGGTTGTAGGTGTAGTTCGGATCGAGCGCGACACGCGACACGGCATGGATGCCAGTCGGGGATGGCGTGTCCGATGAGCCGATGGTGGCGGGGTAGGCCGCGACCAGCTTGCCCGACCCGTCATAGGCAAAGACTTCCTTCTTGCCCTTGTCGGCGACGATGCGGGTGACGGGGGTAGAAACCAGTTTGCCGAAATTCGCGACCTTGATGATCGTGCCGGGACGATTGAAGTTGGCGTCCGGATTGAGCGCCTTGAGATAGTTCTCGTCCATGTGGAAGCGCTCGGCCAGCGCTTCGGTGACGGAGGTGAAGCCCATGCGGTCGAGTTGCGCCTTCTGGCTGTAGTCTTCCGGGATCGACGCGACATAGGGGCCGGCCGCATCCTCCGCGGTGATGGTGTAGTTGGCGAACGCGTCGCCACCGGACTGCGACAATGCGGCCTGGATGCCGACCGAATCGGTCGATTTGAGGCTGCTGCCGTTGATCTGATTGTAGGCCGCCAGCGCCTTGTCGACATTCGAACCGAAGCGCCCGTCGATGACGCCAGGCGAAGCCCCGCCCCGGTCGAGCAGCACCTGCAGCGCCGCGACATCCTGGCGTGCGCCCAACGAAAGCGACGGATCAACCGACGTCTTGCCGCCGGCCTTTGGCGGCAATGCCGCCTGGTCCGAGGGCGCTGCCTGGTCCGTCGGGTCTGCCGGTCGAACGGGGTCTATCGACGCCTCGTTCAGCGGTTGGCGCTTGATTGTACCCGGCTGCGGCGCGTCGGGATAATTGCTGTCGTAACTGCCGTCGTCCCGCGGTGCCGGCGGATAGGCATCGACTGAACCACTTCCGTCAGGATCGTATTCGTCGGCGGGCGGTGGAATGACCCGGCCTTCCTCTTCCAGCTGTCTGCGGCGGAAGCGGGCCATGTCCTGGGGGTCGTCGAGATAGTAGCGGTCATCGTCGGCGGGTGCGCGGCCAAGTTCACGCATCCGGCTCTCGCGGCGCAGCGCCCGCCGGTCGAGCCGTGTCTGCGGCGGCTGGATGGCGATCACCTTGCCGGTATCCGAATCGACGATGACGCGATTGCCCCTGGCGTCGTAATAAATGTCGAGATTGCCGTCCTGGGCGAGCAGAATGCCGCCGCTCCCGGACGTGCGGACAGGCTGGGCGGCACCGTCATGCGTCGGCGCGGCGAACGCATTGGAAAACACCAGTCCCGCGGCAAGCGCCGAAAGGGTGAAGATAATGCGCAGCATCGTGCGAAACTCTCCGGTCCGTATGTGCCGCCGCCCGGCATTGTTCAGTTCGGCGAACCCTTCGCCAGCAAACCAGTTACCCACCATATGGTTCCAACATGAACCGGGCATGAAGATGGCGGTTTTCCGGCGCCTCGGGGAATATTGGCTAGCTTGCGCCAAGCCCCAATTCCTTGCGCGCCTGCTTCGTCAGCTTAAGGGCAACAAGGCGGTGGCTCTCGCGCAGATAGTCCTCCAGCGCACCATCATCCATGCTCTGGCTTGTCTGACGCTGGATCCACTTCATGCCGCGGGAGGCAAGATAGGGCGCGGGGCGCAGGCCGGGCTGCTCCTTGAGCACGTCATAGGCGATGTCGGAGCATTTGAAGGTGACGAAGAGCTGCCGACCCTGATCCCAGCCACCGATCGCAAACACCTTGGTCCCGACCTTCCAGACATGGGCGCCGCCCCATTGCACCACGTGGTTCGTTGCAGGCAGCGAAGCGCAGAAGCCGTTGTAATCGTCCAGCGTCATCAATCCCCCGCCAATTGCATGAAAACGCCGCGCGTCCGGTGGACGCGCGGCGTCTGAATCAGGCCGCAACCTCGGCCGCGACGATCGCCGGCTTGGAGCGGAAATTCAGCCGGTCGGAACCGGCCGTGACCTTGACCGTCGAGCCGTCCAGGATCTCGCCGAGAAGGATCTTTTCCGCCAGCGGATCCTGCAGTTCCTTCTGCATCACCCGCTTCAGCGGCCGGGCACCATAAGCGGGGTCGTAACCCTTGGCCGCCAGCCACTCGATCGCCTCGGGATCCAGCGACAGCGTGATCTTGCGATCCGTCAGCAAGCTCTCGAGCCGCTTGAGCTGGATCTCGACGATACGGTCCATGTCCTTGCGGCGCAGCCGGTGGAACAGGATCACCTCGTCGACGCGATTGAGGAACTCCGGCCGGAACGATGCCCTGACCACGCCCATCACTTCGTCTCGTACGGCATCGACATCCTGGTCCTCGCCGAGATTGACGAGATATTCGGCTCCCAGGTTCGACGTCATGATGATCAGTGTGTTGCGGAAGTCGACGGTGCGGCCCTGCCCGTCGGTGAGCCGGCCGTCATCGAGCACCTGCAACAGCACGTTGAAGACATCCGGATGCGCCTTTTCGATCTCGTCGAACAGCACGACCTGATAGGGCCGGCGCCGCACCGCTTCGGTCAGCGCACCGCCTTCCTCATAGCCGACATAGCCGGGAGGCGCGCCGATCAGCCGGGCGACGGAGTGCTTCTCCATGTATTCGGACATGTCGATGCGCGCCAGCGCCGTCTCATCGTCGAACAGGAAATTGGCCAAAGCCTTGGTCAGTTCCGTCTTGCCGACGCCGGTAGGCCCGAGGAACATGAACGAGCCGATCGGCCGGTTCGGATCCTGAAGGCCCGCACGGGCACGCCGCACCGCCTTGGAAACGGCCTGCACCGCTTCGCCCTGGCCGACGACACGCTTGCCGATCTCGTCTTCCATGCGCAGCAGCTTGTCACGCTCGCCCTGCAGCATCTTGTCCACCGGAATGCCGGTCCAGCGCGACACGATATGGGCGACGTGGTCGGGCGTGACCACTTCCTCGACCATGCCGGCCTTTCCGTCCTGGGCTTCGGCCTCCTTCAGCTTCTTTTCCAGTTCCGGGATCTTGCCATAGGCAAGCTCGCCGGCCCGCTGGAACTCACCCTTGCGCTGGGCAATGGCAAGGTCGTTGCGCGCTTCGTCGAGATGCTTCTTCAAGTCGGCCGCTAGCCCGAGCTTCTGCTTCTCGGCCTGCCACTTCGCGGTGATCTCTGTCGATTCCTCTTCCAGGCCGACAAGTTCCTTTTCCAGGCGGGCGAGCCGGTCCTTCGAGGCATCGTCCGTCTCGACCTTCAACGCTTCGCGTTCAATCTTGAGCTGCATGATGCGGCGGTCGATCTCGTCCAGTGCTTCGGGCTTGGAATCGACCTGCATCCTGAGCCGCGAGGCGGCTTCGTCGACGAGGTCGATCGCCTTGTCCGGCAGGAAGCGGTCGGCGATGTAGCGGTTGGACAATGTCGCCGCCGCCACCAGTGCCGAATCGGAGATACGCACCTTGTGGTGCTGCTCGTATTTCTCCTTCAGGCCGCGCAGGATCGAGACCGTGTCCTCCACTGTCGGCTCGTCGACGAAGACGGGCTGGAAACGGCGGGCAAGGGCGGGATCCTTCTCGACATGCTTCCTGTATTCATCCAGCGTGGTGGCGCCGACGCAGTGCAGTTCGCCGCGCGCCAGCGCGGGCTTCAGGAGATTCGACGCATCCATGGCGCCATCGGCCTTGCCGGCGCCGACCAGCGTGTGCATCTCATCGATGAACAGGATGATGTTGCCACTGGCCGAAGTGACCTCCGAAAGCACAGCCTTCAGCCGCTCCTCGAATTCGCCGCGATATTTGGCACCGGCAATCAGCGCGCCCATGTCGAGCGCCATCAACTGCTTGTCCTTCAGCGATTCCGGCACGTCGCCATTGACGATGCGCAGCGCCAGCCCTTCGGCGATCGCCGTCTTGCCGACGCCCGGCTCGCCGATCAGCACCGGGTTGTTCTTGGTGCGGCGCGACAGCACCTGGATGGTGCGTCGAATCTCGTCGTCGCGGCCAATCACGGGGTCGAGCTTGCCCGCGCGTGCGTCCGCGGTGAGGTCGCGTGCGTATTTCTTCAGCGCGTCATAGCCCTGTTCGGCACTCGCCGAATCGGCGGTGCGGCCCTTGCGGACGTCGTTGATGACCTGGTTCAGCGCCTGCGCGGTGACACCGGCCTTGGCCAGGATTTCGGCGGTCTTGGCCGATTTCTCCATGGCAAGCGCCTGCAGCAGCCGCTCGACGGTGACAAAGCTGTCGCCGGCCTTCTTGGCCAGGTCTTCGGCGGTCGAGAACACTTTGGCCAGCGGCTGTGCCAGATAGAGCTGGCCATTGCCGCCCTCCACCTTGGGCATCGCCTCGAGCGCCGTCTCGACGCCGAGCTTGACATCGCGGACATTGCCGCCGGCGCGCTCGATCAACGACGCGGCCAAGCCTTCGTCATCGTCGACGAGGACTTTCAGAATGTGTTCGGGGGTGAATTGCTGGTGGTTGCGCGAGAGCGCCATGGTCTGCGCGGACTGGATAAAGCCGCGCACGCGCTCTGAGTATTTCTCAAGGTTCATATTTGTCTCCTTCCATCACCGGCCCGCTTTGCGGCACCGGATCAGATTGCGGTGACGGACCCGCCCATTCGAGCCGGATCCTGTTCAGGCCAGATATGGTGCATGGACCCTTGCCCCTCAAGATGTCGCAATATGGCAGGTGCATAATATTCCACGTCAGCCCAAACGAAAACGGCGGAGATTTCTCTCCGCCGCTCAAGGCCTTGAATGCCGTTCGCTCAGTTGTCGATGTCGGAAACCACGGGTTCGGCACCGCCGCTGTCGACCGGAGCCGCCGCTGTCTCGGCCGCATTCCCATTTTCGCTGCCGCTCTCGACCTGATCGGCATTGGTGCGCGGACGGCGCGGACGCCGTGGACGGCGGGCAGCACCGCTTTCGGCGGCCGCCTCATTGAGTTCGGCCTGGGCGGCCAGACCTGCCGGTGAAAAATTCTCGAACCGTGGAGCCGGCTCGGCCGCCGCGACCGTCTCGGGCGGCGAAGCGGCCTCTGCCTGGACTTCCGTCTGCCCCGGGGCCTCGTTGCGCTGTTGCTGTCCGCCCTGTTCGGGTGAAGCGTAGTCGCGCTGGCCGTAGCCGCCATTGGGGCGGCGATCGCGATGGCGCCCGCCACCGTTGTCGCGGCCGCCATTGTTGCGACCGTTATTGTCGCGCCCGCTGTTGTCGCGCCCGCTATTGTCGCGATTGTCGCGACCGTTTTCCCGGTTCAGCGCAACCTCCGCCGGCATGCCCTCGATCACCGGCTGCGGACCTGCGCCATGGTTGATCAGGGGAAGCTGTGGATCGGAACCGGCATTGCCGCTGCTATTGCCGGCCCCACTGTTGCCCGCCCCACTGTTGCCGGCATTTTCGAACTCGTCGCGATCGTCATCGCCGTCCTCGTCGAACTCGTCGCGTGCCTGCTGGACGTTCTGGATCGGCATCTGCGCCTGCGCGGCGGCAATGATGCGATTGTAGTGTTCAGCGTGCTGGAGGTAGTTCTCCGCCATCACCCGGTCGCCGGAGCTGTGCGAGTCACGGGCAAGCGTGGCGTATTTTTCGGCAATCTGCTGAGCCGATCCACGGATTTTCACGTCCGGGCCGTTGCTCTCGTAATTGCGCGTAAGCGGATTCGGCCCCTTGCGGTTGTTGTTATTGTTGTTGTTATTGTTATTGCCACCGCCGCCGCCATTGTTGTTGCGACCGCGCATGCGCCTGTTCTGCTGTTGTGGCCTCATTCGACTCTCTTCATCTTGAAATTTTGAAAAACTCTTCACGAACGGAGGCGCTCATGCAGCCAGCCGTTTCGTTTCTTCACCGGCGTTCGCCCGCATCGATTGCGTTGGCGCCACGTGTCATCCTGTTTCCGGTTACATCACTTGCCGGACGATTCCCGCACGAAGCTTGGGCGTCGTTTGCGCAAGAAGGCAGCTATTTCCAAGGAAAAACCGAATCGCTAAGAGCACTGCCTGCTTCGTCTCATCCGGTTAGGCGACCCTAGCCGCATTCCCCGGTATTGCCAAGCGCTTTTTTTGCACTGCGTCAAGACGTTGCTCGTTGAAAAACAAGAACCCTGTCGTTTCCGCCGAGATCGCCAAACACCTCGCCAGCCGCGTAACCGGCCGCGCGAAATATATCGTTGACTTCGTTGCTTTGCGTGTGGCCGATCTCGACCGCAATCCTGCCTTCGGCTTCCAGAAACCTTGCCGCCTCGGCGGCGATGATCCTGTAGGGGTTCAGCCCATCCACACCGCCATCAAGGGCAAGGCGCGGGTCGAAATCGCGGACTTCGTCCTGCAGATTTCCAATCTCTTGTGTTGGTATATAGGGAGGGTTTGCGGCAATTACATGGTACCGGCCGGAAACTTTTTTAAACCAGTCCGACTGAACCGCCGTGAACCGGCCGCCGAGGCCGAATTGCCCGGCATTGCGGGCCGCCGTGGCCAGAGCGCCGGCGGAGATGTCGACACCGGTGGCGGTCGCGGCCGGCACGACGCTCAGCAGCGCCAGGGCGATCGCGCCCGTTCCGGTGCCGAGATCGAGGATGCGGCATGTGCCCTCCCGCGTGGCCATTGCCTTGACGAAGGGCAGCACCGCCTCGACCAGCGTTTCGGTGTCCGGTCGCGGCTCCAGCGTCTCCGGCGACAGCGACAAGCGCAAACCGTAGAACTCGCGATAGCCGAGGATGCGATGCACCGGCTCGCCACGGGCTCGCCGTCTCAAGGCGCCGTCGATCGCGGCGATGGCGTTCCCGTCGATCTTGCACTCCGGGTCGGCGATCGCCTGGGTGCGCGTCGTGCCGGAATAGTGCTCGACGATCAGCCTCGCATCGAGCGCGGGATCATCGATGCCGGCTGCGGCAAGCCGGGTCCGCGCTTCCCGCAGCAGCGACCCCAGCGCCGCGGGCGGATGGTCAGCCATCGATGCCGATATCGGCCAGCAGCTTCGACTGATGATCGGCGATCAGTGCGTCGACGATTTCGTCGAGTTCACCCATCATCACCCGGTCGAGTTTGTAGAGCGTCAAGTTGATGCGATGGTCGGTGACCCGGCCCTGCGGAAAATTGTAGGTGCGGATGCGCTCGGAGCGGTCGCCGGAACCGACCTGCGACTTGCGCGACTCGGAACGCTCCTCATCCGCCTTGCTGCGCTCCATGTCATAGAGCCGGGCGCGCAGGATCTGCATGGCCTTGGCCCGGTTCTGGTGCTGCGACTTCTCCGCTTGCACCACCATGATGCCGGTCGGCAGATGGGTGATGCGGACCGCGGAATCGGTGGTGTTGACGTGCTGGCCGCCGGACCCGGAGGCACGCATCGTGTCGATGCGGATGTCCTCGGCCCTGATGTCGATGTCGACCTCTTCGGCTTCCGGCAGCACGGCGACTGTGGCGGCTGACGTGTGGATGCGCCCGCTGGCCTCGGTGGCCGGCACGCGCTGGACGCGATGCACCCCGGATTCGAATTTCAGGTGGGCGAACACACCTTTACCGGAGATCGTGGCGATGATTTCCTTGAAGCCGCCGGCATCGCCGTCGCTGGCCGATACCGTTTCGAACCGCCAGCCGCGTTCGGCGGCATAGCGCTCATACATGCGAAACAGGTCGCCGGCGAAGAGTGCCGCCTCATCGCCGCCGGTGCCGGCGCGGATTTCAAGAATGGCGTTCTTGTCGTCGGCGGCATCCTTGGGCAGGAGCAGGATCTGGATGTCTTTCTGCAGCGTCTCGATGCGCTCCTCGACACCGGGCAGATCTGCCTCGGCAAGCGCCCGCATCTCGGCGTCGGTGCCCTTGTCGGCGAGCATCGCTTCGAGGTCGGCCTGCTCGTGCTCGGCAGAGCGCAATTCCCTGACCTTGGCCACCATCTCCTGCAACTCGGCATATTCCGATGCCATCCTCACATAGGCATCCGGTGCCGGCCCGGCCGACATCTGCGCTTCGAGCATCTCGAAACGCTTGACGACTTGATCCATACGATCGCGGGGCAAATTGACCATGATGAGGGTGCTACAACGGGATCGAGCGGTCGTCGGCGAAGGCCTGCAGCAACGCCCGCATCGGCAGCCCTTGCGCCGGCGCCATCAGATTGTCGTCGAAGAAAGCCTTCAGCTCCTCCAGCGGCAGCTCCGTCAGCATGGCCTTGACCGGACCGATCGAGGCCGGCGACATCGAGATCGAGCGGAAACCGAGGCCGATCAGCGCCATCGCCGAGATCGGCTTGCCGGCGAGTTCACCGCACAGGGTGACCGGCGTGTGATTGCGGGCGCCGGCGTCGGCGATCTGCTTGAGCACGCGCAGGAACGGCGCCGACAACGTATCGAAGCGGTTGGCCAGTTGCGTGTTGCCGCGGTCGACCGCCATGACGAACTGGAACAGGTCGTTCGATCCGACCGAGACGAAGTCGACCGCCTTCATCAGTTCGTCGAGCTGGAACAGCAGCGACGGCACTTCCAGCATGGCGCCCAGCTTGAGACTGGTCGGCAGGTGATGGGCGAAGCGTGAGAGATGCCGCACCTCGCGGTCGATGATTTCGCGCGCCTGGGCGATTTCGCCGAGCTCGGTCACCATCGGCAGCATCAGCTTGAGCTCGCGCCCGCCGCTGGCCTTGAGCAAGGCGCGGATCTGGGTGCGCAGCAAGCCCGGCCGATCTAGCGTCAGGCGGATCGCCCGCCAGCCGAGCGCCGGATTCTCTTCCTGGATCGCGCCCTTGAAATAGGGCAGCACCTTGTCGCCACCAATGTCGATGGTGCGGAAGGTGACCGGCTTGCCGCGCGCTGCCTCGAGCACGTCGCGGTAGAGTTTTTCCTGGGCTTCGGCGCGCGGAAAGGTCGACGCGACCATGAACTGCAGTTCCGTGCGGAACAGGCCAATGCCGGCGGCGCCCGCCTCCGCCAACTGCGGCAGGTCGACGGCAAGCCCGGCATTCATCAGCAGGTCGACCTGGACCCCGTCCCGAGTCGTCGACGGCTTCTTGCGCAGTTCGCGGTAGACCTCCTGCCGGCGCGCCCGGAACCGCACCTTCTCGGCATAGGCGGCTTCAAGATCGGATTGCGGCCGCAGATGGATCGCGCCTTCCTCGCCGTCGACGATGATGGCATCGCCGTTTTCCGCCATGGAAACGGCGCCCTTCATCTGTCCGGCGACGGGAATGCCCATGGCGCGCGCGACGATGACGACATGGCTGGTCGCCGCGCCATCCTCCAGCACCAGCCCGCGCAGCTTGTCGCGAGGATAGTCGAGCAGTTCGGCAGCGCCCATCGAGCGGGCGACGATGATGGCGTCCTTGGGCAGCGAGGCCGCGACATCCTCGGGTCCACGTCCCATCAGCTGGCGCAACAGCCGGTTGGCAAGATCGTCGAAATCGCTCATCCGCTCGCGCAGATAAGGATCGGTCATGTGCAGCATGCGGGCGCGCATGTCGCTCTGAACTTTTTCGACCGCCGCCTCGGCCGTCAGGCCGTTACGGATCGCCTCTTCCAGGCGGCGTACCCAGCCCCGGTCGTTGGCGAACATGCGGTAGGCTTCCAGCACCTGGCGATGCTCGCCCTCGAAGGCGACATCGCGGCGCTCCAGCATGTCGTCGATGGAAAGCCGCAGAGAACCAAGCGAGGCTTCGAGCCGCCGGACCTCTTCCTCGCTGTCCTCGTTGAACAAATTGGTGACGACGATACGCGGCTCGTGCAGCACGACGTGACCGAGCCCGACGCCATCGTTGAAGGACAGGCCGGTGAAGCTGACAGGCCGGCGCAGGTCGAGTTCGAGGCCTGGCCGGGTCAGCCGCGCCAGATCGCCGGTGGCGATCATCTCTGCGATGACCATGGCCGTGGTTTCCAGCGCCTCGACCTCGTCGTCGCGGTAGTGGCGCATGGTCTTGTTCTGGACGACCAGGACGCCCAGCGTGCGCCCTGCCCTGAGCACCGGCACGCCGAGGAAGGAATTGTAGATCTCCTCCCCGGTCTCCGGCAGGTAGGCGAAGGCCGGGTGTTCTTGCGCGTTGGACAGGTTGAGCGGCCTGGCACTCGCGGCAATGGTGCCGACCAGGCCTTGCCCTAGCCGCAGCTGCGCCAAGTGGACGGCGTTCGGGTTCAGACCCTCGGTGGCGTAGAGCTCCAGCACCGAATCGGCGCGCAGCACGTAGAGCGAGCAGACTTCCGCGACCATGTTGGAGGCGATGTCGCGCACAATCCGGTCGAGCCGCTCCTGCGGCTCCAGCGGCTCCTGCATGAGCTCGCGGAGCCGTTTCAGCAAAACGCGCGGGCCAACGGCCGTGTCACGCATCGCGGCTTCTTCTCCAATAGACTTCTTGCCGGGGCAGTTTCCGCCGCGCCCGGCAAGTGCGCAACAGCTGATTCAGTCCTGCTACTGCTTATCCAGACCGTAGACGGAATGCAAAGTGCGAACCGCAAGTTCCGTATAGGGACCGTCGATCAGTATCGAAATCTTGATCTCGGAGGTGGTGATGGCGCGGATGTTGATCGCCTTGTCGGCGAGCGCCTTGAAGGCGGTGGCGGCGACACCCGCATGGCTCCTCATGCCGATGCCGATGACCGAAACCTTCGACATGCCGGCTTCCGACTGCACGACATCGTAGCCGATCTCGGCTTTCAGCCGGTCGAGCACGGCCAGCGCCTTATCGACATCGCCCGACGGCACGGTGAAGGTCATGTCGGTCAGCTTGCCGTCCTCGGAAATGTTCTGGACGATCATGTCGACATTGATGTTGGCCTCGGCCAGCGGTCCGAAAATGCCGGCGGCGACGCCCGGCCGGTCGCCGACGCGGCGCAGCGAAATCTGGGCCTCGTCCTTGGCATAGGCAATTCCGGTGACGACCTGCTGTTCCACGATCTCTTCCTCGTCGCAAATGAGCGTTCCCGGAGGATTGAGCAAATCCCCCATTCCGGGCGCACCGGGATCGTCGAAGGACGACCGCACGAAGGTACGCACCCTGTGCACCATGGCAAGCTCGACCGAACGCACCTGCAGAACCTTGGCGCCGAGCGAGGCCATTTCAAGCATTTCCTCGAACGATATCTTGGCCAGCCGCCGCGCTTTGGGCTCGATGCGCGGGTCGGTGGTGTAGACCCCATCGACGTCGGTGTAGATGTCGCAGCGGTCGGCCTTGACCGCGGCGGCGATCGCCACGGCGCTGGTATCGGAGCCGCCACGTCCGAGTGTCGCGATGCGGTTGTCCGGCCCGATGCCCTGGAAACCGGCGATGACAGCCACCTGGCCTTCGCCGAAGCGCTTGACCAGGAAGGCGCCGTCGATATCGAGGATGCGCGCCGCGCCATGCGCGTTGTCGGTCTTGATCGGAATCTGCCAGCCCTGCCAGGAGCGCGCATGCACGCCCATGTTCTGCAAGGTGATGGCGAGAAGGCCAGCCGTGACCTGTTCGCCGGAAGCGACGACCGCGTCATATTCGCGGGCATCGTGCATCGGTGAGGCCTCGCGGGTCCAGCCGACCAGCTCGTTGGTCTTGCCGGCCATCGCCGAAACCACCACAGCCACTTCGTGACCGGCGTCGACCTCGCGTTTGACGTGACGTGCCACGTTGCGGATGCGAGCGATGTCGGCGACGGAGGTCCCGCCGAATTTCATCACGATACGCGCCATGGAAGCGAAATGCCTTTGACTGGAGCCGGCCCGCGGCCGAAAATGGAAGAAAAGCGCCCGGCTGCCGCCGGCCACTGAATGCGCGGCCTCCATAGCCAAATGAGGAAGGTTTCGCAAGGCTGACGGCGGATTGCGTAACAGCACGACATATTGCCTTCCGGCCCGGCGCCGCTTACCAAATGCTGCCCGCGGGAAATTGCTTTTGGTTCGGCATAACAGATGATTGCTCGGCTTCGGCGCGCCATGCGATTGCAATCGCTCCCGCTTGTCGCGGGCTTTGCGGTGCTGGCACTGATCGTCGGCACCCGTGCGGTGCTCGTCGAGAGCCAAAGGGCCAATCGTGCCGCCGCACGTGAGACAATCGAGTACCAGGAGCAGCTTTCCGGGCTGCTTTCATTGGCGCAGGAGGCCCAGAGTGGTCAGCGCGGCTACCTGCTGACCGGTGAAAAATCCTATCTGGAGCCTTACCGGAAGGCCGTCGAGGCAATTCCGGGACAATTGGCGCGGGTCGACAGCGCGACCGCTCCCGACGATCAGATCGCCCAGCAGATCGGCCACATCAAGGACGCGCTTTCGCAACAGCAGGCCGACCTGGCCGAAACCATAGCTCTTTACGAGCGAGGCGATGCGGCAAAGGCCCTGCAACTGGTCCGCAGTGGCCAGGGCAAGGCCGCCATGGACGAGATGCGGGCCAGCATGGACACAATCCGACGCATCGGCGCCGCCGCGGTGGCCGCGCGCGACGAGCGTACCGACCGGGTCGAGGCCTGGCTGCGGATCGGCTCACTGGCCGCGTTGCTGGCGATTTTCCTGCTTGCCGCCTACACCATACGTCAATCCCGTCGCCGCTTCCACGAGGTGGTCGTCGCCCAGCAAGAGCTGATGCGCAAGAACATCGAACTCGGCAACGAGATCCAGACGCGTGAAAAGGCCGAATCCCAGATACGCCAGATGCAGAAGATGGAGGCTGTCGGACAGCTGACAGGCGGCATCGCCCACGACTTCAACAACATGCTGGCGGTGATCCTCAGCGCCATGAACCTTGCCCAGCGCAAGCTGAAGCGGGGCGAGCATGACATCGAAAAACTCGTCGAGGCCGCGACCGACGCGGCCAGCCGTGCCGCCAACCTGACCTCCCGCCTGCTTGCCTTCTCCCGCCTGCAGCCTCTGGCGCCGCAGGTTGTCGACATCAACGGGCTGTTGACCGGCATGTCCGATCTTCTGCGCCGCACCTTGGGTGAAGGCATCCGCATCGAGACAGTATTAGCGGGCGGCCTGTGGAAAACCCACGCCGATCCCAGCCAGATCGAGAACGCGATCCTCAATCTGGCCGTCAATTCCCGCGACGCCATGGACAATGAGGGCAAGCTGACCATTGAGACTGTCAACAGCCACCTCGACGACGGCTATGCATCGACGCACGCCGAAGTCACGCCTGGCCAATATGTGATGATCGCGGTAACCGACACCGGCGCGGGCATGTCGCCCGAGACCATCGCCAGGGCCTTCGAACCCTTCTTCACGACCAAGCCGGTCAACAAGGGCACGGGACTTGGGCTGAGCCAAGTGTTCGGCTTCGTCAAACAATCGGGCGGCCACGTCAAGATCTACTCCGAGCCCGGCGAAGGCACGACGATCAAGATCTACCTGCCCCGGTTTTTCGGAGCCGAGGAGCCGGCAGCGCCCGTCGGGCGCGACAAGAGCGCCGCCAAGGTCACCGAGACGATCCTCGTCGTCGAGGATGACCCCCGCGTGCGGGCCTCCACGACGGGTGTCATGCGCGAACTCGGCTACATCGTCATCCATGCGGGAAGCGGACCGGAGGCCCTTCAGAAGCTCGCCGCGACACCAGGCATCGCCCTGCTTTTCACCGACATCGTCATGCCGGTGATGAACGGCCGCAAGCTCGCCGAGGAAGCGCTCGCGCGCCAGCCCGAGCTGAGAGTGGTCTTCACCACCGGCTTCACCAGGAATGCCGTGGTCCACAACGGCATGCTCGATCATGACGTGCACTTCCTGGCCAAGCCGTTCACCATCGAGCAGTTGGCGGCCAAGCTGCGTGATGTTCTGGACACGAAATAAGCCGGGCCTTTGATCGCCCAGCCACTTTGTCAGCAGAGGAAAATGTTGCCTTGACATTCGATGCCTCACGCCCGACTTCCTAGCGCATGACCCCGAAATCGACTTCGATTTCGGAAAGGGATCATGCGCAGAATCAAAGTGCTACAGCGTCCTTTGCGCGTCCGAAGGACGCGCGGCGCTGTAGCGTCCGAGGAGACCAACCGATGCCTGAGCCCCGACGATCGACGATCGATGCCGGAGAGGTGGAACGCTTTTCCGCCCTTGCCGCCGAATGGTGGAACCCGAACGGCAAGTTTCGTCCGCTGCACAAATTCAATCCGGTCCGGCTTTCCTATATCCGCGACCAGATCGCGGCGCGCTTCGGCCGCGACCCACGGGCGGCGCGGCCGTTCGAGGGCCTGCGCATCCTCGACATCGGCTGCGGTGGTGGCCTTTTGTGCGAGCCGATGGCGCGGCTCGGTGCCGAGGTGGTCGGAGCGGACGCGTCCGAAACAAACATTGAAGTGGCGAAACTGCATGCCGCCGAGGGCAATGTCAGCGTCGACTATCGTGCCACGACGGCGGAAGATCTCGCCGAGGCCGGTGAAAAATTCGATGTCATCCTCAACATGGAAGTGGTCGAACATGTCGCCGATATCGACCTGTTCGTCGCCAAATGCGGCGAGATGGTCAAACCCGGCGGCATCATGTTCGTGGCCACTATCAACCGCACGCTCAAGGCGCTCGGCCTCGCCATCATCGGCGCCGAATATGTGTTGCGCTGGCTGCCGCGCGGCACCCACCAATTCGGCAAGCTGGTGCGCCCGGAAGAGCTGGAAAAGGCGCTGCGCGGCGCCGGCCTGACCATCATCGACCGCACCGGCGTCTCCTACAATCCGCTTGCCGATCGCTGGGCGCGGTCGAAGGACATGGACGTCAACTACATGGTGCTGGCGGAAAAGGGATCGGTCTGAACAGCCAATCCTCAGCCAGCCGGGGCCGGAGCCCGGCGTTGATGCTGACGGCAGTGCGACGTGAGCCTCGAAGCCTTCAGGCTTTCTGGCTCTGCGCCTTGGTGGTGATGAACACGCCCGCGGTGATGATGACGGCGCCGACCCAGGTCAGCAGTTGATAGTGTTCACCAAGGAAGATCGTGCCGGCAAACAGTCCGACCGCTGCCGCGACATAGCCGATCTGGCTGAGATAGACCGGACCGCCAACCGCCTGCAGCCGGAAGAAGAAAGCAAACATCGCCGATGCCGAGGCCATCTGCGCCACGACGATGAGCGGCACGGCGCCAAGCTGGACGAAGGCCTTGCCTCCGAGCAAGGTCAGGATGCCGACGAGCAGCATCGCCGCGGACGCCAGATGGCTGCCGACCGCGAGTTCGATCGGACCGGTTCCTTCCGGCCAGTCGATGGTGCGGTAGATGTTGCCGGCGGCAAGGCTGACCGGGATCAGCAGTCCCATTATCACCCAGAACAGATCGGCCGGCTGGCCGGCCTCGCCGCGCGTCACCGCCACCATGACGGCGCCGACGAAGCCGACGGCGATGCCTGATACGCTCAGCATGTTGGGGCGCCGGACGCCGAGCAGGATCGAAAACACCAATGTGATCACCGGCGACAGCGTGAACATGATGCCGGTGTAGCCGGCGCCCAGATGCGGAATGGCCGAAAACATCAGGAGATTGGGGACGGCATAGGACACTGCCGCGGTGACGAAGAAATAGCGCAGTTTGTGCGGGGTGAGCCGGATGCGCTGACCATGCGCCAGGAGCACGCACAAAAGCACGCCGCCAGCGCCGAGCGAGATGACAAAGGCCCAGACCATGGCCGGCGCGCCGGCCGCCGTGGCGAGCTTGCCGAAGGGCAGCGTCAGGCCCAGCAGGCCGCCGGTGACAACCAGCAGGCCGAGCGCCGAATCCCAGAGATATTTCATGATGGAACCCTATGGGTGCACAGCCTCTTGGCCGGCGTTGACTATTGAGATAAGATAATGGAAAGATTCTTAACGTCAAGATACATTATGGTGAGATAGATGGACCGCGCTGGGAAAGCCATCGAGCAATGGCGGCGGGAACGGCCGGACCTGGATGTGTCGCCGATGGCCGTGATCGGGCGCTTGAATGAGGTCTCCTCGCTGATAGCACGCGATCGCCTCGCTCCGCTGTTTGCCCGTTTTGGACTGCAGGCGGGAGAGTTCGATGTATTGGCGACGCTGCGCCGCTCCGGCTCGCCTTACGCGCTGACCCCGACAGCGCTCTACGAGGCCACCATGGTGACCTCCGGCGCCATGACCAACCGGCTCGACCGGTTGGAAAAGGCCGGATTGATCCTGCGTGCACCGCACCCCAACGATCGGCGCGGCATCGTCGTGCGGCTGACCGAAAAGGGGCTCGCCTTGATCGACGAGGCCGTTGCGGCCCATGTGGCGAACGAGCACCAGATCCTGTCCGGCCTGACACAGACCGAACGGGAAACGCTTTCGCACCTGCTGGAAAAGTTGATCGGCAGCGTGAGCTGATCGCTCAGTTCCGGTCGCCCGGAAACACCGGGATCGGCATGAACTCGACACCGTCCTCGGCCAGGCCCTTGGCCTCTTCCAGCGTCGCCTCGCCATAGATGCCGCGCGCATCGGTTTCGCCGAAATGGATCTTGCGCGCTTCCTCGGCGAACTTGTCGCCGACATAGTCGGCGTTTTCGCGCACCTTCTCGGCCATCGCCTTCAGCTGCGCCAGCGCCTGCTTCTGCGCCTCGCCCATGGCAAGCGCTATGGTTTCCTGCTTGCGGGCCGTGGAAACGGCCGGGGCCATCAGCGCCTTCCCGACCTTGTGCGAGCCGCAGCTGGGGCAATCGACAAAACCGCGCTTCTTCTGCGTGTCGAAATCGTCATTGCTGCGAAACCAACCCTCGAACTCATGCTCGTTTTCGCAGATCAGGGAAAAGCGGATCAAGATGCGGCGCCCCTGAGACGCGGCCCCTCGCCGGTATTGATGGTGAAATCCCGCGCATTCCTGAGATTGGGGATCTTCTTGCGCGCGGCAAGCGACTGCGCCGGGTCGATCTCCGCGACAATCACCGCTGGCTCGTCATGCGCGGCTTCGGCGATGATGCGGCCCCACGGATCGACGATCAGCGAATGCCCATAGGTCTCGCGGCCGTCCTCGTGCAGGCCGCCTTGCGCGGCGGCGACGACATAGGCGCCGTTCTCAATGGCGCGTGCCCTGAGCAGCACATGCCAATGCGCTTCGCCGGTCTGGCGGGTGAAGGCCGCGGGCACGGTCAGCACCTCGGCGCCGGCCATCGCTTCGGCACGGAACAATTGCGGAAAACGCAGGTCGTAGCAGACGGCAAAGCCTAGTTTCGCATCGTTGATCGGAATAACGACGGCTTCGGTCCCCGGCTCATAGGCGGCGGATTCGCGCCAGCTTTCGCCGTTATCGAGGTCGACGTCGAACATGTGGATCTTGTCGTAGGTGGCGAGCGTCGCGCCATCGGGCCCGAACAGGAGCGCGCGGTTGGCGAGCTTGCCGTCGGCGCGCAGTATGGCGGTCGAGCCAACGTGCAGGAAGATGCCAAGCTCACTGGCGAGCTTCCGCGCGGTTGCGACAACGATGTCCTTGTCCTGCGAGGTGAAGGAGGCGGCACGCGCTTCCTTGTCGCGGATCAGTGCACCGGTCATCTCCGGCGTCTGGATATAGGTCGCGCCCTGGCCCGCGGCCTCGCGCACCAGCCGCTCCATATCGGCCGCATTGCGCTCGGGGCTCTCGCCTGAACGCATCTGCACTGCCGCCGCCTTGAAAACACCCGCCGTCTTGAAAACACCCATTGTCATACCCTCAAATCGACGAGCCGTTGGCGAGCAGTTTGTCCAGTCGGCCTTCTGCCTCCAGATCATGGAGGTCGTCGCAGCCACCGACATGTGTGTCACCTATGAAAATCTGCGGAAAGGTCGTGCGCCCGTGAGCCCGCGACATCATCTCCTGGCGCAGTTCCGGGGAGAAGGAAGCGTCGTGCTCGGTATAGGCGACGCCTTTGCGCTCCAGCAACCGCTTGGCCGCCGTGCAGTAGCCGCACATCATGCGCGTATAGATCGTGACATCGACCATGACGAATTCCGCTTCCGTTGCCGACTTATATAGTCACGGACTCGTCCGCCCGGAAGTCCCCCGGCAACACACGGGCAAAGGTGAGCACGTCGACGGCGGCCGCACCTCCCCTTTTCAGCGCCTTGGTGGCGGCACGCACGGTGGCGCCGGTGGTGTAGACATCGTCGATCAGAAGCACCCTGCGGCCGGCAATCTCGATCTCGGCCTCTGCCGGCACGCGAAAGGCGGCGCGTACGTTTTCCTCGCGCTCCTGCCGCTCCAGTCCGACCTGCTGGCGGGTGAGTTTCACGCGCCGCATGGCGGAGGGCGAGAAAGGCAGCCCGCTGAGCTCGCAAACCGCGCGCGCCAGTTCCGCCGACTGGTTGAACCGCCGCCTGAAAAAACGGCGCCAATGCAGCGGCACCGGCACCACCACATCCGCGTCGGCGATGAGCTCGGCGCCCACACGGACCATCCAGCGCGCCATCCAGGGTGCGAGATCCGTGCGGTCCTGGTATTTCAGCCCTTGCACCATCTGGCGGGCAACGCCGGAGTAGACGACCGCGGCCCGTGCCCGTTCGAAGGGCGGCGGATCCGCGATCGCCTCCGCCGACAGAAAACCATCGCCCATGTGATGGGTGAACGGCGTGCCCATCACCGGACACCAGGGCCGCTCCAGCAGCCGCAGCTTCGGCCAGCAGCCGCCGCACAACACACCGGGCTGCGAGACCTGCCGGCGGCAACCGGCGCAGACCGGCGGAAACAGGATGCGCGCCGGCCAGCCCAGAGCCGACCGTGCAGCAGACCCGGCCAGCTTCCTGATCTCGACGGACTTGATCTTGGGCATCGGATCGGCCACGTGATTGGTTCCTCGGCGCCACCAATACCAATCACATCAAGGCGCCGACATACAAGGATCAATCCCTTGCAGCCTATAATGGACACCTCTCTGTGGCTGGCGCACAAGCGGCGCGCGCTCATCCGCCCGGTTGACGGCGCCGACTTCCTCATGCGCCGTGCCGCCGAGGATCTCGCCGACCGGCTGGGCGCCGTCGAGCGAAAGTTCGCCAAGGCGGCGGTGCTGTTTTGCCAGACATCGGCCGCGGCCGATGTCCTTGCGCGGAGCGGCAAGGTGGCGGATCTCGCCCGTGTCGAGACGGCCGCGGCTTTCCTGAACGGTGCCGCCGGCCTGATTGCACCGCCGGAGACCGTCCCGTTCGAGCCGCAAAGTCTTGATCTGGTGGTATCGCTTTTGTCGCTGCAGGCGATGAACGACATCCCGGGCATGTTGATCCAGATCCGTCGCGCGCTGCGGCCGGACGGACTTTTCCTCGGCGCCTTCGCAGGCGCCGGCACGCTTGCGGAACTGCGCGAAAGCCTGCTTGCCGCCGAGACAGAGCTCTACGGCGGCGTCAGCCCTCGCGTCATCCCGTTCACCGACGTACGCGATGCCGGTGCGTTGCTGCAGCGCGCCGGTTTCGCGCTGCCGGTCGCCGACGTCGAGACGGTGACGGTGCGCTATGCCAACCTGTTTGCCCTGATGGCGGATCTGCGTGCCATGGGCGAAACCAGCGCGCTGGCCGATCGCAGCCGGCGGCCGGGCACGCGCCAGCTGTTTGCCCGCGCCGCGGAAATCTACGCCGAACGCTTTTCCGACCCCGACGGTCGTATCAGGGCAAGCTTCTCGACGGTCTGGATGTCCGGCTGGGCGCCCGATGCATCGCAGCAAAAGCCGCTGAAACCCGGTTCAGCCAAGGTTTCGCTGAAGACTATACTGGAGGGACCTGATGGGCATTGACCTGTTCGCAGGCACCAGCCTCATTGCGCAAAGGCGTTGGCAAGCCTGCTGGAGTTGTCGCTGAACAGCCAGGTCAGCGAGTTGAAGACCTGGCCGATACCGCCGATGATCGTCAACGATAGCACGGCGATGATCAGACCGTATTCGACGACCGTGGCGCCGTTTTCGTCCTCCAGAAAACGCAGCAGCACTGTTTTCATGACCTCGATCCCCGTTGCCAAAACTTTTACCGCGGATCTGTTAAGAAAGGTTAACGGCAAAGGCTTAACAGGCGGTGAAGTCGCCGACCGTCGGAAATGTCCTGGCCTTGTCAGCAGTCTCCACTGCTTTTGCCATCGGAACGGATAATGCAGACGCCTCCCGGATCGGCCTGCAGCACGCTGCGGCGTACCGTATAGGTGCTGCGATGGCTGATCGAACCGGTAGCCGTCATGTCCAGGCCGGGGAAACCGTCGCGGGCCGTTTGCGAACGCGCCTGGCTGTCGAGGAAAGGGGTCGCGATCAACGCCAGCGCCACGGCGGCCGATCCGAACAGCAGCGTGAGGCGCAGGACGCCCATGCCCGCGTCAGCGACACGAAAGCCGCGCTCGGGCCGGATCGAATCCCAATCCCTGTCCAGGCTCATTCTATCGCTCCCCAGCGAAATGACGGCGGCCGCACGAAAAAACGGCCATGCATCAATTTTTCATGATGAGATAAATCTTCCATTAACGCTGGCTGATATGGACGGTGGTCCAATCAAATCCTCAAAGGAGATCGATCAGGAAGGGGATCAATGGCGCATCGGCCGGCGGCATCGGATAGTCGCGCATCTGTTTGGGCCGCACCCATTTCAGCGCCTGCCCTTCCCTTGGCTGGGCGATGCCGCGGAAGCGGCGGCAGACAAAAAGCGGCATCAGCAAGTGGAAGTCGTCATAGGAATGGCTGGCGAAGGTCAGCGGCGCCAGGCATGGGATCTCGGTCTCGATACCGATCTCCTCCTGCAGTTCACGGATAAGGCATTGTTCCGGCGTCTCGCCGGCCTCGACCTTGCCGCCGGGAAACTCCCACAGGCCGGCGAGTTGCTTGCCTTGCGGCCGCTGCGCCAGCAGCACCCGACCATCGGCATCGACCAGCGCGCAAGCGGCGACCAGAAGCAGGCGCTTGCCGCTGGATTTCACATCATTCATGCCCGACTTCACCCATGAACAGCGGGCCGGCGGTAGTGATAGCGATAGACTTCCTCGAAGCCGAGCGCGCGGTAGAGCGCCAGCGCCGGCGCGTTGCCGGCCTCGACCTGCAGCCAGGCTTCCCGCGCGCCGCGCAGCCTCGCCCATTTCAGCGCCGACAGGATCAGGTTGCGGCCGTGGCCCTTGTTGCGCGCCGCCTTGTCGGTAGCGACCTCGAACAGGCCGGCTAGATCGCCGTCATGCACGCAGATCAGCGTCGCCAGCGGCTCCGTCCCATCCTCGAGTGCGAACAGCCCGGCTTCAGGCTGGATAGCGCCGATGATCTCCGACAGGCCCGGCCGCAGCGATACGTCCGAGCCGCTGACCTTGAGCAATGCGCCGATAAAGCGGCTGATATCCTTGAGCGGGATCTGGTCCATGGCGGCGTCGAGTTGCGCATCGGCCAGCGGCAGCCGCATGACCAGCGATTCGTCGAACCGGCTCCAGCCCTCCTTGTCGAGATGACTGGCAAGATCGGGACCCGACAATGGCGACATGCGGAACGTCAGCGGCCGGCCGTACGCGTCGAAACGGCGGCTCGCGCGGCCGATGCGGTCGGCGATGTGCTGGATGTCGCCGGGATCGAGCGGATTGACCGAGTTCAGCCGCTTGGCCGGATGACCGGCGGTCAGGCGCACCACCCAGGTGCCGTCATAGTGGACGGCGGCCGCGGGCCAGGCGCGAAAGCCGGCCGCCTCATAGCGGCGCACGGTCGCGAGCATGCTTGCGGGATGACGCGAAACCAAGGCGATCAGCTCCGGTAGTCGCCATTGATGGCGACATATTCCTTGGTGAGATCGCAGGTCCACACTGTCGCCTTGCCGCGGCCGATGCCGATATCGGCGCGGATGCGGATGTCGTCGCGCTTCATATAGGCCGAGGTCTTTTCTTCCGAATAGCTGGGGTCGCGCTCACCCTCATGCGCCAGCCTGTTGTCGCCGAACCAGATCGACAGCCGGTCGCGATCCGCGGGCTCGCCGGCCTTGCCGACGGCCATGACGACGCGGCCCCAATTGGCGTCCTCGCCGGCGACCGCCGTCTTGACCAGCGGCGAATTGGCGATCGACAGCGCGATGCGTTTGGCCGAGCGGGCCGACTTGGCCCCGGTGACGGTGACCTCGACCTGCTTGCGGGCGCCCTCGCCGTCGCGCACCACCTGCAACGCCAGCGACTTCAGCACCTTGCCGAGCGCCCGGCGGAACTGACCAAGGCGGGCGTCCCTGGGATCGGTGATCTCGGGCGCGCCGCGCCTTGCCGCCTTGCCGGTGGCAAACAACAGCAGCGTGTCGCTGGTCGAGGTATCGCTGTCGACGGTGACAGCATTGAACGTCTTGGCCGTGCCGCGCGACAACAGGTCCTGCAGGACAGGAGCCGCGATCGGCGCGTCGGTGGCGATGAAGGACAGCATCGTCGCCATGTCGGGCGCGATCATGCCGGCGCCCTTGGAAATGCCATTGATGGTCACATCGGCGTCGCCGAGCTTGACCGTCGCCGTCGCCACTTTCGGATACGTATCCGTGGTCATGATGGCCTTTGCCGCCTCTGTCCACAGGTCCGGCTTGCCGTCGCTGACCAGCCCGGCGAGCAGATGGCTGAACTTGGCCGTGTCGAGCGGTTCGCCGATGACGCCGGTCGAGGCCAGGAAAACCTCGCCTGCCGTGCAGCCCGCGGCCTTCGCCGCCGCTTCGCCCGTCAGAGCGGTGGATTCGCGGCCCTTCTGCCCGGTGAAGGCGTTGGCGTTGCCGGAATTGACGACCAGCACCCGCGCCTTGCCCGAGCCAAGGTTCTGGCGGCAGAAATCAACCGGCGCCGAGGGACATTTCGACCTGGTGAACACGCCGGCGACCGCGGTGCCTGCATCGAACACCATGGCCAGCAGGTCGGTGCGGCCCTTGTACTTTATCCCTGCTTCGGCGGTGGCGATGCGCACCCCTTCGATTTCTGGCATTTTGGGGTATTTCTTCGGCGCAAGCGGGGAAATCGTCGTGGACATTCAGACCTCGGGCGGGAAAATCGCAAGGGAAGGCCGGTTTGCCCGATACGGCGAGCCGGTGCAAGCGCGTTTTCGTCGCTCCCGCGGAGGGCAAACCCGTTCAGGATCAAGCTTGCATTTCAAATCTGTTGGCGTCGCCGGGGTCCGTGGCGCTATGATCTTCCACATTGGCAGGCGGGATCACTTATCGTTGCCAGCGAATTGAAACGAGGACGACAGGCATGGCCGAGGAGGCGGATACGGCGCGCAGATCGATCGGTGCGCGGCGCAATCCCGACAGCGCGGACGCCATTCTGGAGGCGGCCGAGGCAGTGCTGGTCGAAGGCGGCTATGCCGGCTTCTCGATCGAGGCCGTGGCGCGCCGCGCGCGCGCCGGCAAGCCGACCATCTATCGCTGGTGGCCAAGCAAGGCGGCATTGCTGCTCGAAGTCTATCAGCGCCAGAAACGCGTCGACATCCCAGACAGCGGAAGCTTGGAAGAAGACCTCGTCGGCTTCCTGAAAAACCTGTTCGCGCATTGGCGCGACACGCCTTCGGGCAGCGTGTACAGGTCGCTGATTGCCGAGGCGCAATCGGACGAGACCGCCGGCGCGGCGCTCGCCGGCTATGCCACGGGGCGCCGGACTCACAACAGCCAGATCGTGGACCGCGCCAAGGCAAGGGGTGAGATTGCCGACGATATCGATTCAGAGGTGGTCGCCGATCTGATCGGGTCCTTCGCCTGGAAGCATCTTTTGACCAACCGTCTCGACGTGGATGAAGCCACGATACGAACCGCTGTTGGCTATGTCACGCGAGGCATCGTCACGCCCAAGCGCTAAAGAACGGCAAAAAATAGGCGCGGCGAGCTATCACTCGCCGCGCCGTTCCTGATTGCGTGTGTTACTTGGCGCTTTCCAGCGTGTCGACGGCCTTCTTCAGATTGGCGTCGGGAATCTCGACCTTGGCGCCGGCGCGAAGCGACTTGACCAGCGCGAAATACTTGTCGCGGATGACCGCCTGCTTGGCCTGGTCCTTGACGTCGTCGAAGGCCGGCGGCTGCTTGGCGCGCTTGTCCTCGAGCTTTATGACATGCCAGCCGAACTGCGTCTGCACCGGCTCCTTGGTGTATTTGCCGACCTCGAGCGCGAAGGCCGCCTTGTCGAACTCCGGCACCATCTGGCCAGGTCCGAACCAGCCGAGATCGCCGCCATTGGACTTGCCCGAGGGATCGCTGGTGTGCTCGTTGGCGAGCTTCTGGAAATCGCCGCCGCCGTCGAGCTGCTTGATGATCGCCTCGGCCTCTTCCTTCGTCTTCACGAGGATGTGACGGGCATGCAGCTCGTTGACCGGCGGCGTGTTGGCGATTTCCTGGTCGTAGCGGGCGCGAACCTCGGCGTCGGTGACCTTGTCGACCACACCCTTCTCGACCATCTCGCCATGCAGCGCGCGCTGCTGCAGGAAAGCCATGCGGCGCTGGAAGTCAGGATCCTTGTCGAGACCGTCGGTGACCGCCTTGGCTGCCATGACGCGGATTTCGATGGCCGCCGAAAGTGCCGCGGCGCGGCGCTGCTCGGGCGGCAACTGCGCGAACTGCTGCGACAGCTCGCCTTCGGCAAGCACCAGATCCGCTTCGGTCAAGGGCTGGCCGTTGACGGTGGCGATCACCGTATTCGGGTCGACCGGCGCTGCGGCCGGGGCAGCCGCATCCGCCGGCGCGGCGGGGGCGGCCGGAGCGGGAGCGGTCTCCTGCGCCGTGACAGGCGACAAGCAAAGAGCCGACAGGCCGAGGGCCAGGCCAAGGCTGGCAAGCGACGCACGGCTGAACAACAAGGACATAAGGATGACTCCGGTCAGGGATTGTAGGGAGGGTGGCTTCCAGATCAGCCAGATTGTGGCGGAATTTGGCGCGACCGGCAGGGCCAGCGCGGCGTTGACATCAGTTGAGCCCCCTCTTATCTGTCCATCGACTTGGCGTCCAGAACCGTTTTCCGGGCGCTTTTTGTGTTTGCCCGTATTCAGGCGGTGCGTTCACGTGGATGTGATGGGGCCGGCCGGCGCCTGTCTCAAGATTGAGAATTCTATCGAAAGGACCATTGGATGGTCAGTCTCGGCGGTCTCGCCCGTAAGGTTTTCGGTTCCTCCAACGACCGTCGGGTCAAATCGACCCGCCCCCGTGTCGAGGCGATCAACGCCATGGAAAACGAGATGCGGGCGCTCTCCGATGCCGAGCTTGCCGGCCGCACGGAAAAATTTCGCCAGGATATCGCCAACGGCGCCAGCCTCGACGATCTGCTGATCCCAGCCTTCGCAACCGCCCGCGAGGCCGCGCGCCGCGTGCTTGGCATGCGCCCCTTCGACGTCCAGCTGATCGGCGGCATGGTGCTGCACAATGGCGGCATCGCCGAGATGCGCACCGGCGAGGGCAAGACCCTGGTCGCGACGCTGCCGGTCTATCTCAACGCGCTCGCCGGCAACGGCGTCCATGTCGTTACCGTCAACGACTACCTCGCCACCCGCGACTCCGAATGGATGGGCCGCGTCTACAAATTCCTCGGCCTCTCGGTCGGCGTTATCGTCCACGGCCTGTCGGACGAGGAGCGTCGCGTCGCCTACGCCTCCGACGTCACCTACGCCACCAACAATGAGCTCGGCTTCGACTATCTGCGCGACAACATGAAGTACGAGCGCGCCCAGATGGTGCAGCGCGGTCACAATTACGCGATCGTCGACGAGGTCGATTCCATTCTGGTCGACGAAGCGCGCACGCCGCTGATCATTTCCGGTCCGCTCGAGGACCGTTCGGAAATGTACAACACCATCGACACCTTCATCATCCAGCTGCAGCCGCAGGATTATGAGATCGACGAGAAGCAGAAGACCTCGATCTTCACCGAGGAAGGCACCGAGAAGCTGGAGAACATGCTGCGCGATGCCGACCTGCTCAAGGGCGAGTCGCTCTACGACGTCGAGAACGTCGCCATCGTCCACCACGTCAACAACGCGCTGAAGGCGCACCGGCTGTTCCAGCGCGACAAGGACTACATCGTGCGCAACGGCGAGATCGTCATCATCGACGAGTTCACCGGCCGCATGATGCCCGGCCGCCGCTATTCGGAAGGCCTGCACCAGGCGCTTGAAGCCAAGGAACACGTGGCGATCCAGCCGGAGAACCAGACGCTTGCTTCCGTCACCTTCCAGAACTACTTCCGCCTCTACAAGAAGCTTTCCGGCATGACCGGCACGGCGCTGACCGAAGCCGAGGAATTCGGCAACATCTACGGTCTCGAAGTCACCGAGATCCCGACCAACCTGCCGGTCATCCGCAAGGACGAGGACGACGAGGTCTACCGGACGGTCGAGGAGAAGTACAAGGCGATCGTCAGGGAGATCCGCGAAGCCAGCGCCAAGGGTCAGCCGACACTGGTCGGCACGACCTCAATCGAAAAGTCCGAGCAGTTGGCCGAGCGCCTGCGCAAGGAAGGCTTCACGGATTTCGAGGTTCTCAACGCCCGCCATCACGAGCGGGAAGCGGCAATTGTCGCCCAGGCGGGCAAGCCCGGCGCCATCACCATAGCCACCAACATGGCCGGCCGCGGCACCGACATCAAGCTCGGCGGCAATGCCGAGATGCGCATTGCCGAGGAGCTGGGCGACATGCCGGAAGGCCCCGAACGCGAAGCGCGCGAAAAGGAAATCAATGCCGACGTCGAGCGCCTGAAGGAAAAGGCGCTGGCCGCCGGCGGCCTCTACGTGCTTGCCACCGAGCGCCATGAATCGCGCCGCATCGACAATCAGCTCAGAGGCCGCTCTGGCCGCCAGGGCGACCCCGGCCGATCGAAATTCTTCCTGTCGCTGCAGGACGATCTGATGCGCATCTTCGGCTCCGAGCGCATGGACGGCATGCTGCAGAAGCTCGGCCTCAAGGAAGACGAGGCCATCATCCATCCCTGGATCAACAAGGCGCTGGAAAAGGCGCAGAAGAAGGTCGAGGCGCGCAACTTCGACATCCGCAAGAACCTGTTGAAATATGACGACGTCTCCAACGACCAGCGCAAGGTGGTGTTCGAGCAGCGCATCGAGCTGATGGACGGCGAGGGCCTTTCGGAGACCATCGGCGAGATGCGCGCGGGCGTCATCGACGAGATCGTCGCCAAGGCCATTCCCGAAAACGCCTATGCCGAGCAGTGGGACGTCGCCGGCCTGAAGGCCGAGGTCGCCGAATTTCTCAATCTCGACCTGCCGATCGAGGACTGGGTGAAGGAAGAGGGCATCGCCGAGGACGACATTCGCGAGCGCATCTCTCAAGCCGCCGACGCCGCCGCACAAGAACGCGCCGATCGTTTCGGTCCCGAGGTGATGAACTATGTCGAGCGCTCCGTGGTGCTGCAGACGCTCGACCATCTGTGGCGCGAGCACATCGTCAATCTCGACCATCTGCGTTCGGTCGTCGGCTTCCGCGGCTACGCCCAGCGCGATCCGCTGCAGGAATACAAGAGCGAGGCGTTCGAGCTGTTCCAGGCGATGCTCGGCAATCTGCGCCAGGCCGTCACCGCGCAGCTGATGCGCGTCGAACTGGTCCGCCAGGCCGCCGAAGCGCCGCCGCCTGAAGCGCCCGACATGTTCGGCACGCATATTGACGGCACCACCGGCGAGAATGATTTCGAAGGCGGCGAAACGGCCCTTCTGGTACGCCAGGAAAGCGCCGCCATCGTCGCTCCCGAGGATCGCGACCCGAACAACCCCGCAACCTGGGGCAAGGTCGGCCGCAACGAAGCCTGCCCCTGCGGCTCCGGCAAGAAATACAAGCACTGCCACGGGACTTTCGCGTAAAGACCTGCAGGATCGGTGTTCCCCGGACTTCTAATCCGGGGGCGGCTCCCATATTGTCAGATCAGCCCGGAATCGCGCGCCGCGGCGGTTGCCTCGCCGCGCGAAACGGCGTCCAGCTTGCCCAGCACCGCTGAGACATGATGATCGACGGTCTTAGGTGAGATGGTTAGGTGCTCGGCGATTCTCTTGTTGGAGAAACCGCGCTCGATCAGGTGCAGAACCTCCATTTGGCGAAGCGTCAGGCCAGCGTGATTGGCGCGTGTGCTCTGCCGCGGTCCCCTGGCGATGTTATGGACGCCATTCTGCCGCATGACGGCGCGGACGTGCTGGGCCACCGGCCGGGCACCGAGCCCTTCGAATATGTCCAGGGCCAGGCGCAGCGCCGGCTCGTCGCCGTACAACAGGGCGAGCGCCCGTTCGAACGGAGCGCCCAGCCGGGCCCACAGCATCGCGGCACCACGCCAGTCGCCGGTGAGCAGCAGGCGATAGGGCTCCGCCATGCCGGTCGTGTCGCCAGGATCGCTTTCAGGTGACAAGAGCAGCCGCCAGACGGCCAACTCGGCGAACATCGCCCTCGTCGGCGACAGGCTTTCGGCCAGATCGATCAGGCGAAGTGCCTCTTCGGTGTCGCCTTGCCCGAGCCATGCCAGTTCGGCCATCGACGCCGTGTAGGGGACCAGCCGCTGCAGCTCCATTCCCTTGTCTAGGAACCGCTTCATTTCGTCCAGCAAGGGCGCGGCCGGATCGCCTCGTCTTATGCGCAATTTCGCCAGCGCGACCAAGGATGGGTAGCGCACCAGGGCCGTGGTCGCACTATCGTCGATGACGTCGTGAGCCATCGCGGCCGCATCGTCCCAAAGGCCGCGTCGCAAAAGCAATTGCGCCTGCACGCCCCGCATATAGTCGCGCCAGGTCGCGAGATCATTCTCGACGCAATAGGCAATGCCCCGGTCGAGAAAGGATTGCGCCCGGACAAGGTCGAGCTGATTCATTTCGGCGCAGGCGCAATTGGTGAAGCCGCGTGCGGCGTGCTCCTGGAAATTCTGCCCGAGCGCGATGTCAAGGCTGCGGGCGAGGTGCAGACGGCCCTTGGCCAGGTCAAGCCACTGCTCGGCGGAGCCAAGATTGTTGAGCGCATGACAGACTATCTCCGGCTTGTTCAACCGTTCGGCCAAACCGACTGCCTTGCAGCCGAGCAGCAGCGTCTCGTCGAGCTTCTCGGCCAGCATCGCCAGCTGCGAGAGATTGGAATAGGCCATGGCAAGCTCCGGACTGGCCGGCGCCTGTTCCAGCAATTCCACCGCCTGTGCCCCGAACAGGTCCGCCTGTTCTCGGTCACCCACCAGATAGGCGAAGCGCGACAGGCATCTGAGGCTGTCGCCCTCCCTGAGCGTGTCGCCCAACGCCTGCTGCAACCGCCGCGCCTGGCCCTGCGCCTCGATGGCCATATCGATGCGGCCGATCAGATGGCATTCAAAGGCATAGCCTTCGTAAAGCCTCGCCCGGTCGCCCATGGGCAGGCTGTCGGCGTGCCGCAGGGCGACCTCGTAATAGCCGGCCGCATCGCGATGCGCGCCGACGCGGGAAGCCTCGCGCGCCGCGAGCGGGGCAAGCTCGCGCACCGCTTCCAAATTCTGGGCCTCCACCGCATGGTGCACAAGTCTTGCGGTAGCCACCTCGACGTTTTCCTGCAATGCGGAAAGCGCGCGCTGGTTGAATTCGCGCCGATGGCTTGGCGTCAGCGCCATCTCGACGGCACGACGGGCGATCTCGTGGCGGAAGGCATAGCCATCGCCGAGATCGTCGAGCAGGCCGTTCGAGACACATTCCGCCAGCTGGCCCGCGCTGGCGACACCACAGAGGCCGCGCAGCGCCCAGATATCGGCGCGGCGTGGAAACACCGAGACCGCGTCGAGCATCGAACGCCCGCCCGGCGACAGGCGCTCGGCACGCGCCAGCACAGCGTCGCGGACGCTGGCCGGAGGGATCATCTCGCTTTCGGCAGCCAGCAACTCGGTGACGAAGAAGGCGTTGCCCGCGGTGGCGCGATAGATTGCGCTGCCGTCGCGGTTGGCGGCTTCTGCAAGCGACAACACCGCCGCTTCGCTAAGCAGCGGCACTTCGATACGCTGGACGTTGGCGGCCGGAATTTCACCGAGCACCCGACGCGCGCGCATCTGCCCTTCGCTGCGGTCGGTGCGTGCCGTGAACAGCACCAGCATATGCGTGTTGGCGATGCGTCGGCCCAGGAAACGGACGAAATCCAGGGTCGCGTCGTCGGCCCAGTGCATATCCTCGATGACCAGCAGGCCCGGCCGAGACCTCGCCTCGAAAACCTCGAGAGCGTCTGAAAACAGCGGCAGCCGCTGGCCTTGCCGGTCATCGATCGCGCGGGGCAATGCCCACTGCGCGTCCCGGGCCAGATCGTAGAGGGGTCCCAGCGGATCGGGGATCGACAGATCCTCGCAGGCGCTGCGGAATATGGAAACGTGCTGCCCAACACCGCTTACGAACGCCTCGACGAGTGCCGTCTTTCCGGCGCCGGCCTCGCCCAGCAATGCCGCCACGCGGCCGCGACCGCGCGCCGCCGCCGCGAGCAGTTCCTCCAACTGATCAAGTTGCGCCTGCCGCTCCAGAAGCATCGTTACTGGCCCATGAGTATCGTCGTCTGCCCCATCCCCCAGGATACCCACGCTTCGGTATCCGCAGTGTGGCTCCAAGATCGAACGTCGAAAACATAGGGAATCGTCCCGCGAAATATGGGGAAAGGCTCCGATGCGCGCTTTCGAAGGCCATGGTTTTTCTCCGACCGCGCTCATTTCGAGCGTGAATCAATCGTAAAAGGAAGCCATTCCATGCCTCGCTATCTGATCGAACGGACATTCCCCGACGGACTCAACCTGCCGATGAACGACATCGGCGCAACGGCGCTTGGCGGCATCATCATGCGCAATGCCGAGAAGGGGGTCACCTGGGTGCAGTCCTTCGTCTCGCCCGACAAGAGCAAGAGTTTCTGCATCTACGACGCCCCCTCGCCGGAGGCCATCCGCAGCACGGCGCAGAAGAATTCCCTGCCGGTGGACAAGATCACGGAGGTGAGGGTCCTGGACCCCTACTTTTATCGCTGATCCAATGGAGCAAGGATGGAGCCATGAGCGTGAAATTGTCCTGGGCAATGATAGTGGGCGGTTTTCCCTGTTGTTCCCTCCCGAAACGGCCGCCGGCATGGCGTTCGACCCTGCACCCCACCGGCGCGGTCTCGCATCGCGGATTGTCTCCGCGCTGCTATTGCCATTGCGAGGCCGGCGCGGGCGCCTGCCTCCGCAAGACGATTATTTGAGACGGGACGTCGGTCTGCCGGAGCACGAGATGCGGCGGGACTACTGGGAATACTGGTGGTGGCACCAATGAGACCGCGGTCCGGTTAGACGGGATGGACGAGGATCGAACCCGTCCCGTACTGCCAATCCCATACCGCGGGCGTCTGCAGCCAGGCCTGGCCTTGCTGGCCGGCCTGGGCGCCTGCGGATCATCAACAATCAATGGAGAACAAAATGAACGTCAATTTCTGGCGCCTTGCCGCGCTGTTCATCACGTCGATCGCTTCCACCGCCGCATCGGCGGGGAAGGGCAATCCGCTTGCCGACGAGGTGCGGGCGGCCAACAGCCGCTTCGCGAACGTCGCGGCGGCCACCGCCGAGGGCTATGCGCCGATTCCTTGCGCCAGTGGCATCACTGGCGGCGCCATGGGCATTCATTACGTCAATGGCGCCTATCTGAAGGACGATGCGATCGACCTCGCCAAGCCGGAGGCCGTGATGTACGAGCCGATGTCCGATGGCACGCTGAAGCTGGTGGCCGTCGAATACATCACCGCGAAGGGTCCGGCCTCGCTCGGAGGCCAGTTGTTCAACTTCAACAGCGCTCCCAACCGCTATGGCCTCGGCCCTTTCTACGAACTTCATGTCTGGGCCTGGAAGCAAAACCCGACCGGCGCCTTCGCCGACATGAACCCGAACGTCTCGTGCGACGCCATGAAAAAGGCCGACTGAGGGCACCCGGCCTGCCGGTCCAGTCCCGGCAGGCCTTTCGCGCGCATCGCGAGGAGAAATCATGCCCGAAATCGATGTCGTCCTGGCGAGGCCGCGCACCCGGCCTTCGCGCCTGATGGCCGTTATCGCTTGGCTTGCACACGGATGGCACCTGCGGCATGGCCGGCGTCGCTTGGAGGCCATGCCCGGTTTCATGCTGAAGGACATCGGTATCAGCCGTTGCGCGATCGACCATGTTGCAAGGCGCGGCGAGACGTGACGCCGGTAGACCTGACTGATTGACAAACGGCGCTGCGCCTGTGTCGCCTTTGCGGCACCCTCACCCGTTCGTCGTCGCTCGACCGTCGGCTACTACGCACGCCCTCCCACCCACGCTTTCTTAAGGTGTCTTCGCTACACCAAAGCCTGAAAAGAGGCGGAAAACGGAGAGAAATCGGGGTGCGCTTTTCCGCGGCCACGACTGCCGGGCGGTTCTTGCCGCAGCGTTTGGCGCTGCGCGTGGAGCCTTTGCTTGGCCGTCTGGACGCCGTGCTGTTCACCGCCGACGAACGCGGCGAGGCCGGCCGCATGTCGGTCATCGCCTTCTCCATCCGCATCGTCAGTGCCGTCATCGCCTTCATCAGCCAGGTACTGATGGCGCGTTGGATGGGTTCCTTCGAATACGGCATCTTCGTGCTGGTCTGGGTGACGATGGTCATCGTCGGCAACCTCGCCTGCCTCGGCTTCCACACATCGGTCATCCGCTTCATCCCCGAATACCGCGAGCGCGGCCTGATGGATGAATTGCGCGGCATCGTCGTTGCGAGCCGCCTGTTCGTGCTGATCGCCTCGACGGTCATCGCCGGGCTCGGCGCCCTCGGCGTCTGGCTGGCCGCGCCCTGGATCGAAAACTACTACGTGATACCGTTCATCCTCGGGGTCATCTGCTTGCCGATGATCGCGCTGTCGGATTTGCTGCAAGGGCTGGCGCGCGCCAATTCATGGGCGTTGTTCGCGCTGTCGCCGACCTACCTGATCCGGCCGGTGCTGATCCTGCTGTTCATGGCGCTGATGCTTTGGGCGGGCTACGCCGCCGACGCGCGGACGGCGATCTTCGCTTCGATCGCCGCTACCTACACCACCACGCTGACCCAGCTCATCGGGGTCACCCAGCGCATGGAAAGGCAAATTCCGGCCGGCCCGATGAAAGTGCATTTCGCGCAATGGTTCGTCGTCTCGCTGCCGATCTTCCTGGTCGAGAGCTTCTTCTTCCTGCTCACCAACGCCGATGTGCTGATGGTCGGCGCCTATATGGATCCCAATGACGTCGCCGTCTATTTCGCCACGGTCAAGACGCTGGCGCTGGTGCATTTCGTCTATTTCGCGGTCAAGGCCGGCGTCGCCCAGCGCTACGCGCAGTTCACCCATGGCGAGCCGCAAAAGCTTGCCGCCTTCGCCCGCGAGACGGTATCATGGACCTTCTGGCCCTCGCTGCTGATGGCGTTTCTGGTGCTGGCGCTGGGCGAGCCGATGCTGGTGCTGTTCGGCCCCGAATTCACGTCGGGCTATCCGCTTCTGTTCCTGCTCGTCTTCGGCGTCGTGGCGCGCGCCGCCGTTGGTCCCTGCGAAAGCCTGCTCACCATGAGCGGCAACCAGAATGTCTGCGCCGCCGTCTATGCCATGACACTGGCCTTCAACATCGGGCTCAACGTGGTGCTGATCCCGCTTTTCGGCCTTTGGGGCGCGGCCATGGCCACCGCCTTTGCCATGATCTTCGAGGCCGGCGCGCTATCCTTCACGGTCTGGCGCAAGCTCGGCATCGTCATGGCGATCTTCGTGCCAGCCAAAGGAGCCGCCTGATGGCCGCCATCCCTCTGCTCGAGGAAACCAGCGGCGGTCCCGCCGGCGCCATGGTGTCCGGCCTTGCCGGGCTGGCGCGCGACGCCGATCCCGCCCATATCGAGATCCTCGCCAACAACCGGCCCGAGCGCAAACTCGCCATCTACCCGGCGTCGGCCGGCTTCGACCTGGTCGAGGAACTGGACTATCTCTGCGCCCGCACGATCGAGCCGAACGTCTTCTTCAACCCGCGTTTCCTGGCGCCGGCCATGCCCCGGCTGGAAGATCGCGAGGTGCGCCTTGCCGTGATCCGCGACGGCGATGAATACCGCAACCGGCTGCGCCTGCTGGTGCCGATCTCGGTGGAACGGCCGGTGGTGCCGCTCGGCGTGCCGGTCATGCGCACATGGTCGAGCCCATTCGGCCCGCTCGGCACGCCACTGATCGACCGTGACGATCCGGTCGGCGTGGTCGAGGACTTCTTCTCGATGCTGTCGCGCCCGCATCTCAAGCTGCCGAAAGTCCTGGTCCTGCCCGACATCAGGCTCGACGGTCCGGTGTCGAGCCTGGTCGCCACCGTGGCCGAGACGCGTGGCCTGGCGCTGGTCACCACGGGCCAGACTTCACGCCCGGTGCTGGAGAGCGAACTCGACGGCGACGATTATCTCAAGGCTTCGCTGCGCGCGCACCACTATCGCGAATTCCGCCGCCTGAAGCGGCGCCTCGGCGATCTCGGCAAGCTCGAACATGTCGTGGCACGCGGCCCCGAGGAAATCCGCCACGCCATCGAGCACTTCCTGACGCTGGAGGCGTCCGGCTGGAAAGGCCGCGAGCGCACCGCCATGGCGATCGACCGCTTCCGCGCCGCCTTCGCCCGCGAGGCGGTGCACCGGCTCGCCGAACAGGACATGTGCCGCATCCATTCGCTGACGCTCGACGGCCGCACCATCGCTTGCCTGATCGTCTTCGTCGAGGCCGGCGTCGCCTACACCTGGAAGACGGCCTATGACGAGACGCTGGCCGCCTATTCGCCGGGCACGCTGCTGATGATCGAGGTCACCAGGCAGCATCTCGACGATCCCAACATCATGATGACCGATTCCTGCGCCGTGCCCGACCACCCGGTGATGAGCCGGCTGTGGAGCGAGCGCAAGCCGGTCGGCACATTGGTGATCGGGTTGACAAGGGACGCCGACCGTCTCGCCCGCCAGGCCGCCTCGCAGCTGCATCTCTACCGCGAAACCCGCAACATGGCGCGCCTGCTGCGCAACCGGATGAAGAGTTTGCTCAGACGGCGCTAGACCTGCGCTGGGGTGGGTGATGCAAAACCGTAGATTGGCGACAACCTGCCCGGTGGGTCGCGCTGCTGGTCGGCCTTGCAATCCCATTCAGAAATGTCCTCTGGCATGGCGGGCCTAGGACAGTCGAACGGCCGACATGCGTTCCAGCGGCTGTCGTGTCCGGGGACGGCCTCCGCAGGCCGTCCTGATCTCGCAAGTCCGTCATGTTGGTGCAACGTCGACCCTCCCGTTTGACTGAGAGCAGGCGTTCTCGGAAGGAAGTACCTTCGCCAGATAGTCACCGACCAGGGTGGAACTCGCGGCATCGAAAGTGGCGCCGACGTAGCCGTCCGGCCGGATGAGCAGGCAGCCGCCCTCGGCCAAGCTGAGCTGATTGGAGGGGTCGCGCAGTTCCGCGCCTTCGCCCACCGTGACCACTCGCAGGCCCGCGCGCGCAGCCACGATCGGCCAGTAGTCAGGGCTCGATAGAAGCAGAGTCCAGTGCGTGCCGGTCACCACGTCGAACAGACGGCGGGGCTGTCCAGCGGCGCCAGTTAGGGTCGCGTCCGGCATGCGCTCACCGGCCCGCCGGCCAATCGTCCGACCACCTCCGTCGTGAGAAAGTGATGAGTGGGGATAGCCGATGTCGAGCTGATGTGTGTCGCGGCCGCGCCGCATGCCGCCTTGTTCGCGCTGACGGTCGAGCAACTGGGTCGAAAGCCCCAGGACATCCGCCGCAACGGCGCGTCGCTCCTCCTCATAGGTGTCTAGCAGCGTTGCGGGGGCGCCGGCCAAGACTGCGGCCAATTTCCAACCGAGATTGTAGGCGTCCTGAACGCTGGTGTTGAGGCCCTGTCCGCCCGTTGGCGGATGGATATGCGCGGCGTCGCCGGCTAGCAAAACCCGTCCGACCCGGTAGCGGTCAGCCAGACGCGCGTTCATCGCGTAGGCGGATGCCCAGGCCACCGACTGAACATCGATGTCGCTACGGCCAGTCCGCTCGGCGATCATCCGCGTCAATCCATCCGCGGAAAGGTCAGGCTCGCCGTCCAGCGGGATCGGCGCCTGCAGCTGGAACAGGTCCGTGCCGGCGAGCGGGCAGATCATGACGAGCCGCTCCATGTCGCCGTCATTGAACTGGTGCCAGGCAGCGCGGTCGAGTCCGCTCAGATGGGCATCCGCCACGATAGCACGGACACCCAGCGTCTTACCGGGAAAGTCGATGCCGAGCGCACTGCGGATCGAGCTGCGGCCACCGTCAGCACCAACCAGATAGCGCGTATGGACCCGCTCCTCGCCGCCAGACGACTTGAGGCGGGCGCCGACGCCATCATCGTCCTGCTCGAAGTCGATCAATGCGGTGCCGAACTCGACACGATGGCCCAGCTCCGCGAGGCGCTCGCGCATCACGCCCTCTGTAAGGAACTGCGGGATCATGAGCGCGATGAAATAGGGGACGTCGGGCGAGGGTTCGGGCGCTTCGAAAACTGCCTTTTCGTCATAGCCGCCGTCGTTGCGATACTCCCTCATCGGCGGATAGACACCGCCGGCTGCCATGATGCGGTCGATTATGCCCAGATCCTCGAACACCTCCTGCGTGCGTGGCTGCAAGCCCTTGCCGCGCGAGCCGGCGAAGGGACGTTCCATCTGCTCAACGATGCGGAACAACACGCCTCGCCTCGCCAAGTCGATTGCAAGCGTCAGCCCGGCTGCTCCCGCGCCGCAGATCAGGACGTCAATTTCAGCTCGCTCTTCCATTTTCGGCTCCAATGTGCATAATGCACATATTAAAGGGAGCCAAGCCGGTGTCAATAAAGAAAGTGCATAACGCACATATTAAAGTGTTGTTGCCCGAGCTGCATCGCTCGCTGATTGACATCGTCACCATCATGAACCGACCCGAGCGGGATGTGGAATTGCTCACCAAGGCGGGCCTCACGCTCGAGCGTGCCCTCTTCCCGCTGCTCGTTCTTGTCGAGAGACTTGGCCCGATCGGCGTTGTCGATCTGGCTGGCCGCGTCGGTCGCGATTACACGACCGTCAGTCGACAGGTGTCACGACTGGAGGAGCTGGGACTGGTCACGCGGCGCTTGAGCGCTGCTGACAAGAGAGTTCGCGAGGCCGTTGTCACACCGCAGGGAAAAGCGGCGACGGACGCGCTGGATGCGGCGCGGGAGCAAATAGCCGTTGCGAAATTCGCCGACTGGGACCGCAAGGACTTCGACGATCTAGTCCGCTTGATGCGAATGCTCGTCGATACGATGAAGGATTAGACCATAACCAACAGCAAGTGTCGCACTTTGCAAGGATCGACCTGCGCTCTCACTCAGTAATATGTGTCTTATACACACGTCTGATGAAAAGTGCAGCAGGCGCGACATGTCTGCTTACGCTGCACTTTCTCGACAGAAGCGAGCGGCTGAAACCGGCGCGCGCCTTGTTGTCGCCCATCACAGCGTGCCGAACGGAACGGCGAAGCGCTGGTTGGCGCGTTCGTCCGCCTTCGCCGACCGCGCCGGCGTCGATCGGGGAAAGGCCGCGGCCTGGGCAGAAATGGCCGGCCGTTTGCCGCTGCTTTCCGGCGCCGAAGAGGATCTGCTTTGCGAGGCCGGGTTCTCGGATGTCGAGCTTCTTCTATGCCGCCTTCTCGTTCCGTGGCTAAGTGGCGACGGCAAGCATGGCCTGAGCGCCTCCCGCGATAGCTGCCCCAACATGGCTAAGCTTTGCTCTGATTTTGAAGGATGGTGCCCCTAGCCGGGATCGAACCAGCACTCCTTGCGGAACTCGATTTTGAGTCGAGCGCGTCTACCAATTCCGCCATAGGGGCTCAGGCCGCGCGGCCTGGATGGGCGCGGACTATACGGTCGGAGGCCTGTTCGTCAACAGGCCAATTTCCAAACCAGCCTCTGCCGCGACCAGACGGCACCTTTCCAATTTGTAAGACCGCAGCCATTGTGCAGCGCGAAAAACCTTTCTAGACAGACGGGCCGTTCCATAGGAGAGCCGATGCTTCGCGGACTGTATGACTGGACCCTGTCGCTGGCGGCGCGCAAATCCGCCGAATGGTGGCTGGCCTTCATCGCTTTCGTCGAGAGCTCGGTGTTCTTCATACCGGCAGACGTTCTGTTCCTGCCCATGGCGCTGGCGCGCCCCGAACGCGCCTATCGCTACGCGCTGACCGCCACCGTTGCGTCCGTGCTGGGCGGCATCGCCGGCTGGCTGATCGGCTACTATGCCTACGACACAATAGCACGGCCGATCCTGGAGCACTTCGGCGGCCTTGCCACGTTCGAGAAGTGGCAGTCTTCCGGCACCGGGCTAATGCTGGTGCTGCTCGTCACATCCGGCGTTGCGCACCTGCCGCCGATCAAGGTGGTCACTATTCTGGCCGGCGCGCTCCACATCAACCTTGTTGTCTTCATCGTCTCGGCCATCATCGCGCGCGGCGCCCGCTTCCTGCTGCTGGCGTGGCTTTTGCGCCGCTATGGCGAGCCAATCCGCGAATTCATCGAAAAGCGCCTGGGCCTGATCGTCGGCGCCGCCGCGGTCGCCCTGATTTTGCTCTATATCCTGATCAAATACGCCCTCTGAGGTTTGATGCTTAAAACCGCGCAACGGTTTTGGCAGCGCGGCGAGCAGACTTTGCGGACGGCGAACACAACGGACGAAAGACGCCATGACAGCGACCATGAATGCCGATACCGGCCACCAGCGGACACGCGCGGCCCTGTTTCTCGCCGTCGCGATGGCCGCGACCGTTGGCTCGGCGCTCGGCTTCCAGCACATTGGCGGCTACATCCCCTGCCACCTCTGCCTGGAACAGCGCACGCCGTATTACATCGGCGTGCCGTTGATGGTGCTGGCGGCGATAGCGTCGATGCTGCGCGCACCCGCATGGCTGACGCGCGGCCTGTTGGCCATTGGCGGCCTCCTGATGCTGTACGGGCTCTATCTCGGCGTCTATCACTCCGGCGTCGAATGGGCCTGGTGGCAGGGTCCTGCCGATTGCACGGCGGGCGCCGGACCGGTCGACACCGGTGGCAAGGGCGTCCTCGACGCGCTCGACAAATTCGTGCCGCCCTCCTGCGACAAGGCCGCCTTGCGCATTCTCGGCCTGTCGCTGGCCGGCTGGAACGCCATTGCCAGCCTTATCCTCGCCGCCGTCGCCTTCCGTGGCGCGCTGGCCCGCGATTGACGCGTCAGTCGGCACGAAGCAAAACTCGCGCTGCCCTGCATGGCTGGTTTGAGAAGTCGGCGCCGCCCCTCATTGTCCTGCCGGACATTTCTCCCCGTATAGTGACGGGGAGAAAGATGCCGTGATCAATGGTTTCGCCAATCATCGACGCTGCAGAACGGGTGCCGGCGTCGCGGACATCTCCCTTCTCCCCGTCACTATACGGGGAGAAGGTGGCGGCAGCCGGATGAGGGGCAGCGCCGGGATCGACAATTTGCGTGGCTGACCGATCGCGTCGAACTCAAGGCTCCAGTTCGACATCCCAGTAGAGATAATCCATCCAGCTTTCATGCAGATGGTTGGGCGGGAACAGGCGGCCGTTATTGTGCAGATCATGCACCGTCGGCTGAAACGGCTTCTGCAGCGGCCACATCTTGGCGTGAGCCGGCATCATGCCGCCCTTCCTCAGATTGCAGGGCGAACAGGCGGCCACGACATTCTCCCATGTCGTGGCGCCGCCACGGTGACGCGGGATGACATGGTCGAAGGTCAGGTCCTCGGGGGTACCGCAATACTGGCACTGGAAACGGTCGCGCAGGAAGACGTTGAAACGGGTGAAGGCCGGATGCCTGGACGGCTTCACATAGGCCTTCAGGCTAACCACGCTCGGCAGCTTCATCGAGAAGGTCGGCGAGGATACGGCGTGCTCGTATTCGGCCACGATGTTCACCCTGTCGAGGAACACCGCCTTGATGGCGTCCTGCCAGGACCAGAGCGACAAGGGGTAATAGCTGAGCGGACGGTAATCCGCATTCAGCACCAGCGCTGGAAGCCCATCCGGAGATACGGCAACCGTCACCTTGTTGACCTCCTAGTTCTAGAACCGTTCGGCGTGGATACTGTAAGCCTGACATGACAGGGATGTGAAGCGGATTGTCGCTGGCACGAAGCGCCAAAAACACATGATTTTTAGGCTTTCTTGCGGATTCAGGCCGGCGGCGCGGCGTCCCGGCCCCTGGTTTCGCGATAATAGGACCAGAAAAGCCGCGATGCGACACCTCGCCACGGGCTCCATGATTCGGCCAGCGCGATCAGTGTTTTCTCCGCTGGACGAGGGTCGATGCCGAGCGCATGGCCGACAGCGCTCTGCAGGGCGACGTCGCGCGCCGGGAAAATGTCGGGATGCCCGGCCGCAAACAACAGATACACTTCCGCCGTCCACGTACCGATACCGGGCACCGCCGTCATCCTGGCGATCGCCTCCATGGCATCGAGCGAACAGAGGTGATGCAGATCGAGCCCATCGGCCACGGCCTGGGCGACCGCGATCAGGCCGCGCTGCTTGGGCCGCGACAGGCCGGCCTCGCGAAACATGTCCTCGCCGGCGGCAAGGATCGCCCGCGGCGTCAGCGGATCGACGAGTTTCGTCAGCCGGCCGAAGATCGCATCGGCGCTCGCCCGCGACACCTGCTGCGAGACGATGATCGAGGCCAGGCTCCTGAAGCCCGGCTCCGAAAGCCTGAGCGGCACCTCGCCGGCCATGCCGCGCACTTTCCCCAGGCGCGGGTCGATGAGGCAAAGCGCGTCCAGCCCCCGCTCAACGTCGTCCAGTGTCGCGATGCGCTGCATGGTATCCTTGTCCGAAGATGTGCAGCAAGGTAGCAACCGCCAAAACCACAGCACAACCCGATTGCCGCTCGAGACATGACGCTCCTGACATTCCGCTTCGCGCCCAGCCCCAACGGCGAACTGCATCTGGGCCACGCCTATTCGGCGCTGCTCAACCAGAAGCTCGCAAATACCAGTGGCGGCCGCTT
Organism: Mesorhizobium sp. B2-3-14; assembly: GCF_006442175.1. Lineage (NCBI taxonomy): Bacteria > Pseudomonadati > Pseudomonadota > Alphaproteobacteria > Hyphomicrobiales > Phyllobacteriaceae > Mesorhizobium > Mesorhizobium sp. B2-3-14. Next base: position 523,920 of record NZ_VFVP01000003.1, on the reverse strand, counting down.
GCTGCTGCGCATCGAGGATATCGACACCACGCGCTGCGCGCCAGAGTTCGAGGCGGGCATGATCGCCGATCTGAAATGGCTGGGCCTCGACTGGGAAAAGCCCGTGCGCCGCCAGTCCGAGCATTTTGCAGAATATGGAACGGTGCTCGAGCGCCTGATCCGCGAGGAACTCGTCTATCCCGCCTTCATGAGCCGCGGCGAGATACGTGCCTTCATCGCCGACGGCGAAAAGCGCGGGCGCGACTGGCCGCGCGATCCCGACGGTGTGCCGCTCTATCCCCCGGCCGACAAGGCGCTTTCGATGAAGGAACGCAACCGGCGGATTGCCGAGAATGCGCCCTTCGCCTGGCGGCTGGACGTCGGCGCCGCCATGGCGCGTGCCGGCAGGGACCTCTCATGGGCCGAATTCAGCGACGGGACGCTGTCCACGACGCGCTCCGTCGAGGCGCGTCCGCAGGATTGGGGCGACGTTATCGTGGCGCGCCGCGACATCCCGACCAGCTACCACCTCGCCGTAGTCATCGACGATGCCCTGCAAGGCGTCAGCCATGTCGTGCGCGGACAGGACCTGTTTTCCGCGACCGGGGTGCAGCGCCTGCTGCAGGAGATTCTGGGATTGCAGCCACCCGCCTATTTCCATCATCGGCTGATCCTCGGGCCGGATGGGCGAAAACTGTCGAAGAGCCTGAGGGATACCGGCCTTGCCGCCTTGCGCGACGCAGGCGCTTCGCCGGAAGAAATCAGAAGGATGGTAGGGCTTTGACCAGCATTATATCAGGAGAAACGCTCTCCGGACACGCCACCCGTTCAACCCCCTTGACGCATGGATCAATCGTTTCGTTTTGCGCCCGGGGTTGAACAGGACTAGAGCATCCTCACGGTTAATTCTCACCAGCGCGGCGATCCCGGAAAATGTCCAGCATCAAGCGGTTCATCCCCGCCACCTTCGTTGTCCTGTGGGCGACCGGCTTCATCGGCGCGCGTTACGCCATGCCATGGGCGGAGCCGTTCACCTTCCTCGCCGCGCGTTTCGTGCTCGCCGCCATCCTGCTGGCCGTGCTGATGCTGGTGCTGGGCTCGAAACGAGCCACCCGCGAGGAGGCGCTGCATGCCACCGGCGCCGGCGTGCTGATGCATGGCATCTATCTCGGCGCCGTCTTCTGGGCCATCCATCGAGGCATGCCGGCCGGCTTTTCGGCCCTGATCGTCGGCCTGCAGCCGCTGATCACCGCAGTGCTTGCCGGCAAGGTTCTGGGCGAGGCCATCCTGCCGCGCCACTGGCTTGGCCTCGCTATCGGGCTGGTCGGCATCGTCATCGTGCTGTGGCCGAAACTCGGGGCGCTCGGTGGCGGCGTGACGACGGCGACGCTGGCCGCCTCGCTGGTCTCGGTGCTCGGCATGAGCGCCGGCACGATCTGGCAAAAGCGTTTTGCGTCCGGCGGCGACCTCGTGGCGGCCACCATGTGGCAATATGTCGGCGGCGCTTCGCTGATGATCCTGGCTTCGCTTGCCTTCGAAACCCAAACCGTCGTCATCAATGGCGAATTGGTCTTCGCCATGGCCTGGCTGCTGCTGGTGCTGTCGCTCGGCGCCATCTTTCTCCTGATGGTGATGATCCGCGACGGCGAGATGTCGAAAGTGGCCTCGTTGTTCTACCTGGTGCCGGCGGTGACGGCCGTCATCGCCTGGGCCTTGTTCAACGAGCAGCTCAACGCGCTGCAGATCGTCGGCATGGCCATCACCACTTTCGGCGTGGGCCTGGCAACCGCCCGAACAGGCAAACTTCAGCCGACCCGGGCACGCGCCTCTAGATAACGGCTGATCGCGGCGTTGAGCTCGCCGCCGAGGATGAAGATCGCCGAGACGATGTAGAGGAAGACCACCGCGATCATGATCGAGGCGAGACCGGCATAGGTCGTCACATAGGACGAGAAATGGTCGAGATAGGTGGCGAACATGGTCGAGCCGATAAGCCATGCGGCCAGTGTGAAGATGATGCCCGGAATCAGCGAGACGAAACGGCGCTTGCCGGCCGGTAGCCAGTAATGGACGGCAAACAGTCCGCCGATGATGACGGTTGAGGCGATGACGTACCGCCACAGCGTGATCGTGCCCGTATAGGGTTTGATCCATTCGAAATGGGCTTCCGCCAGCCGCGCCAGCAGGGGAGCGAACACCAGCAGCACGCTTATCGCCAGGAACCCGGCGGTCGCGATCAGCACGAAAAAGATGCTTTGCACCCGGCGATAGATGATGCCGCGCGTTTCCGTGACCCGATAGGCGCGGTTGAGCGAGGTGCGCAGCGCCTCGATGCCGTTGGAGGCAAAGTAGGCGGCAAGCAGCACACCATAGGTCAACAGATCGCTGCGCCTGACGGTCAGCACGTTCAGCACCTCGTGTGCGATCGGCTTGGCGATCTGGTCCGGCCAGGTGTCGAAGACCAGGTGCACCGCTGTGTCGGCAAAGGCCTGGGCGCCAAGGAAGCTGCCCAGCGTCGTGGCGAAGATCAGGAATGGAAACAGCGCCATCAGCGAGGTGATCGCCAGATGGCTGGCCATCGCCCAGCCGTCATCGGTGTTGAAGTGGCCGAGCGCGTCGTAGAGCACGCGGCGCAGGGCGACAATGTTCCGCAGCAAGGACGCGCGCTCCCCTCGATTGTCTCGACGCCGCGAATATGGGAAATGAATGCGGCAAATGGCAACCCTTCGTCAAACCCCGAATTCTCCAGCTGCAGAGTTGCGCACCATCATCGTCACCGGCGCGTCTTCCGGCATAGGCGCCTATTGCACCCGTGCATTGAAGGCTGAGGGCTGGCGGGTGTTCGCGACGGCGCGCAAGCCGGAGGACATCGCCGCCCTCGAAGCCGACGGCATCGAGGCTTTTTACCTCGATTATAGCGAACCGGACTCCATAGCCGCCCTGGTGACGGCGGTGCTCGACCGCACCGGCGGCAGGCTCGACGCGCTGTTCAACAACGGCGCCTACGCGCAGGCAGGCGCCGTCGAGGATCTGCCCGTTGCGGCGCTCAGGGAGCAGTTCGAGGCCAATTTCTTCGGCTGGCACGACCTGACCCGCCGCCTGGTTCCGGTGATGCGACGCCAGGGCCACGGCCGCCTCGTCCACTGCTCGTCGATCCTCGGTCTCGTGCCGGTGCGCTTCCGCGGCGCCTATTCGGCCTCCAAGCATGCCTTGGAGGCGCTGATGCTGTGCCAGCGCCAGGAACTGGCCGGCAGCGGCATCCATGTCTCGCTGATCGAGCCGGGGCCGGTGAAATCGAAGATCGCCAGCAATGGCCTGCCCTGGTTCCTCAGGAATATCGACCATGAGAATTCCGCGCATCGCGCCGACTATGCCGCGCAAGTGGAGCGCATGCGCGCCGGCGGCAGCCAATCGACGCGGAAGCCCGGGCCTGAAGTGGTCCACAAGGTGCTCCGCCATGCACTTCTGTCGCGGCGCCCGCGCCCGCACTATGTGGTAACAATGTCGGCCAGGATCGGCGCCATGCTTAAACGCATCCTGCCGGCCTCGATGCTCCACCGCCTGCTCGCCAAGCGCGCCTGAACAAGCAAAGAACTGGAAACGCAAAAATGGCCACTGCCTTCAACATCCTTGCCATTCTGGTCATGGCCGCCGTGGTGGTCGTGCTGATCAGGGGGCTCATCAACATGATGCGCGGCGGCTCCGGTGTGACCTCCAACAAGCTGATGCAGGCCCGCGTCCTGCTGCAGGCCGTGGCGCTGGCGCTGATCCTGCTGGCCGTGTATTTCACCCGCAAGTGAGGCTTTTCGGGAGGCGATGTGGTCAAGCTCAACAAGATCTACACCCGCACCGGCGATGATGGCACTACGGGCCTTGGCACTGGTGAGCGGCGGCTGAAATCCGATCTCAGGGTGGACGCCTACGGCACGGTCGACGAAGCCAATGCCTGCATCGGCATGGCTCGCGTGCATACCGAACAGAGCTACCAGGCGATCGACGCCATGCTCTCGCGCATCCAGAACGATCTCTTCGACCTCGGCGCCGACCTCGCCGTGCCTGATGACGGCAAGCCGCTTGGCTACGAGCCGCTGCGCATCGTTGCCACGCAGACCGACCGTGTCGAGCACGATATCGACGTCCTCAACAAGAAGCTCCAGCCGCTGAAATCCTTCGTGCTGAACGGCGGCACGCCGGCAGCGGCGGCGCTTCATCTCGCCCGCACGGTGGCACGGCGCGCCGAGCGGCTGATGGTCGCCCTGGCTCAGGACCCGGCCGAACACGTCAACCGCGACGGGCTGAAATACATCAACCGCGTCTCGGATTTCCTGTTTGTCGCCGCCCGGGCGGTCAATGACAACGGAAATGCCGACGTGCTATGGGTTCCCGGCAAGAACCGCTGAACGGACCAGAGGCGGGAGGGGCCGGCGACCGATGTTCATCCCGCTTTACGACACCAACAGGCTGCGCCACATCAGGCTGCAATATGTGACCATCGGTCTGATTGTCGCCAACGCCGTGATCTATTGCGCCACGGCGCTCGGCGGCGAGAACTTCACCAATGCCGCCGTGCTTGGTCTCGGCTTCATCCCGTCCGTCGTTCACGACACGGCCGAACTCGACCCCCGCTTTGTCATCATCCCCGAGAGCCTGAGCTATCTCACCTATTCCTTCCTGCATGCCGATATTTTCCATCTCGGCGGCAACATGCTGTTCCTTTGGGTTTTCGGCGACAATGTCGAGGACGCGCTCGGCCACATCCGCTACCTGATCTTCTATCTGCTGTGCGCCATCGCCGGAGCCGCCTTCCAGGGGCTGGTCGCCTGGGATTCGCAGGCGCCGCTGATCGGCGCGTCGGGTGCCATCGCCGGCGTGGTCGTCGCCTACCTGATCCTCTATCCCAGGGTGAAGGTGTGGGTGCTTGCCTTCGCCCGCATCCCTTTGCGCATTCCAGCCTTTATTCCGCTCATCCTGTGGGTGCTGTTCCAGATCGTGATGTTCGCGGCCGGCGGCGAGGATCAGATATCCTGGGCCTGCCACATCGGCGGCATCATTGCCGGCGCGGTTCTGGTGCTGGTCCTGCGCAGCCGCGGCGTGCCGCTGTTCGCACCCGCCGACGAGGATGCCGTGGTACCGAGCCCTGAACAGCCGCCGGTGGTCGGCGAACCAGCGGCGCCCCAAACGGCCACCACCACGACGCGCTGGGGACGTGGAAATCCTTCTGGCCCAAACTGAACCGATTTGAGCGGCTTTCAGCGTATTGACGGCAGGGGTTGCCACAATTACGGAAACGTCTCCGCCGCGGCCCAAGGCGTTTAAGGAGCAGCCAGGGCGGGCAAAGACCAGAATTTCCATCCGGCCAGAATTCCGTCTGGCCGGAATTCAGTCAGGAATGTCGGCTTTCGACAACTCAGAAGGGGCGCAGGCTGCTATAGCGCGCCCAACTAGCGTGAAGAGGTGACAGGCAAATGAAGATCCTTGTGCCCGTGAAGCGGGTTGTGGACGCGAACGTCAAGGTGCGCGTGAAGGCTGATGGTTCGGCGGTGGAACTGGCCAACGTCAAGATGGCGATGAACCCGTTCGACGAGATCGCGGTGGAAGAGGCGATCCGGATCAAGGAAGCCGGCAAGGCCGAAGAGATCATCGTCGTGTCGATCGGTCCGCAGCAGGCGCAGGAAACCTTGCGCACCGCGCTCGCCATGGGCGCCGACCGCGCCATCCTGGTCAAGACCGACGAACAGACCGAGCCGCTGGGCGTCGCCAAGGTGCTGAAGGGCGTCGTCGATGCGGAACAGCCAGGCCTTGTCATTCTCGGCAAGCAGGCGATCGACGACGATTCCAACCAGACCGGCCAGATGCTGGCCGCCCTGCTCGGCTGGGCCCAGGGCACCTTCGCTTCCAAGGTCATCATCGACGGCGACAAGGCCAAGGTGACGCGCGAAGTTGACGGCGGACTGCAGACGGTGGAGTTGAAGATGCCGATAATCGTCACCGCCGACCTTCGCCTCAACCAGCCGCGCTATGCTTCCCTGCCCAACATCATGAAGGCCAAGAAGAAGCCGCTCGACGAGAAGAGCCCGGCCGATTACGGCGCCGACGTCAAGCCACGCCTCAAGGTGATCAAGACCGAGGAGCCGAGCGGCCGCAAGGCGGGTGTCAAGGTCAAGAGCGTCGCCGAACTGGTTGACAAGCTCAAGAACGAAGCCGGCGTGCTCTGAGATCGGAAGGAACAGACAACATGGCAATTCTCCTCATCGCCGAACACGACAACGCTACCCTTTCCGACCAGACCGCCAAGGCGCTTTCGGCTGCCCTGCAGATCGGCTCGGACGTGCATGTGCTGGTGGCCGGCAAAGGCGCCAAGGCTGCCGCCGACGCAGCCGCCAAACTGAAGGGCGTCACCAAGGTGCTGCTCGCCGAAGCCGACGAACTCGCCGAGCGCCTGGCCGAGCCGACGGCGGCACTGGTCGTCTCGCTGGCTGGCGCCTACGACACGGTCATCGCGCCGGCGACGTCGGCCGGCAAGAACATCGCGCCGCGCGTGGCGGCCCTGCTCGATGTCGCGCAGGTCTCCGAGATCATCGAAGTGGTCTCGCCCGATACCTTCAAGCGGCCGATCTATGCCGGCAACGCCATCCAGACGGTGCAGTCGAGCGACGCCAAGAAGGTCATCACCGTGCGCACCGCCTCCTTCCAGGCCGCGCCCGACGGTGGCTCGGCTTCGGTCGAGACGGTCAATGCGGCAGCCAATCCCGGCCTGTCCACCTTCGTCGAGAACAAGCTGTCGGAGACCGACCGTCCGGAGTTGACCTCGGCCAAGATCATCATCTCGGGCGGCCGCGCGCTCGGTTCCTCGGAGAAATTCCAGGAAGTCATCCTGCCGGTCGCCGACAAGCTCGGTGCCGCCGTCGGCGCCTCCCGCGCCGCCGTCGATGCCGGCTACGCGCCGAACGACTGGCAGGTCGGCCAGACCGGCAAGGTCGTCGCCCCCGATCTCTACATCGCGGTCGGCATCTCCGGCGCCATCCAGCACCTTGCCGGCATGAAGGATTCCAAGGTCATCGTCGCCATCAACAAGGACGAGGAAGCGCCGATCTTCCAGGTCGCCGACTACGGCCTCGTCGGCGACCTCTTCGTCATCCTGCCGGAGTTGCAGAAGGCGCTTTGACGCTTCCGCGCAACCGTATTAAATTGTGAGGGGTGGGGTAGACGAAGTCGCCCCACCCTTTTAGTTTGCACCGCACAATAAGCAGGCCACAAAGGCTGAGAGCAATTCCAGCAGCAGTGCGCAGGGGTTTTGCGCCGGGAATTGCGGGAAAACAAAGAGATGGGGCGGTTCGCGATCCAGCGAAAAACGCTCCGGACGGGATCGGGTAATGAGCAAGATCGAGACGATCGGCATCATTGGTGCGGGCCAGATGGGCGGCGGCATCGCCCACGTCTCCGCGCTTTCGGGCTATAAGGTGCTGATCTACGATATATCGCCCGACCGCATCGAGAAGGGCATTGCCACAATCAGCGGCAACATGGCCCGTCAGGTGGGGTCCGGCAAGCTCGACGAGAAGCTGCGCAATCAGGCCATGGCACGCATCGCGTCGGCACCGACGATGGCCGATCTCGCCGGCGCCGATCTGGTGATCGAAGCGGCGACCGAGGACGAAACCGTCAAGCGCAAGATCTATGCGCAGCTCTGTCCGCAGCTCAATCCCGAAGCGATCCTGGCGACCAACACCTCGTCGATTTCGATCACACGGCTAGCTGCCCAGACCGACCGACCGGAGCGGTTCATCGGCATACATTTCATGAACCCGGTACCGCTGATGAAGCTGGTCGAACTGGTGCGCGGCATCGCCACCGAGGACCAGACCTTCGAGGCGGCCAAGACCTATGTGAAGCAGCTCGACAAGACGATCACCGTCTCGGAAGATTTCCCGGCCTTCATCGTCAACCGCATCCTTCTGCCGATGATCAACGAAGCGATCTACACACTCTATGAGGGCGTCGGCTCGGTCGATGCCATCGACACCGCCATGCGGCTCGGCGCCAACCATCCGATGGGACCGCTGCAGCTTGCCGATTTCATCGGCCTGGATACCTGCCTGTCGATCATGCAGGTGCTGCATGACGGCCTGTCGGATTCGAAGTACCGGCCTTGCCCGCTGCTGGTCAAATATGTCGAGGCCGGCTGGCTCGGCCGCAAGACCGGGCGCGGCTTCTACGATTATCGCGGCGAGCATCCCGTTCCGACGCGCTGACGTGATTGCCGCTCACGAGGCCGCGGCGAGTGGCTTGGGCGGTTCTGACCTGTCATCGTCGCTGACCTTGCCGTCCGGCGCCACCGAAACGCATCCCCGGCCGGCGGCCTTGGCTGCATAGCAAGCGGCGTCGGCCCTTGCGATGATCTCGTCGACTTCGCCGCAATTGGCGCAGATCGCGGTCAACCCGATGCTGGCGCCGATCCCGTGCGGCCGGCCATCCCAGGTGAAGTTCAGGCCCGCTATCGCATCGATGATGGAACGCGCCGCGATCCTCGCGTCGGTGGTGGAAGCCGATTTCAGGATCACGGCGAATTCGTCGCCACCCAGGCGCGCGACGATGTCTTCAGGACCAAGCACGCCGCGCACGGCGTCAGCGACCCGCTTCAGCAGGGCGTCTCCGGCAGCGTGACCTCCCGTGTCGTTGACCAGCTTGAAATGGTCGAGGTCGATGAACATGAACTGATGGCGGCCCCCTGTCGTCGTGCCGTCCTTGCGCGCCTGATCGACCATCCCCTCCATGGCGCGGATGAAGCTCGAGCGGTTGGCAAGGCCCGTCAGTGCGTCGTGCGCGGCGGCATGGGCAAGCTGTCGCTGCAGGGCACGCGCATCGGTGAAGTCCTGGAAGACGATCACCAGACCGCAGAATTCGTTGCGTTCGTTGAGGATCGGCGACACGACCTGGCGGATGCTGCAGCGCGTGTCGTCGCGGCGGATGAGGACCGCGCGGCTGTTCTGGTCGGAGCGCGCCTCTTCGCCTGTCACCGGCCGCGTCATCCCGATCCTGTGGCCGGTCTCCTCGTCGACTGCCCAGTAGACATGGCTCAGCGTCTTGCCCAGCGCATCGTCACTGGAAACGCCGGTCAACTTTTCGGCCACCGGGTTCATGAAAGTGACGCGGTTCGCGGCATCGGTGCAGATGACGGCATCCCCGATCGATTGCAGCGTCACCCTCAGCCGCTCCTTCTCGTCGGCCAGCATCGCCGCCGAGACGATGAGCCGTTCTTCGGCCTGCTTTCGCCGGGTGATGTCCATCAAGCTGCCGATCGCTCTGACCAGGTGTCCGTCCGCATCGCGCTCGATGGCCTTGCCGCGGTCGAGGATCCAGATCCAGCGGCCGTCCTTGTGGCGCATGCGGAACTCGGCTTCGAAAAATTCCGTCTCGCCGGCGAGATGGGCGCGATCGGCCTCCGCGACCGTGGCGCGATCGTCTGGATGGATCATCGTCAGCCAGCGATCGGGGTCGCCATCGAGCTCGCCATCCCCGTAGCCCAGCATCTTGACCCAGGTGGAGGAATAGGTGGTGCCCCCCTTGCGCATGTCGAAATCCCAGACACCTTGACCGGCGCCGGCCAGCGCGAAGTTCCAGCGCGTTTCGGCCTCTGTGATGCGCGCCTCGGCCTGTTTGCGCGCGTCGATGTCCTCGATCTGCGAGACGAGATAGAGTGGCCGGCCGCTTTTCTCGTCGCGAATAACCGAGCCGGCAAGATGAGCCCAGACGGGTGTGCCGTCCTTCTTGAGATAACGCTTCTCGAAGTGGAAGGCATCGACGGTGCCCGCCTTCAGGCCGGCCATCGTTTCGCTGCCGATCTGCACATCGTCGGGATGCGTGAGCTGGAAGAAGGTCAGTGCCTCGATCTCGTCGCGGCTGTAGCCAAGCATGGCGGCAAAGGCCGGATTGGTCTGGAGAATACGCCCGTCGAGACCGACGATAGCGATGCCGATCGCCGAGTCCTCCATGGCCCGGCGGAACCGCTGCTCGCTATCCGTGATCTGCCGTCGATCCTCCGAGATTCGACCGATGAACAGATAGGCCGCGAAAAGCGCGCAGACCGTCACCGCGACCGATATTTGGAGGCAAAGTCTGAGGGCTTGCGCGCCAAGGTCCAGCCTTGACAGTACAAGCGAGGCGGCCACTACGGCCAGACCGGCCACAAGCAGCGTGAGAGCTGCATGCTTGTGCCGTCCCGGCCTGATGATACCTCGCAATGTCACGATTCGTGCCACCCCCGTGGGCAATCGCTTTTTCCCGTTAAAACCCTGAAGGATCGATTTTAAGGAAAGGTTGCGCCAAGGGCATAGGCGACATGGAAAACCGGCAAACAATTGCCGGCATGATTAAGGATCGGTATTCACGGGGTGTAGGCGTGAGTATCCTGCTACCAGCGCACGAAAAACCGCCCGCCGAGCGCACCAAGCAAAGCGAGAGCTGCGATGGCGATCGTGTACCAGGTGGCAACGAAAAGCGGCGAATCGTCGAAGCAGTGCGCCGCATAGAAAGTCGCCGCCAGCCCGCCGGCAAGCAGCCCCGCGACCGCGCCGGCAAGCACCGGCCGTGTCGGCGCGCCATAGCGCAGCATCCACAGGAAGATGGCCAGCGGGCCGATGCCGATCAGCGGGATGAAGCCCATGCAGATCATCATGTTCGAGCCGATCATGCGCGTGCTCCACAGGGCCTGCGGCACCACGAAGAGCTCCAGCACCACGGCCACCGCGACCAGCAGCGGCGCCGCGATCATCGCCGCCATAGCCCGGCCTGTCGCCGCGCCCGGCGTCGATAGGGCACGGATCAGGGCAAAGGCGCTGATGGCGAGCACGATGGTGAAAACGAATTTGGACAGGAAACGGATCGTGTGCGCGGCCACCATGAAGTCGGGGCGCGGCCCGATCGTCATCATGAAGACAGCGGCCGCGACCAAGGCGGCCGCACCAGCCGCCAGCCACCAGGCCGAGCGCAATGGCATCGCCTTGCTGCGGGCATCGGCGTCGAGCGCCTTGATGAGATCGTCGGTCTTCATGTCATTCCCGCCCGAACCGCCCCTGCCCGAATCGCCTGGCTATGGCGGTAAGTCCCCGGTGCAGCGACACCCGCACCGCCGTCTCGCTGATGCCGAACTTAGCCGCCGTCTCGCCGATCGAGCGGCCCTCCACGGATACTGCTGAAACCACGGAACGCTGTGCCGGCGGCAGCCCGTCAAGCGCCCGGTTGATGTCCCGCTCGCTGACGGTTTCCGTTTCGGGCTCGGCGAACGTTTCGGCGATGTCGTCGACATCGATCTCGATGCGCCGTCCGCGCCGCCGGAACGCATCGATCAGCTTGAAACGGGCAATCGCATAGACCCAGGGCAGCACCGGCGCGTCCTGGCGCCAGGTGTGCCGTTTCACATGAATGGCCAGCAAGGTTTCCTGCACGACATCCTCGGGATCGACCCCGCCCTGCACGATCTTGCGCCTGACGAAACCGCGCACCAGCGCGGCAATCCGGTGCAGAAAGTCGGCATAGGCCTTTTCATCCCCCGCGATCGCGGCCCGCATCAGCCGGGAAAGCTCGGCCTCGTCCTTGCCGCTCACAAGAGTTCACTCCCCGATCTTCGCGCCTCGGCACTGATTTGTTACGTGGCCGGCGAAATAATGTCCAAGCCAAACTAGGGGCAAATCACGAAAGTTTGCGGGATGGCTCGCTAAATTCCCGGACGGGTTCTCTGGTTCCCAGCTCATGCGTGAGGAGCGGCGCGGGACCAACCTTTGATTGACGTAAGGTAAACCCTTCTGTAGCGTCAAGGGATCGGAGGGCGGCCGAAATGGATTTCATTGAACGCATTTTTGGATTTTCTCCCGACAATGGCTCGGGAACTTTCGAGAGCAGCCTTGTCATTGCGGCCATAGTCCTTGTCGCCGCCGTCTACTTCTACAGAAGACAGGGATCACTGAAGAAATAGCCTCTGGACAACCGGCGGAGACAGGTCCGCCGGGAAAACATTACCGTTGCGTCCTCTCAGCGTGGGAAACACGACATGGCAGGATCTCTGGTCAACCACATCAGAACCGCGGCCTTGCTGTTGTTCGCCGCCGAATTCTGGAAGCGTCTGGCCGCCGGGCTGAAGGTGCTGTTTGCCACGATATGCAGGCTGCTGTGCCGGCTGGCCAAGGACCAGCGGCTGCCCAGCCCGGCGCAGAATGACTGCTGCATCCAGCTACCGCCCGACATCTACAAGCGCGCCGATCCTCTTCTATACGCCCAGTACTATCTGATGGCGCAGGGGCTCGCGGTCACCTGGGACAATCCCGACATCGACATTTTCGACGGCACCTTGCCGGTCAGCGGCGCGCTTCAGCCAGCACATGCATATCGCGTTCGCGTGCGCGTCTGGAACGGGTCCTATGACGCCCCAGCGGTGGGCGTCGGGGTGGCACTGTCCTACCTGTCATTCGGCGCCCAGACCATTTCCCGTCCGATCGCCAACGTCGCCATAAATCTCGGAGCCAAGGGCACGATCGATTGCCCTGCCTATGCCGAGTTCAGTTGGACCACCCCCGCCACCGGCGGCCACTACTGCCTTCAAGCACAGCTTTCCTGGGGCGATGACGCCAACCCCAGCAACAACCTTGGCCAGAAGAACGTCAACATTGCCGAGATGCGCTCACCGGCGAAGTTCGTCTTCAGCGTGCGCAACGAGGCCTCGGTCGTCCGGCGTTTCCAGATCGAGGCGGACTGCTACGCTCTGCCGAAGCTGCGGCCATGTATCCCGCCACGCGGCCAGGGTCGAGACGAGCGCACGGACACCCCACAGCCGCGGCTCGCCGAAAGCAAGGCGCGCTGGGCCGAGGCCCTCGAGGAACAGGCGTATGGCCGGTTTCCCGTGCCGGACGACTGGTCGGTCAGGATCGTCCCAAGAACGCTTTTGCTGCAGCCGCGCCAGCTGACCGAGATCGCTGTCGAAATCGAACCGAAGGACACCGCGTTCCGCGGCTCAAAGACCTTCAACGTCCACGTCTTCACGATCGGCGAGAGTGGATCGCGCACCATGACCGGCGGCGTGACGCTCACCGCCACGAAAGGCTGAGGCGCTCCGATGGCTTACAAGCACTATACGAGCTGCTTTCTCTATCCGGCCGGTGGCAAGCCCTACAACGAGGACGATCGGCTGGCTTTCCTCGCCGGCCAGGCGCTGCAGATCATCGTGATCACCGGGTTGGCGGCCGCCTTCGGCCTGCTGCTGGGGCCGGTCGGTGCGGCACTTGCCGCGGCAATTGCATTTCTGGCGTCCGCCACCGCGACGATCGACAAGGCCGCCGGGGAATGGCTCAACCATCGCCTGGTCTGCCTCGACAAGGACAACCCGAAATGCGCCGTCGGCATCGTCTCCTACAATCCGTTCCGCAGCGATCTCGGCGCCTTCGACAACGACCAGTATTTCGACGTCATACTGATGCCGCATCCGACGACCGAAATTCTCAACGCCGAGACCAACGAGGCGGCCTTGGCGGCGGCCAATCGCTACAATGCCGACGGCACCGTCGTGGCGGAATTCGCCGCCAGCGTCGCGGCCCATCCGGCCAACGATATTCTCAATGACGGCTTTCAGGGTCATGAGTTGCTGTTGCCACGCGACGACCTAAAGACGGATCTGGGCTACGCACCGGCCGATGATCATGCCCGCTGGGGCCTGCACTGCGAGGCCGAGGGCGACTTCTGGATCAAGATGCGCCAATGGGCGCCGGCCATCGTCATCCTGCTCACGGCGGCCCTGGTCGTCACGGTGGCCGCGGCGGCCGCCGGCGCCAGTGTCGGAGCGGCTGTCGGCTGCGCCATAGGATCGTTCTTCCTGGGTGCGCTGGGCTGCGCCATCGGCTCGTTCCTGGGAGGATTGCTCGGAGCGGCCATTGGCGGCGCCATCGGCGGAGCGGCATCCTATTTCGGCGGGGTCAAGCCGGTCCTGCAGGGATTGTTCAACTGGAACCCCGGCAATGTCGAGGACGCCAATGTCGGCGACAAGGTGCTCGGCCCCATCAGGATGGGCGATCATGTCGCCGTCCTCGGCGAACATGTCTATGACGGCTATCACAAGGGCTGGCACGAGTTTCATCCGCTGATGGCGGTGGTCAAATTCGATGCGGTCGCCGGTGTCGACGCGAAACACTATCTGCAGTGGGATCCTGACTTTGCCGACACGGGCACGGTTCCGCCCAAACCGCCGGGCGAGACCACCGACCTGACCGCGCAGGATATACGTGACGGGCTTGGCAGCGCGGCGTTCCGGACGCGCTGCGACAATCTGCGCAGGACCTGGTGCGCCATGCTGAACGAAGCGTTCGATCCCGAGACCAAACGAACACAGCAGGGGCTGGACCAGCGCTGGACCATTCATCCGATGGTCGATGGCTGCATCCCGCAGGAGCAGCCACCAGCCCCGCATATCGGGTGATGCCATCGGCGTCCGACACGCGAGACCGTGATGATGCCCGTCGTCTTTCAATCTTGACTAGTGCATTCATGAATTGGTACTCGGACGCACCCCAGTGCGGGACAACCCGAGGAGTACCCTTATGAAATCCCCCCTTCTTGCCCTTGCCAGCGTAGCCGCGCTTGCAATCAGCCTCGCCGCTGGTCCGGCGACGGCCGAAGATGCCGGCATCGTCGTCTATAACGCCCAGCATGAAAGCCTGGCGAAGGAATGGGCGGAAGGGTTCACCAAGGAAACGGGGATAAAGGTCACCTTGCGCAACGGCGGTGACAGCGACTTCTCCAACCAGATCGTCGCCGAAGGTGCTGCCTCGCCCGCCGACGTGTTCCTGACGGAAAATTCGCCGGCCATGGTGCTGGTCGAGAATGCCGGCCTGTTCGCGCCGGTCGACGCCGATACGCTGGCTCAAGTCCCGCAGGACTATCAGGCCACCAGCGGCAAATGGGTGGGCGTGGCCGCGCGCAGCACCGTGTTTGCTTATAACACCACCAAGCTCAAGGCAGACCAGCTGCCCAAGTCGATGCTCGATCTCGCCGACCCGAGCTGGAAGGGCCGCTGGGCGGCTTCGCCTTCCGGCGCCGATTTCCAGGCCATCGTGAGCGCTTTGCTGCAGCTCAAGGGCGAGCCCGCCACGGCCGACTGGCTGAAGGCGATGAAGGAGAACTTCACCGCCTACAAGGGCAACAGCACCGTGATGAAGGCGGTCAATGCCGGTGAGATCGAAGGCGGCGTGATCTACCACTACTACTACTTTGGCGATCAGGCCAAAACCGGCGAAAACTCCAAGAACGTCGCGCTGCACTATTTCAAGAACCAGGATCCGGGCGCTTTCGTATCGGTTTCCGGCGGCGGCGTGCTGGCCTCGAGCAAGCATCCCAAGGAAGCCCAGGCCTTCCTGAAATGGGTGACCGGCAAGAACGGCCAGGACGTGCTGAAGAACGGAACCTCCTTCGAATACGCGGTCGGCAAGGGCGCGCAGTCCAATCCGAAGCTGGTGCCACTGGCCGACCTGCAGGCGCCGAAGGTCGATGCCACGACGCTGAACTCCAGGAAGGTCACCGACCTGATGACGGCAGCCGGCTTGCTTTAGTTGTCGTTCTTCCTAATAAGGACGTCAGATCGTGCTCCCGCGGGAATTCACCTTTCGCGGGAGCGTTTTGTTTCGAGATGCATTCGTCCATGACGACACGCTTCGTTCCTGACCGCGACCGTGGTCCCATGATTGCCGCTGCCGCGTCGCAACGGTATGGCGCCTGAACTGATGCAGTCCGCGGTCGATCTCGCGCGTCCCGGCCTGCCGCCCAAGATGCGTCGACGGGCGCAGCGGCGGGCGGCGCCTTGGCTTGTCGCCGCCGCCATATTTGTCTCCCTGCTGGCGCTGCTGCCGCTCGCTTTCATCATCTGGATCGCGGTGCAGACCGGCTGGGAGACGGTCTCGGCACTGGTCTTTCGGCCGCGTGTCGGCGAACTGCTGGTCAACACCGGCC
The DNA here is from genome assembly GCF_006442175.1 of Mesorhizobium sp. B2-3-14. NCBI lineage: Bacteria > Pseudomonadati > Pseudomonadota > Alphaproteobacteria > Hyphomicrobiales > Phyllobacteriaceae > Mesorhizobium > Mesorhizobium sp. B2-3-14. The sequence goes on along the minus strand of NZ_VFVP01000003.1, from coordinate 507,957 downwards.
TGCTCGTCCTGCTGGCGGTGCCGATCGCCATCACCTTGTCGGTGACGCTGGCCTGGCTGACGGAACGCAGCGACCTGCCCGGTGCCCGGCTCTGGTCCTGGCTCTGCGTGGCGCCGCTCGCCATCCCCGCTTTCGTGCACTCCTATGCCTGGATCACCCTGGTGCCCGGGCTGCACGGCCTGTGGGCTGGCGTGCTGGTGTCCGTCATCGCCTATTTCCCTTTCCTCTATCTGCCGGTGTCGGCGGCCCTGCGCCGTCTCGATCCCGCTCTCGAGGACGCGGCCGCGGCACTTGGCCATGGACCCTGGCGCGTGTTCTGGCGCGTCGTGCTGCCGCAGCTCAGGCTCGCAATATGCGGCGGCTCGCTGTTGGTCGGCCTGCATCTGCTGGCCGAATATGGCCTCTATGTCTTCATTCGCTTCGACACCTTCACGACCGCGATCGTCGATCAGTTCCAGTCGACCTTCAACGGCCCGGCCGCCAACATGCTGGCCGGCGTGCTGGTGACCTGCTGCTTCGTGCTGCTCGGCCTCGAAGTGCTGGTCCGCGGCGAGGAGCGTTATGCCCGTGTCGGCTCCGGTGCCGCGCGATACCAGCAACGAATGAACCTCGGCCGCGCCACCCTGCCCAGCTTGCTGCTGCTCGCCGTCACCACACTGCTGGCGCTTGGCGTTCCGTTCGTGACCATCGGGCGCTGGCTCGCCGCCGGCGGCGCCGATGTCTGGCGCTTCGACGAGATCGGCCTGGCACTCGGCCAGACGCTGTTCCTGTCCCTCGCTGGCGCCCTGCTTGCCACTGTCGCGGCCATGCCGATGGCCTGGATCTCTATCCGCGCGCCGGGTCCGTTGCAGCGCTTGCTCGAGGGATGCAATTACATCGTCGGCTCGCTGCCCGGGGTCGTGATCGCGCTGGCACTGGTCACCATCACGGTGCGCATCGCACTGCCGCTCTACCAGACCTTGTTCACTATCCTGGTCGCCTATGCACTGATGTTCCTGCCGCGCGCGCTGGTCAGCCTGCGTGCATCGATCGCGCAAGCGCCGGTCGAGCTCGAACGCGCCGCGTCCAGCCTCGGCCGGCGGCCGCTCAATGCGCTGTGGTCGACGACGATCCGCCTGTCGGCGCCCGGTGCGGCGGCGGGCATGGCGCTGGTGGCGCTCGGCATCATGAACGAACTGACCGCGACCCAGATGCTGGCGCCGAACGGCACCCGCACACTGGCCATGGCGTTCTGGTCCTACAGCAGCGAGATCGATTACGCCTCGGCGGCTCCTTACGCCTTGATCATGGTGGCGATGTCGCTGCCCCTGACCTGGCTGCTCTACGTCCAGTCGAAGCGGATGGCAGGACGATGAGCTTTCTCGAACTCGGTAATCTGCACAAGCACTACGGCCCGGTCGCCGCACTGGCCGGCGTCAACCTGAACGTCGCCAGCGGCAGCCGCACGGCGATCGTGGGACCTTCCGGCTGCGGCAAGACGACCTTGCTGCGGCTGATCGCCGGCTTCGAGGCGCCTGACCAAGGCCGCATCGTACTCGACGGCCAGATGCTGGCCAATGGCGGCGCCGCTGTCCCGGCACACCGCCGCGGCATCGGCGTGGTGGCGCAGGACGGCGCCCTGTTCCCGCATCTGACCATCTCGGACAATATCGGCTTCGGCATGGCACGGGACGACGACAGGCGCGCCGAGCGCATCGTCGAACTTGCCTACATCGTGGGACTCGACAAGGCGATCCTCAAACGCCGCCCGCACGAGCTCTCCGGCGGCCAGCAGCAGCGCGTGGCGCTGGCCCGCGCCATGGCGATGAAGCCGCGGCTGATGCTGCTCGACGAGCCGTTCTCGGCACTCGACACCGGCCTGCGCGCCTCGATGCGCAAGGCGGTGGCCGAACTTCTGGAGGCGGCCGGCATCACCACCATCCTGGTGACGCACGACCAGGCCGAGGCGCTGTCCTTCGCCAGCCAGGTGGCGGTAATGCGCGATGGGAAATTTTCCCAGGTCGGCACGCCGCGCGAGCTCTATCTCAAGCCGAAGGACAGGATGATCGCCGAGTTCCTCGGCGATGCCATCATCCTGCCGGCGAGCATTTCGGGCGGCTTCGCCAGTTCGCCGCTGGGCCGCATCGCCGTCGACGCGCCGGACAGCCGCGATGTCGCCCGCATCATGCTGCGGCCGGAACAGATCGGCCTGAAACGCACCTCGCGCGAGGGCATGTCGGGCACATCGGACATGCCGTTCGGCGAGGTGACGGAATCGGAGTTCGCCGGCTCGACATGCACGATCGCGGTGCGGCTCCTGAACAATTCCGATCCGCCCGACGCCGCGGCCATCGGCGGCACACCGCTGATCCTGCGCAAATCCGGCATGGACGCGCCGGCGGTCGGCGAGATCGTGCGGCTGACCGTATCGGGCAAGGCGCACGTCTTCGCTTGAGCCCGACGATTTTAAGCCGCTGAACCCAAGCGAAGTGGCAAGCTTACGCCGTGATGCGTTCGCCGGTTTCGGCTGAATAGATCGGCCATTGCTCGATAAAATCGCAACCGTGCACCACCACGCACGCGTTGGCGCTGTCGATGAGGATGACGGCGTAGGACGGCGGCGCTTGTTCGACGATCTCGCTCGATCGCTCGAGGGCGAGCTCGAAGCGGGCATGCAGGCCGCGCTGCGCCGAGAACGGGATGCCGGCAACGGTGCCGGCAATGTCTCGATGCACATGGCCGAAGAAGATATGCCGGACGTTGCCATGGCCCCGCAACAAGTCGAGCAACCGCTCGGGCTGTTGAAGCGCCAGCGGATCGAGTTGAGGCAGGCCGAGCGCGACCGGCGGATGATGCAGGAACACGTAAGCGGGCCGGCCGGCCGACTGTTCCATCCGGGCTTCGAGCCAGGCAAGCCGCCTCTCGCACAGTTCGCCCTCGATGCGCCCTTCCGCCAGGCAGTCGAGAAACAACAGCACTTCGTTGCCGGTATCGTGGACCGATTGCACGAAGCCGTTTTCGTCGACCGGAACGTCGGGAAACGCAGCGATGAGATTGGCCCGCCGGTCGTGGTTGCCCGGCAGCAGCCTATACGGCACCGACAGCGTGGTCAGGGCAGCGCGCAAATCGGCATAGCTCCGCGGCGCACCGGTCTCCGTCAGGTCGCCGGTGAAGACGCAAAGCGCCGCGTCGGCGTGATGCGCATTGATGTGCGCGATGCACTGATCCAGCCGCTGGTGCAGGTCGGCCCCATAGCGGCGCTCACCTTGCCGACCGAGATGCACGTCGGTGACCTGGATGATTTTCATGTACGTCTCTTTGGCTGTGCGCGTGCTGGAAATCAAAGCGCTGGCTCTGGCACCGAAGCCTTGAAGACATCGAGACGGGTCCCTGTCTCCGACGAGAAGAAGTGCATGTCGTCCGGCGAGATCTTCAGGCCGACGGTACTGCCGGGCTCCGGGTGAACGGGCTCCGAGGTCATCACCGAAAACGGCGCGCCGTCGAGGTCGACATAGATCACCCGCCCCGCGCCCAATTCCTCGACCAGGTCGACAGTCGCATCGAGCGCGCCCGGCGTTCCCGGCGCCACCAGCCGCACCGCCTCCGGCCGGATGCCCATCGCCACTTTCGTACCGACCGGCAGGCCGGCGCGAGCCATCGCCAGGCGCCGGCTGCCGCCGAGCAGCGACAATCCGTCGAGTTCGGCGGTGCCTTCGAGGATGTTCATGGCCGGCGCGCCGACGAAGGTGGCGACGAAGCGGCTGGCCGGGCGGGTGTAGATTTCACCTGGCGTGCCGACCTGTTCGACCCGTCCCCCATTCATCACCACCAGTCGGTCGGCCAATGTCATGGCCTCGACCTGGTCGTGGGTGACGAAGACGGAGGTGGCATTCAGCCGGCGATGCAGCTTGCGGATCTCCGAGCGCATCTGCACGCGCAGCTTGGCGTCGAGATTGGACAGAGGCTCGTCGAACAGGAACACCTTCGGCTCGCGGATCATGGCGCGGCCCATGGCGACGCGCTGCCTCTGGCCACCCGAAAGCGCCATCGGCTTGCGGTCGAGCAGTTGCTCGAGTTCCAGTGTGCGGGCCACCGCCTGGATGCGCTGGTTGCGCTCGGCCGAGGGAACACCGGCGACTTTCAGCGAATAGCCGATGTTCTGGGCCACGCTCATATGCGGATAAAGCGCGTAATTCTGGAACACCATGGCGCAGCCGCGCTCGCGCGGCTCGAGCTTGTTGACCACCGTGCCGTCGATGGCGATCGTGCCGTCGGAAATTTCTTCCAGCCCCGCGATCATCCTGAGCAGCGTGGACTTGCCGCAGCCGGACGGCCCGAGGATGACGACGAATTCGCCCGAGGCAAAGTCGAGATCCACGCCGTGCACGACCTGCGTCTTGGCATAGTTCTTCTTGACGCCGCGTATTGCGATGGAGGCCATTTTTTGTCTCCTTGTTACTTCTCGGTGGCGATCAGGCCGCGCACGAACCAGCGCTGCATCAGCACCACGACGATCATCGGCGGCAGCATAATGATGAGAGTGCCGGCCATGGCGATATGCCACTCCGGAGTGCCGCCGACGTTGGGGATGAGCTGCTTGAGCTCGGTCACCGCCATCGCATGCGACTGGTCGGTGGTGATGAGCAGCGGCCATAGATACTGGTTCCATGCCCACAGGAACATGATGGTCCCGAGCGCCGCCATGTTGTTGCGCGACAGCGGCAACAGGATATCGATGAAGAAGCGCAGTGGCCCGGCGCCATCCATGCGTGCGGCCTCCGTCAATTCGTCCGGCACGGTCAGGAAGAATTGGCGATAAAGGAACGTCCCGGTCGCCGTGGCGACCAGCGGCAGAATTAGGCCGGGATAGGAGTTGAGCAGCCCAACGCTGAGGTGGACCTGCACGCCCGAAACCGTTTCGATCAGCCAGCTCAGGCCGGTCACGTCCAGGATAGCCTGATACGGCTCGAGCACGTTGGCGACCACCGCGTAGGTCGGCACGATGCGCACTTCAAGCGGCAGCATCAAAGTGATGAAGATCAGCCAGAAGATCAGCGTGCGTCCGGGAAATCGGAAATAGACGATCGCGAAGGCGGTCAACGCCGAGACGATCACTTTGCCTGCGGCAACGCCTGTCGCAACGATGAAGCTGTTCAGCAGCTTGGGACCAAGGTCGGCCGTCACCCAGGCGGTCTTGATGTTGATCCAGAAATCGCTGCCCGGCAGCAGCGACATCGGCACGTCGTTGACATCCCTGAGATTATGCGAGGCCGCGATCGCCACGATGGCGAACGGCGCCACGCAGAAAACGAAGCCGACGAACAAGATCAGGTGCGTGAAAAAATTGAGGAACGGGGTGCGCTCGACCATATCAGTCTCACCTGTAGTGGACGCGCCGCTCGATGAAGCGGAACTGGAAAATGGTCAGCACGATGATGAGCAGCATCAGGATGATGCTCTGCGCGGCGGCGCCGGAGTAATCGAGGCCTTTGAAGCCGTCGGAATAGATCTTGTAGACCATCAGATTGGTGGCATTCGCCGGCCCACCGGACGTCATGATGTCGACGATGCCGAAGGAATCCTGGAAGCTTTCCGTGATGTTGATGACAAGCAGGAAGAAGATGGTCGGGGTGATCAGCGGAAACTGGATGTCCCAGAAGCGCCTCATGACACCAGAGCCGTCCATCGCGGCGGCTTCGATCAGGGAACGCGGGATCGCCTGGAACGCGGCGAGGAAGAAGATGAAGTTGTAGCCGACATACTTCCAGGAAAAGGCGATGATGATCGAAGCCATGGCGTCGGCGCCGTCCAGGCCGGGATCCCAGAAGCCGGGCCAGACCTGGTTGACGACGGCCATGAAGCCGGCTTCCGGCGCCAGGATGAAGCGGAATGCCAGCGCCAGGGCGGGCGCGGCGATGCCATAGGGCCAGATCAGCACCACGCGATACAGCCATGAGCCGGCTAGCTGGCGGTCGGTGAGCGCGGCGAGCACGAGCGCGACGAACATCGCAAGCCCGGTGCTGATGCCGGCAAAGACAAGGCTGGCGGTGATCGAGTTCCAGTAATCGGCGTTGGCCAGGATCGAGCGGAAATTGTCGAGCCCGACCCAGATGTTGCCGCCGCCCCAGGGCTGCTGCAGCGTCAGCGACCAGTATACGGCCTGGCCGGCAGGCCAGTAGAAGAAGGTGAAGATCAGCAGGAGCTGCGGCACCGCGAAAAGAATGCCGATTGTCCAACTGCCGAAAGTGACGCGTTTTTCCATCGGTCCGCCGTTGCCGCAGGGTGGTCAGCTTAAAGCAAGCGAGAGATTAATAACGAAATGTCCGCCCGTCGACCCAGGCATGATCCCGAAAACTGGAAACCGGTCTTCGGGATCATGCTCAAATTGGTCGGCGGGCGGTCTGGGAAATCCCTGGATCAGGGCAGGGTCTTGCCTGGATATGTCTGCTGGAAGCGGTCGAGGATGGCGTCGCCGTTCTTGACCAGCGTGTCGAGACCTTCCTGCACGGTGACCTTGTTGGCGAAGATCGCCTGCATCTGGGTGCCGAACTCGGCGCGGATCTGGGTGAAATTGCCCAGGCGGATGCCGCGGGTGATTTCGGTCGGCTCGGAGGCGGTCAGGCTGGCGATCGCGACTTCGCGGCCCTTGTAAGGCGCCTTGTCGTAAAAGCCCTGGCCCTTCATGTAGTCGAAGCCCGACTTGGTCACCGGGATGTAACCGGTGTTAGTCGACCAGAACAGGGCGGTCTTCGGATCATGGATGAAGTTGAGGAACGCGGCCGCGCCCTTGTATTCAGCATCCGACTTGCCCGAGAGAACCCACAGCGATGCGCCGCCGACGAGCGAGTTCTTGCGCTCCGTGCCGGCATAGACGGGCAGTTCGGCGACGTCCCAGTTCATGCCTTCCTTCTGCGTACGGCCAACCGTGCCGTGATCGCCGACCGAGGTCAGGATGACCTGGCAGGTGCCGGTGGCAAAGGCCTGGACCATATCCTGGCCGAGATCCTTCGACTTGATCTTGATCAGGCCGGCATCATACCACTTCTTGAGGTCGGTGACGTACTGCACGAACTTGGTCTTGTTGACTTCGAGGCGGGCGTCGAGGCCGTCATAGCCATTGTTCTTGGTAGCGATCGGCTGGTTGTGAATGGCGGAGAACTGCTCCATCAGCTGCCAGCTTTCATTGGCGGAGATGTTGATCGCCATCGGGCATTCATAGCCGGCGTCCTTCATTGCCTTGAGGTCGGCGCCGACGTCTTCCCAGGTCTTCGGCGCTTCGGTCTTGCCGATCTTGGCGAAGGCGTCCTTGTTCCAGTACATCAACGCCGTAGACGAGTTGAACGGGAAGGACAGCATCTCGCCTTTCGAGGTGGCGTAATAGCGGGCGATGCCGGGGAAATAATCGGCGTAGTCGATCTTGTAGCCGTTTTCTTCCATGAGCTTGTCGGCCGGCTTGTAGGCACCCGACAGCATCATGGTGGCGGTGCCGACGTCATAGACCTGAACGACGGTGGGCTGCTTGCCGGCGCGGAAGGCGGCAATGGTGTTCTGCAAGGTGGCGTCGTAATTGCCCTGGCTGGTGCAGACGACTTCATAGTCCTTCTGCGAGGCGTTGAAATTCTTGCACAGCGTGTCCACGACCCGGGCGAGATCGCCCGAAAGACCAAACCAGAAATCGAATTTTGTCGGTTCCGCGAAGGCAGGCATCGCCAGCGCGGAGCTGAGCACGCCAGCGGCAAGGGCAGCAAAGCCCCGCTTGATGATCGTCATGATTTCTTCCCTCTTGAATGACTGTTGACAAGGGTCTTGCGCAAGTCCTTGCCCGCTCTCTTAGAGAAGGTATGTGACAGTTCTGTTGTCGCCTCCCGGGCCTGTGCACAGCTGGTCTTTTCTCCCCTCCGGCGGCTACAGCGGCATGAAAACGTCACACCGGCGCCTTAGGTAGCTAGGGCGACTTCCAAGGACGTAAAGGCCGTCATTGTTATCCGGCTAAAAGGGATGATGAAATGCTGGTGAAGCAGCTGGCGCACGTGCCCATCACCGACAGGCAGGCGATGCGCGAAGGCCCGCGCGACAGCGCCACCCATTTGCGGCATGCAGCCGCCATTCCGGCTCTTGGCCAGATCGAAATCGGCGGCAAGGCGTCGCGCGCGAACGTCGGCGAGGCCTTGAAGGTGGTGGCCTGGAACGTCGAGCGGCTCCGTCATGTCGATGCCATTGCACGAACGCTTGCCGGGCTGGCCCCCGAAATCGTGCTGTTGTCCGAGGTGGACAAGGGCATGGCACGCTCCGGCAACGGCCATCCGCTCAGCGTGCTTGCCGACCGGCTCGGCCATGCCTTCGCCTATGGTGTCGAGTTCGTCGAACTCGCTGGCGGCAACGAGGCCGAGCGCATGGCAACCGGTGAAGCCGCCAACGCGGAAGGCTTTCACGGCAATGCCGTGACCAGTGGCATGCCGCTGCTGCGACCCTTCCTGGTGCGCCTGGACGCCGCCGGCGGCTGGTTTCGGCCGGAGCGCGGCCAACCGCGCATCGGCGGACGCATGGCGATCGGCGGCCAGGTGCGCATCGGCGACCGCAGGATGACGGTCGTCTCGGTGCACCTTGAAAACCGAACCGATCCGGCTGGCAGGGCAGCTCAGACACGCAAACTCCTCGACGCGATCGACAACTATGATGCGCAAGCGCCGGTACTGCTCGGCGGCGATTTCAACACGCTGACGGCAAGCCACGAGGAGCGCCATGACGACCCACGGGCGTGGATGGTTCGGATCATGGCCGAACCGGACCGGCTGATCCATGCCGAGCGTCACGAGCCGCTGTTCGCGGCCCTTGCCGAGCGCGGCTATGATTGGCAGGCCGCCAACAATTTGGACCTGCCCACCCAGCGCCGGCCCGCCGGCACCCCGGTTGGCCGAATCGACTGGTTCTTCACGCGCGGCCTCGCGGCCAGCGCGCCGGCGGTTCTTCCGGCGGTGTTGCCGGATGGCAGCCCAAGCTCGGATCATGACGCCCTGACAGTGACCGTCCGCCTGAAATAACCGTCGTCTTCAATCGATGCGGCTGACCTGGCCTGTGCTCTTGCGGTCAGCTTGCGCCGCAAAAGCACGCTATGGTTGCAGGCGGCTTTATCGATCCTTCAACAGCCAAGCATTAATCAGTCATATTTCTTTCTTTATTTCCTGCGGGCCAGGGGGAATAAGATGCTGACGGTCTATAACTGCATCGTGAACCAGCACGATCTGAGGCTGGTTGCACTGGCAGCGCTGATTTGTGGAATTTCCTGTTTTTCAGCCGTCAATCTTCTTCATCACATAGGTCGCTCGACGGATCGAAATCGGCTTGCCTGGCTGACGATCGCCTCCACCTCGACCGGTTTCGGCATTTGGGCAACGCACTTCATCGCCATGCTTGCCTTCACGCCGGGAATCCCCAACGCCTATGATCCCGGACTTTCAGTACTCTCGCTCGCTGGCGCGGTGGCGGTTACGGCGGCCGGCATGTGGGTCGCCACCTTGCGCGACGAGCTTGATTACCATCTAGTCGGCGGCGCCGTTCTGGGCGGCGGTATTGCCGCCATGCACTACATCGGCATGGCGGCATTCGAGGTCGAGGGCCGGATCGAATGGAACCTGCTCCTCGTCGCCGTCTCCTTGCTGGCCGGCGTGACGCTCGCGGCGCTGGCTTTGCGCGTCGTCCTGCGCGGCTCGTCGCTGCCTGCGACGCTTGCCGGTGCGGTCTTGCTGACGCTGGCAATCTGCGGCCTGCACTTCATCGCCATGGCTGCCGTCTCGATCTTCCCGGATTCCTCGATCGCCATATCCCAACACACCGTCGCACCGACCTCGCAGGCCTTCGCCGCCGCTGCGGCCACTCTGGTGATCCTGGTGCTTTCGGCCACCGCGCTGTGGATCGACCTTCGCTTCCGCCGCCAAAAGCTTGAGGTCGACCGCATGCACGGCTTAGCCAACGCCGCGGTGGAAGGCCTGATCGTCTGCGACGGCAATCGCATCGTCAGTGTCAACGACAGCATGGCCAGGCTGACCGGCATGGTCGCCACGACACTGAACGGAAGGGAACTTGGCGACCTCTTCGATGAGCGCACCGCATCCGACCTGATCAACTTCCAGGGACAGCCGTGGGAGGCGGAACTAAGCAATCGCGACGGGATGAGAATTCCCGTCGAACTGATCGCCAGAAGCATCGACTATTGCGGCAAGCCTCACAATGTCGTCGCCGTCCGCGACATTCGCGAACGCAAGAAGGCGGAACAGGAAATCCTTCGCCTCGCTCATTTCGATCCGCTGACGGGGCTCGCCAACCGCCGTAGCTTTTCCAGCCGGCTTGATACCGAAATCGCCGCCACGAGCCGAGACGCAAAAGCCGGCAAGGGCGCGAGGGGCGGGCATCTTGCGCTTCTGCTGCTCGACCTCGACCGGTTCAAGGAGGTGAACGATCTTTATGGGCATGGCGCCGGCGACGCGATGCTTCAGAAGGTGGCGAACTGTGTCTCCGGCGTTCTTCGCCACGGACAGATGCTGGCGCGCCTGGGCGGCGACGAATTCGCCATCATCGCCCCCAACCTGCCCGACCCGCAGGCGGCGAGCCGGATCGCCGACGCGGTGCTCGCCGCGATGCGCGAGGAGAACCGGCTCTCGGCGGGTGGCGGGCTGGTATCGGGGAGCATCGGCATCGCGCTCTATCCGCTGGACGCGGAAGACCAGGCCAGCCTCATCAGCCATGCGGATACCGCGCTCTATCGCGCCAAGACCGAAGGCAGGGACACCTATCGCTATTTCGAGGCGTCGATGGGCGCGGAGGCTCGCGACAAGCGCGTCATGGAGCACGAACTGCGCCAGGCAGTCGCGCGCGACGAATTCTATCTCGTCTATCAGCCGCAGAAGGAGATCAGCAGCGGCAAAATGGTCGGCTTCGAAGCCTTGATCCGTTGGCGGCATCCCGAACGCGGCGATGTTCCCCCGTCCATATTCATTCCGCTGGCGGAGGACAGCGGCGCCATAGGCCAGATCGGAGATTGGGTGCTGACCGCAGCGTGCCAGGAGGCCGCCAGTTGGGAAAATCCACTGACGGTGGCCGTCAACGTCTCCGCGGTACAGTTGCACAATCCGAACTTCAGCCGAAAGGTGCACGAGACCTTGCTCAAGTCCGGTCTCGCGGCAGCCAGGCTGGAACTCGAAATCACCGAGACGGCGCTGGTGAAGGACATGCCGCGCGCGCTGGCGAGTTTGCGACAGGTCAAGGCGCTTGGCGTGCGCGTGGCCATGGATGATTTCGGAACCGGCTATTCCTCCCTCTCCAACCTTCGCGCCTTCCCTTTCGACAAGATCAAGATCGACGGTTCCTTCATCAAGTCCGTCGACACCAACGGCCAGGTTGCGGCGATCGTGCGCGCCGTGCTCGGGCTGGGGCGCGGCCTGGGTCTGCCGGTGCTGGCGGAGGGCGTCGAGACGCTCGGCGAGTTGAAGTTCCTCGACGCCGAGGCCTGCGAGATCGGCCAGGGCTATTATCTCGGCAAGCCGGCGCCAATCGAGGCGTTCGGAGACCTGACCGGCCACGGCAAGCGTGTTCGGGCGCGAGGCGCCGACCGCCAGGATGGCAGCCTCGTATTGCTCAAGCCGAGCGTACGCTCGGCCTAGAGCTCTTTGTTTTTACGCAATTCCGGACGGAGAACCGTTACACACTATCCTGGAGGTGCTCTGGCTCACGACCCGAGCGCCGTCTCGACCAGCCGCTTTGCATCGGGGCCGGCCCATTCGGCTGGACCGTTCATGTGGGCGATCAGGCAGCCTTCGCCGTCGATCAGCATGGTGACGGGCAGGCCGAGCGCCAGACCGCGCGTCTTGAGGTCGTTGAACAGTGTCATCGTCGAATCGCGGTAGTAGCCGAGCGTGTGCACACCAGTATCGGCGAGAAACTTCTTCGGTTTCACGTCGTCGCCGGCATCGACGTTGACGGCGACGACCTGAAAGGCGTCGCTGCCTTTCTCCTTTTGCAGCGCATCGAGCGCCGGCATTTCGGCACGGCAGGGCGCGCACCATGTGGCCCAGAGATTGAGCAGCACGGTCTTGCCGGCATGATCGGCGATCGTCATCGGCTTGCCGTCCGGACCGTGGAAGGCGAGGCTCCTCATCGACTGCGGCGGATCGGCCGGCAAAAGTGCCGCGACCTCGCCGGTGGCCGCGGCCGCGACCTTCTTGGCGCGATCGCTCTTGGCGGCGCAGGCGACATCGTCCTTGCTGTCGCCGGCGGCTGCTTGGGGCGCGGCGTTGTTGCCAGACCGGCTCTCGCTGACATATACCGCGACCGCGCCGGCCAGCGCTCCCGCCACCAGGGCGGCGAGGATCAGGCGCCGGGCCGGGAAAAATCTGTTTCCGTCTGCCATATTCTCAAACTGCTCCGAAGCACGGGTTATAGCCATGAGCGACAAGAAGACCAGCAACCAGATGTGGGGCGGACGATTTGCCTCGGGTCCGGCCGCGATCATGGAAGCGATCAACGCGTCGATCTCGTTCGACCGCAAACTCTACGCGCAGGACATAAGAGGCTCGATCGCTCATAGCGAGATGCTGGCGCAAACGGGCATTATTTCGGCGGCCGATCAAGAAAAAATCGCTCACGGTCTGAACACGATCCTGAAAGAGATCGAGGGCGGCAGCTTCGAGTTTTCGACGCGGCTGGAAGACATCCACATGAACATAGAGGCCCGCCTTGCCGATCTCATCGGTCCGGCGGCCGGCCGGCTGCACACCGCCCGTTCGCGCAACGACCAGGTGGCCGTCGATCTGAGGCTCTGGGTCAAGGACGAATGCTTTCGTGTCGCCGAGGCGTTGAAAGGCTTGATCATGGCCCTCCTGGCGCGAGCCGAGGAACATGCGGCGACCGTCATGCCGGGTTTCACCCACATGCAGGCGGCGCAGCCGGTCACTTTCGGCCATCATTGCATGGCCTATGTCGAGATGTTTTCGCGCGACCTGTCACGCGTGCGCGACGCCATCGAACGGATGGACGAGAGCCCGCTCGGTGCCGCCGCCCTTGCCGGCACCAGCTTCCCGATCGACCGTCACCAGACCGCGAGCGCGCTCGGCTTTCGCGAGCCGATGCGCAATTCGCTGGACAGCGTCTCAGACCGCGATTTCGCGCTGGAATTCCTTGCCATGGCGGCGATCTGCGCCACTCACCTGTCGCGGCTGGCCGAGGAGATCATCATCTGGTCGACGCCGCAATTCGGCTTCATCAGGCTGTCGGATAGCTTCTCCACCGGCTCCTCGATCATGCCGCAGAAGAAGAACCCCGACGCGGCCGAACTGGTTCGCGGCAAGACAGGCCGCGTCAACGGCCATCTGGTCGGCCTGCTGACGGTGATGAAGGGCATGCCTTTGACCTACGGCAAGGACATGCAGGAAGACAAGGAATCGGTGTTCGACGCGGCCGAGACGCTCGACCTGATGCTGGCCGCGATGACCGGCATGGTTGCGGACATGACGGTCAATGCCGCCGCGATGAAGAAGGCCGCCGGCTCCGGCCACGCCACCGCCACCGACCTCGCCGACTGGCTGGTGCGTACTTTGGGCCTGCCGTTCCGCGAGGCCCATCATGTCACCGGCCGCGCGGTGGCGCTGGCCGAACACAGGAAGGTCAGCCTGGAAAAGCTTTCGCTGGAGGATCTGCAGTCGATCAACCCAGGCATCACTTCCGACATATTCTCGGTGCTGGCGGTGCAGAACTCGGTCAAGAGCCGCACCAGCTTCGGCGGCACCGCACCGTCGGAAGTGAGAAAGCAGATCCGCTATTGGAAAAAGCGTCTCGCCAAGGCGTAATGCCGGATATCGCGATCAGCAATATCCGGGGTGCAATGCACCGAGAACTCGGCTAAAAGCAGCGGCGGACAGAGAGTTTCGGACGGATGGATCGATGACCGGAAGCAGGATTTTGGTGACGCTGACGCTGCTTGCGGCGCTTGCCTTCGTGACCGCCTGCGGCCGCAAGGCGGGCCTGGACACGCCCTATGAGGCGGCTGTCCAGGCACGCAAGGATGCCGAGAAGGCCCACCAGCCCGTGCCGCCGGAACCGGAAAAACCGGTCGTGGACAAGAAGTTCATTCTCGACCCGCTGATCTAGCTCCGATGAAGGCGGGATTGGTCTTTCCAAACCCGATCGCATCGTGCCTCAACTTCCGGAACCACTCTCGTGAACCATTTCGACTACCGCGATGGCGTGCTGCATGCCGAGGACGTGGCGATCCCTGATATCGCCGCACAGGTCGGCACGCCGTTCTATTGCTATTCGACGGCGACCCTGACTAGGCACTACCGTGTCTTCGTCCAGGCCTTTGCCGGGCTCGATACGCTGGTCTGCTACGCCATGAAGGCCAATTCCAACCAGGCGGTGCTGCGGATCTTGGCCAAGCTCGGCGCCGGCGCCGACGTCGTCTCGGAAGGCGAATTGCGCCGGGCTCTCGCCGCAGGAGTCCCGGCCGGCAAGATCCTGTTCTCGGGCGTCGGCAAGACCGCCCGCGAAATGGACTTTGCGCTCCGAGCCGGCATGCTCTGCTTCAACGTCGAATCCGAGCCGGAACTCGAGCTGTTGTCGGCACGTGCCGTGGCGCTCGGCAAGGTGGCGCCGATCTCGCTGCGCATCAATCCCGATGTCGACGCCAAGACCCACAAGAAAATCTCAACCGGCAAGGCTGAAAACAAGTTCGGCATTCCCTGGCAGCGGGCGCGCCAGGTCTATGCCCGCGCGGCAACGCTTCCGGGCATTAAGGTCACCGGCATCGATACCCATATCGGCAGCCAGATCACCGAGTTGCAGCCCTTCGACGACGCCTTCGCCCTGCTGGTCGACCTTGTCGGAGCGCTGCGCGGCGACGGCCACGCCATCGAGCATGTCGATCTCGGCGGCGGTCTCGGCATTCCCTACCGCGTCGACAACAACCCGCCCCCCTTGCCCGACGCCTATGCCCAGATCGTCCGCAAGCATGTCACCAAATTGGGTCTGAAGGTGATGTTCGAGCCGGGCCGGCTGATCGTTGGCAATGCCGGCATCCTGGTCTCTGAAGTGATTTTCGTGAAGGAGGGCGACGCCAAGAATTTCCTCGTCGTCGACGCTGCCATGAATGACCTGATCCGGCCGACGCTCTACGATGCCTTCCACGAGATCAAGCCGGTCGTGCAGCCGCCGGCCGACGCGCCGCGCATGGTGGTCGACGTGGTCGGCCAGGTCTGCGAGACCGGCGATTATCTCGGCCTCGACCGCGACCTGCCCCGGCTGATGGCGGGCGATCTCGTCGCCGTTTCCACCGCCGGCGCCTATGGCGCGGTCCAGGCCGGCACCTACAACACCCGCCTGCTGGTGCCGGAGGTGCTGGTCGACGGCGACCGTTTCCATGTCGTGCGTCCGCGCCTGACCTATGACGAGCTGATCGGGCTGGATTCGGTGCCGGACTGGCTTGCGTAAGCCGGGTAGTGGGTCAGTTTGAAATTCGGAGGCGTTTATCGCGAACCTGTTAGGTATGACCTAGCGATGAAAAGATCGCCAGGAGATAAAGCGCGAATAGACCGGGGAGGCTCAATGCGGCCGCAAAGACAAGTATCAGGATACGCACGCCGATTGGCAAATTCCTGACGAATATTCCAACCCCAAAACAAATCATCGCGCCTACGGTCGGGACTCCAACGGTGTTTATAAACGACTGAAGAGTGTCACTCATCGTGCGCCTCGCTGTACTTCTAAACTGAGGCGCTACCAGCTTTTTGTTAAAGCTAGCTTTCAATGCCTTTTATAGGGGCCGCGCACTACGGGCTTCTCGGCTTCCTTCGCTTCGATCAGCGCGACGATATCGCCAATCTCCCAAAGCTTGCCCGTCACGCCAGCGGCCATCGCTGGGGTCATGCGCAAGGTCGCATGGATGCGCACGAAATTGTAGTACATGAAATGAAGCGCCACGGCGTTGGCGTGAGCCTCGACCTTTTTGGAAAAGCCATTGGTTAGGCGGGTGAAGCGGCGCATGTGCATCCGCATTGTAAGGTTCTGGCGTTCGGCAAAGGACGTGCTGACATGCTGGATGTCGGGGTTGCCTTCGATCCGCTCTTTCCGTGCGCCAGTGCATTCCGCCGGGCTGTAACGGCCCTTGGCGCTATCCGGTGACGTGCCGTAAATCTTGATCAGCATCGCGTAGTCAACGTCCGCGCCGAAAGCACCCTCGACCGCTTCAAGATAAGCGCGATGGCCGTCACTGGTTAGCTGGACGCGATTGGCAAGACGGCGGGAAAGATCGTCCATGAAAGCCATCGCGTATTCGCTGTCGCGCCCGCCAACCAGCCACGACATGACAAGCTTGGTGTCGGCATCGATGGCCGTCCACGTCCAAGTGTCGCCAGCGCCTTCCGGCGCAGCCTTGGCCATCGGGACGTTCTTCTGCTTGGCGTAGGTGAACGACCAGATCTCATCCACCTGAATGCGGCGACTGGTCAGGTTGCGAAGGGCTTCGTCCTGATAGGCAGCACATACCGCGCCGGCGTCCGAAAGCAGCTTGGCGACCGTGTTCTTGCTCATGCCCATAACGCGAGTGATGGCTCGGATCGACTGACCCTCGCAAAGCATGTGCAGGATTTTAGAGCGGGTCTTGGTGTCGAGCTTGTTCATGTCCAGAACAGTGCCACATAAGCTATTAATAGCAAGCATTATCTGTCAGTTTGCGTTTTTGCGCAGGTCCGCATATTATCTCGAATCGCAGGGGCAAGAGTGCATCATGGAACACAAGACACCGGGACAATTGATATTGGCGCTACTGGCTGAAAAGGGATGGACGCAACGGGTTCTGTCCATCGTTCTCGACATGGATGAGACAGGGATTAATCGGCTTGCCGCTGACAAGCGCCCAGTTGACGCGCCGATGGCGTTGGCACTTGAAGAGGTTTTTCATGTGCCGGCCGAGAAATTCTTAGAACTTCAGCGGAGCTTTGATCTCGCCAAGGCTCGCATCACCACACGGCCAGACCCGACACGCGCCACGCGCGCGTTGCTTTACGGCGACCTTCCCGTTGCCGAGATGATCAAGCGCGGCTGGATTGATGCCGAGAACGTCCGCGACACAGGCCAAGTAGACACCGAACTAATGCGGTTCTTCGGGGTGAACCGTATCGACGATATTCAAATTCTCCCACACGCGGCCAAAAAGACGGAGGTCAGTTCGGACGCCACACCGGCACAGATAGCGTGGCTCTACAGGGTGAAACAGATAGCAGAAGGCATGCTGGTGCGACCGTACTCACTAGACGCCACGCGGGTCGCTTTGGCCAAGTTGCGAGGGTTGATGGTCTCGGCGGAAGGCGCCGCCAGCGTACCTAGAATCATGGCCGAATGCGGCATCCGGTTTGTCGTGGTCGAGACGTTGGCATCGGCCAAGATCGATGGCGTTTGCTTCTGGCTTAATGATCGCTCGCCAGTGATCGGCCTGTCACTCCGGTTCGACCGTATCGATAATTTCTGGTTTGTCCTCCGGCATGAGCTGGAGCACGTCCTTCAAGGACATGGCCATGTAGCTGCGATGCTTGATGCCGAGTTGGAAAAGGAACGTGCAGGTATCGGCCCAACGGTTGCCGCCGAAGAACGTGTGGCCAATGAGGCAGCACAAGAGTTTTGCGTTCCATCGGCAACGATGGAAGCATTCATCGCGCGTAAGGCACCATTCTTTTCCGAACGTGACCTAATCGGCTTCGCGCGCGTCTGCAAAGTTCATCCTGGTATCATCGCCGGCCAACTCCAGCGCAAGACCAATCGATATGACCGGTTCCGCGATCACCTAGCCAAGGTGCGCGACATCATTTTGCCAAACGCATTCAAAGACGGCTGGGGCGATGTCGCTCCAACCGAGCCTTAACGGAAGGACCAGCGTAGCATGAGCAAAAGGCAAGAAAGGCAGCGCCTCATCAGGCACTACAGGGATGTTTCGGGTGAACCCGAAATCGATATGCACAAGGTCGCAGAGTTCGCGAAAAGCATGGGCTGGAAAATGCCCACGCCACCATCAGAGGTCGAGCTTTTGGCGAGGCAGTTTGCCGACGACGCTCAGGCCGAACGAAAGCACGACAAGAGAACCGGCAAGCCGTACCGCGTCTATCACGCGCTTCCCGCCAGCGGACAGACAAACCTCTTCGTGTACATCGATATCGATGAGGCGACCCGCAATCAGATGCATAAATCAGCGGTGAACCGGCGGGAACAGATGGTGAGCGACGGTTACAACCTCACTCTCGACCTCGACCACTGGAATAGTGTCAATCCAGAATTGGAACCGATCAGCCTGCCAATGGACCTTGGCTTGGATATTGAAATCCGCAAGGCCAGCGATGACGAACCGGAAGCGGAAGTGGCCTAACTGGATTTTTTCCAACGCGCCTCGGCGGCTATTCTAGCGATCTCTGCCCGTTGTTGCGGCGTGAGGGACTTGGCGCGGGCAGCACCGCCCTTTACTGCGCTGGCGAGCGGCTTCTTATCCTCGGCCTCGCCAGTGGCTATCGCGACTATCGACTTCGCTAATTGGTTCGGGTCGCGCGGGCGCTTTGGGTGCTTATCTGTCATGGTTGGAAGATGGCATGCGAAAGCGCCTATTTCCAGCCATGCGGTAGGCGAAAGCGCCTATTGTGATCGGGGCGGAATTTCAAACTGACCCACTACCGTAAGCCGCCCTGCCGCGACGCTATAACCGGTTCTGCGCTATAACCGGTTCTGGATGAGTGCCCTTGCGTCGGCGATCCTGTCCTCGTCGCGGCGGTAGAAGGTCCATTGCCTGATGCGCTTGGTTCTGAGCAGGCCGGCCTGGACGAGCACGCGCATATGCTCGGAAAGCGTCGCCTGAGTGATGCCGAGCTTCTCGGCGATCAGCAGCGCGCAGACGCCGTCCTCGACCAGATCGCCATCCGCCTGTGCCCGGAAATGCGCACGTGGATTCTTGAGCCAGTCGAGAATCTGCAGTCTGCGCTCGTTGGCGATCGCCTTGAAGACATCAACCTCTTGCATTTAGCCATTTTGCCAAGTTACTAATTGCTGTCAATCCCAAGGAGATTTTGATGTCGCAGGGCAACGTCGTCACACGCGGACGCATCGCCGCGATGGAACCGCGCATCCGCCCCTATATCAGGCACACACCGGTTCTGCGCGTCGACATGGCCGACTTCGATCGGGGGCCATTGGCGATCGACCTCAAGCTCGAATGCCTGCAGCATTCCGGCTCGTTCAAAGCCCGCGGCGCCTTCACCAACCTCCTGGAGCGGCCGGTTCCCGAGGCCGGCGTCGTCGCCGCATCGGGCGGCAATCATGGCGCTGCCGTCGCCTACGCCGCCATGCGGCTTGGCCACAGAGCAACCATCTTCGTTCCCGAAGTGAGCCCGCAGGCCAAGCTGGACCGCATCCGGGCCTATGGCGCCGACCTCGTTGTCGGCGGCGCCCGCTATGCCGAAGCGCTGGCCGCCAGCGAACGGTTCGCCGAGGAAACCGGCGCCTTGCAGATCCACGCCTTCAACCAGCAGGAGACGCTGGTCGGCCAAGGCACTCTCGGGCTCGAAATCGAACGCGATCTGCCTGAGATCGACACGCTGCTGGTCGCCGTCGGTGGTGGCGGCCTGATCGGCGGCATCGCCGCCTGGTATGCCGGCCGCATCCGCATCGTCGCCGTAGAGCCCGAGGGTGCGCCGACGCTTCATCGCGCCTTCGAGGCCGGCCATCCGGTGGACGCGCCGGCGGAAGGCATCGCCGCCGATTCGCTGGCGCCGAAGCGGGTCGGCGAGATGATGTTCCCGATCGCCGAAGCCTTCGTCGAACGCTCCATCCTGGTCAGCGACGACGACATCATCGCCGCCCAGAAGGCGCTCTGGAACCGCGTGCGCATCATCTCGGAGCCGGGTGGTGCCGCCGCCTTTGCCGCGATCCTGTCCGGCCGCTACGCGCCGACACCGGGCGAACGGGTCGCCGTGCTGGTCTGTGGGGCCAACGCAAACCCCGCCAATTTCTGATTGCAACCATTTCGGCAGGCTTCACGTTTTTTCAAACTGCCTCGCCTTTGCCGTGTTTACTGGTATTCTTCGAGTCGTGAGGCTTGGGCTATCCCGTCCGCCTCGCCGCATGATCCCGAAAAATAGAATCCAAGTTTCGGAACAGATCATGCCCAAAGAGATAGAGCCCATTGCGGTCCTTCAGGACGGAACAGGGCTCCAGGAAGGGCCGATGACCGAACGACCCACCTTCAGCAGCAATCGCGGCCTGGCCGGACGCCTGGCCTTGAGCCGGCTGGCGACGCGGGTCTCGATGGCGATCGAGCGTGGCTGGCCGCTGCTGCTTCCGCTCATTGTCGTCGTCGGCCTGTTTCTCAGCGTCTCCTGGTTCGGTATTTTTCCCCGGCTGCCGGACGTGGTGCGCATCGGCCTTATCGCCATGTTTTGCCTGGCAGGTCTGGCGGCGCTTTATCCGCTGCGCTTTTTCCGCATACCTGGCGCGGCCGAGATCGATCGCCGCATCGAAGCCGCCAACAGACTGCTGCACAGCCCGGTGCAGGTGCAGAGCGACCGGCCCAGCGGCCAGGAAAGCAGTTTCTCGCAGGCGCTCTGGCGCGAGCACCAGAAGCGAATGGCTGGAAAGCTCGACAATCTCGGCGCCGATCTGCCGCGCACGCGCGTGCCGGAGCGCGACCCGTGGGGATTGCGCGCCGTGGCGGCGCTCCTGCTGGTCACTGCCTTTGCCTTCTCCTTCGGGCCGACCGGCGGCCGGCTGACAGATGGGTTCAGCGCACATGGCACGCTCGACGCCGTACCGCCGCGCATCGACGCATGGGTGACGCCGCCGGCCTATACCGGCAAGCCGCCGATCTTCCTGACTGCCGACGCCAACCAGGCGACCCCGACTTTTCATGTCCCCGAGGGAAGCGACGTCTCCCTGCGCGTTACCGGAGGCTCGGGCGAGGAAACGCTTGCCTATGCCGACAAGGACGGCAATGCGCGCGCCATCGACCCCGCAAGCCCGCAAGCCGCCGCCAAGCCGGCAGCAAGCCCGGCGGTGTCGTCCGCCTCGCCTTCGAAGGTGCGCCAGTTCGCCAGCAAGCTGACCGGCGACGGGACGCTGACGCTGAAATCGGGGGAGGATCAGCTTGGCCGCTGGGCTTTCGCCGTCATCCCGGACAAGCCGCCGCGGATCCGCTTCGTCGGCGAGCCCAAGCGCGCCGCCAACGGCGCCTTCGAGCTCAACTATCAGATCGATGACGATTACGGCGCCGCCACCGCCAAGGCGGTCTTCGCGCTGGCCGACCCGCAGCCGCCGGGTGCGCATCCGCTCTATGGTCCGCCCGAAATGCCGCTGACACTGCCGCGCCGCGGCGGCAAGTTGAATGCCGCCAAGACCACGAAAGACCTGACCGAGCATGTCTGGGCCGGCAGCAGCATCAAGCTGACGCTGGTCGCCACCGACGACGCCGGCCACACCGCCTCAAGCGAAACCAAGACGCTCGCCATGCCCGAGCGGCCGTTCACCAACCCGCTGGCACGCGCGGTGATCGAACAGCGCCGCCTGCTTGCGCTCGACGCCAATGCCAAGCCGCGCGTGCTCGACCTGATGGAGGCCATCACGCTGCGGCCTGAAGACACGTTCGATACCATGTCCCACTACCTCGCCATCATGAGCGCAATGAGCCGGCTGAAGCTGGCGGTGAACGACGATCAATTGCGCAGCGAGGTTGCCTACCTCTGGGAGATCGCGCTTGGTATCGAGGAGGGCAACCTCTCGGCGGCCGAAAAGCGGCTGCGCCAGGCCCAGCAGGCACTGCAGGACGCAATCAAGAATGGCGCCAGCGATGCCGAGATCGAGAAGGCGATGAAGGAACTGCGCGAGGCGATGAACCAGTTCCTGCAGGAATTCGCCGAACGCGCCAAGCAGAACCCGAACGCGCCGCAGATGCAGCAGAACGGCCAGGAGCTGCGCCAGAGCGACATCGACCGCATGATGGACCAGATCGAAAATCTGGCGAAGTCGGGCGATCGCGATAAGGC
Source organism: Mesorhizobium sp. B2-3-14 (assembly GCF_006442175.1). Lineage (NCBI taxonomy): Bacteria > Pseudomonadati > Pseudomonadota > Alphaproteobacteria > Hyphomicrobiales > Phyllobacteriaceae > Mesorhizobium > Mesorhizobium sp. B2-3-14. Next base: position 485,923 of record NZ_VFVP01000003.1, on the reverse strand, counting down.
CCAGCAATTGCTGTCGCAGTTGCAGGACATGATGAACAATCTCCAGGCCGGCCGCCAGCAGCAGGGGGGCGAGCAGGACAGCCAGATGCGTCAGCAGATGGATAAGCTTGGCGAGATCCTGCGGCGCCAGCAGGAGATGATGAACGACACCTTCCGCATGGATCAGATGCAGCGCGGTGAGCGCCAGCGCGGCCGCAACCGCGACGAGCAGCTTGGCCAGAACGATGAGCAAGGTCAATCTGGCGAAAACGGCAAGCCCGGCGAGAATGGCGAGCCAAAGCCTATGACGCCGCAGGAATTCGCCGATGCGCTGAAGCAGCTGCAGGAGGGCCAGGGCCAGCTGAAGAGCGATCTGGAGCAGCTGAAGAAAGGCCTCGAGGGCATGGGCATGGAGCCCAATGAAGGATTTGGCGAGGCCGGCAAGTCCATGGGCAGCGCCGAGCAGGCGCTTGGCGAGGGCCAGGGCGACGAGGCCGTCGGCCACCAGGGCCGGGCGCTTGAGGCGCTGCGCAAGGGCGCCAAGGACATGATGAAACAGATGCAGGCCATGCAGGGCGACCAGGGCGGCAGCCAGCAAGGCGGCCGCCAGCAGGATGCCGACCGTGACCCGCTCGGCCGGCCGCGCGCCAGCCAGGGTCCCGATTTCGGGGATTCGGTGAAAGTGCCCGACGAGATCGACGTCCAGCGCGCGCGCCAGATCCTGGAAGCGATCCGCAAGCGGCTCGGCAATGCGCTCAGCCCCGACATCGAGCGCAGCTATCTGGAACGGCTGCTGGAGCTGAAATAGGAAGCGGCGAGAGGGACCAGCTTGATTTCCATGGAGCCGTCTACCTGTTGACGAACGCCTCGCGGATTGCCTCCTGCATGCCGTCGATTGCTTCGCCTGACGCATTCGGGTTGCGATGCATCACCACATTGGAGGAATCGATGTCGCCGAACCCGTCCGCGGACGTCAGCTCTCGGCAGTCCGCCGGAATGTTGCTGCGTGAGATCGGCGCGATCGCCAACCCTGAGGTGACGGCAAGCTTCAGGCCGCCATTGGTATCGCTTGTATAGGCGACGCGGTAGGCAAGGCCGCGCTGCTCCAGCGATTTGATGGCGAAGTCCTTACACCAGCCGGCGCGGTTATAGAGCGCGATCGGCACCGGGCGCTCCTCATGCATGTGATGCAGGTTCGACGTCACCCAGACCGTCGGATCATGCATCAGCACTTCGCCGCCGGAAGGATCCTGCCATTCGAACACCACGCATAAATCCAGCTCGCCGGCGGCGAGCGCCGCGATCTGCGCCTCCGAATGCGCGTAGCGTACGGTGACCTCGACCTTGGTGTGACGCTTCGAAAATGCGCCGAGCGCGCGCGACAGGATGGCGTGGCCATATTCCTCCGGAATGCCGATGCGAACCGGCCCACCGAGCGGCGCCGCCGCCATCGACGCCGCCGTTTCATCGAGCAGCGAAACGATACGGCGGGCATTGACGATGAGTTCGCCGCCACGCCGCGTCAGCGCGACGCCGCGTGAACCTCGCTCGAACAGGCTGTCGCCGACCAGCTCTTCGAGCTTCTTGATCTGCATCGACACGGCCGATTGCGTGCGGCCGGCCTGCTCGGCGGCCCTCGTGAAATTGCCGGCCTCGGCTATGGCGACAAAGGTACGCAGGAGATCACTGTCGAGGGTTGGCCGCATGGCATCCATCATAAGCAGATTTGATCGCTGGCATCATTCCAATTCGTTTGCAACATGTCAAACGCCGAACGATAATCGCCTCACCCATTGGATATGCAGTCGCGAAATCGGCTGCGGACCAATCAAGAGTCCTCACTCGTGCCCGCTACCCGAACACGGTGGCGGGTTCTTTTTGATCTGGTGAGGGTCGCCGGATCGGATGCGCGGGAGCCTGAACGGATGCAGAATAGGATGGTGCGTGGCATCCTGAGCCTGTGCCTGGGCGTGCTGGTCTTCTCGCTGCAAGATCCGCTCGTCAAAGCCGTGTCGAGCGGTTACCCGGTGACCGAGGTGATGGCGATCCGCTCGATCGTAGCCTTGCCGATCCTGATCGTTCTGGTTCACGCCGATGTCGGGCTGCGGGCAATCCTGTCGAAACGGTTCGGCCTGCTGACGATACGCGCCTTCATCCAGTTCACCTCCTACACGGTCTATTACCTGGCCATCGCCGCCCTGCCGCTGGCCGACGCCGTGGCGCTTTATTTCATGGCGCCGCTCTGCATCATGGCGATGGCCGGTCCCTATCTCGGCGAGCGCGTTTCCTGGCGGACGCTGTCGACCGTGCTGATCGGCATGCTTGGCGTCCTTGTGATGCTGCGCCCCGGCGCCGGACTGTTCGACTGGGCGGCCTTGCTGTCGCTGGGCTCGGCCGTGCTCTACGCCTTCTCGCAGCTGATGGCTCGCAAGATCGGCGATACCGAATCGTCCACTGTCATGGCCTTCTACCAGAACGGCGCCTATCTTACCGGCGCGGCCGTCGTCGCCGGCACGTTTCACATTGCGGGCATAACCCACGCCGTCCACCCGAGCCTCGAATTCCTGGTGCGACCATGGATCTGGCCGACGCTGCCGGATTTCCTCAAGATGGCCGCCTGCGGTTTCGTCGCCTCGGCCGGCATGATCCTGCTCTCGCAAGGCTACCGGCTGTCGCCGGCCAACCGCGTCGCCACCTTCGAATACACCGGTATCCTGTGGTCGCCGCTGTGGGGTTTCCTGTTCTTCGCCGAGGTGCCCAGGTCAGCAACGGTGATCGGCGCGGCGCTCATCATCGGCGCCGGCCTGCTGGCACTCAACACCGAGCGCCGCGCCAGCCCGGCACCGGCGCTTGTCGCCAGGGATCCAGCCTGATCAGGCGAAGCAGATCAGCGCCCGTTCGACACGAGAGCGAATCTCGGCGAGCGTGAAGGGCTTTTGCACGACATCGAGGATGATGCCGTTCAATTCATCGGCGCGCTCGCGCTGGTCGGCATAGCCGGTCATCAGCATGATCTTCATCGCGGGAAAAAGCGCGGCTGCCGCAACCGCCATCTCGATGCCGTCCATCTCGGGCATGCGTATGTCGGAGACGACGAGATCGTACCCGCCTTTTGCGGCGCGGATCAGCGAAAGCCCCTGCGCGCCATCGGCGGCGATATCGATTGCGTGCCCGGCGCGTTCGAGCGCGCGGGCTGCGAGGGTGCGGACGGACTCATCGTCCTCGACGATCAAAAGCTTTGCCATGGCCGGCATATTTGGCGGCGAAACGTTGACTTTTCCTGAAAACCCCGGCGCTCGCCCAGACTAATTTTCCTGACACCGTTAAGGCCTTTTTCAGGATTCACCGGTGCGGGGCGCTCGCCTTACACATCGCCTTTCACCACACCCACGAACGGCAATTCACGGAAGGCATGCGCCACATCCATGCCATAGCCGACGACGAAATAATCGGGGCAGTCGAAGCCGACATAATCGGCATTCAGCGCGGTCTGGCGGCGCATGCGCTTGTCGAGCAGCACGGCGATGGAACAGCTTTTCGCGCCACGCGACAGCATCAGGTCGCGCGTGAAGCTCAGCGTCTTGCCCGATTCCAGAATGTCGTCGATCAACAGCACGTCGCGGCCGGCGACTTCGTTGTCGATGTCGCGCAGCACCCTCACCTCGCCGCTGGTTGTGCCAGCGCCATAACTGGAGATGAAGATGAACTCGACCTCCGGCGACAGGCCGACATCATGCATGGCGCGGATCAGGTCGGCGGCGAAGATGAACGAGCCTTTCAGCACCGAAATCACCAGGAGATCGTGATAGTCGTGCCCGGCAATCTCCTTGGCGAGTTCGAGATTGCGCCGCGCGATCGCCGATGCCGAAAACAGCACTTCGATGTCCTTGCCGCGCACGTTTGGCATTTCTCGCCCTCCAGTTTTTTTCCGAAACGCCTTCACACCGAGCGTGTGTTGAGAGTCAGGTCAGACCGAGCCGAAAGCAGTGGTTTCCGAGAACCGGAGCGGAGCGTACGTGAGCACCGGAAGCGCAGGGAACCACCGTTCGCAGGCCGGCTTCACCTGAATATCGACACACGCTATTCGGCGAAGGTGACCAAAACGGTCCTTACCCCGTTCTTAGGCACGTCGAGCCGGCTGGCAAAGCCGAATCTTTCGCCCGATGCCAGCGAATGGCCAGATGTCCCCAGCGTATAGCGGGTTGTGCGGCCGTCATTGCCCGTCACCCGGATTTCGAGTGGCGGCATTGTCGCGGGCCTCGTCCCGTCATTGGCGGCCTCGCCGTCGACGAACAGCACCGGATTGGCGCCGGAGGCATCGATGCGTGACGTCACGCCTGAAATGGTCAGCGCCGACGCTTGCGCGCCGGGCAGGAACGGTGCCTGGCGCACCAGCGCATGGCCGCCCGAGACCCAGAAGGCGGCAAGGGCGGCGCCGATGCCGGCGATCCAGAAGATCGGACCGCCGCGCGAGGCCGGCGGCCGTTCCGCTGGCATTTCCGGCTTGCGCAGCATGTCCATGCCTTCGATAGCCGGGGGGACAATCGCACGCGGCAGCGGCGTGACATTTCCGACTGGTGGGGCCGGCCGCGGCAACACCATATAATCCGCATCGATGATATCAGCCGCCGGAGCGCGCAAGATCCGGTCCGCCGCGGCAATTGCCGCGGGATCGGTCATGATTTCGCCGGAAACCGGGCGCGCGGTTCGTTCGTCAGCCATCATGGCCCCAGTATTGCGCGTGTTCGCTTTTCGTTTCTTTTGCGTAAACACAAATGGTTAACGCTTCCCCACCGGAGCCCTCTTGAAGAGCCTAAACGAGCCAGGAATTAACCGCCGGTTAACCATGCCGGCCGATGGTCTTTTCACAAAACAGGCCGGTTCGCCGCGGCCAGGAAATTCAGGTCGTCGAAATTGATTCGCTTCGAAAATGTCGGCCTCCGCTATGGCATGGGTCCGGAAATCCTCCGCGACATCTCCCTGCACATACCGGAGCGCTCCTTCCAGTTCTTGAGCGGGCCTTCGGGTGCCGGCAAGACGACATTGCTGCGCCTTTTGTTCATGTCGCTGAAACCGACGCGTGGACTGATCACCATCTTCGGCAAGGACCGCTCGCGCATCTCGCGCACCGAACTGCCGCATCTGCGCCGCCGCATCGGCGTGGTGTTTCAGGACTTTCGCCTGCTCGACCACATGACCACCTATGAGAATGTGGCGCTGCCGCTGCGCGTGCGCGGGCGCGAGGAAGCGAGCTACCGCACCGACGTCACCGAGTTGTTGAAATGGGTGGGGCTGGGCGAGCGCATGCATGTGCTGCCGCCGGTCCTGTCCGGAGGCGAGAAGCAGCGCGCCGCGATCGCGCGCGCCCTGATCGAGCAGCCGGAGATCCTGCTCGCCGACGAGCCGACCGGCAATGTCGATCCGCCGCTGGCGCGGCGGCTGCTGCGGCTGTTCATCGAGCTCAACCGGCTTGGCACCGCCGTTGTGATCGCCACGCATGACCTTGGCCTGATGGAGCAGGTTGACGCGCGCCGCATGATCCTGGCCGGCGGAAGGCTTGATATCTATGACTGAGACCGAGCTATCGGCCGACCATTTCGAGGAGCAGGATGCCGAGGCGGTGGAGGCGAGGCCGCGCGCACAACGCAAGATGGCGCCGATCGTGCCGGCGCAGAACATTGCCGGCCGCGCGCTGGTGCTGGTCATCGCCATCATGACTTTCCTGTCCTGCCTGACTTTCGGCGCGGTGACCCTGGTGCGCGACACAGCCTCGGTTTGGGAAAACCAGATCTCGCGCGAGGCGACGATCCAGATCAAGCCGGCCGACGGCCTCGACATGGAGGCGGCGCTTACCCAGGCCTCGCGGATCGCCGGCGAATTCCCTGGCGTGAAGTCGACCCGGATCATCGACCGCGAAGCGACCGCAAGGCTGCTGGAGCCCTGGCTGGGTTCGGGCCTCAACATCGACGACCTACCCGTGCCGCGCCTGATCATCGTCACCATCGACGAGAGCAGCCCGCCTGACTTCGCCGCCATGCGCGCCGCGATCACGCCGAACCTGCCGAGTGCATCGCTCGACGACCACCGCACCTGGGTCGACCGGCTGGTGGCCATGGCCCGTACCACGGTGACCATAGGCGTTGCCGTTCTGGCCTTGATGCTGTCGGCGACCGTACTGACCGTGGTGTTCGCGACCCGTGGGGCCATGGACGGCAACGGCCACATCATCGAGGTGCTGCATTTCGTCGGCGCCGAGGCGCGCTTCATCGCACGCGAATTCCGCCGGCATTTTCTGGTCACCGGCATGAAGGGCGCGGCCGCCGGCGGAGCGGCGGCGGTGCTCGTCTTCATCGTGTTCTCCTGGTGGTCGTCACGCAACATGGCAACGCCGCAGGCCGATCAGGCGACCGCTTTGTTCGGTAACTTCGCCATCGGCTCGGCGGGTTACGCAGGTGTCGTCCTGATGGTGCTGGTGATTGGCGCGCTGACGGCGGCAACCTCGCACGTCACCGTCGTTGCCTATCTCAGCGACATCGACGTTCGCCAACCCGATGCATGAAAGGACCTCGTCTTGGCTTGGACGGAAACAGGGCGATCACGGAGAAAGAATTCGCGTAACGCAAAGTGCGTCTTTTACCTATCAAAGGCCGCATTTGAGGATTAACTATATGACCATGGACGTGCGGGATTCGACCGGGACGGCTGGACAGTTGCCAGTGGTGGTTGACCGATGGCGCGGCCGTGGCAGGGTTAGCCATCTAAGGACCGCCCTGCGCTTCTCCGCTCTCTCCCTACTTGTGCTTGCAACAGTGTTCGCTGGCGGCTTTGGCTGGTTCGCCAGCAAGGTTAGTCATCTGACCACGCCCGCCAACCCGGCCAAGGCCGACGCCATCATTGTGCTGACCGGCGGCCAGTCCCGCCTCGACGCCGCGATGGAGCTGCTCGCATCCGGCAAGGGCGAGCGGCTCTTGATCAGCGGCGTGCACCCCTCGGCCAGCCGGCGCCAGCTTCAGGCGGCCACCGGCGGCGACAAGAAACTGTTTTCCTGCTGTGTCGACATCGATCGCGCCGCGCTTGACACGATCGGCAATGCCGAGGAAAGCGCCAAATGGGTGGAAAACCATGCCTATGGCACGGTGATCCTGGTGACCAACAATTATCACATGCCGCGCAGCCTTTTGGAGATGGGCCGGCTGCTGCATGGCGCCAAGCTCGAACCCTACCCGGTGGTCAATTCCAACCTGGATAATGGCAGTTGGCTGACCAAGCCGCGCGCCGTGCGCGTGCTGTTCACCGAATACACCAAGTACCTGCTGGCGCTGGCTCGCGGGTTTATCCCGGTGAAGCCGACGCCTGAGGGAATCGCCCTGGCCGAGACCGCCGCCGGCGGCTGAGCCGCGTCATTGCTTGGCGACAGCCCCTGAAACGCCCTTGAGGCACGCGATCTCTTGTTCAAGGTCTTGGATGCGCCGGTCGCGCTCGCCAAGCGCGGCTGCCACATCAGCCGCCTCGAAGCGCTGCGGTATATGTTGCGGGCAATTGGCATCCCATGCCGAGACGGTGAACAGGATGATCTGCTCGGGACGCGCCTTGTAGTCCGGCGGCATCAGCCTCGCCGTCAACTCGGCATCGTCCTCGACAACGCGCGCCGTACCCCAGATCTTGATGCGCTGGCGCATCATGTAGTCGATCAGGAACAGGAAGGCCCTCGGATTGTCGGCCAGATTGCCCTGCGTGATGAATTGCCTGTTGCCGGAAAAATCCGCGAAGCCGATCGTCTTCTCGTCGAGCACCTTGAGAAAGCCGGCAGGGCCGCCGCGGTGCTGGATATAGGGCTGGCCATCGCCATTGGCCGTCGACAGGAAGATGCTGGTCTGCATTTCGATGAATGCGGCGAGGTCCGGTGTGATCGCCGACTGCCAGCCGCCGCGCTCCTCGACGCGGGCGTAGGACTGGCGCGAGCCCTTGCGCGCCTGGATCGCCTTGACCGTCGGCGTGAAGGCGACATCGCTGGTAAAAGCGTGTGCGTTCATCGAAACCTCCTTTGCCTGAATGCTTCTAAAGACCGAGCTCCGACAGCGTCGGATGGTCGTCCGGCCGCCGGCCGAGCGGCCAGTGATATTTGCGCTCGGCCTCGGCGATCGGCAGGTCGTTGATACTGGCGATGCGCAGCCGCATCAGCCCGTGCTCGTCGAATTCCCAGTTCTCGTTACCGTAGCTGCGGAACCATGAGCCGCTGTCGTCGCGCCATTCATAGGCGAAGCGCACGGCGATGCGGTTGCCGTGGAAGGCCCAGACCTCCTTGATCAGCCGGTAGTCGAGTTCGCGCCTCCATTTGCGCGTCAGGAACGCCTGGATGGCATCGCGGCCTTGCAGGAACTCGGCGCGGTTGCGCCAACGGCTGTCCGCCGTATAGGCGAGCGCCACCCGCGCCGGATCGCGCGAGTTCCAGGCATCCTCGGCCATGCGCGCTTTCTGGGCTGACGTCTCGGCGGTGAAGGGCGGAAGCGGCGGGCGGCTCTCAGACATGGGATTTCCTCTGCGGCATGAAGGGTGGGGACCGGCGGGCACCGCCGCTCCTATCCGGATTCAGGCAGCATTGCGGGCGGAAACAACCGGAAAATCGATCTCGGTCTGGGCAACCTCATTGATATAGTTGGTCCAGACGTTCAGGGCGACATGCTGGACAATCTCGATGATCTCTCCGTCGTCATAGCCCGCGAGCCTGACAGCGGCGATATCCTCCTGGGCGACATGTCCGCGGCTTTGCGCAACCCGGGCTGCAAAACGCACCGCCGCGGCTGCCTTGGGGTCCATGGAGCCGCCATGGCGATTGGCCATCATCTCGGCATCGTCGAGGCTTGCGAGCGTCTTGCCGAGATAGGTGTGCGCGCACAGACAGTAGTTGCAGCCATTGATCTCGGCGATCGCCAGCGCGATGCGCTCGCGTGTCGGCGCCGGAAGCCGGCCCTTGGCCAGCGCGCCCATCATGCCGAGATAGCCTTCCAGCGCCGCCGGACTGTTGGCGACCATCCGAAACAGGTTCGGCACGACACCAAGCTGTTTTTCCACCACTTGCAGCATGGGCTGCGCGGCGGCGGGAGCGGCAGCGATGGACGAAGGCGTAGCGATGCGGGGCATAGAGATTTCCTGGTTGAGGTGTGTCCCCATTATATGCAGCCTTCCATGTTGCGGATGTAGATGCCATATTTGCAACCAACCCTTCCATTTTCTGGAAGAAATGATGGATCGTCTCGAAGCCATGTCCCTTTTCGTCGCGGCGGCGGAGGGCGGCAGCCTTTCCGCCGCCGCGCGCCATTCGGACGTTCCGTTGGCAACAGTCAGCCGCAAGGTCTCCGAACTGGAGCGGTACCTGAAGACACGCCTGTTGAACCGCTCGACGCGGCGGCTGACACTGACCGACGCCGGCCATGCCTATCTCGCTGCCTGCCGCCGCATCCTCGACGAGGTCGGCGACGCCGAACGCACCGCCGGCGGCGAATACAGCGCCCCGACAGGGGAATTGATCGTCACCGCGCCGATCGTCTTCGGCCGCCTTCACGTGCTACCGGTCGTCACCGACTTCCTCGCCGCCTATCCCCTGGTGGATATCCGCCTGACGCTCGGCGACAGGATAAGCCAGTTGGCCGAGGATCATATCGACCTCGCCGTCCGTATCGGCAGGCTGCCGGATTCGCGCATGGTCGCCATCAGGGTCGGTTCGATCGGTCATGTTGTCTGCGCAAGCCCTGCCTATCTGGCAGGACGCGGCATTCCAGAAACTCCGCGAGATCTCGAGACGCACAGCTGCATTACCTTCGAGGGCCTTGGCTCGCTCGCCACCTGGACCTTCACCGTGGACAAGGCTGATTTTGTCGTGCCGGTCCGATCAAGGCTCCGGGTCAACACCGCCGAGGCGGCGATTGATGCGGCGATCGCCGGTGTCGGAGTGACACGGGTGCTTTCCTACCAGATCGTCGCCGCCGCACGCTCGGGAACACTGCGCCCCGTGCTCAGGGATTTCGAACCCGAGCCTTGGCCGGTAAACCTGGTGCATGCGGGCCAGGGCCGGCTGCCGGTGAAACTGCGCGCCTTCCTCGACTTCGCCGCCCCCCGCCTGAGGGAACGCCTGGCGCAGGCGACCTGGTAGGACGGACAGTATCGCACCGTTCCTTTTTCTCCGCGCTTGGTGTAACCAACGCACACTTCCTCACCGGACCTCCCCCATGCTCTATGTCAGATCGCTGGCGTTCAATTTCGTCTTCTACGTCAATCTGATCGTCCAGATGATCCTCTGGACCCCGTACTATTTCCTGTCGCCCCGCCACCGCGCCTGGTTCGTGCCGAAATTCTGGTCGCGCACCTCGATGTGGCTCTATGACAAGATCGCCGGCACCAAAAACGACATCACCGGGCAGGAAAACCTGCCCGAGGGTTCCTTCATCCTGGCGCCCAAGCACCAGTCTTTCTGGGACGCCATCGCCTTCTTCCCCTTCCTCCAGGACCCGCTCTACATCCTCAAGCGCGAGCTGACCTGGATCCCCTTCTTCGGCTGGTACATCTTGAAGATGCGGATGATCCCGGTGCATCGCGGCAGCCGCTCCAAGGCCTTGAAGGCGGTGGTCGCGGCGACCAAGGAAGAAATGGCGCGCAACCCGCGCCAGCTGATCATCTATCCCGAGGGCACGCGCCGGGCGCCGGGCGACGAGCCGGCCTACAAATACGGCATCGTCGAAATCTATTCGCAGCTCGGCGTTCCCGTCGTGCCGGTCGCCCATGTCGCTGGCCTCTATTGGCCGCGCCGCAAGTTCCTGCGCTATCCCGGCACCGTCAAGGCGCGCTTCCTGCCGCCTATACCGCCTGGCCTGGGCAAGGACGAGTTCATGGCGCGGCTGATCGGTGAGACCGAAGCTGCCTGCGACCAGCTTCTCCTCGAGGCATCCCGCGCATCAAACCCGCCGGCCCTGCCGCCAACGGCGGTGAAGCGGCTTCGGGAGCTCGGCGCGAAGGCCTGAAGCCTCCTGACCACCGGCCGTCAGCCGTACACCGCCAGCGTGGTCAGCACCAGCGTCGCAACCTCAGGCGCTGGCCTTGTCGAGTTCGGCCATGTCGTCCGCGGACAGCTTCAGCGACGCCGCGCGGATCAGGCTGTCCATCTGCTCAGGCTTGGTCGCACTGGCGATCGGCGCGGTGACGCCGGGCCGCGCGATAACCCAAGCAAGCGCCACTTCCGCCTGTTTGGCCGAATGCCTCGCCGACACCGCGTCCAGCGCCGCCAGGATGCGCATGCCACGCGCATTCAGGTAGTCTTTCACCCCGCCGCCGCGCTCGCTTTGGCCGAGATCGGCCTCGCTGCGGTACTTGCCGCTGAGAAAGCCCTTGGCCAGGCTGAAATAGGTGATGACGCCGATATCCTCCGCCACGCAGAGATCGCGCAGTGGGCCATCGAAGGAGGAGCGGTCATAGAGATTGTATTCCGGCTGCAGCACCTCATAGCGCGGCAGGCCGCGCAGGCTTGCCACGTCAAGTGCCGCGCGCAACTGGCCGGCGTCGAGGTTGGAACAGCCGGCATAGCGGATCTTGCCCTTGGCGAGCAGTTTCTCATAGGCGCCGAGGGTTTCCTCATAGGGCGTGGCCGGATCCGGCCAGTGCGACAGGTAAAGGTCGATGAATTCGGTCTGCAGCCGCTTCAGCGATGCATCGACAGCCTTTTCGATATAGGCGGCCGACAGGTCCTTGTGGCCCTGCCCCATGTCCGAGCCGACCTTGGTGACCACTACGACCTTGTCGCGATTGCCACGATCCTTCATCCATTTGCCGATGATGGTTTCCGATTCACCGCCCTTGTTGCCGGGAACCCAGCGCGAATAGGCGTCGGCCGTGTCGATGGCATTGAGGCCAGCCCCGACAAAGCGATCAAGCAGATCGAAAGAAGTCTTCTCGTCGGCGGTCCAGCCGAAGACATTGCCACCCAGAACCAGCGGCGCGATGGAAAGGTCGGTGCGACCGAGACGGCGTTTCTGCAAGACGGATCTCCGTGATGATTGATTGGGACCGGACGGATGCCGCCCGCTGGCTGGGTTCGGAGCCTAACCTAGGTCTTGCCGCATCGAGGTCAAAGGCCTGGCCACCCTTTTCCGCGGACCAGCGCTTCACAAAGTCGCTATCCGGTGCGCCACATCCTCCAGCCAGTGGTCGCGAATCTCGAGCGCTTCCAGATGCTTCAGCGTGCTCAGCACATAATCCTCGTTGTCGCCGGATCGGCCGACCGCGCCGCGCACTACGGCCGCCGCCTCCGCCGCGTCCAGCGCGCCCGCATATTGCTCATGCTTGCGGTCGACGACGTAGGCCACGGCTTCCACCGTGCCACCGCCGTCGAGGCGAACCTTGAGCGTCCGCTCGACATAGACGCTGGTGACGAGTTCGCGCTCGCGCAGATAGGCAATGACCTCGTCGCGCAATTCGCCAGGGACGCGGTACGCAAGGCCGACGCAGGAGCCGCCATGGTCGAGGCCAAGCACCAGTCCGGGCCGCTGGCGCGTGCCGCGATGCACGAAGGAATAGACGCAGAGCGAGCGGCGATAGCCATGCAGGCGGGCGCGTCGTGTCTCGACATGAGCGAAACCCGGTCGCCAGATCAGCGAACCGTAGCCGAACACCCAAAAATCGCCCATATCACCGCGCCTGATTGCAAAAAGAATGGCAGCACCGCACCGGTAACCGGTGTTTTTTCCATCCGTCTCTGTCTACCTAGTGTTCGGAACCTGAGAATCCGTCCACGCCATCCACGCGTTAATGAGAGCCAAAGCATGCCGTCAAGTGACGAACGCCAACCGGGTAACCGTCGCCGCCTGTGGTGGCTTGCCGCGTTCATCCTCGTGCTGTTCGCCATTTACAGCGCCGGCTGGTTCTATCTGGCCAACAGGGTCCGGTCCGAGGCCGACAAGGCGGTTGCCACGCTCAACAAGAGCGGCATCGAGGCCGGTTGCGCCAACCTCCAGGTCGGTGGCTATCCACTGAGCTTTGCCGTCTCTTGCGACAACCTCGCCTATGAGGACGACGCCAAGAGCATTGCCGCCTCGGCCGGCTCCTTCAACGCCGTCGCCCAGATCGTCCAGCCCTTGTCGCCTGTTGCCAATCTACGCGGTCCGCTCCGGACCTCCGTCCCCGGCATGATGCCGCTCTGGATCGACTGGGACAATCTGCAGGCCAACGTCAAATTGTGGTACCCGCTGCCGCGGCGTGTAGCGCTGCAGGCCGAGGGCCTGTCGGGCCAGACCGACCCGGCCGACGACACCGATCCGGTGGAACTGTTCAGTGCCGGCAAGGCGTCAGGCCAATTGCAGCCCAACAACGGCGATCTCGACTATGTCGGCAGCTTTGGCGATCTCGAGATCGACGCCGACGCGATCGGCGGGCGGGTGTTGCCGGCGCTCGATGCCAGCGGCGACGTGACACTGAAGAACGGCGTGGCGCTGATCGGCACGCAGGTGAAAAGCCTGCGCGGCCAGCGGATCGAAATCCGCAACCTCGATCTGTCGTCCGGCACGGCGCGGGTCACCGTTTCCGGGCCGCTGTCGGTCGATGCCGAGGGTCTCGTCGACGCCGACCTGATGATCAGGATCAAGGATCCCAAGGCGGTGGCATCTATTCTTGCCGGCGCCATACCCGAGCAGAAGAATGCGATCGAGCAGGGTTTTGGCGCCCTGGCGCTGCTTGGCAGCGAACCGTCGATGCCGCTGAAAGTGGTCAAGGGCAAGGCTTCCCTCGGCTTCATTCCGCTGGGCAAGATCAAACCGGTCAATTAACGATGGAGAGGCCGGCAAAGCTGCTGAGCGTCGGCGCACTGACGCTTGACACCATTCTTCGTGTCGAATCGCTGCCCAGGCATCAGGGAAAATTCATCGCCTCGGACGGCATCCAGATCGCTTCGGGCATGGCCACGAGCGCGGCCTGCGCCGCGCATCGCCTGGGTGCCGAGGTGTCGCTATGGGCGAGCGCCGGCGACGATCCGGTCGGCGATCTGCTGATTGCCGGGATAGAGGCCGAGGGCGTCGATTGCAGCCATGTACGCCGCGTCAGCGGCGCCCGCTCGGCACTGGCCTCGATCCTGGTCGATGCGCATGGCGAGCGGATCATCGTGCCTTTCTACGACGCGCGCGCGCAGGCCGATCCCGAGGTTTTGCCGTTCACCGACATAACGGCATTCGACACCGTACTGGCCGACGTGCGCTGGCCGGGCGCCGCGGCGCTTGCCCTTAAGACGGCGCGGGCCGCCGGCCGCCCAGCCATACTCGATGCCGATACCGCGCCCCTGGCGGTGCTGGAACGATTATTGCCGCTGGCCTCGCACATCGTCGCCTCGGAGCCGGCGGTCCGCATCATATGCGGCCACGCGCTGGATCTGGAGACCGCCTGCACCGATTTGGCGTCCCGCACCGATGCGTTCGTCGCGGTCACCGGCGGCGAGGCGGGTACCTGGTGGTTCGACCGAAGCGCCGGATCATCCCGCCATGTCGAGGCACCGAGGGTCAAGGCGGTCGACACGCTGGCCGCCGGCGATGTCTTTCATGGCGCCTTTGCCGTCGGGCTGGCGGAAGCCATGGCGGTCGAGCACGCACTGCGCTTTGCCAGCGCGGCCGCCGCGCTCAAGTGCCTGCGCTTCGGCGGCCGGCTGGGCGCGCCGGATCGGGCGGAGACGCTCGCCATGATGGCAACCGCCTGGCCGGTTGAAATCACCTAGCTCTTTGCCGGATGCTCGACCGCCTGGCGGCCAAAATCGGGCGCGTCGATATCCTGGCCCGCCTCGATGATCGAGCGGCGCACGGCGCGGGTGCGGGTGAACAGGTCGAAGAGCTTGTCGCCGTCGCCCCAGCGGATGGCGCGCTGCAGGAACGCCAGGTCTTCCGAGAACCGCGCCAACATTTCCAGGATGGCATCCTTGTTGTGCAGGCACACGTCCCGCCACATGGTCGGATCGGAGGCAGCCAGACGCGTGAAATCGCGAAAACCGGAGGCGGAATATTTGATCACTTCCGTCTTGGTCACCGATTCCAGATCGTCGGCGGTGCCGACGATGTTGTAGGCGATGATGTGCGGCAGATGCGAGACGATGGCCAGCGTCATGTCGTGATGCTGCGGGTCCATCGTGTCGATGTTGGCGCCGCAGCGGCGCCAGAATTCCGACAGCCGTTCCAGCGCTTCCGGATCGGTGCCCGGCACCGGCGTGAAGATGCACCAGCGGTTGTCGAACAGGTCGGCAAACCCGGCATCCGGGCCGGATTTTTCGGTGCCCGCCAGCGGATGGCCAGGAATGAAATGGACGCCTTCAGGCACATGCGGCTGCATCTGCGCGATGACCGAGGCCTTGGTCGAGCCGACATCGGTGAGGATCGCCCCCTTTTTCAGCGCCGGCGCGATTTCCTCCGCTACAGCGCCGGATGAGCCGACCGGCACCGAGACAACGACCAGATCGGCATCACGCACCGCGTCCCCGGCATCGGTGGTGTAGGAATCGCCAAGGCCCAGTTCCTCGGCTCGCTTGAGCGTTGCCGCACTGCGCGTCGAGATGGCGACATGGCGAGCCAAGCCCTCGCGTCGGATGACGCGGGCCAGAGACGAGCCGATCAGGCCGATACCGACCAGCGCGATCTTTTCGAACATCGGTGATGCCATGGTGTTCCAGCTCTTTAGACGTTCTAGCTTTTCAGGAATGTCGTGAGCGCGGCGACAACGCCGCGATTGGCCTCTTCAGTGCCGACGGTCATGCGAAGCGCGTTGGGAAAGCCGTAACCTGAAACGCGCCGCAGAATATAGCCGCGCGCGCTCAGATAATCGTCAGCCGCCGCCGCGGAATGCTTCTGATCGTCGGGAAAATGAATGAGCAGGAAATTGCCGACGCTCGGCGTCACGCGCAGCCCAAGTCTGGTCATTTCGCCGCTCAGCCAGGTAAGCCAGGTCTCGTTATGCGCCACGCTACGCTCGACATGGGCACGGTCGCGGATCGCGGCGATGCCGGCCTCGATCGCTGTCGCATTGACGTTGAAGGGGCCGCGTACACGATTGATGGCGTCGACGATATGCAGGGGACCATACATCCAGCCGATGCGCGCGCCGCCGAGCCCGATCTTGGAGAAGGTGCGGGTAATCACCACGTTCTCGGCGCTGCCGGCCAGCTCGATGCCGGCTTCGTAATCGTTGCGGCGGACATATTCGGCGTAGGCCGCGTCGAGCACCAGCAGCACGTTTCCCGGCAGTCCGGCATGAAGGCGGCGCACCTCCTGGAACGGCACATAGGTGCCGGTCGGGTTGTTGGGATTGGCCAGGAACACGATTTTCGTGCGCGGCGTGACGGCCGCCAGCATCGCATCGATGTCGGCGCGCTCGTCGGTCTCCTTGACCACGACCGGGGTGGCGCCTGCCGACTGGATGTAGATCTTGTAGACCATGAAGGCGTGTTCGGTGAACATAGCCTCGTCGCCGGGCGCGAGATAGGTCTGCGCCAACAGGCCGAGGATTTCGTCCGACCCGTTGGAGCAGATGATGTTTTGCGGGTTGAGGCCATGCACCTCGGCGATTGCCTCGCGCAACCGCCTGGCGCTGCCGTCGGGATAGATGTCGAGTTTGCCGGCGACCTCGCGCGCGGCCTCGATCGCCTTCGGCGAAGGCCCAAGCGGATTCTCGTTCGACGACAGCTTGTAGACCTTGGCGACGCCGGCGGGCGCCGAGCTTTTGCCGGGCACATAGGCCTCTATGTCCATGATGCCCGCGCGCGGAGTTGGACGTGCCTGATCCGGTGTCTGGTTCATATCTTGCAAAATCCGTCGAAAACCCCTCCATCCGGAGGCCGCTGCGGAAATACAAGCCATGGCACGCAATGTCGAGAGTGGCAGTGGTGCCAGCCGCCGCCATTGACGGCGAGGCAGGCGGGTTCTAGAAAGACGATTGACAGTTCCGTGGTGATTTGGCCGGTCGGCTTGCAGCCACGTTAAACAATTCGCTAAAGGGCCGTTTGCGTGACGTAACCGGCTTTGCGAAGGCAATGCCGGTTTTTTGTTGTCCGCGACCGGCCGGACGGACGCATCGGCGGCGGAGATCGGCAACGATTTCCACGAGCGCACGGTGCAGCAAGAGAGACGTGATGGCCGCTCTGCGTGCAGGAAAGACCAACAACGAGGCCGACCAACCGTCGAGCCCGGTGTTGCGTTTCGGACCCGACAAGCCGCTCAAGCTCGACGCCGGCACGCTGCTGTCGCCGTTCCAGATCGCCTACCAGACCTATGGCACGCTGAACGATGCCCGCTCCAATGCCATCCTCGTCTGCCACGCGCTGACCGGCGACCAGCATGTCGCCAGCACCAATCCGGTAACCGGCAAGCCCGGTTGGTGGGAAGTGCTGATCGGACCGGGCAGGATCATCGATACCAGCCGTTTCTTCGTCATCTGCTCCAATGTCATCGGCGGCTGCCTGGGTTCCACCGGTCCGGCCTCTACCAACCCGGCCACGGGTAAACCCTATGGCCTCGACCTGCCGGTCATCACCATCCGCGACATGGTGCGCGCGCAGCAGATGCTGATCGACCATTTCGGCATCGAGAAACTGTTCTGCGTGCTCGGCGGCTCGATGGGCGGCATGCAGGTTCTGGAATGGGCGTCGAGCTATCCCGAGCGCGTGTTCTCGGCGCTGCCGATCGCCACCGGGGCGCGCCATTCGTCACAGAACATCGCCTTCCACGAAGTCGGGAGGCAGGCCGTGATGGCGGATCCGGACTGGCATGGCGGCAAATATTTCGAACACGGCAAGCGCCCGGAGAAAGGGCTGGCGGTGGCGCGCATGGCCGCCCACATCACCTATCTGTCGGAAGCCGCCCTGCACCGCAAATTCGGCCGCAATTTGCAGGACCGCGAAGCGCTGACCTTCGGCTTCGATGCCGACTTCCAGATCGAGAGCTATCTGCGCCACCAGGGCATGACCTTCGTCGACCGCTTCGATGCCAACTCCTATCTCTACATGACGCGGTCGATGGATTATTTCGACCTCGCCGCCGACCATGGCGGCCGGCTGGCCGACGCCTTCGCCGGCACGAAAACCCGCTTTTGCCTGGTGTCCTTCACATCGGACTGGCTGTTCCCGACCGAAGAGAGCCGCTCCATCGTCCACGCACTCAACGCCGCCGGCGCCTCGGTATCCTTCGTCGAGATCGAGACCGATCGCGGCCACGACGCCTTCCTGCTCGACGAGCCGGAACTGTTTGCCGCCATCAACGGCTTCATCGGCTCGGCCGCGCGCGCCAGGGGGCTCAGCGCATGACCCCGAAAAGTTGCAGACGTTTCGGATCAAGGTCATGCGCCAAACAGGACGGCGAAGCCATGACCCCGAAAAGTTGCAGACGTTTCGGACCAAGGCCATGCGCCGTCCACGAGGCGAAGCCATGAGCGTCAACGGCAGCCAACGCGTCGACCTCGAGGTCGTCGCCAACCTCATCCCGCCGCAATCGCGTGTGCTCGACGTCGGCTCGGGCGACGGCTCATTGCTCGAATTGCTGCAGGACACCAAGCAGGTCGACGGTCGCGGACTCGAGCTGTCGCAGCGTGGCGTCAACGAATGCGTGGCGCGCGGTCTCAGTGTCATCCAGGGCGACGCCGACACCGATCTCGAATTCTATCCCGACAAGGGCTTTGACTTCGTTGTCCTGTCGCAGACCCTGCAGGCCACCCGCAACCCGAAGCTGGTGCTCGACGAGCTGCTCAGGATCGGCAACCGGGCAATCGTGTCTTTCCCCAATTTCGGTCACTGGCGGGTGCGCCTGTCGCTGTTCGTCAAGGGCCGCATGCCTGTGACCAGCGACCTGCCCTATTCCTGGTACGACACGCCCAACATCCACTTCTGCACGATCCGAGACTTCGTCAATTTGTGCGAAGAGCTTGGCGCGACAGTGGAGAAGGCGACCGCGCTCGACGCCAACGGCCAGAAGATCGGCCTGTCGATGCCATGGTGGTTCTGGAATTTCTTTGGCCAACAAGCAGTGTTCCTGCTGAAGCGATAATGAAATGGGCGACGCCCGCAGGCTCGACTGCCAATCCTTGAGGGTGGCCGCGCGTCTTTCAGCGGGTGCGAAAGTGTTGCAGTTGAAGCGCCATGAGCTGGAATTCATCATGCCTGGTCGGTCGAACGACGGCACGACGGGGTGACATGGCAGGTTGTTTTTTGTAGCGTCGCACCGAATCCGATGAGGCCCATCCAGGGGGAAGTCCGATCCATTTAGCCATCCCGATGATCAAAGGACCTGGCGCGAAGGGTGTTTACGCGCTGGAGGCGGCCGACGTGATATGATCGGGAAGACCGAACAGGCGCCCCTCGTCACGGTGATCACGCCGACTCACAACCGGCGCGAAACGGTGC
The DNA here is from genome assembly GCF_006442175.1 of Mesorhizobium sp. B2-3-14. Lineage (NCBI taxonomy): Bacteria > Pseudomonadati > Pseudomonadota > Alphaproteobacteria > Hyphomicrobiales > Phyllobacteriaceae > Mesorhizobium > Mesorhizobium sp. B2-3-14. The sequence goes on along the minus strand of NZ_VFVP01000003.1, from coordinate 466,542 downwards.
TCCGCGCCGTCGAAAGCGTGCTTTCCCAGAGCATGCCGCGATTTGAACATATCGTCGTCGACGATGGTTCGACGGACGGGACCGAGGCGGCGCTCGCCCGCATCCATGACCCCCGGCTGATCTATGTCGGCGCGAAGTGGCGCGGCGCCAATGCCGCCAGGAATGCCGGCATCGAGCTAGCCCGGGCGCCCGTGGTGACTTTTCTTGATTCGGACGATCTCTTCCTGCCGCACCGGCTCGAACGGACGCTGGCATGGTTCGACGACAATCCAGCGCTCGAAGTCCTGCTCTCCTCATATGTCTCGGTGAAGGGTGGCCGCGGCACCGCCTGCGTCAACCGCGGCGCTTTCCTGAACCCGCCAATGCTGGAGCGGGCGGTGGTCGCGCAGACGGCCTTCATAGCCGGATCGGCTATAACAGCCAGACGCGAGGCTTTGCTGGCCATCGGCGGCTATGACAGCGACATTCCCCGGATGCAGGACCGCGAGCTTCTGCTGCGCTTCGCACAGCGCTTCGGCGCGCAATTATCGGAAGATATCGACTGGACGAAGCACAATTCGCAGAATTCGATTTCAGGCCGCAGGGACGGCTATGTCGAAGCCTACGCGATCCTGATGAGTAAGCATCCGCACATCGCTCGCTCATACCCCCATGTCCCTCCCTTTATGATCACGCGGCAGATCATCGCCGATATTCTCCGGGGGCGAATACCACAGGCATTTGCAGGATACATGGCCAACCGCTCGTCTGATGCGCTTGGTTATTCATTGCCGGAACTGATCAACGGTTATCTCCACGGCCGCCGCTGGCGGCGCGACCTCTACGACGAAGTTCGTGGCAAGTTTGGAATTCCACCGGCCTGACCGGCGACAGCTCAGCGATCGAGCACGGCGCGTTGCAGGGCGCATTCCTTCTCGTCCGGCAGCGAGATGCCGACCGCCAGGCCCTTGGCGGCCAGGCAACGGGCCGCAACGGGGGAAAAACTGCTACTTCCTGTGGTGGAGGCTTGCCGCGGCTGGCGGCGGCTCGATGGCACCCGCCCTGACGTGGGCAGGTTTCAGCGCGGGCGCGTCGGAATCCTTAACGATCGTCAGGGAACGCGGGAAGAACTGATTGTTGTGCTGGCCGCGCCCGATGTTGATGATCGCGGCGCCGGGCAGGCGCTTCTCCAGCAGCGACAGCACGCGCCGCAGCGAGGGTCCGTCGAACGCATCCATGGCTTCGTCGATGATCACCCATTTTGGCTGTCGCAAGGCGAGCCTGGCCACGCCAAGCAATCGCTGTTCGTCATCGCCCAACTCATGGTCCCAGCGTCCGACGCGGTCGAGCGACGACGACAGCCGTCCAAGACCGACCTCGGCAAGCACCGCTGAAATGTCGGCGTCGTTCGCCGGCGCATGCCCGTTCGGGTGATTGAGGACCTCGCGCAGCGTGCCGGCTGGCAAATAGGGCACACGCGGCACGAAGATGATGGTTTCCCCCGCCGGCAGGCCGATCCGCCCGCTGCCCCACGGCCACAGCCCGGCAATGGCGCGGAAGAACAGCGTCTTGCCGGCGCCCGGTTCACCGGTGATCATGACGCGCTCGCCGGCATGGATTTCGACATGCTGGTCGGCGAGCTTGGTGCATCCGTCCGGCGATGCCACCTGAAGCTTCTCGAACGTCAGGTTGCCATTGGCGTTGTCGGCGAATTCGATGCGCTTCTCCTTGTCGTGCAGCACATCGGTTTCATCGAGCGCGATGCGGAAGTCGGCGACACGCATCAGCGTGGCGCGCCAGTCGGCAATGCTGCCGATGTTGTTGATGAACCAACGCAGGGAGGAGTGGACCTGGTTGAAGGCCCCGACCGCCATCATCAGCCCGCCAAAGCTGATATCCCCCGCGAAATAGACCGGCGAGGCGACCAGGATCGGCGCCACGACCGTGATCCAGCCATAAGTATCGGTTACCCAGGACAGATTGATCTGGGCGGTGTAGATGCGCCGCATGGCGCCCAGCACCGTGCCGAGGTCGAGTTGCAGCCGTCGCTTGGCGTCATCCTCCCCACGGTACAGCGCGATGGCATCGACATTCTCGTTGACGCGCACCATCGAGGAGCGCAGCTCCGCTTCGCGCGTATAGCGGTCGCTGTTGAGGCTGATGAGCGGCCGCCCGACCAGCCAGCTCAGCCACGAGGCGGTACCGGCATAGAGGAACGCGGCCCAAACCATGTAGCCCGGTATCGCCAGCGACCAGCCGTTGACGTGGAAGACGAAGCCCGAAGACAGTTCCCACAGCACACCGACAAAGGACACGAGCAGGATGAACGACTGCAGCAGGCCGACACCAAGATCGGTCGACAGGTCCGAGAGATGCGCGGCATCCTGTTGCATGCGCTGGTCGGGATTGACGCCGATGGCGCCGGCATTGGCCAGCCGGAAGGCGCGCGCCGGCCGCATCCATTGGTCGATCAGGTCCAGCGTCAGCGCCTCGCGCAACTTCAGCCGGATCATCTGGTTGAGCCAGGTCTGGCCGATATTGAGCACCAGCAGTCCGCCGGCGATCATGGCAAAGACCATCAGCTGATGCAGGAAGGCCGCCATGTCGCGGCGCGCGAGGGCATCGTAGAAGGGCTGGTTCCAGCGGTTGAGCAAGACCTGGCCGATCGACGTCGCGATAATGACGCCCATGATGCCGAGCGACGTCCACAGCAACCACTTGCGAACCGGCGATCCGATCAGCGCCCGCTTGATCGTCGCCACCTGATCGCGCAGGCTGCTGGCGACGGCGACCGGCTGAATGGTGGCCTGATTGTCCAATTGATCAGCCATGGCCGAGGTCCTTGCGTTCAGTAGCGAAGCTGAAACCGGATGAAGGGAGCCGACGGCGGCAGCCCCTCAACCACTCCGCGAGCCCAGCACGACAGATAGGTCGGAAAGACGCGGCGCGATGCAAGTTTCCATCGCGATCACGAAGGTGTCACTTGCCGGGGCGATGCCACACCCCTTGCCTCGGCCCGCCGGCCGAGCCGTGTCGCGCCATGCGGCGACAGCACCGGCACGAAGACGCGGCGGGACGCACGCTGGGCCACCGGCACGCCTTGATAGAGCCGTTTCTGCGCTTCGACGACAATGACGCCGGAAAAGATCGGCCACAGCCTCCGGCCGGCGCGCTCCAGCACATTGTGGAAGCGCATCATGAAACGCCGCCGCGATGGCGGGAAGAACAGCGCATCCGACCAGGCGGCGGGCGTGAAATTCGCCTCACGCAGCAATTCGGTGAGCTGCCCGCGTGAGAAGGGCCGCCCATTGCCGAACGGCGTATGTTCGAAGCGCGCCCAGACACCGCGCCGGTTTGGCACGACGATGACGACGCGCCCGGCCGGCGACAGCACCCGCCAGATCTCGTTCAGCGTTTCACGCGGGTTTTCGACGTGTTCGAGCGAATGGACGAGCAGCATGCGGTCGATGCAGGAATCGACCAGTGGCAGTTCCTCGTCGAACACCAGGGCCGTCGCCGTTGGCCCGGCCGCCGGCCAGACCACGGCGCCCTGGGTCGCCGGCATGAAGGCGAAGACCCGCTCGGCGTCGGTGCCGAAGCGTTCCAGCCAGGGCAAGGTATAGCCCAGGCCGACCAGCCGCTCATTGGGCACCGCGGCCCATATCGACGACAGCGCCATGGTGATCGAGCGCTCGGCGAACCGGCCGAGCGTTGTCGAATAGAAGGAACGAAGGTCGACGATGTCGGAATGCATGTCAGGGATGTAGCCGTGATGTCAGCCGGATTCAACAAAAGGCCAAAGCGGCCGGCACGGCGGATGTCAATTTGACATCCCACGATAACATTCGCTTTGCTCGCCATCCGGGATGACATTCGCTTTCTCATCCGGGATGACATTCACGCAGCGGCGCCCTATGTCTGCGGCGGCAAATGGAGAAATGCGATGCCGGTCGAAATCGAACAGTTCATGTGCCGCACCGACAATTTCGGCGTGCTGGTGCATGACCCCGAAAGCGGCCAGACCGCGATTATCGACGCGCCCGAGGAAGCGCCGATCCTGGCCGCGATCAAGCGCACCGGCTGGACGCCGACGATGATCCTGACCACGCACCATCATATGGATCACGTCGAGGCCAATCTGGCGCTCAAGGAGCGCTTCAAGCTGCGCATCGTCGGCCCGGAGGCGGAAAAGGCCAAGATCCCCGGCATCGATGAAACCGTCGAAGAAGGCTCCGTCCTGCATCTCGGCCATGAGCGCATCGAAGTGATCGCCACGCCCGGGCATACCGCTGGCCATGTCTCCTACCATCTGCCGTTGTCGAAAGTGGCGTTCACCGCGGATACGTTGTTTGCGCTGGGTTGTGGACGGCTGTTCGAATGCAAGCCGCCGGTGATGTACGAATCGCTGCGGAAGCTCGCGGCCCTTCCCGCCGAGACGACAATCTATTGCGGCCACGAATACACGCTCGCCAATGCCCGTTTCGCGCTGAGCGTCGACCCCAGCAATTCGGCGTTGAAGGAGCGCGCCGCGCGGATCGAGGCGCTGCGGGTCGACAACAAGCCGACGCTGCCGACGACGATCGGCGAGGAACTGTCGACCAATCCCTTCCTGCGCTGGCACGATCCGGCAATCCGCAAGCATCTCGGCATGGAAAAGGCCGGGGATGCCGAGGTCTTCGCCGAAATCCGCAAGCGCAAGGACAATTTCTGATGCCAGCTTTCTGCCGATGACCAGTTCCGCGGAAATCATAGCAACGCTCGCCCTGAAGCCGCATCCGGAAGGCGGCTGGTACGCGGAAACCTTTCGCGACGGAGCCGGTGGTGCGCGCGGCCATTCGACCGCCATCTATTTCCTGCTGGAACAGCATCAGGTTTCGGCCTGGCATCGGGTCAGGGATGCCGCCGAGCTTTGGCACTTTTATGCCGGCGCGCCATTGGCATTGTCGATGTGGGAAGAAGGCGGCGCCATTATCGAGCAGGTTCTCGGCATCGAGCTCGCGGCGGGTGAACGGCCGCAGATCGTCGTGCCGGCGGGCTGGTGGCAATCGGCGCGTACACTGGGCGAATGGACGCTGGTTGGCTGCACGGTGGCGCCGGGTTTTGATTTCGCCGCCTTCGAACTGGCCGAGCCGGGCTGGCAGCCGAAGCCGATTTAACCCAGCAGGAATCCCAGCGTGACCGCCAGTTGGGCGGCATAGTACAAAACCCACACGGTGAAACGCATCCAGGCGCGATGCTGCGAGACGGCCGCCACTAAAAATTTCTCCATGGCGAGCAGCCCGTCCGATGCCATGAACAGCACGGCGCCACCGATCACCCAGACGTTGCTTGTCGTTAGCGCCGACATGCCCATCGCCAGGATCGCCACGACATAGACGGCGATCGGTATACGCAAGCCGGGACCAACGCGGCGCCAAAGCGCGGCCAGCATGACGATCGCGAACACCGCCATGGCCAGCGCGATCGCGCCGCGCCAGGGCTCGGCGCCAAGCAACTCCAATCCGGCACCGCTGCGCAGCAACAACGCGACATAAACGATGTGGGCGACGAGAAAACTGGCCAGCCCACCCAGAAAGGCTTTTTCGCCGTCGCGCGACAAGAAGGCATCGCCAATGGCGCTCAGCGCAAGGGCGGCGACCAGCAGCAGCGGCCCGCCTTGTATTGCGGCAAGTACGGCGAGCATCGCGACGGCAAGTGTCTTTGCCGCCGAGCGGGCCAGCGTCGGCGGCGTGCCAAGCGTGAAGCCATAGATCACCGCGGCCACCAGCGAAAAGATCAGCGTCGCATTGGCGTTGCCGTCGATGCCCCCGGCAAACGGCATCGTCATGCCTTGGCTCCGCCTTCGGATGTCTCGGCTCTGCTCTCCGTAGCCGGCTTGCGCAGGAACAGCGATTTTGCCGCTAGCGCCGCGCCGCCGGTGATGAGCACACAGGCGGCCAGAATGCGCAGCGACGGTTCGGCGACGCCGGCCGCGATCAGCACCAGCGTCGACAGCAGCGGCGCCGCGTAGCTCGCGGCACCCAGCACCTGGATATTGCCGCGCTTGACACCGATGTCCCAGGCATAAAAGGCCGCGCCCACCGGCATCAGGCCGAGCCCGAGCACGGCCAGCCACTGGCCGGCGCCGTCAGGCAGAACCGTTTGTTCCAGCGCCAGGTGGCAGACGAGCGACAGCACGGCGGTTGCCGCGCAGAACCAGGTGACGATGCTGGTCGGCACCGACGGGAAACGTCGTGACAGCAAGGAATAGGACGACCATAGCAGGGCGCAGACGGCGGCCATGGCGTAACCGAAGGCGTAGCGCGCATCGAAGGCCAGGCCGCCGCCCTTGGTGACGATCAGCACAGTGCCGGCAAGGCCGAGCAGCGCGCCGACGACATGGTTCCAGGCCAGCTTCTCGCCCGGCATCAGCGCCGAGCCCAGCACGATCAGCAACGGCCAGAGATAGGCAATCAGGCTCGCCTCGACCGCCGGCGCGTTGCGCAGCGCGGTGAAGTAGAAGAAGTGGTAGCCGAAGAGGCCGGCAATGCCGATCACCCAGACCTGAGGAGGGATCTTTTGGCTCCTGTCGGTGGCCGGCATGAACAGTCGCGCGACAAACCCTACGCCTGTGCCGATCGAGAAGGTGATGGCCGACAACAGGAATGGCGGCACCTTGCCGGACGCATCCGTCAGCAACGCCAGCAATGCCCACATGGCGACCGCCGAAAAGCCGATCAGTGTCGCGCGCCCCATTTTGTCTCCAGTGGCGCGCCCGTTCTGTCCCGGTGGCGTGCCTTATTGTACCGCTTCGAACCGTCTGGCGCTGATGGTCAAGGTGCCGATCTGCGTTCCGACCGTGGCGTGGATCGGCGCATATACGCCGGTTTGGCCGAGCGGTGCAAACGTCACCATCATGCGGCTTTTGTTCTTGAGATAATTGAGCGCCTTGCGGCCCTTGCGATAGCCCGCCACCGGCTCGAAACCCATCTGGCAGGTGACGGTGTCGCCCTTGTAGCCCGGCACCGAGATCGTTCCTTTCGAGGCGTAGGTCAGCGTCAGGTCGGCGCGCATCTCACCATCGTAGAACTTGACCTTGCGGCCACAGACCTGGTCGAGGCTGTCGGCATGGATGACGGTCGCCGCCATCGGATCGAGCACCGATGCCAGGTCGCCGGCGCCGAGCGGCACCCAGGCCTTGGGATCGCGCTTGCCCGGAGCGGGGATCACCCGCGTCGAGGTCACGTTGCCATTGCTAAAGCGAATGTCGATCGAAGACGCCTTCTTGCCGGAAGTGTAGTCGGCCCGAAACGCCTGCGGCACCATTTTCTGGCCCGAAATCGTGCCTTTTGACGAGATCGTGCCCCGCGTGTCGTCGAACAGCTTGGCCAGACCCGCCGCCGAGACACTGCCTTCGATCGCGTAGGCACCGTTCTCATAATGGCTGGAAAAGGTCGATCTGGCGATCGAGAGACCAAGGAACGACACCGTGTATTCGCCCTTGAACGACTGCGGCGAGGCAGCGGACGCAGCGGTCGGCAAGGCGATGACAAGCGCGGCAACAAGCGCGTGAGACGAACGAGGCATGGCGGGATCGGATCCTTGGTTTCGGCCGGAGGCGGGCGACTCCGGTCTGGCGTGTCCCTATGAGACCGCTTATACGGTGAAATCCGGCCTTAATATGAAAAGCCGGGCGCTTCCGTGCGGAAGCCGGAGCTTGACGACCCGGTGAAATGCAACTATGGAACGCCAACTTTTCCATAAGGCCGCCTGACCAGAACCGCGCGCCACCCGGCGCGGGTACAAAGGTTTGGCAGGCCCCGAGAGAACTGAAGGTTAGAACCATGTCCCGCACCTGCGAACTCACTGCCAAGGCAGTCCAGACCGGCAACAATGTGAGCCACGCCAACAACAAGACCAAGCGTCGCTTCCTGCCGAACCTCGTCAATGTGACGCTCATTTCGGAAGCGCTGAACCAGAATGTACGCCTGCGCATCTCGGCCAACGCGCTGCGTTCGGTCGAACATCGCGGCGGCCTCGATGCCTTCCTGGCCAAGGCCGACGTCAAGGAACTGTCGCAGCGCGCGCGTCTCTTGAAGAAGCAGATCGCCAAGAAGCTTGCCGAGCAGGTCGCTGCGTAACATCCAGATAAAGGCGGGGGACGACCGCCTGGCCAACCTCCTTGCTGGCCGCTGAGCATCGGATAGATCCGCAAGGTTCGACACTCCGATGCTCAATTACGAAGCGAGCGCTGCCTCGGCATGATGCTCCGCTGGTTCCATTACCCAGGATAAAAAAATGTCTTCTTTCTCGCGGTACCTGCCTTTCGTGGCTGCCATGGCGCTTGTCGTCGTGGCATCGAACATCCTCGTGCAGTTTCCCATGCAGGGAAACATCGGCGGCCTGTCGCTCGCCGACGTTTTGACCTGGGGCGCTTTCACCTATCCCTTCTCTTTCCTGGTCACGGACCTCGCCAACCGCCGTTACGGGCCTGCCGTGGCGCGCCGGATCGTCTTTGTCGGCTTCATGACGGCGGTGGTCTGCTCGATCCTCGTCCCGCCCTTCCTGTTCCGCCATGGCCTGATCGAATTCGAGACATCAGCCGACCGGCTGGTGCGCATCGCGGCGGCTTCCGGAGCGGCGTTCCTGTCCGCGCAATTGCTCGATGTGACCGTGTTCAACCGTTTGCGCCGGCAGAGCTGGTGGCGGGCGCCGATCGTCGGCACGCTGGTCGGATCGGTGTTCGACACCCTCGTGTTCTTCGGCGTCGCCTTTTCAGCCGCCTTTGCCTTCGTCGGCCCAAGCGACGGGTTTGCGCTGGAGAGCGCCCCATTGATGGGCGTGTTTCATGTCGACGCCATGCGCTGGGTGTCCTGGGCGCTCGGCGACCTCAGCGTGAAACTGATCATCGCTGTCGTGGCTCTGATCCCTTACCGGCTGCTCGCCGCCCGCTGGAGCCAGCCGGCCGCCGCTGCGGCCTAGCCGTGATTCCCTGGATCCAGCTGGACTCCGCGAAAACGCCTGATGACCAGCAGGAACTGCGGCTGAAACAGCGCGGTTCTGAATTCTCGATCATGCTCGGTACCAACGAGCTGATGAACAGCCGGCTGAGCGGCTCCGAGGAAGCGCTGGCAAAACTGTGCTGCCAGAGGATTGCGGGTCATCGTCGGCGGAGAATCCTGATCGGGGGGCTCGGCATGGGTTTTACGCTGCGCGCTGCCCTCGCCGAATTGGGCGACAATGCCGAGATCGTCGTCGCGGAACTGGTGCCGGCCGTCGTCGCCTGGGCGCGCGGCCCGATGGCCGAGATTTTTGCCGGCTCGCTCGATGATCCCCGCGTCACCATCCACGAAACCGATGTCGGCCAGCTCATACGGTCCGCACCCATTGCCTGGGACGCGATCCTGCTCGACGTCGACAATGGCCCCGAAGGCATCGTCCACAAGGGCAATGACGCGCTCTACAGCGTGGCTGGCCTCGCCGCCGCACGCACCGCCCTAAGACCGGGCGGAGTCCTGGCCGTATGGTCGCAAGGGCCGGATGCCGGCTTCACGCGGCGGTTGAAACAGGCAGGTTTCGCTGTCGAGGAAGTCAACACGCGCGCCAACGGCAAGCGCGGCGCGCGCCATGTCATCTGGATCGCCACCAACAGCTAGCGGTCCAGACCAGAGCCGTCAGCAGCGGTGTTTGGACCTGTCTGGACTTGTCGAGCTCCGCGCAACCCCTGGCTTGTCAGGGCAGGATTCTCGGAAATGGCCGACGCATAAAAACATCGCCAATGAGCGTCGCGAAGGGGCTGCCCCTCAATCCTGGTGCAGAATGAATTCCAGATACAGATTGCGCTGCAGGATCGAGTGGTTGTCGTCGGAGATCAGCGACACCATCAACGCGCCGTCATCCCGGCTCCAGACATCGAGCCCTTCCATATTGTCGATCTGGTAGCTCATGTCGGCTTGCAGCAGCACCGGCCCGTCGGCGACGGCGCCCTTCTCGACGCTCTCTCCATAAATGCGCCGCAGCCGCATCTTGAGGCCGCCCGCCATGGTGAAACTGCGCTCCAGCAGCAAGAGGTCGCCATCCGGTAGGAAGGCGCCGTCGGTGATGTCGAAATCGTCGTTGCGCTTGACAGTGAAGACGCCCCTATGCGGGCCTTCGATAATGGCGGCGTAGATGTTGCCTGATTTGTCGAGGCTCTTCTCCGAGACCACGACCAGGCCGCCTTCATGCTGACCATTGGCATTTGAATGGGTGACTGTCTCGAAGCCGCGGTTCTGCCGCAGCTCCCACGCCGGCACCAGGAAATCCAGCTGCCTGAATGGCGCCTTCATGTTGTCCGGGTCGATCCTGAACTGGGAGACACGGTGGTTGCGCTCGAAACCGACGGTGGCAATGCCGTCCTTGACCGCGAGGCCTTCGGCGTCGACTTCCCATTTTTCGTCGATCGGCTGCCCGCCCTGGTCGGCCATCTGCTGCATGCGAAAATTCTGGATGCCCACGGGGCGCCTGTCGGCATCGCGGGTCACAGTGCCGAAGAACCAGTAACCGGTATCGGCAACACCGATGAAATCGCTGCCGGCTTTCAGAAACCGAAAGGCCGACAACGCGCCGAAATCGCGCGATGGCGAGGTCATTTCCAGCCCACCGACGAATTCGAGCGGACCGAATTGCTTGTCGGCGCGGCCAATGTGGAATTCGGTGATCGGGCGTGCCGAGACGGCGACAGGTTCGACTGGAGCCGAGCCGGCCGAACCTGCCGGAGCCACACCGGCGAGCAGGACGATGGCGGCGAAAAGCGTTTGCCTAAACCCGCCTCGCGAAAAGATCATCCGGCGCGCCGCATGCCGCCGCGACGCGTATCCTTCGCGCTTTCCTCGGCAAACAGCGAAGCCAGCTGCTCGGTCATGGCGCCGGCCAGTTCCTCGGCATCGACGATGGTGACGGCGCGCCTGTAGTAGCGCGTGACGTCATGGCCTATGCCGATGGCCAGCAGCTCGACCGGTGAGCGCGTCTCGATCAATTCGATGACGGCGCGCAGATGCCGCTCGAGATAATTGCCCGGATTGACCGACAGCGTGGAATCGTCGACCGGCGCGCCGTCCGAGATCATCATCAGGATCTTGCGCTGTTCGGGCCGGGCAATCAGCCGGTTGTGGGCCCACAGCAGCGCCTCGCCGTCGATATTCTCCTTGAGCAGGCCTTCACGCATCATCAGGCCAAGGTTGCGGCGTGCCCGCCGCCATGGATGATCGGCGGATTTGTAGATGATATGACGCAGATCGTTGAGGCGGCCGGGGTTCGGCGGCTTGCCGTCCTTCAGCCACTTCTCGCGCGCCTGTCCGCCCTTCCAGGCCCGCGTGGTGAAGCCGAGGATCTCGACCGAGACGCCGCAGCGCTCCAGCGTGCGCGCCAGAATGTCGGCACAGGTGGCGGCGACCGTGATCGGCCGGCCACGCATCGAGCCGGAATTGTCGAGCACCAGCGTCACCACCGTGTCGCGGAACTTAGTGTCGCGCTCCTGCTTGAACGACAACGGCTGCATCGGATCGATGACGACGCGCACCAGCCGCGCCGGGTCGAGATAGCCCTCTTCCAGGTCGAAATCCCAGGACCGGTTCTGCTGCGCCATCAGCCGGCGCTGCAGCCGGTTGGCGAGCCGTCCGACCACGCCCGACAGATTGGCAAGTTGCTTGTCGAGGAAAGCGCGCAGCCGGTCGAGTTCTTCCTCTTCGCAGAGCTCCTCCGCGCCGACCGTCTCGTCGAAAGCTGACGTGTAAACCTTGTAGTCGATTTCCTTCGGCAGATTGGTAAAGGGATTGTCGTTGCGCCTAGCCTCGCCGGGCGTCTCGGCATCGGCATCGTCATCATCGGACAGATCGTCGGCGGTGGCATCGGAGGCTTCGGTCTCGGCCGCCTGCTCGTCGTCGGCCGATGCCTCGGCGTCCTCGGACTGGGACTGCTCGGAGCCGGAATCGTCTTCGCCGCCCTCCTCGCTCTGTTCCTCGCCTTGCGGCTGGTTGTCGTCATTGTCCTCGGAATCTTCGGTCTCCTGGTCGTCGCCGAGTTCCTCGGCCATTTCCATGGAGGCAAGCATCTCGCGCACGACGCGGGCGAAGGCCTGCTGGTCCTCGAGCTTTTCCGACAGGCCGTCGAGATCGGCCTTTGCCTTCTCCTCGACCCAGGGCCGCCAGAGTTCGACCAGCCGCTCGCCGCTCTTCGGCACCGGCCGGCCGGTCAGCTTTTCGCGCACCATCAGCGCCAGCGCCTCCTCGATGGGCGCGTCGGCCTTGTCCTTGACGTCGACGAGGTTGGCCTTGGTGTATTTGTCCTCCAGCATCGAGCCGATATTGTCGGCGACGCCCTGCATGGCGCGGCTGCCGATCGCCTCGACGCGGGCCTGTTCGACCGCGTCGTAGATGGCACGGGCGGCCTTGCCTTCCGGCGCCAGTCTGCTGTGGATGCGCACATCATGGCAGGCGCGCTTCAACGCCATGGAATCGCCGAGCCCGCGGGTAATCGCGATGTCGGACTTCGATGCCTTCTTGGGCAGTTCGGGCAGCCGCGCACGGCTGCCCGCCAGCGCCGGCCTGTCCTTGGCGAAGCCGACTTCCATTTCCTTGTCGCCGGCAATGGCGCGCATGCAGACGGTGACGGCGCGCTTGAAGCTGTCGGCTTCAGACCCCGTCTTGGACTTGTTGCGCGTATTGTCGCCCGGACCCGCCATCGAGGCTCTGCTTAGCCCAGCACCACATTGGCCGCGCTCTCGGGCAGATCCTGGCCGAAGGCGCGCTGGTAGAACTCGGCAACCACCGAACGCTCCAGCTCGTCGCACTTGTTGAGGAAGGTCAGCCGGAACGCCATGCCGACATCGCCGAAGATCTCGGCATTCTCGGCCCAGGTGATGACGGTACGCGGGCTCATCACCGTCGACAGGTCGCCATTGATGAAGGCCGAGCGCGTCATGTCGGCGACGCGCACCATCTTGTTGACGATGTCCTTGCCCTTGGTGTCGCGATAATGCTTGGCCTTGGCCAGCACGATGTTCACTTCATTGTCGTGCGGCAGATAGTTCAACGTGGTAACGATCGACCAGCGGTCCATCTGCGCCTGGTTGATCTGCTGGGTGCCGTGATAAAGGCCGGTGGTGTCGCCCAGACCAACCGTATTTGCGGTCGAAAACAGCCGGAACGCCGGATGCGGGCGGATGACCCGGCTCTGGTCGAGCAGCGTCAGGCGGCCGGACGATTCCAGCACGCGCTGGATGACGAACATCACGTCCGGACGGCCGGCGTCATACTCGTCGAAGCAAAGCGCGACATTGTGCTGGTAGGCCCAAGGCAGGATGCCGTCGCGAAATTCGGTGATCTGCAGGCCGTCCTTGACCACGATCGCGTCCTTGCCGACAAGATCGATACGGCTGACATGGCTGTCGAGATTGACGCGCACGCAAGGCCAGTTGAGGCGGGCGGCGACCTGTTCGATATGGGTCGACTTGCCGGTGCCGTGATAGCCCGACACCATGACGCGGCGGTTGTAGGCAAAGCCGGCGAGGATCGCCAAGGTCGTCGCCTTGTCGAACAGATAATCGGGATCGACATCGGGCACATGCTCGCTGGTGACCGAGTACGCTGGCACCACCATCTTGGACTCGAAACCGAATTTCTCCTTCACCGACACCGTCGCGTCGGGCAGGTTGGCGATGTCGCGATCGACCTTGTTCATATCTCTCAACGTCTCCACGGGCGAAACGTCGCGTTTCGCCGGCAATCCATTTTGTTCGGGGGCGGTCTTAGAGCCTTTTCCAACCTTATGAAAGTTGGAAAACGACACGAACCATAGGGTCGCTCAGCACAGGCCCGCCTGTTTGAGCACGCGATAGGCCTGAAGCACATCGCGGAACCGGTCTTCCGAACCTCTGTCGCCGCCATTCGCATCCGGATGGTGACGCTTCACCAGTTCCTTATAGCGCGCCTTGATGTCCTTGCCAGTCGCCTTTGTATCAAGGCCAAGCGTTTCCAGCGCCTTGGCCTCAAGCGGCTTGGCCTTGCGCTCACGCGCCTCGCGCGGATCCTTCGGTCCCTTGAACAGGTCGAATGGGTCGCGCATGCGGTTGTAATAGCCTGCGCGGCCGGAGCGCATCTGCGCCATGTCGGGCGAGGAACGCGTCGAGGCGCCGTTGACGCCCATTTTCCAGGTCGGCCGGTGGCCGGTCATCGCTTCCTTCTGGAAGCGCGCCACCTCGGTGTCCGGCACGCCGGAGAAGTAGTTGAAGCCCTTGTTGTACTCACGCACATGGTCGAAGCAGAAGCGGAAATACTCGCCCTCCTTCATGCGGCCGACCGGCGCGCGATGCGTGCCCGCCTCCTTGCAGCCATCCCACTGGCAGATCGGCGCGTGCGCCTTCACCTCCGCGTCCTTGTCGGGGCGGACGCGAATCTTCTCGAAATATTTGGGATACGGCTTCATCTCACCCATTTATGGGGCGTTCGCAGATGCGAAACAAGAATTGACATTTTCGCGATGATCGCCCTAACCGCTGAATCGCGGCTTAAAGCAGGCGGATGACCGATTTTGTTGCGCACCAGCGGCCCGGCGAAACCTGTTTCGGGTTTTCATGGCGGCGCGCCGACCATATGTGGTGAAGGGAGAAGACGATGTCCATACAAGCGACCATGGAAGACAAGCTCAACAAGGCATTTTCGCCCGAGCGGCTGGTCATCCTCAACGAAAGCCATCTCCACGCCGGCCATCATCATGTGGAATCCGGTCACCACGCTGAGTTCGATGGTACCGGCGAGACACATTTCCGTGTCCGCATCGTCTCGGCGAATTTCGTTGGCATGAGCCGCGTTGAGCGCCACCGCGCCGTCAACGAACTGCTGGCCGACGAGTTGAAGGCGGGCGTTCACGCGCTGGCTATCGAGCCCGCGGCGCCCGGCGAACAGACCCGCTGGTAAGCCAAATCCCGGAGCTGGTCCTGTAGCTCGTCTCGCGCTGCTCAGATTATCGCTTCGATCAGGAATGGCCCGCGCCGCGACAAGGCGGCATCGAGCAGCGCGTCGAACCGCTCGCAGGTGTCGGCACGCGCCGCCTCCACGCCCATGCCTTTGGCCAGCGAAACCCAGTCCAGCGCCGGATGGTCGAGGTCGAGCATGCGCCTGGCATTTTCGCCGATCGCGTTCACCCCGACATTGCGCATCTCGCCATGCAGGATCGCATAGGTGCGGTTGGAAAAGACGATCGTCACCACGTCGAGCTTTTCCCGCGCCTGCGTCCACAGGCCCTGCACCGTGTACATGCCGCTGCCGTCGGCCTCCAGATTGATCACCTTGCGGCCGGGACAGGCGATCGCCGCGCCTGTCGCCAGTGGAATGCCGCCGCCGATCGACCCGCCCGTGCCCATCATGTAGTCGTGCGGCGCGGCAAAGGCCGACAGCGCGAAGAAACGTCGCGCCGAAGTGACGGCCTCGTCGCAGACGATCGCGTCGCCCGGCAGCTTTTTGGCGACCGAGAGTGCAATGGCATCTTCCGTCAAGCTGCCGGTTGGCGTTGCTTCCTCGGGAAAGGCGCTTGCAACCAACGCCGATTGCGATTGCCTGACGCCCAGTTCGTCGCCAAGCGCCTCCAGCGCCGCATGCAGATCCTGACCATGGGCGGCGAGCGTCAGCACCTGGCAATCGTCACGGACAAGCCTTCCCGGTTTTCCCGGATAGGCGAAGAAGGCGACCGGCTCCTTGCCGCCGACCAGCACAAGGACATCGATATCCCTGAGCGCTGCCGTCGCCGCGTCGACCGGATAGGGAATGCGCGTCGGCGCGACACGCCCGCGCCCGCGCTGCATACGCGCAATCAAAACCTCGCTGAACAGCCTGACATCGCAGGCCGCTGAAATCTGGCCGGCGATCTCGAGGGCATCGGCCCGCGCCGCCCGCCCCCGAACGATCATGCCGACGCGCCCGGGAGCGGCACGGATCGCGGTAGCCACCGCTCGCACGGCGTCGATGTCGATGGCAGGCGGCGGTGCGAGTTCCACCTTGCCGGGCGGCGAAACCGGGTCGGCGTCGCCCCAGGCCGCGTCCGCCGGCAGGATCAGCGTCGTGACACCCGGCGGTGTCAGCGAGGCGCGAAAGGCCGCCTCCGTGGCCGGTTGGACATCGGCGGGCCCTCCGATGCGGCGCACCCACTTCGACATCGGCGCCGCCAGCCCCTCGATATCGCTGGTGAGCGGCGCGTCGAGCGGCAGATGGTAGGAGGCATGGTCCCCGACGATGTTGATCATCGGGCTGAAGGCGCGCCTTGCATTGTGCATGTTGGCCAGCCCATTGGCGAGGCCCGGGCCGGTGTGCAGCAGCGTCGCGGCGGGACGATCGGTCATGCGCGCATAGCCGTCGGCCGCACCCGTCACCACCCCCTCGAACAGGCCGAGCACGCAGCGCATCGACGGCTTGCGGTCGAGGGCCGCGACAAAATGCATTTCGGATGTGCCGGGATTGGCGAAGCAGACGTTCACGTCATTGGCCAACAGCACGTCGCACAGAACATCGGCGCCATTCATGCGAATTTTCTCCCATTCACGAAGAGCAATTGCACCCGCGGATATCGGCACGGCAATATCCCGCCGCCGTTTTTGGCATGATCCAGCCACGGAATGGGCGAGCGACGGTCGGCAGGATCAGGCGACCGTCGATTTCAGGAACGCTGGCGCGGCGGCGTTCGGTGCATTGCCGTCATCTCCGCCGAAATCGCGGTTGATGGACGGCCATTCGGGCCGGAGCGACGGAACAAACAATGCCTTCCCGCAGTTGAATATGCGAGCCCCATCAGAATGGCTCCGAAGGCAACGATCATGCGTGAGAACCAATCCGACGTCTTCCATCTCTTTTCGGAAATTTATGCGAACGCCGCCCAGGAAGAGATAAGTCTCCAGCAATATCTGCTCGCCTGCCGTGAGGACAAATCGATGTATGCCTCGGCGCCGGAACGAATGGTCGAGGCGATCGGCGAGCCAAACCTGGTCGACACCAGCAAGGACGAGCGGCTAGGCCGTATTTTCTCGAACCGGACCGTCAAGATATATCCCTCCTTCTCCGACTTTTACGGGATGGAAGATACGATCGAGCGCATCGCCGGGTATTTCCGCTATGCCTCCCAGGGCCTCGAGGAACGCAAGCAGATCCTCTACCTCCTGGGTCCGGTCGGGGGCGGCAAATCCTCCTTGGCCGAACGGTTGAAGAAATTGATGGAGGAGCGCCCGATCTACACGCTCAAGGTCGGCAACCAGATCAGTCCGGTTTTCGAATCGCCGCTTGGCCTGTTCCATCCCGATCGCATGAGCGATCTCCTGGAGGACAAATACGGGATAGCCCGGCGCCGCCTGAACGGACTTATCTCACCATGGGCGGCCAAGCGCCTCGACGAACTGTCCGGCGACATTTCCAAATTCAGCGTCGTCAAACTGATGCCGTCGCGGCTGCGCCAGATCGGCATCGCCAAGACCGAGCCTGGCGACGAGAACAACCAGGACGTCTCGGCCCTGGTTGGCAAGGTCGACATCAGGCAATTGGAAAATTTCAGCCAGTCCGACCCTGACGCCTATTCCTACAGCGGCGGGCTGAACCGAACGACGCAAGGCCTGCTCGAATTCGTCGAGATGTTCAAGGCGCCCATCAAGGTGCTGCATCCATTGCTGACGGCGACCCAGGAAGGCAGTTACAACGGCACCGAGAATTTTGGTGCCTTTCCCTACCAAGGCATCATCGTTGCCCATTCCAACGAATCCGAGTGGCAACAGTTCAAGAACAACAAGAACAATGAGGCGTTTCTCGATCGCATCCTCGTGGTCAAGGTGCCGTATTGCCTGCGCATCACCGAAGAGAGGCAGATCTACGAGAAGCTGCTGCGCGAGAGTGAATTGGCCGCCAGCCCTTGCGCGCCCGAGGTGTTGGATATCCTCAGCCGGTTCAGCGTCTCGACACGCCTTGCCGAGCACGACAATTCGCCGCTGCACACCAAAATGCGCGCCTATGATGGTGAGAACCTCAAGGAAGTCGACCCGAGGGCGAAGTCAGTCCAGGAATATCGCGACGCCGCCGGCGTCGACGAAGGCATGACCGGCGTCAGCACGCGCTTCGCCTTCAAGATCCTGTCGCAGACGTTCAACTACGATACCAACGAGGTCGCGGCGGACCCCGTGCATCTTATGTACATCCTGGAAGAGGCGATCAAACGGGAGCAGTTTCCGAAGGAGACGGAAGCCGCCTATCTCGAATTCATCAAGTCGGAACTGGCCGCCCGTTACGCCGAGTTCATCGGCCACGAGATCCAGAAGGCCTATCTGGAATCCTATAGCGAATATGGCCAGAACCTGTTCGACCGCTACATCGCCTATGCCGATGCCTGGATCGAGGACCAGGACTACAAGGATCCCGACACCGGCCAGATCCTCAACCGCGAGGTGTTGGACAACGAACTGTCGCAGGTCGAAAAGCCGGCAGGCATCGCCAATCCGAAGGACTTCCGCAACGAAGTGGTGAAGTTCACGCTGCGTGCCCGGGCGCGCAACCATGGCCGCAACCCTTCATGGACGAGCTACGAGAAGCTGCGCGAGGTCATCGAAAAGCGCATGTTCGGCCAGGTCGAGGACCTCCTGCCGGTGATCAGCTTCGGCTCCAAGCAGGATAGCGTCACCGAAAAGCGGCACAATGAATTCGTCCAGCGGATGGTGGAGCGCGGCTATACGGAACGGCAGGTGCGCCGGCTGGTCGATTGGTACATGCGGGTGAACAAGGCGGGCTGAGCGCAGTCCGAATGGTTGCATGCCGATCTTTATCGACCGCCGCCTGAATCCGAAGGACAAAAGCCTTGGCAACCGCCAGCGCTTTCTCAGGCGTGCCCGCGAGGAGCTCAAGCGCAGCATTCGCGACCAGATCCGCGCTGGGCGGATCGCCGACGTGGACGCGGAGCACGTCGTGCCGATGCCCGAAAGAGGCACTGGCGAGCCGACCTTCAACGACGCCAGGGACACCGGCCGGCGCCGGCACATCCTGCCGGGCAACAGGCAATTCTCCCAAGGCGACCTGATCCCCAAGCCCGGCCAGGGCGGAGGCATGGGCGGTTCGTCACCGGGAAAAACCGCGTCCGAGGACGACTTCCGTTTCGTGCTTTCGCGCGAGGAAGTGCTGGATCTCTTCTTCGAGGATCTCGAACTGCCCGACCTGGTCAAGCTCAACCTCAAGGAGATCCTTGCCTTCAAGCCGCGCCGGGCGGGTTTCGCCGCCACCGGTTCGCCAACCAACATCAATGTCGGCCGCACGATGCGCAACAGCCACGGCCGCCGCATTGCGCTCAGGCGCCCCAAGCAAGCGGCGGTCGACGCGATCATGCAGGAACTCGCCTTGCTGGAGGCCGCACCGCCTGATGCTCAAACGCGCGAGCGCGTCGTGGCGCTCAAAGAAGAGATCGAGCGGCTGGAGCGCCGGCGCCGGCGGATTGCCTTCGTCGACCCGGTCGACATCCGGTTCAACCGCTTCGACCAGCGCCCGGTGCCGAATGCGAAAGCGGTCATGTTCTGCCTGATGGATGTGTCGGGCTCGATGGGCGAGCGCGAGAAGGACCTGGCCAAGCGCTTCTTCGTGCTGCTGCACCTGTTCCTGAAGCGACGTTATGAACGCACCGAAATCGTCTTCATCCGCCACACGCACGAGGCGCAGGAGGTGGATGAGGAAACCTTCTTCTACTGCACGCAAAGCGGTGGCACCGTCGTTTCCACCGCGCTCGAGGAGATGCATCGCGTCATCGAGCAGCGTTACCCCGCGAGCGAGTGGAACATCTACGCCGCCCAGGCCTCGGACGGCGACAATTTCGCCACCGATTCCGAGCGCTGCATTGCCCTGCTGAACGGCAAGCTCATGCGCCTGTGCCAGTATTTCGCCTACGTCGAGATCATCGACGAACGCGAGAGTCACATCTTCGGCGCGACTGAAAACGGGACGTCGCTCTGGCGAGCCTACAGCGCCATCGAATCGAACTGGCCGAACTTCCAGATGAGCCGCATAGCCACGGCCGCCGATATCTATCCTGTCTTTCGTCAGCTCTTCGCCAAACAGCCCGCGCTCAGGAAGAGCGCCTGAGGGGAAACCATGGCCAGGACAGCCAGCAAACCGGGTTTGCTCTTTTCCGGATCCGACTGGGACTTCCAGAAATTGTCGCACGCCTACGAGGCGATCGCGGCAATCGCCATCGAGGAACTCAAGCTGGACACCTATCCGGTGCAGATGGAAATCATTTCCTCGCAACAGATGCTCGACGCTTATTCATCGGTCGGCATGCCGCTGATGTACCGTCATTGGTCGTTCGGCAAGCATTTCCTGTACCAGGATTTTCTCTACCGCAAGGGTGGACGGGGCCTGGCTTACGAACTGGTCATCAACTCCAATCCCTGCATCGTCTACCTTATGGAGGAAAACACCATGGCCTTGCAGGCCCTGGTGACGGCGCATGCCGCGCTCGGACACAATCATTTCTTCAAGAACAATCATCTGTTCCGGCAGTGGACCGACGCCGGGGGAATTCTGAGCTATCTGGAGTTCGCCAAGGGCTACATTGCCCGATGCGAGGAGCGGCACGGACTGTCGGCCGTGGAAAGCATTCTCGACTGCGCCCACGCGCTGATGGAACAAGGCGTGTTCCGATACCACAGGCCGCCAAAGCTGTCGTCGGAGCGGCAGCGTGAAGGGCTGCGCGAGCGCCTGGAATATGAAGAACGCTCCTACAACGACTTGTGGCGCACGCTGCCTCCCTCGCAGGACAGCAGCAAGACCGGGAAGAAGGACGAAGGCTTGGCGGAGCGGAAGAAATCGCTCAACCTGCCCGAGGAAAATCTGCTCTATTTCCTCGAGAAGAACAGCCTTGTCCTGGAGCCCTGGCAGCGCGAGATCATCCGCATTGTGCGTATCGTCGCGCAGTATTTCTATCCGCAGCGGCAAACGCAGGTGATGAATGAAGGCTGCGCCACCTTCGTGCACTACACCCTCATGAACGCATTGTTCGACCGCGGCCAGATCAACGAGGGCGCCATGCTCGAGGTCCTGCGCAACCATTCCAATGTGATCTTCCAGCCGGCCTTCGACGACCCCCGGTTCTCCGGTATCAACCCATACGCGCTCGGCCTCGACATGATGCAGGACATACAGCGCATTTCGACCGCGCCGACGGCGGAGGACCGCGACTGGTTTCCCGACATCGCGGGCCGCGGTGACTGGCGCGATGTGCTCCTGGACGCCTGGGCCAACCACCGCGACGAATCCTTCATCCGCCAGCACCTCAGCCCAGCCCTGATACGGAAATGGCGAATGTTTGTCCTCGCCGATCAGGCCGACGACGCCCATTACGAGGTGGCCTCGATCCACAATGAGCGCGGCTACCAAAAGATACGTGCCGCGCTGGCCCAGAGCTACGACATCGGCGCGAGCCGGCCGGATATCCAGGTGGTGGATGTCGACCTGCTCGGTAACCGGCATTTGCGGCTGCAGCACAAGGTGAAGGAGGGCGTACTGCTCGACAGTGGCAGCCGCGACGCGACCCTGCGCCATGTCCGAAGCCTCTGGGGCTATGAGGTCAGCCTCGCTTCGGTCGACGCCGAAACCGGTGCGACGCTCAGCGAACGGTCAAGCAATGACTGTTGAATTTCCGCCTGGCCGCATCGGCGGGTGCCGGGCACAACGAGTGGAACACGCCACGGACAGCCGGTGCGCTCAACCGACCGTCGATTTCAGGAACGCCAGCGCGGCAGCGGTCAGCGCGTCGCCGTCCTCGCCGAAATCGCGGTTGATCGACATGTGCGTATAGGCACTGCCGTCGAACAGCGTCACCTCGGTTCCGCTGGCGCGCAGGCGCTGGGCAAAGGCCGTGGACTGCTCGCCGCGACCGTCGGCGCGGGAATAGGCGATGAAGGTCGGCGGATGCTTGCGGCCGTCGACATAGCTCGCCGGTGACAGTGCCGCCCACTGCGAAGGATCGGAAAAGACACGCGAATAGGCCCTTACCATGCCGCCACTTCCGGCAAGGGCGGCGAGATCGTAGGCCCTTGTATCGTCGAGAAGCAGGCCAGCGACGCCGGGCAATCCGCCGCGCATGCCGGTCAGGGCAACCAGATGGCAGCCGGCCGAATGCCCCATGCCGACGATGCGGTCGGGATCGCCGCCATATTGGGCGACGTTGGTCCTGACATAGGCATAGGCCCTCTCCACGTCGCCCGCCTGGATGGCGACATCAGCCTGCGGCAGCATGCGGTAGTCGATGGAGACGAAGCAGAAGCCGTTGGCAAGCAGGAAGGCCGGCTTGGCGTTCACCTGGCTGCGTTTGCCGGTCCGCCAGGCGCCGCCATGGACGAAGAAGACCACTGGCAGGTCTTTCGCGCCATTGGGCGCATAGATATCGAGCATGGCCGGACCGTAGTCGACAGTTTCGGCGGATGGCGTATCTCGCGCCGCTCTCGTGCCGGTTGGCAACAAGGCAGCCACCGAGGCCAGGAGCAAGGTTCGCCGATCGATCGTCATCGGCGAAGAATGCATCCCGGCGGGCGGAAGTTCCAGCGAGGATTGGCAAGGCGACGGCTCGATGGCAATTCCAGGAGAAGTGCGCAGCGGCTTTCCGTCCGGAATTGCGTAAGAACAAAGAGTTAGAGCGGCTCGGCGATCTACCAACACTGAAACGCTTTAACTGTCGCCGGCCGGCCGGATCCTGACCCTGGCAATCCGGTTCTTGTCGCGTTTCATGACGACGAAGCGCTTGCCATGGAAGGTAAAAGCCTGCTTCTCCTCGGGGATCGATTGCGCCTCGTGGATGACGAGGCCGGCGATGGTCGTCGCCTCTTCGTCCGGCAGGTTCCAGTCGAGCGCCCGGTTGAGGTCGCGGATCGGCACCGTGCCTTCGACGACGACGGAGCCGTCCGCCTCCTGCTTGACGCCCTGGATGTCGACATCGTGCTCGTCGGCGATCTCGCCGACAATCTCCTCGATAATGTCCTCCAGCGTCACCAGCCCTTCGACCTCCCCATATTCATCGACGACGACGGCAAAATGCGTCTTGCGGCGCAGGAAGGCGTTGAGCTGTTCCTGCAAAGTCGTGGTGTCGGGCACGAACCACGGTTTTGACGCGATCTTCATCACGTCGATCCGCGAGAAATCATTGCCGACTTCGTTCAGCGCGCGCAGCAGATCCTTGGCGTGCAGCACGCCGACGATGTTGTCGAGTGAACCTTTCCAGAGCGGCATGCGGGTGTGCGGGCTCTGCAGGATCTCGCGCACCACCGCTTCCGGCGCATTGTCGGCATTGACCGAGCGCATATTCGTGCGGTGGACCATGACGTCGGAAACTTCAAGCTCTTCGAGGTCGAACAGGCCGCCGATGCGGTCGCGATCCTCACGCACCACCTGGCCGTCGCGGCGAAAATCGTCGACCGCGCCGCGCAATTCGTCCTGGCTCGACCGCTGCGGCTCGATGCGCGACAGTTCATAGCCGAACATGGCAAGCAGGCGGGTGCGCACGGCAACGACCAGGACGACGAGGATGGCAAGAACGGCGAAGACGACCCAGCCAGTGTCCATCTCAGCCGGCTTTCCCGTTGCCTGGATGGTTTTCCCTGAGGAACGCCTGCACTTCCGAGGCCGGCACATCCTTGGCGATGAAGGCCTCGCCGATGCCGCGTGTCAGAATGAAGGTCAGCGCGCCGCGCGACACTTTCTTGTCCTGCGTGATGAATGAAAGCAGCGCATCCGCATCGGGCAAGTCGCCCGGAATATCGGCCATCCGCCACGGCAGCCCGACGGCACGCAGATGCGCCTCGACGCGCGCCGCGTCGTCGGGGCTGGCGAGATTGAGCCGAGAGGAGAACCGGTACGCCAGCGCCATGCCGATGGCGACCCCCTCGCCGTGGACGAGGCGCGTCCCGTCATACTGCGTGGCGGCTTCGAGCGCGTGCCCGAACGTATGGCCGAGGTTGAGCAGAGCGCGGTCGCCCGTCTCGAGCTCGTCGCGGGCAACGACATCGGCCTTGGCACGGCAGGCTTCGGCAATGGCCTCGACCCGCTCCGGTCCGCCGGCGAACACCTTTTCCCAATTCGCTTCCAGCCAGGCGAAGAAATCCGGCCGGTCGATCAGCCCGTATTTGGCAAGCTCGGCATAGCCGGCGCGAAATTCGCGGATCGGCAGCGTGTCGAGCACTTCGGTATCGGCCAGCACCAGCTTGGGCTGGAGGAAGACGCCGACGAGGTTCTTGCCGCGCGGGCTGTTGATGCCGGTCTTGCCGCCGACCGAGGAATCGACCTGCGCCAGAAGCGATGTCGGAACCTGCACGAAATTCATGCCACGCCGCACGATCCCGGCGGCAAAACCGGTGAGATCGCCGATGACGCCGCCGCCAAGCGCGATGACGACGTCGCCGCGCTCCAGCCTGGCGGCCAGGACGCCGTCGACCACCGCCTCGAGATGGGCAAAGCTCTTGGTCTTTTCGCCGGGCGGCATCGTGATGATCGCGGGCTGGATGCCACTCTTCTCGAGCCCGGCTCTCAGCGTATCGAGATGCGCGGCGGCGACGTTCTCGTCGGTCACCACAGCGGCGCGCGTGCCCGGCAGCCGGCGCGAAATCTCAGCGCCGGCGCGCGACAGCAGGCCGGAGCCGATCAATATGTCGTAGGCGCGGTCGCCCAGGCCAACTTCGACTGTGACTGGCTGATCCGCGCTCATGATTCGACCTCGCCCGTCGCGGCTATCGCATCGATGCCGAAATGCCGGCAGAGCGCCTCGATTACCTCGGCCGCGATGACCTCCTTGCGATCGTCGCGGGTCGGCACGGTGACGTCGGAGGTCGCATAGACCGGATAGCGTTCCGCCATCAGCCGCTCCAGCACGGCGCGGGGATCGGCGCTTTTCAAGAGCGGCCGGTTCTGCTTTTTGGAAACGCGGTCCATCAGAAGGTCGAGCTCGGCCTTCAGCCAAACCGAGACACCGTGCGCGGCGACGGCCTCGCGCGTCTGCGCATTCATGAAGGCACCGCCGCCGGTCGACAGAACCTGCGGGCCGTTTTCCAGCACGCGCAGGATGACACGCTGTTCCAGGGCCCTGAACTCGGTTTCGCCATAGCGCTCGAACAGCTCCGGAACCGTCATCCGCGACACGCTTTCGATCTCCTGGTCGCTGTCGATGAAGGGCAGCGAAAGCATGGTCGCCACCTTGCGGCCGATCGCCGTCTTGCCGGCGCCCATCAGCCCGACAAAGACGATGGACCGGCTGCCCAGCCGGCCAAGCAGCGCGGCATGGGTCTCGCCTGGGGAATTTGCCTGTAGCGCGTTCATCGGCTGTTTCTTCGGCCCTCTTTGCCGGCGTATCGACATGAAAAGCCGGTTTGCGTCAAGCGTGCCAAGTGCGATGGGCCGATATGGACAGAGCGACGCTTGCATCGGAAGTTGCTGACAGGGGTCCGCTTCTTCCTTGAATTGGCCGGATAGGCGTCCCATAAGGGCACAGGGTTTGGAAACGCAGAACAAGAAGACGGGCGAGAACTGAATGCCGACACTGTTTCGCTTTGTCGTGACCCTCGCGATTCTGGCCGGCATTGCCTATGGTACGATGTTCGCGCTGGTGATGTTCGTCGAGCCGAAAAAAGCCGAGATGAGCGTGCGTATTCCGCCGGAAAAGCTCAATCCGAAGAAAAACTGAACCCCAAGAAGACCGACTCGGAACCGCCTCAAGGACATGAACAGCGCCGCTCGCATCGAGGCCTTCCTGGAAATGATGAGCGCCGAGCGGGGAGCGGCGGAGAACACGCTTTCCTCCTATCGCCGCGATCTCGAGGATGCTTCCGGCGGGATCGGTGGCGGACTTGCCCGCGCCGGCGCCGCCGACATCAGGGCCTATCTCGACGATATCGCCGCGCGCGGCTTCGCGCCGACCTCGCAGGCACGCAAACTGTCGGCGATCCGCCAGTTCTTCAAGTTCCTCTACGCCGAGGGCCTGCGCGCGGATGACCCCACCGGCACGCTGGACAGCCCGAAAAAAGGCCGTCCGCTGCCCAAGACGATGAGCGAGGCCGAAACCGGCCGGCTGATCGATCGCGCCGCGCAGGAAGCCGGCGATGACGGACTCGGCCACGCCGACAGGCTGGCGGCTTTGCGCCTGCATGCGCTGGTCGAAGTGCTCTACGCCACCGGACTGCGCGTTTCCGAGCTGGTCGGCCTGCCGGTGACAGTGGCGCAACGCGACGATCGTTTCTTCATGGTACGCGGCAAGGGCGACAAGGAACGCATGGTGCCGCTGTCGGCCAAGGCGCGCGCGGCGATGCGGAGCTGGCTTGACGCCCGGGCCAAGCTGCCCGCCTTCGCCACCAGCCCGTTCCTGTTTCCGGCGGCATCCGACAGCGGCTATCTCTCGCGCCAGGTCTTTGCCCGTGACCTGAAAGGATTGGCGGCGCGCGCCGGCATCGCCTCGGCCAAGATCTCGCCGCACGTGCTGCGCCATGCTTTCGCCAGCCATCTCCTGCAGAACGGCGCCGACCTGAGAGCTGTTCAGCAACTGCTTGGCCATGCCGACATATCGACGACACAGATTTACACCCATGTGCTGGAAGAGCGGCTGGTGCGGTTGGTCAACGATCATCATCCGCTTGCCGACTAGGCCTCATATCGCTATGTGAGGACGACATTTCACCGCCCGGAGCCTTGGTTTCAACGGTTCCGCGGTCATTGCCTTCCGACGTATCGGTCCGCCCAAGCATGTACAATTACCTCGATTTCGAAAAGCCGGTGCAGGATCTTGAGCTCAAGATCCTCGAGCTCAAGAAGCTTGCCGAGAACGGCGAGGCGGTCGATGTCGCCGATGAGATCACCAGGCTCGAGAAGCGCTCGCGCGACGCGCTGCGCGAACTCTACAAGGCGCTGACGCCGTGGCAGAAGGTGCAGGTGGCGCGCCACTCCGACCGGCCGCACTGCATCGACTACATCAAGGGCCTGTTCAGCGACTTCACGCCACTCGCCGGCGACCGCAATTTCGGCGAGGACCAGGCGATCGTCGGCGGCTTTGCCCGTTTCCGCGGCGAGCCCATCGCGATTCTCGGCCAGGAAAAGGGTTCGGACACGGCGAGTCGCCTGAAGCACAATTTCGGTTCGGTGCGCCCCGAAGGCTATCGCAAGGCGGTGCGGCTGATGGAACTGGCCGATCGTTTCAAGATCCCGCTTTTGACACTGGTCGACACGGCCGGCGCCTATCCCGGCGTTGGCGCCGAGGAGCGCGGCCAGGCCGAAGCCATTGCCCGATCGACCTCGGCTTGCCTTGGCCTGAAAGTACCGTCGATCTCGGTGGTTATCGGCGAAGGCGGTTCGGGCGGCGCTATCGCGATTGCCACCGCCAACCGCGTCTACATGCTCGAACACGCCATCTATTCGGTGATTTCGCCCGAAGGTGCCGCCTCCATCCTGTGGCGCGACACGACGCGCTCCAAGGACGCGGCGACCAACATGAAGATCACCGCGCAGGATCTTTTGGAACTGAAGGTCATCGACGCCATCATCCCCGAGCCGATGGGCGGCGCCCAGCGCGCGCCCGAAACGGTGATTGCCGCGACCGGCGATCTCATCGCCAAGACGATGAAGGAATTCGCCGGCGCCAACATCGATTTCCGCGAACAGCGCCGCGAGAAATATCTGGCGATGGGCCGCAGCCTCTGACGCCGCTTGGGCGGCGGAACAGGGCTGACGGAAGCTGTCTGTCCACCCCAAATGTGGCGGCGATGAGCAGTCTCGCCACAAAAATGCCGCCCCATTCGGTTCAATGAAATCACCGCGGGAGATTGGCCGAGCCTTGCGGTAAGGAATTTTCAAGGTTAACGGGCTTACGGTCCGTCAGTGTTCAGCATGCGGGTGTGGCCGTTTCGAAGCCATTGGCCCGAAAGAAAAGACATAGCCTTATCCATGTTTGCCAAGCTTGCCCGTACTGGAGTTCTTGCCGCCTCGATTGCCGTCGCGGGCTGTAATGATTCGTCGATGAAGGACTTTGCCCCGGAAGCCAACAAGCCGCTGCCCGACAAGATCCTTGCCGATATGAGAGCCAAGGGCATGGTCCGCACCTCTTCGGTAATGGCGCGCATCTTCAAGGAAGAAGGCAAGCTCGAGATCTGGAAGGCCAAGACCAACGGTCGCTATGACATGGTGGCGAGCTACGACATCTGCAAATGGTCGGGCAAGCTCGGGCCGAAATACACCGAAGGCGACCGCCAGGCGCCGGAAGGTTTTTACACGGTTCGCCCGTCGCAGATGAATCCGCGCTCGAATTACCATCTGTCGTTCAACATCGGCTTTCCCAACGCCTATGATCGTGCCAATGGCCGCACCGGCCAGAACCTGATGGTCCATGGCGCCTGCTCTTCATCGGGCTGCTATTCGATGACCGACGCCCAGATCGAGCAGATCTACGCCTTCGGCCGCGACGCCTTCCAGGGTGGCCAGACCGAGTTCCAGATCCAGGCTTTTCCGTTCCGCATGACAGCCGCCAACATGGCGCGCTACCGCAACGACCCGAATTACGAATTCTGGAAGATGCTCAAGGTCGGCTACGACAATTTCGAGGTCACCAAGGTGCCACCGAAAGTCGACGTCTGCGAGAAGCGCTACGTCTTCAACCAGGTCGCTCCCGATGGGCAGACCTTCAATCCGACCGGCCCCTGCCCGGCGACCACGCAGCCGGATTCGCTGAAGAGCGCCTATAACGCCTATCAAAGCACCTATGACGCGGCCTTCAACAGCGCGCTCAAGGCCAGCGTGCCGCCACCCAAGCCGACGATTGCCGGCATCAAGGAAGCCAGCATCGTCTCCGACTGGTCCAAGCGCCGGGCGCGTGGCGAGCGCGTGCCGATCGATCCGCCGTCGCTCAACACCGACGGTTCGGTCACCGAGACGGCGCGCATGGGCCGCATCGATTCGCCCGCCGGTCGCAAGATGGCCGCGCTCGACGCCGAAAAGGCTGCCAAGGAGAAGGCCGAGCGAGAGCGGGTGGCGGCCATAGAAGCGGCAAAAGCGGCGAAGGAAGCCGCCAAGGCGCAAGCGTTGGCCGAAAAGGAAGCTGCCAAGGCGCAAGCCGTGGCTGCGAAGGAAGCGGCCAAGGCCGCCAAGGAAGCTCCGGTTGCCACCGCGACCATCGCGGCTCCGGCGGAGGCCGCGCCGGCAGCCGAGACGCAGGCTGCGAGCGCCGACGAAAGCCGGGTTACGAAGCTGAAGAACAAGCTGCTCGGCATGTTCGGCGGCTGAGGTTTTCACCTTGGCCGAACTGATAGCTATCTACGACCTCAAGGGGCTGAACTGCCCTTTGCCGGTCCTCAAGGCGAAAAAGCGCCTGGCCGGGATGCAGCCCGGCAGCAGGCTCTGGCTCGAAACCACCGACCCTCTGGCTGTTATCGATATTCCTGCCTTCTGCGCCGACAGCGGACATCAATTGATCGAGACGGCGGCGATGTCCGGTGGCCATCGCTTTCTGGTCGAACGCGGCGAATACCAATCGTAGGAGGCTAACGTCCGGCGATCGCCAGCGGATTGTTTTCCAGCGCCGCGCGGTCGGGCGTGTCGACCGACGGCCGGTTGGTGAAGGCGGCGAACAGCCGGCGCACATAGTCTTCTGGCATGTCGAGCGTAATCAGCACCAGCCGCGTGCCGCGCTGGCTGTCCGGCCAGAACGGCAATCGCACCGGCGGATGCAGGATCTTCTGGACGCCATGCACGACCAAGGGCCGCGACGGACCCTCCTGCAATTCGATGACGCCCTTCATCCGCAGCAGGTGCTCGCCATGTGTGGAACGCAGGAGATCGAGGAACATCTCGATGGCTGAAAACGGCACCGGCCCGTCATGCACCAGCGAATGGGTTTTTACGCGCTGATCGTGGCGATGGGCATGGTCATGCCCTTCATGGTCATGGTGGTGGTGATCATGCGCGGCTTCTTCGCCGAACCAGCGCCGCACGTCGGCGGACTTGGTCGCAGGATTGTAGAGACCGCAGTCGAACAATGCGGCCACCCCGGTTTTCGTCTCCCCGGCATCGAGCAGTCGCGCCCAGGGATTGATCTGCCGCAAGCGCGCCCTTAGCATGGCGAGGTCGCCGTGATCGGTGGCCAGATCGGCCTTGGAGAGCACGATGCGGTCGGCCACGGCGACCTGCTTGACCGCCTCGACATGCGCATCGAGCGTAGCATTGCCGTTGACCGCATCCACCAGGCTGATGACGCCGTCGAGCCGAAAGGCCTGGACCAGCGCCGGATGGGCCATGATCGACTGCAGCACCGGCGCCGGGTCGGCCAATCCCGTGGTCTCGACGATGACGCGGCCAAGCCGGGCGATACGGCCGGTCTGCAGCCGGTCGACCAGGTCGGCCAGCGTGTCGACAAGTTCGCCGCGCACCGTGCAGCACAGGCAACCGTCGGAAAGCTGGATGATGCCGTCGGAGGCCTGCTCGACCAGCAGGTGGTCGATCGCCACCTCACCGAGCTCGTTGATGATGACCGCGGTGTCGACGAGCGCCGGATCCTTCAGGAGCCGGTTGAGCAATGTCGTCTTGCCGGCGCCGAGAAAGCCGGTTAGCACCGAGACTGGGATCGGGAAACCGCTCATCTGGTTCTGCCTTCTAATTTGGGCATGATCTCTCGCGAAAGCCGGATTTCACTTTTTGGATCGTGCTCTAATTCGCGACCTTGGCCGGCTGGTCGCCTTGGGCGGCGGCACCCACGACTTTCGGGCCCGTGCCGGCGGGTACCGGCTTGTCGGGCCGCCAGGTCGGGATTGGCACGTCGGCATATTCCTGCGCGCCCTCGTCAAGGATCGCCTTCGGCGCCGGACCCGTGGCGCCGCCAAGGCCGACGGCAACCAGTGTCGGCACATGGTCGAGCTTCTCCCGATAGGGCGATTTAGGCTGGTCCTTGGCGGCGGCCGGCGGCGGCGCCTCGGACTGCTCCGCCTTCCTCTTCTTCTTGCAGACTTCGTCATGCATGTCGTTGGGCGAGATCAGATCACCGTAGGGAGCGAGCGTGGTGACGGTGGTGGACCCGGCGGCAGGTGCGTCAAAGCCCTGATCGAGCAATTTGGCCGCGGCTTCGGCGCGGCTGACCGCCGACTTCTCGCCAAGCACGACCGCCACCAGCGTACGTCCGTTGCGGGTCGCCGACCCGATCATGTTGAAGCCCGACGGGCAGACAAAGCCGGTCTTCATGCCGTCGGCGCCGGGATACCGGCCGATCAGGAGATTGTAGTTCGGAATGGCCTTCTTGCCGACCGCGAGCCCCTCGATCGAGAACCACGGCGCATATTGCGGGAACTCGCGGCGGATCGCCATCACCAGGATCGAAAGGTCGCGTGCCGTCGTGTACTGGTCGGGCGAGTAAAGGCCGTTCGGGTTGACGAAATGGGTGCCGTTCATGCCGAGCCTAGCCGCCTCGGCATTCATCCTTTCAGCGAAGGCGGCCTGCGAGCCGCCGACATTCTCGCCGACCGCCATGGCGATGTCGTTGGCCGACTTGACCAGCATCATCTTCAGCGCATTGTCGAGCCGCATCACCGAGCCGGGCTTGAAACCCATCTTGCTTGGCGGTTCGCCGGCGGAATGTTTGGTCACTTTGATCGGCGAATCGAGCTGGACTTCTCCGGCCGCGATCGCCCGGAAGGTCACATAGGCGGTCATCAGCTTGCTGAGCGAGGCCGGATACCAGCGCTTGAACGCATCCTGGTGCTGCAGGATCTGGCCGCTCTTCAGGTCGAAGACCACCACCGGATTGGCCAGCGCTGGCCCAGCCAGGACGGACAGCATGATTGCGCCAGCCGGGAATAGTTTGAGGAAATGCCTGTACCGCATGATCGAATCCGAAATCGCCTCTTGCCCTGATTGCCCCTGGCTCCGTAAGATTTCATTACGTGACCGCCAGCATAAGGATCCGACCCTCAAAAACCGGACCGCATTATTGCGGTGCTATTTACCCTATGTGACGCCAACATGGCAAAGCGCCTGACAATCACAATTGCAAGGCACCCCGGGCCCAATTGCAAACCACCAGGCTGAAGCCGGCTGCACCAACAACGAAATGGAACCATCATGCCAATCCTCAACCGCGCCGCCGAAATGCAGGACGAAGTCGCCGGCTGGCGACGGCATTTGCACCAGACGCCAGAACTGAACTTCGATGTCTTCAAGACGGCGGCCTTCGTCACCGAAAAGCTGAAAGAGTTCGGCTGCGACGATGTGGTGACCGGCCTCGGCAAGACGGGCGTCGTCGGCATCATTCGCGGCCGTCAGGGGGAAGGTCGCACAATCGGGTTGCGCGCCGACATGGATGCACTGCCGCTCAAGGAGATCACCGGCAAGCCCTACGCGTCGACCGTTCCGGGCAAGATGCATGCCTGCGGCCATGACGGCCACACCGCGATGCTGCTCGGCGCGGCGAAATATCTCGCCGAGACGCGCAATTTCACGGGCTCCGTGGCGGTGATTTTCCAGCCGGCGGAAGAAGGCGGCGGCGGCGGCAACGAGATGGTCAAGGACGGCATGATGGAGCGTTTCGACATCGCTAAAGTGTTCGGCATGCACAACATGCCCGGCCTGCCGGTCGGCCAGTTCGCCATCCGTCCGGGCCCGATCATGGCGGCGACGGCCGAATTCACCATCACCGTGAAAGGCCGGGGCGGCCATGCGGCGATGCCGCACGGCACCATCGATCCGATCGTCATCACCAGCCAGTTGGTCGGCGCCTTGCAGACGATCGCCTCGCGCAGCACCGATCCGGTCGAGGCCGTGGTGGTGTCGGTGACCAAGTTCCACGCCGGCGACGCCTACAACATCATCCCGGAATCGGCCGAGATCGCCGGCACCGTGCGCACGCTGAAGAAGGAAGTGGCCAGGAAATCGGAAGAGCGGATCCGCGCCATCTGCGCGGGACTTGCCACCGCCTATGGCGCGACGATCGAGGTCGACTACGACGCGAACTACCCGGTGACGTTCAATCATGCGGATGAGACGGTCTTCGCCAGCGATGTGGCCGCCGACGTGGCGGGCGATGCCCAGGTGCACCGCGAGATCCAGCCGGTGATGGGCGGCGAGGATTTCTCCTACATGCTGGAAGCCCGGCCTGGAGCCTTCATCTTCATCGGCAATGGCGAGACCGCCGGTCTCCACAATCCGGCCTACGACTTCAACGACGAAGCCATCCCGCACGGCATGAGCTATTGGGTGAAACTGGCGGAGACGGCGCTAGCCGCCTGAGGCCGGTCTTATAAAGCGCCGGCCGAATTGCGTTCGGCCGGCCCTCTTGGCGAAACGATCCGAAGCGGCTATGTGTCGGGCCGCGTGGTCCCGTAGCTCAGTAGGATAGAGCGGCAGATTCCTAATCTGTAGGTCACAGGTTCGATTCCTGTCGGGATCACCATGCTTTCAATTTTACGATGGCTACGTGCAGTAAGCTGCCCGGTTGGCGACCCGCTTTCTACACGTCACTTGCCGACATAGGCGGCCAATTCATCGGGCGTCCCCATCGGGAATGCCTGCTTGAGGTAGTCGAGGAACGCGGACACCCGAGCGCTTAGCAGCCGCCTGGACGGGTAGAGCGCCCACAAGGTGATGTCGCCTCCCTCGACATCACCCCAATGTATCAGCGAGCCGTCGGCTATGTCGTGGCTGACAAGCGACACGGGGAGGCGGCCCGCACCGACCCCCGCTCGCACCGCACCCCGGACCATGATCAGCGATGACAGGGTCAGGACTGGCTGGATCGCGATAGTTGCCCGGCCAGTGGGCGTCTTCACGGCCCAGATCGGTCGATCGCCGGCCGTGCGCACGACCGCGGGAGCGGGGTGGTGCCCGGGCGGCCGCGCGAGGTCAGGGCTTGCCACGACCACCAGCCGATCGCGCAGGAAGACTCGTCCGACGAGGCTGTCATCCGGATCGGGATTGACCCTGATCACCAGATCAAATCCCTCCTCGATCATGTCGACGGAGCGGTCTTCCGTCGACACATCGAGCCTGACTTCCGGATACTTCAGCGCGAACCCGGCGGCGATCTTTCCCATCGCGGTCTGCGAAAAAACCAGTGGCGCGCTGATCCGCAACCTGCCTCGCGGCCTTTCACCTCCCGAGGAGATCGCTGCGGCTGTCTCGTCGAGTTCGGTAAGCAGCCGGCCCGCACGTTCGTACAGCGCGCGTCCTTCCTCCGTCAGCTTGAGCATGCGTGCGCCGCGTTCGAACAGGCGCAGACCAAGGCTGGCCTCAAGCTCCGCGACCCGACGCGACAGCGTCGCCTTAGGGCGAGCGGCAGCGCGGGCGGCACGCCCGAAGCCGCCGTGGCGCGCCACGATGACGAAATCAGCGAGAGCAACCAGATCCATGTGTTCCACCAGTGATACGCTGCGTTCAAATATCACACCTATTGGCCCATGTGTGAACCACTCATGTTGGGGTCGTCAAGCAACCCAACTCGGAGAAACAATCATGACTATCCTCGTTACCGGCGCCACTGGCCGTGTCGGCCGCCAAGTCGTCCAGCAGCTCGTCAAGCGCGGCGCCGATGTGCGCGTCCTCGTTCGCGACATCTCGAAGGCTGACTTTCCGGCCATTGTAGAGGTCGTGCAAGGCGAACTGCTCGATATCGACTCGCTGCGCAAAGCGTTTGCCGGCGTCAACACACTGTTCCTGCTCAACGCGGTGTCGGGGGACGAATTCACCCAGGCGCTCATCACCCTGAACATTGCCCGCGAGTCGGGCGTCGAGCGGGTTGTCTACCTGTCGGTGATCCACAGCGATCGTTTCGTCAACGTGCCGCATTTCGCCGTGAAGTCCGGCGCGGAGCGGATGATCGAACAGATGGGCTTCAGCGCCACTATCCTGCGCCCGGCCTACTTCATCGACAATGAACTCATGATCAAGGATGTCATCTTCAACCATGGCGTCTATCCGATGCCGATCGGAGCCAAGGGCATCGCCATGGTCGACGCCCGCGACATTGCCGAGGTCGCAGCCGTCGAGCTGGTCCGTCGTGACCAGGCCCCGGACAAGCTGCCGATCGAAATCATCAATCTGGTCGGCCCCGATACGCTGACTGGCTCGGATGTAGCGGCGATTTGGTCGGATGTCCTGGGCCGCCCGATTGCCTATGGCGGCGATGATCCTACCGGGTTCGAGCAGAATCTGGCGAACATCATGCCCAAGTGGATGGCCTATGAAATGCGCCTGATGGCCGAGCGCTATGTCGCCGACGGCATGCTTCCTGGGGCCGGCGACGTCGAGCGTTTGACAGGGATCCTGGGCCGCCCGCTGCACTCCTATCGCAACTTCGCGAATGAGCTTGCAGCATCGGTCTGAGGCCAACCGCATTCGCACTCAGCCTCAAGCAGCTGGTAGTTCTATGGCTGGAATCAATCCTACTTGGGCTTGTCGCTCGGCGTCCATTTGAAGTGGTCGCCGTCTTTCTCGATCTGCCCAATACCGGGGAACGGAAAGTGCGGTGCGAAGATCATCTCGTGGTCCTTGGCCAGCGTGGCCAAGGTCCTGGCCCTGTTCTGCTCACCTTCCGGTTTGTCGCCGTCGAAGGCCACGGCCCAGTCCGGCTTGGCGAGCGAGATGATTGAGCTGTGCACCGTGTCGCCAATATCGAACAGCCGTTCTTTTCCGGACTTTATCTGATAGCCGACATGGCCGGGTGTGTGTCCCTTGAGCGCCACCGAGGTGATGCCAGGCGCGACCTCGGCGCCGGCCTTGAACGGTTTCACATGGTCGGCAATGACCTCGATGATATCGGCCGCATCCTTGTTGGACTTGGCAAAATCCCACTCCACGTCAGACATCCTTATCGTGGCGTTGGGAAAAGCCAGTTTGTCGTCCTTGACCAGCCCTCCAATGTGGTCGGGATGAGAATGGGTGATCAATATCTCGCTGACGTCAGCGGGTTTGATGCCGGCCTTGGCCAGGCTGTCCTGCAGCGCGCCGCCGACACCCGTGTCGATCAACACGACACTGGTCTTCGATTTGACCAGTAGGGCGTCGACGCTCAGCGTGATGGTATCGGTCGGCGCTCCCGCCGCCTTGAGCAGCTCGCCGACTTCCGCGGGGCTGTGATCGAGGCCGAAGGTCTTGCCGTCGTTGGGCTTGACGAACTGGGCGTCGTGCAGGGCGACGATGTCGAGTGTGCCAAGTTTGAATGACTTGGCATCCGGCTGCTGCGCCGGCATCTGCGCCATTGCCAGCCCCTGATGGAGCAGCACCAAAGTCGTTGTGGCCAACAGCCTGGTGGAATTGAACCTTGTCATGCGGGTATCCTCTGGCCGCGGAGGCGCGACCGTACCGGGAAGACAGCTGGTGCGGCGGACAATTCCGGGGTTGGCCGATCACAAATTCGCTAGGGATATAGGTCTCGGGCACGGTCCGGCAATGGCGACCCGTCGCCGATAGCCCCTTCCTGGGACGGCTCGGCAGGCTGGGCATGGCGCATAGCCCAGAGGGCCCTGTTCGTCCGCGCTCAGTGTCGGCTCACTTCGCCTGGACCATCGGCGACGCCCACGCGATGACGGTAGACCATTTCCCAGCCCTTCCAGCCCGTGAACAGAAGAATGAGAACCACGATCAGCGAGAGGACCAGGCCGGTGGGTACCACCGCCGTCTCGCCATGGGCATAGCGAGAGTACCAGTTGTAGAGTTCGATCAGGACGACGAGCACATTGCCGCCGGCGTGGAGCCACGCGTCACGCAAATTGCGGATTTGAACATCGCCAAGGACATCGGTCAGCCCGGCAAGAGCTGCCAAGGCGGCCATTATCAGGCCCGCCCCAAGCAGCCAGAGACTGGCGCTCACCCATCCCGGATTGCCTGTTCGCCAGAAGATCAGGTCGCAAACGAAGGTGGCGACGAAGAAAGCGATCGGGAAAGGGATCAGCATGGGATGGATCGGGTGGCCGCCAATGCTTGCCGTGCTTTGCGGGTTGCGGGCCATGGTAATGCCTCCAAAGGCAGTCGCGCGCGACTGCGGTGCATCTCTGAAAGACAGTGTGACGTAAAACGCCGGCTGCAGCTGAATGTTCCACAACCCAAAGCGGCAGAGCTCCGAAGCGGAAAGGCGCGCGGGAACAAACCGGTCAGGTGGCGGAGCTGGTTGAGTGAAGTCGTGGGCGCATAGCTTGCCGCAATAGGCGCAAAGCAATCCGTACTTACCCGCCATGGCGAATCATGGCGGGCTTGCTTCGGCTGTGATCGGGCCGGCTCAGCCGACCCGCACGACAAAATGCTTGGTCACCGGCTCGATGATCTTCCAGGTGCCCTTGAAATCGGCTTCCACCACGAAGGCGTCGCCGGGGCCGACCTCGACCGGTGTGCCGCCGTCGGGCGTGATGATGATGCGGCCGGCGATCATGTGCACGAACTCATAATCGGTGTAGGTCGCATGATAGGTGCCTGGCGACGCACGCCAGGTTCCCGATATCACCTTGCCATCCGAAGTCGTGTGCTGGACGGCGGTCTGCATGGTCGGTTGGCCCTCGACCGCGATCCAGCCAGGCAGATCGCCAGCTTCCGCGTGCTCGACCGCGCCGAATTTCAGGATGGTCTTGTTCGTCATGCCGGGCTCCGTTTGCTTCATGTGTGCTGCGGGTCGGATAGCCGATGCACATGACGGGAGCAATGCCGTGCCATGCGAAACAGGCACGGCCGCGCATTCGGGCTGACCGGCGCGGAGCTGGAGTGGTTATGGCTTGTGCCGTGCCGAGACCAGCTCTGCCTTGCGTTGCGCGGTTTCCAGCCCAAGGCCGATGAAGGCGCGCGCGTGCTTGGCGAGCGCCATGTTGTCAGTCCACAGATTGCGCCAGATCGCCGTCTTCTTCGACAGGTTCTCGTCGACAATCTCCGAGGAGAAGGATTCGAAGCTGAGATCGTCGGCATAGCCGATTGCGGTCAGCGCATCGAAAATCCCCGCGAAATCGATGTTGCCGGTGCCGAGGAAGCCGCGATGGCTTTCGCCGATATGGACATAGCCGATCTTGGCCGCGGCGTGGCGGATGGCGAGCCCGACATCGGCTTCCTCGATGTTCATGTGGAACGTGTCGAGATGCAGGAAGATGTTGTCCGACCCGGTGTCCTCGATGAAGGCCAACCCTTGCGCGGCGGTGTTGAGCAGGTTGCTTTCGAAGCGGTTGACGATTTCGAGGTTGAGCGTGACGCCGGCTGCCTTCGCCGTCTCGGCGATCTTTGCCAGCGTTGCCGCGCTGCGGTTCCATTGATCGCGTGTCGGTGCCTCGATCTGCAAGCCATGGCTGGTCGAAAGAATGCCGGCGACCTTGCTGCCGCCAAGGTCGCGCGTCAGCGCGACGGTGTCGCTGAGGATCTCGACGCCGCGCGCGGCGATCGCCTTGTCTGCGCTCGAAATATCGCCGTCACCAGGCAATCCGATGCTGATCGCGACGCCGAGACCAAGATCGGCGATGCGTTTGGCAAGCCCGTCAATATCGACATTGGCGGGGTCGAGATAAGAGAATTCGATCAGGTCGAAACCGGCCTCCCTGGTATTGGCCAGCGTGCGTTCGAGTTCGCCCTGCGCCGAGCTTGCCGACCAGACGAAGGAATGGATTCCGATGAGCGACATGATCGTCTCCGGTTAAAGCAATTCTCCGTCCGGAATTGCGTAAAACAAAGAGTTAAGCGACGAGGAGAATGGTGCGGCCGGATCGCTCCGGCCGCACCGGCCTTGGGAGGCTTAGCGGGCCGCGGTCCAGCCCTTGTAGTCCTTCAGGTTCTCGGCCGTGATCAGCTTCGGGTCGAGCAGTACGGTGGCCTCGGCCGGCTTCTTGCCGGCGAGCAGGTCGGCCGCCATGGTGAGCGACTGGCCGGCCATCACATAGGGATCCTGCGAGGCCGAGGCCTTGATCATCGATTTGCCGGAAGAAAGTTCCTTCTCGATATCCGGCGCGCCGTCGACCGCGGTGAAGATGAACTCCGAACGGTTGAGCTGCTTGGCGGCGAGCTCCGCGCCGATCGCCGTCGGATCGTTGATGGCGAACACCGCGTCGATCTTGTCGAAACGGGTGAGCAGCGACTGGAACACTTTCAAGCCGCCATCGCGGGAGCCTTCGGCGTTCTGGTCGTCGGACAGGATCTTGATGTCGGGATGCTGGGCAAGCACGTTCTTGCAGCCTTTCACCCGTTCCAGGATCGACGACGACGCCGGCCCGTTGAGGATGACGTAGTCGCCCTTGCCGCCGGTGTGGTCGACCAGGTATTGGCAGGCTTCCTCGCCGGCCTTGACGTTGTTGGTCATCACCGTGACGTCGGCACCGGGCGCCGAAACGTCAAAGGCCGCGACGATGATGCCGGCGGCCTGCGCCTTCTTCACCGCCGGAGCGATCGCCTTGGCATCGACCGCGTTCAGCATGATCACGTCGACGCCGGCGGCGATGAAGGAATCGACCTGCGAGACCTGCTTGTTGAGGTCGTAGTCGGCCGATACCGACGTCACCTCGACCTTCGGATTGATCTTCCTGGCCGCGTCCTCGATGCCCTTGATGGTGGCGACGAAGAAGGGGTTGCCGAGCAGGCCGACCGAGATGCCGACCTTGTTGAGGTCCTTGGCCGATGCCGGCGCGATGGCGACGGCCGCAAGGGCGGCGCCGCAGAGCAGTTTGGCGATGGTCTTCATTACGCTTACTTCCTCCTGATGCCCCGCGCCTCTCACGGTGCGTTACACAAGCCGGTCGTTGATGCCGGCGACTAGGTCACTCACGTTCTTGCCCCTGCCTGGAGCCGGTAGCGGTCGAGGGCGACCGCCACGATGATGACCAATCCCTTGATGATGTACTGCCAGATGTCAGAGACACCGGCCAAGATGAGGCCGTTGGAGAGCACCGCGATAATCAGGCCGCCGATCAGCGTGCCCCAGATCGAGCCGACGCCGCCGACGAAACTGGTGCCGCCGAGAATGACGGCGGCGATGGCGTCGAGTTCGTAGCTTTGCCCGAGCTGCAGGCCGTTGGCGGCGTAGAGCCTTGCCGCCGACATGGCGCCGCCAAGGCCGGCAAGCAGGCCGGAAACGCCATAGACGAAGAGCAGCACCAGCGGCACCTTGATGCCGGTCAGTCGAGCTGCCTCGGCATTGCCGCCGACGGCATAAATCCAGGTGCCGAGCACCGTGCGCTTCAGCACCAGCCAGGACAGCACCACCACCGACAGGGCGATGACGACGAGCCAGGGAATGCCGAGCACCGAGCCGTTGCCGATGAAGTCGAACGGCAGGTCGGAGTTGAACACCGTCGTGTCCTGCCCGAGCAGGCGGGCAATGCCGCGCACGGCTGTCAGCGAACCCAGCGTGACGATGAACGGCGGCAGCCTGATATAGGCGATGAGCAGCCCGTTGATGAGCCCGAAGCCGAGCCCCGCCAGAATGGCCGCCGGCACGCCGAGCAGGCCCCAGTCCGGCACCAGCGACACCAGCACCGCCACCATCGCGGCCGCTGCGAGGATAGAGCCGACCGACAGGTCGATGCCGCCGGTCAGGATGACGAATGTCATGCCGGCGGCAAGCACGATGTTGATCGACGATTGCTGCGTGACGATGAGCAGGTTGGTGCCGGTGAGGAAGCGCGGGTTGATGAACTGGAAGCCGGCCGCCAGCAGCACCAGCACGGGCAGCATGCCAAGGGCGGCAAGCGTGGTGCGCAGCCGCCGGCTCCTGACCGCCGCCTGATCCACACTCTTCGTCGCGGTCGTCCTGTCTGTCATCGCTGAGACGCTCCCGTCGCAAGTTCCATGATCGCTTCCTGACGAAGCGGCTCGCCTTCGGATGCCGTCACCTCGCCTGATATGGCGCCGTCGCGCATCACCAGCACGCGGTCGGCGACGCCGATCACCTCGGGCAATTCGCTTGATATCATCAGGATGGCGATGCCCCGGTTGGCGAGATTGTCGATCAGCCGATAGATTTCCGATTTGGCCCCGACATCGACGCCGCGGGTCGGCTCGTCGAGGATGACGACCTTCGGCTCGGTCTCCAGAAGGCGCGCGAGCAGCACTTTCTGCTGGTTGCCGCCCGACAGCGAGCCGGCATTGGCCTGCGCCGAGTTGGTGCGGATCGACAGGTCGGCAATGGCCTTTGCCGCACGCCTGTCGGCGGCCGTGAAATCGCGAAGGCCGCCGGCCCGCGCGTCCCTGACAAGTACGCCCATGCTGATGTTGTCCGAAATGGACATATCGAGGAACAGGCCGAGTTCCTTGCGGTCCTCGGTGAGGTAGGCGATGCCGGCATCGAGCGCCTCGCGCGGCGAGCCGATGGTTATGGGCTTGCCGTCGAGCTCCATCGTGCCAGCGCTGCGTTTGTCGGCGCCGAAGATCAGCCGGGCAAGCTCCGTGCGGCCCGAGCCGACGAGGCCCGCCAATGCCAGCACCTCGCCGTGATGAAGATCGAACGAACAGTTCTTCAGCAGGTGCGCGTCGGACATGCCGCGCACCGAGAGCGCGATGG
The DNA here is from genome assembly GCF_006442175.1 of Mesorhizobium sp. B2-3-14. Classification (NCBI taxonomy): domain Bacteria; kingdom Pseudomonadati; phylum Pseudomonadota; class Alphaproteobacteria; order Hyphomicrobiales; family Phyllobacteriaceae; genus Mesorhizobium; species Mesorhizobium sp. B2-3-14. The sequence continues at coordinate 425,082 of NZ_VFVP01000003.1, read as the reverse complement.
CGCGTTTTCCGTCTGGAGGGCGATGATCCTTCTTGTAGAAGGCGGAGAGATCGCGGCCGACCATCATCGACACCAGGCGCGAGGCGTTGAGGTCGGCGCGCTCGAGCGTACCGACATAGCCGCTGTCGCGCAGCACGCTGACGCGGTCGGCAAGTTGGTAGACTTCCTCCATGCGGTGGCTGATGTAGATGATGGCGATGCCTTGCGCCTTCAGCGTCGCGATCACCTCGAACAGACGGTCGGTCTCGCGCGAGGTGAGCGATGTGGTCGGCTCGTCCATGACGATGATGCGCGCATTGGTCGACAGCGCCCGTGCGATCTCGACCAGCTGGCGCTCGCCCAGCGACAGGCCGGAGACCAGCGCCCGCGCCGAGAAGGAGACACCCAGCCGATCGACGATCTCTGCGGCGCGCCGGTTGCACTGGTCGCGGTCGACGATGCCGAAACGGCGCGGTTCGTTGCCGAGGAAGATGTTCTGCGCCACGGTCAGATTGGGCGCCAACGACAGTTCCTGATAGATCACCGCGATGCCGGCAGCACGCGCCTTGATCGGATCGCCCGTCGCGGCGGGCGCACCATCGATCAGGATCTCGCCGCCGGGATCCGGCCGATAGGCGCCGGACAGCACCTTCATCAACGTCGACTTGCCGGCGCCGTTCTCGCCCATCAGCGCATGCAGTTCGCCGGCGTGGACGCTGAGCGAGACGTCCTGCAGGGCACGGATCGCGCCGAAGGTCTTCGAGATGTGGCGCATCTCCAGCACCGGCTGGCGCGCCGCTAGCGTCCGCACCGCCGCGCTCATCGTGCACCACCCGCCGCCTTGGCGGCGGCACCATGCCCGGCAATGAGATCGCGCCAGGCGTCGCGATAGCCGGCAAGCCCGCCGAATCGCGTCGCCTGCACCGGCTCCGGCGGCTCGGCGGCGAAGTCGCGCCCCACGCTCTCGAAGGCGAGCGCGGCGGCACCCGTGGCGCTGCCTTCGAGCGAAGCACCTTGCAGGAAACCCTGGCCGGGACGCAGCTGCGCCAGCAGCCCGGCGAGCAAGCCGCCAGTGTTCAGCCCGCCATCGACGATGACAGTATTGTTGGAATGGATGAGGTCGAGGCAGAGATCGATCATCAGCGCCACATAGAGCAGCGCCACGGCAGCGCGTTCACCGGCATCGGGCGTGCGCCCGGCCAACCGGCCGGGGCGATCCGGCATCGGCCCGCCCGCCGCGAAGCTCGGCAGCGCCATGAGGCCGGCATCGATCGCCTGTTGGATCGAGCGATGCGGGATCGGGCCTTGCCAGCCGTCGCTGATGGCGGCGAATTCACGCCCGCCCATGAAGCGGATGGTCGGCACTGGACCACCGTCGACATCGACATTGACCAGCATGTCGCGCTCACGGTCGAGCGCTTCGAGCGGACAGTCGGGATTGAGCACGACGACCCAGGTGCCCGTCGACACGACAGTCAGCGGGCCGAGCTCCTGGCGGCGATAGGCATGCAGCGCCGCATTGGAGTCGTGAACGCCGTTGTGGATGGCGACCGGGGCGCGCCCGGCACCACCGAAGCGCTGCTCGCCGATGACGGCGCCGGCACGTTCGAAAGCCGGCATCTGGCCACGCCAGCCCTCGGCGTCGACCAGCGAGGAGAAATCACGTTTGCGCGGGGCCCACAAATGCGAATGGCAGCCGAGATAGGAGACCTCGCAGACCGGCCGGCCGCCAAGGCGCCAGCTCCAGTATTGGGGATAGCCGAGGATCCATTTCGCCGCCGCGAACGCGTCGGGATCGACTTCCTGCAGCCATAGCATGTGACGGCCATAGTTGAAGCCGAGCGGCAGGCGGGGAGAGAATGTCTCGCCGAAATCCGGGATGCGGCGGTCGATCCGTGCGGCAATTTCGGCCGGTGGCTCCTGTTCGTAGTCGAGGATCGGATGGGTCAGCGCCTTGTCGTCGACAAGAGCGAAGGTACAGCCATGGCCCGACACCATCACCCCTTCGACACCATGGTTTTCGACCGCGTCGGCGACGGCACCGAACGCCCAGCCATGGAGGGCGGCCTCGTCGAGCACGCTGAAGCCGCCTTGGCGCGCCCATTTCGGTTGCGTCCGGCGCTCATCGAGAATGCGTCCGTCCTTGCCGAAGACGAACAGCTTCGAATTGGTCTTGCCGAAGTCGAGCACCGCCACGTTCACGCGAGGGCTCCCGAGGTTGAAGCGATCCGCACCATGACGCCGGCGTCCTCCAGCATGCGCGCATCGGCATCGGAGAGCCCGTCATCGGTCACCAGCGTGCCGATGCGCGACAGCGGCAGCGCGACGTTGCGCGCGTGGATCGACAGCTTGCGGCTGTCGGCCAGCACCACGATCTGGTCGGCGCACAGGCTGAGCTCGACGATGGACCGCACCAGCAGCGGATGCGATTCCAGCAGCCCTTCCTGGTTGAGCCCCTGTGTGCCGAGAAAGAATTTCGAGGCATAGAAGGACGTCGCCTGGGTCGGCGAATGGATGATGCCGGGTTCACGGTGCAGGTCGCCGCCGGCAACCGTCAGGCTGCAATGGCCATGGTCGCTGAGATAGGCCGCGAGCGGCATCGAATTGGTGTAGAGCCGGATGTTGCGGTCGGCGAGCTTGACGCCGAGATGGAAGCAGGTCGAGCCGCCATGGACGATGACCGCGTCGCCATCGCGCACCATGGTCGCGGCGACCGCCGCGATCTGCCGTTTGGCCTCGACGGCAAGGTCGCGGTTCTCGTCATAGGGCCGGGCATAGGCGACGCCCGCATGCGAGGCGCCATCGAGCGCCGAAATGCCGCCATAGACCTTGCGGGCCTCACCGGCCTCGTCGATCCGGTCGATATCGCGCCTGACCGTCGCCGCCGAAACGCCGAGCCGCTCCTGCAACTCGCGCACGGAGGCAAACGGGCGATCCCGCAGCAATTCGACGATCTGACGCTGGCGGCCGAGGTCGCTCAACCTTTCCTCCCTGACGCCATTTCTATGGCAATTGGTGCAACTTACTCAACATTAGTTGGATTGCAAGCTGCTTTTGACGATAGTAGATCACTATTGACGCAGATCACTCACATCTGCGATACCAACGCCAACACCGGTCCCGACGACGGGATTTTGTGCAAGCGTTGGAGAAAAGGGCCATGGCAACCCAAGCTGATGCACAGGAACTGGCTGCCTTGCGGGCGCTTTCGGCCAGCATCGGGCTGAACCCGCATATGACGCAGGCGGCGGGCGGAAACACCTCGCTGAAGGCCGGCGACACGCTGTGGATCAAGGCTTCGGGCACCTGGCTGAAGGACGCGCTCAGCGACGACATCATGGTGCCGGTGGCGATGGCGCCGCTGCTGGAGGCCGTCGACCGGCGCGACCCGGCCGCCGACAAGCCACAGGCTTTCGCCATCGAAGACCTCAATCCGCGTGGCCTGCGTCCGTCGATCGAGACCACGGTGCATGCCTTGATGCCGCAACGCGTGGTTCTGCACGTCCACTGCGTCGACACGATTTCGCTGGCCGTGCAAGCCGATGGCGAGGCCGAGGTCGCCAAGCGGCTGGGCGGCATCGAATGGGCCTGGGTGCCCTATTTCCGGCCGGGCCTGCCGCTCGCCCGTGGCATTGCCGAGAGATTGCGACCCGGCGTCGACGTACTGATCCTTGGCAATCACGGACTGGTGGTCGCCGCGGAAACCGTCCTCGACGCACAGGCCTTGCTGCACCGCGTCCGGTCGCTGCTGGCGCGGCCGGCGCGCGCGACCGCCGCACCCGACATCGCCGCCCTGACGACGCTAGCCGGCGACTACCGGTTACCGGCGGATATCGAAGCGCATGCTGTCGCGATCGATGCGGAAAGCCTGCACATGGCCGAGGCCGGCAGCCTCTATCCGGACCATGTCATATTCCTTGGCCAGGGCTCGGTCCTGGCGAGGCCGGGCGAGGACGTGGCCGGCGTCGTCGCGCGGCTCGGCGCGGCGCCACCGGCGATCCTGTTTCCCGGCGCCGGCGTGCTGATGCGCGGCGACGCCAGCGCCGGTGCCGACGCCATGCAGCGTTGCCTGGCCGACGTGACCGCGCGCGTCGATGGCAAGGCGCGGCTGAACTATCTCACGGCCGCCGAGAATGACGAACTGGTCAACTGGGACGCCGAGCAGTATCGCCAGAAGCTCAACGCCGCCGGCACGGCCTGACAAGGAACGGACGACATGACGCCACTTGTCGTCGGCATCGACATCGGCACCTCCGGCGCCCGCGCGGTCGCCATGCGCCAGGATTTTTCCATTGCCGCCCAATCCGCCGTGCCTCTCGACAGGTTCGGCCCGAACCCCCGCGATCCCCGCACATGGTGGCAAGCGGTCCAGGCGGCGCTGGCCGGGCTGCTTTCAAGCATAGACCGTGCCACGGTCCGCGCCATCGCCGTCGACGGCACATCGGGCACGCTGCTGCCGGTCGACACTGATGGGCGGCCCCTGGCCGAGCCGCTGATGTACAACGACAAGGTCGATGACGGAGACATCCTGGCCATCGTCGCCCGCGAGGCGCCGGAAACGAGCGCCGCCCACGGGCCGACTTCAGGCCTCGCCAAGGCGCTCCGATTCCAGCGTCTGCCCGGCATGGCGGCCGTGCTCCACCAGGCCGACTGGATCGCCGGCAACCTGTCCGGACGCTTCGACGTCAGCGACGAGAACAATGCGCTCAAGACCGGCTATGACGTCGAGGCTCGCCGCTGGCCGGATTGGATCGCGGCCACCGGCATGCGCATGAATTTACTGCCTGATGTCGTCGAGCCGGGCGAGGTCAGCGGCACGCTTATCACGGCCGCCGCCGCGCTTTTCGGCCTGCCGCGCGATGTGGTTGTGGTTGCCGGCACCACGGACGGCTGCGCCTCATTCCTGGCGACGGGCGCTACGGCAGCCGGCGACGGCGTCACCGCATTGGGTTCCTCGCTGACCATCAAGATCCTGTCCGACCGGCCGATCTCGGCGCCGCGCTTCGGCATCTACAGCCATCGTCTTGGCGACACCTGGCTGGCCGGCGGCGCATCGAATTCCGGTGGCAAGGTGCTGGCGCGGCATTTTCCGCTCGCGCGGATCATCGAGCTCAGCACCATGATCGACCCCGCGACCGAGACCGGCCTCGACTATTATCCGCTCGCCACATCGGGCGAACGCTTCCCGATCGCCGATCCGGCGCTCCCCCCGCGCCTCGTCCCGCGCCCGGCGGATGATGCCGACTATCTCAAGGCGATGTTCGAAGGCATGGCCGCGATCGAAGCGCTCGGCTATCGCCGGCTTGGCGAGCTCGGCGCGCCGGCGCTGACTTCGGTGCGCAGCGTCGGCGGCGGCGCGGCAAATCCGGCGTGGAGCGCGATCCGGCAGCGTAAGCTCGGCGTTGCGTTCTTGCCGGCTTTGTCGGACGAGGCCGCTGCCGGAGCGGCGCGCCTGGCGTTGAAGGGTGCGAACGAGGCGGGGCTGCTATGAGCGGGAAACTGGCTGAACGCCTCGACGGCATCGGACCGCTGGAGGAGCGCTACCAGGTCTTCCTGGTCGACCAGTTCGGCGTGCTGCATGACGGCTCGGCCCCCTATCCCGGTGCGGTGGTGGCCTTGGCGGCACTGAAGCGCGCCGGAAAGACCGTGGTGCTGGTCTCCAACTCCGGCAGGCGCGCCAAGCCCAACGAAGACCGTTTGCTGAGGCTCGGCTTCGAGCCCGGAAGCTGGGATCATTTCGTTTCCTCCGGCGAGGTGGCGTGGCGATCCTTCCACGAAATGGCGGCGACCGGAGCGTTGCGCCCCGGCACGAACTGCCTGTTGATCAGCCGCGATAATGACCGCACAGCGATCGAGGGCCTGCCTTTTGTATTGACCGGAACCGGCGATACCGCCAACCTGGTACTGATCGCGGCCAGCGAGGGCGACCGCTACGACCTCGAGCATTATCGCCGCTTGCTGGCCCCGGCGGCGGCGCGAAAAGTGCCATGCTTCTGCACCAATCCCGACAAGATCATGCTGACGGCGGTCGGGCCCCGCTTCGGCGCCGGCGAGATCGCCGATCTTTACGAGAGCCTGGGCGGCAGCGTCACCCGCATCGGCAAGCCCGGCCCGGCGATCTTCGAAGCGGCGCTCGCGCTCGCCGGCGAACCAAAGCGCGGCAGCGTGGTCTGCGTCGGCGACAGCGTCGAACACGATATTGCAGGCGGCAATGGCGTCGGCATCGCGACGGCACTGGTGATGGGTGGGATATTGGCCGACACGCCTGACCTCGCCGCTGTCTTCGATGAGCATAAGGCCTGGCCGGACTATACGATGGGGTCCTTCAGCTTTCGCTGACCGCCGCCAGAATCCGCCTTGCACTCTCCTCGTCGGTGATCAGGATTGTGGGCGCAATCAGGTTCATTGCGCCGAGCAGGGCGTCGGTCTTCTCCGCGCCGCCGGAGGTCAGAATGCGGATTGGCGCCTTGCGCAGCCGGTCGACATCCACCGACATCACATGGTTGTTGACGGGATGGTCGACCAGATCACCATTGCGGTCGTAGAAGTGGAACAGGAGGTCCCCGACGGCGCCGCGCGCCAGCAGCGCCTCCCGGTCCGCTTCCCTGAGGAAGCCGCCGCGCGAGAAGGTGGTGGCCGAAGCGATCCCGCCGACACTCAGCAGAACGGCGTCGAGCGCGTCGGCCATTTCAAAAACCTCCTGCAGGCCGCAGCGTTCGATCAGCGCGATCTTGGTCTCGACGCTGTCGACGACGGCTGGCGTCGGCATCAGATAGCCGTCGCCCTGGAAGATCTGGGCGAAGCGCCAGGCGAACTCGGCCGGGTTGACCCGGCGCGCGACGCCGACGCCGCCAAGCAGCGAAATCACCTTGAAATCGGTCAGCGATTTGGCGCTGATGAACGGCAAGGTGTGGAACAGCGTATTGCCCCAGCCGACACCGACCTGCATGCCGGATTTCATAGCGTCGGACAGGAACATGCCTGTCTTGGCGGCTATTGCCGGGATCGGATCGGCACTGGCCGCCGTCAGCGGCGCCACCAGCGCCTGCTGGAGGCCGAAGGTCTTTTCCAGCGCGCGCTCCAGCCGCACGATCTCTAGAAGCTCGCTCTCGATGGTGATCTTGACCTCGTTGCGCGACCGCGCCTCCGCCAGCATGCGCACGATGGTGACGCGGCCGACGCCGAGCACATCGGCGATCTCGTTCTGCGTCATCTGCTCGACGAAATACATCCAGGCGGCGCGGATCCTGAGGCGGTCCGTGCGGCTCTCGCTGACGATCTGCTCGGCCGCTTCCGCTCCTGCCCGCCTTTCCTCGGGCTGTCTTTCCACGATTTGTCGTCCCCTGGCCAATCATCCCTCCCCCGCGGCGGACGAGTGCGCCGTCGCCGATTCTGCATGCTGGTCTAGTATCGCCTATTGATCTACCAATCGATAGGAACAATGTAGAGTCGGTGGTGCCCGTCGCAGGTGGCGCCGCACGGCACATTCGAGGCTAACCGCGATGCTCCGACAAATCTCCGAAGATGTCCGCGTCAACCTCAAGGACCGGCTGCGGGAAGTCCGCGACATCATCCGCCAGAGCCGCCATGACGGCGCCAGCGAGGCCAGCCTGCTGCGCGAAGCAACCAGCCATCTGCCGCCATTTCCGGGCAAAGGCATCGAAGGCCTGCTCAGCCATGCCGCGAGTGCCGTCGACGAAGCGCTGTCGATCGCCGAATCCTTCGTTCCGCACGAGCGCCCGATAAGAGTGGACGGGACGACCGTAAAAGGCCTCGCCACCTATTTCCCGGCCGGTGACGAAGACCAGCAATTGAGCGCCGAGCGCCTGTTCCGGCGCGACATGTACTATCTGACCAAGGCGGTGCTTGCCGGGCTGAAGATCGACCACGCCCGTATCCATGAAGCCGGGTTCGCCGCCGTCCACGCGGCCATGCGCAAGCGCCATGGCGAATTGTTGGCTGCGCTGGCCGCGCCGAGTGCCGGACTGCAGGCCATCGCGGCCATGTGCGCGGCACTGCTGGTCGAGTTGCTCAACCAGCGTCCGGTCCGCTTTGGCGAAGCCGCGCCGGAAGCGAGCGCTGCTGGCGGCCAGGCGCTCGACATAAGCTGCCTGGCGCCGGTCGTCCTGGCCTGCGGCCTGGCGACCACCGGTCGTGACGGCGCGCCGGAGCCCGACATGCTGGAAATCGCGATTCTGGCAGCCGACATACGTCATGAGCGCATTGCCCAGGCCTGCGCCAAGGCGAGCCCGGTCGATGAATTGGCACCTGTGTTCGCCACCTTGCTTGCGCATCTGCCGTAAGTTCCAGCGGCGATTGCGGGAACTACTCCCCGGCTGCCATCGCCGTGATCGTCTTCTTGGCGCGCTGGATCGAGGCCGGGCTCATCGACAGCTCGGTCAGGCCCATCTCCAGGAAGGCCGGAATGAGATCCGGCCGGCCCGCCGCCTCGCCGCACATGCCGACCATGATGCCGGCGGCCACGCCGGCCTTGGCCGTCAGCTCAATCGCCGACATGACCGCCGGATTGGTGACGTCGTTGAGCTTCGCAACGGTCGGGTTGAGCCGGTCGGCCGCCATGATGTACTGGGTCAGGTCGTTGGTGCCGATCGAGAAGAAAGCCACTTCCTTGGCCAGTGCCGGGGCGATCAGCACGGCGGCCGGGGTTTCGATCATCACGCCGAGATCGAACGTCGCATGCGGCACGCCTTCGGCCTTGAGTTCGGCGGCGCATTCGTCGACAAGAACGCGCGTCTGCCGCACCTCGCCAAGATCGGACACCATCGGCAGCATCACCTTGATGTTGCCGTGCACGGCCGCCCTCAGCAGCGCCCTCAGCTGGCGTTTGAAGATATCGGGCCGGTCGAGGCACATGCGGATGCCGCGCCAACCGAGGAAGGGGTTCTCCTCGTCGGGGAACTCGATGCCGGCGATCGGCTTGTCGCCGCCGATGTCGAGCGTGCGCACGATGACCGGATAGGGTGCGAAGGCCTTGGCCAGCGCCGCATAGGTCTCGGCCTGCATGTCCTCCGACGGAAGGTGCATATGGCGCATGAACAGGAGCTCGGTGCGGAACAGGCCGACACCCATGGCGCCGGCCTCTTGCGCTGCCTCGATCTCTTCCAGCGAGCCAATATTGGCCGCGACCTCGATGACCCTGCCGTCCGCCAGCTTCGGCGTCACCGTCTTGAAAGCCGCCAGGCCGGCACGCTCCTTCGCCGCCGCTTCGACACGACCGGCGAAATCGGCGCGCGTCGCCGCGTTGGGGTCGATGATCACCTGGCCGCTGTTGCCGTCGAGCGCCACCTCTTGCGCCGTGCGCAAAAGGTGGATCCGGTCGCCAAGGCCGAGCACCGCCGGAATGCCATGCGAGCGGGCGATGATGGCGATGTGCGAGGTGGCGCCGCCATGGCCGCACACCACGCCGCCGATGCGTTTCAGCGGCGCCCGTGCCAGATCCCAGGCGCCGATATCATCGGCGATCAGGATCGCACCTTGCGGGATGTTCTCGAGGCTGACGTCGTCCTGGCCAAGCAGCACCAGGCAGATCTGCCGTCCGACCGCATGGACATCGTCCGCCCGCGCATTGAGATAATGATCGTCGACGGCGCTGAAGTCGGCGGCGATGGTGGAGGCGGCGGTGATCGTGGCCGAGACCGCGTCATTGCCGCCCTTGATTGCCTTCTCGGCCTCGCCGGTCAGGCTGTCGTCGGCGGCGATATCCCTCAGCGCCGCCACGATGCCCCGGTCACCGGCCGACAGACTATCCTGCGCCAAGGCCCGGTCCATGCGTGCCTGGACGGCGGCGACGGCGGTGCGAAACCTGTCGATCTCGCCGGCGATCTCATCGGCCTGCAGCATCCGGCCCTGCCCGGCGATGTCAGGCGGGAAATGTGCAAAAGCCGGCCCGATCGCGACGCCCTCGCTTGCGGCGACACCGCGCAAACCACTGCTTGCTTCGCCTGATGCAGCCGGCGCGGACCGGGGCCCTGGCGCGGGCGCCGCTTCCTTGCCCTGGTCATTGGCTGGAGCGTGGGTGTCTTCGTCGTCGAGACCCGCCTTTGGGTTCTCGAGATAGCCGATCAGGGCCTCGATCGCCTCGATGGCGTCAGCGCCGTTCGCCCGCACGGTGACTTCCTGGTTTTCCTTGACCGCCAGCAGCATCAGCTTGACCGAGCTCTTGGCACTGACCGCCTTGCCGTCCTTGACCAGTTCGACGTCGGATTCGAAAGCCTTGGCGAGCTTGACGAAGCGCGTGGCGGGACGGGCGTGCAAACCTTCATGCACTCTGACGATGGTCGAGCGTTCCATGGCAAATACTCTGCTTTTTTGGGCGCCAAAGCCAGACTGGCTGGGCGCGAATGCTTTCAGGCGGCGATGGTGATGATCGCGTCTGTCTTCAGCGCTGCCACGAGGGCTTGCGTATCGACCTGCGATGCGCAGATCTCGCCTGGCCTTTCGGCCTCGGTGGCGCCGTTGAACGAGATGACGACGTGGCCCATCTCGAGCACCTTGCTCCAGGCGCTGGAGCCGACGGCGGTTATGACAGCCGAAACCGGGCCAAGGGTGATCGACGCGCCCTTTTCAGGCGCGCCGTCGCTGGGTCCGATCTCCGTCTTGTGGAGCACCGAGACCTCGGCAAGCTCCGGTGGCGAGCCATCCGCGAACAGGATGACCACGCCGCCCTCGGCGAGGTCCGCCACTTCGGGTCCTATTGCCGTGACCCGTGTCTTGAGAAGAACCGACATATGGCGAACCTCGTTATTTCTGGTGTTTAGAACACGATCAGGGAAACGACCCAGGCGATCAGCACCGAGACCGGACCCATGATCTGGCGGCTGATGAGCACCGCCGGCACGCCGATTTCGATGGTTTTCGGCTTGGCTTCACCCAGTGCGAGGCCGACGGGAACGAAGTCGCAGCCCACCTGGGTGTTGTAGGCAAACAGAGCCGGCAGCGCCATCGCCGGAGAGATCGTACCGTTGGCAATCTGCGGGCCGATGATAGCGACGCCGATAACCTGCGCGATGACAGCGCCTGGGCCCAGGATGGGCGACAGGAACGGCAGGCCGCAAATGGCCGAGATGATCAGCAGGCCGACGATATTGTTGGCCAGCGGACCCATCGGCTGCGCCAGCACGTCACCGACGCCGGTATACAGGATCAGGCCGATGAGCATGGTCACGAAGGCCATGAACGGCAGCACGTTGCGGATGACCTGGTCGATGGTGCGGCGGCCGGCATTGAAGAAGATGCCGACGACACGACCCATGACGCGGCCGATCGTGCTGATGAAACCGATCAGGCCACCCTCGCTGGGCAGCGCCGTCGGCGTCGCTGTGTTGTTGGTCGAACCCATCGATGCTGCTCCCCCTGCAGTCGTGACCGCCTCGGACCCGTCCGCCATTGTGACGTCGGCCGGCTTGACGCCCGAAACATAGATATCCTCGGTGATGAACTGGGCGAGCGGCCCGGACTGTCCGACCGGCGTCAGGTTGACGGTCGGGATACGCTTGCGCGGATAGACGCCGCATCGTGCGGTGCCGCCGCAGTCGACGACGACAACCGCCATTTCGCTTTCGATCGGCGGCGCCTTGAAGCCGTCGACGGCTTCAGCGCCGGTCATATCGGCGATGAGCTGCGCCACCGGATGAATGCCACCACCGGTGACGGAAACAACCTTGCTGCGCTGTTCGGTCGGCTCGATCACAAGCGGACCGCCCCACCCTGTTTTGCCCCGGGTGATCCGTACGGCTTTGTATGTCTTGGCCATGATGTCCTCCCCGCCCTTACAGCTCGACGCCCTGGCGGCGTGCCATGATGGCGGTGATGCGCTCGGTCAGCATGCCCTTGAGCAGGATGACGACGAGGCCGACGATGGCGTACCAGATGGCAACCTTGACATGGTAGCCGGCGGCGATGACGCCGCGCTTCTCGAGATCGAGCAAGGCCACGAGCATGCCTCCCCAGACGAAATATTCGCCAGGGTTGATGTGCGGAAAGAGGCCGAGCGGCGGATGCACGTAGGACACGGCCGCGTCATAGAAGGCCGGCTTGTGCTTTTCTTCCAGGAACGAGCCGAAGGTGTAAGCCATCGGGTTGGTGAGGAAGAACACCGCCAGCAGCGGCAGCACGGTATAGCGGGTCAGCGCGATGCGGCCAGCACCACGCGCCAGACCGTGAACCCGCTCTTCGCCGACCAGTTCGGTGACGGCGTAAAAGGCGGTCATCAGCACCACAAGCGTCGGGATGATGCCGGTGACAAAACCGGCGAAAACCTCGCCGCCCTTCTGGAAAATGCCGATGAAGTACTTGCCGATGGCAGTCAGCCAGCCAAGCTGCTCTTCCTGCTGCACGTTTTTCAGCTGCTCCTTCAGCTGATCGGCGGTGACCGGCCCGCTGTCGGTCTGCGCCTGCGCCAGGACCACGAGATGATCGGAAGCATGCTCGACGGCGAGCTTGCCATGCAATGCAGCATCCGAGACCATGGCACCCGCGACATGCAAATTGTGCACGGCCATGTCGGCATGCTGCGCCAACAACGAAAATACAGACATTTCTCCTCCTTATGCCGGCCCGCCGGTTGATCCCAGTCGGCGCACGGCCTCCTCTATGCCCTTGCTACATTCAAGCCGGCCAAACCCGGCTTCTTCCCCGGCTCCGACCGTGCTTTGTCGATCTGTTCGATCGCCCGCTTCACGGCCTCGGCCACACCGGGTTCCCCCTCCCCCATGATCGCAGGGTTGGACCGGAGTCGATCGAGGGGAACGCCCTCGAATTCTTCATGTCGCTTGAATTTGGTGAACACGGAACGGCCGCTCATCACCATCATGCGGCGCACGATCAAGTCGGGCGTAACCACGACCAGCGCGATCGTTCCCTTGGCAAATCGGCCGCGAAAATTGCCGGCTCCGACGAAGCCGTCCTTGTACTGGTCGGTGACGCCCCGGAAGACATCCGAATAGTGCCGCATCTGCAGCCAGACGCCGAGCGACTGCAACGCCCACACAATAACCAGCAGAAGCAGTCCCCACTGCCAAATCGCCATTCGGTTTTCCTCCCGAAGCCTCAGTCGAGGCGCACCTTGGACCGGCGCACGACAACAGCAAAGTGAGAACATTTGTTTCCGCGAATGTCAATATGTATGATATTGACCTCAACCACGGTCATCCACAGGGCCGCCGCGCGATTACCGCGGGGGCACGACTGTGCTAACCTGTGGGGAAACGGGATACAGGAAATGGAACTGCCCTTCAGGGATGAACTGGCCCTCATGCCCGACCTGCGCCACCGGCTGCGGCAGTTGCGCTGGTTCCGCGCCACCTTCCGCGGCAGCGCCAAGGTGGTCTCGGACACATTCGGCGTACGCTTCGAAATCGACGAGGCGAAGCTGACCCGGGCTTTTCTCGACTGGGTCGAGGTCATGGAAGCGCAGAAGCGCTTTGCCGCGATCGACCGCGCCGATTTCATCGTCTTTGCCGCCGGCCTCGTGCTGCGCGAACTGATAAAACAGGCGCCGGCAAGGGAAATCTCCGGCCTCACCCAGCTCATCGAAACGGATCAGAATGCCGGCACGCTGGACATCATCCGTTTCTGGCCGGAAGGCTTTCTCTACACCAACTACTGTGTCTCGGTGATTTCGGCGATCTACGAGCAGGAGTTTGGCTCGGCGCCCAGTATCGACAAATGCGCCGACGACCTGCGCACCTGGTGGTCCTATCGCGAGAACGTCACCGAAATGCCGGCCTATGCCGTGGCTTTCCTCGACCGCTTCCTGGGGGCGGAACCGAACTGGATCACGCCCGATCGCGCACAGTCGCGGCAGGCCATGCAGCGGGCGCTGGGGTCCTCCCGCGCCAGCGACGTCTTGCGCCAGCTTTGAATTGGCCTCTATTACCCCCTATCCACGAGGCCGAGCGCGCCCGCTATTGAACATTTGACTTTTTGTCGATAGCGATGTGCGAATTCTGACAGAGGCCGGGAGAAACGCGTGGCGCCGTCAAGACTGATCATTTTCGATTGCGACGGCGTTCTCGTCGACAGCGAGCCACTGGCCGCCAAGGCCTATGAACGTGTCTACGATAAGCATGGCATGCCGGGCGTTCACGGCGGCATCATCGCCCAGTGCGTCGGCATGAAACAGGCCGACATCATCGTCAGGATCAAGGAGTTGACCGGCCATCAGTTTCCCGCGTCGGCCGACGGCGATATCTGGGCCGAGACCAAGGTGCTTTTCACCGAAGAGTTGAAGCCAACGCCTGGAATAGGCTCGTTTCTGGAAACGCTTGCCGGCGACCGCTGCGTTGCCTCCTCGTCCTCCATCGAGCGTATAAACCACAGCCTGGCGGTGACCGGATTGGCACGCTTCTTCGGCGATGCGATCTACAGTTCCTCGATGGTCAAGAACGGCAAGCCGGCGCCGGACATCTTCCTTTTCGCGGCTGCCAGGATGGGCGCCAAACCAGCCGACTGCATCGTCATCGAGGATTCGCCTTTCGGCATCCAGGGCGCGGTCGCCGCCGGCATGACGGCGATCGGCTATACCGGCGGCGGTCATACTTATGCCGAGCATGCCGCACGGCTGACGGCGGCCGGTGCCGATCTCGTCTGCGCCGACTGGCATGAAGTTAGCCGGCAATTGGCTGGACTTGGTGTGCCAGCCTAAGTGGCAGAGACTAAAGAGGATGGTTTGGCGGCCATTCGCTGCGTGGAATCTCGGAGCCGACACGGAAGCCGAACGACAGGACCCTGGTCGCATCGGTATCCACCTCGCATCGGAAGCTCAGTTGGTACCATGTGGTTGTCGTGCTGAAGGCCGCTTCGGGGCGGTCGAGAACATTGCCGGCTTTCAGCGGAATCGTCGGCAGCCATTTGGGAGAATAGTCGGCACCCTGCAGCTCCTGGTCCAGCACGTTGGCGCAAAGGGTCGCAACGCGCTGACTGCGAGGTACGCCGCTCATGGAACTCGTGGCCAACGCGTCGCCGGTAGCGCCCTGCGAGTAGAGTTTCCGAACCCCCGGAAGACCGGAATACATTGGTGATCCAGCACCTGCGTCGTTCGTGGAATTTGAGGCGGTGGCTTTTCCGGCCCGGGACTTCAGGGCTTTTTCAGACTTGAACTTCATCGTCTTGACGACTTTGGCCTTGGGCTTTTCGGTCGCGGCCCCGGTCTTGGCGTCGCTCTCGGCTGGCGACGGCTTTGGCTCTACGGCTGCTTGCTGATCGGAAGCTTTTGGCGCAGCCTGCTGTTTATCAGCGTCTTCCGTGACCTGCTTTTCCTCGCTCGGCGTGGGCTTGGTGACGGTCGGCTCGGTTGGCGGATTCTCATCGGCTTTGCTCGCATCCGGCCGCTGCTCCGCGTTTGCCGTCGCTGCAGGCTTGTTCTCGGCGGACTTGGGCACGACCGGAGGCTTCGAGGCCTCATCCTTTGCAGGCGACGGCGCATTGTCCTTGGCCGCCCCCCCATCCAGGGATTTCTTCGGTCCGGTATCTTTGTCGCCATACTGAAAAACGCGCTTCAAAGCGGTGTCGTCAGGTTGTTTGCGCGGCTGTTCGGGTGGCTTTTCAACCTTATGCTCGGGGGGTTTATCAGCCTTAGGTTCCGGCGGCTTCTCGGCTTTGAGCGGCTGCGGTTTTGGCTTGTCGGGCGGAGGCACGAGCGCGACGCTTATCGGTTGCTCCTGCTGGGGCTCTTGTGAGGCTTTTGACAGGCCGTAGATGAAGAACGATGCGACAAGCGCATGCAGGACCAGCGATGCGGCCAAGGCCCACAGCAGATTCCGGCGCCATTCGCGTGTCTCATCCTTCATCTCTTCCGATGTGGAATGAAATAGCGGCGGCTTCAAGCATAAGCACCGGATTGACGCCATTTAGCCGCTGACAGCTTGGTGATCTGGGGGATGCCGCGCAGGGAGATCGGCTAGCTTTGCCGCCAGCGTGGGATTCCGTCCAGAAATCCCTCGTCCAGCCGCGTTTCCCCAAACCAGTTCAGCCGGTTGATGCTGACGAAACCCGCATCGATCGCGGCGTTTTCATCCCCCGGTTCGCTTGCATGGGCTCGGCCACGCGGCACCGTGATGATCGTGCGATCCCCGGCGCTTTCCACCACCTCGGCCGTGCGGCCGATCTTGTCGCGGCCGATGCGCGGCTGGCGAATTTCGGCCGGCAGCGCGGTCGGCAAGTTGACGCTCAGCCAATGGCCCTCTGTCGCCCAATCGGCACGCGCTTGCCAGAGCGAGGCGATCAGCTTGCCAAGCCATTCGTCGTCGGCAGCGCCGAAGTCAGGATTTTTCACGCGCGAAAAGCCGATCGCGGGTATGCCCCAGAAACTCGCTTCGCGGGCAATACCCAGTGTGCCGGAATAGGCGATATCCTCGGCGACGTTGCGGCCGTCATTGATGCCCGACAATACGAGGTCAGGCTTCGGTTCATCAGCGAATAGCCACGTCATGGCGCTCACCACGCAATCGGCTGGCGTGCCCGAGCACGAATACCAGTTCGGCTTGACGCGCCGCATCGTCAGCGGCCTGGCGATGGTCAGCGACGAGCCGGCGGCGGTGCGCTTGCCGTCCGGCGCGACCACCCAGACATCGTCGCTCAACCCGAGGGCGGCATTGACCAGACGGGCAAGACCCGGCGCTTCGATGCCGTCATCGTTGCAGATCAGGATTCTCATGATGCGCTTCCTTGCCCCACCGTGATGCGTTGACCCGTACGGCATTGCGTGAGCAAGGACGGAATATGGCTTTTCAACTCGCCCAGAAGATCGGGCGCGCAGGAATGGCCCAGCGCCCTGGGGCGTCCCGCCTTCTCCCAGATGCCGACATTGCCCGACAGTGTCGGGTGGGTGGGCATGCGTATCCAGTCCGCCCGGCCGGCCTTGTGCATGAGATCGGCCGGAGAGCCCAAAGGCAGATGCCCGGTGAGCAACACCGGAAACCCGGCATCGTCGGCGCGAGGCAAAAGGTGCGACGACGGGCCAGCCTCGCCCATGCCGTCATTGGCCAGCAGGGGCAGCGAAGGCAGCGGGTCGGCATCGCTCCAGTCGGCCGCGCTTCGCAGGCGGGCAAGCAAAAGCTCGGAAATGCCCGGCAACAGGGACGCGGTCGCGCCGATCTGCGCTTCCAGCGACGAACGCATGCCGGCATGGACGGCGAACGACCCCGGCAAGGCCGCGATCAGTTCCAGCGATCGGCCAGACAGCGGCGTCGGCAACAGGCATCCCTGCGGATGCCGCGCCACCCATTCGGAAATTTCTTGCGCCCGGGCAGCCCCCGGCACGGGATCCGCCCCGTAGGAGGCATCGAAGACCAGGAGATCGCAATGCGGGATCGTGTCCATGACGAACACATTGCTGTCAGGCACCACATCGGCCGAATAGGCGATGCGGCTTGTCCCGTCGTCGACGGCGAACCAGACCCCGCCGACGACGTGACCTGAACGTCCCGTGCTGACTACGAAATTGCCGCTAGTGAGTGTGTCGCCTGGTTCGAAGAGTTCGATGCGGTTTTCAGGCAAGGGAAATCGCCTGAAATCCTCCGGCTCGGCATAGGCGGCAAGCGTGGCCGGCGCCTCGGCACGGGTCTCCGCCGTCATGAAGATCGGGCCGCTATAGCCCCGCGACAACAGCCAGCTCAGCGCGCCGACATGATCCTCATGGGCATGCGAAACAAAAACAGCATCGATGTCGTCGCTCGACCCGTTGAGCGCTGGATAGTATTCCGCCCCGGAAGCGCCGACCTTGATGCCGACATCGAGCAGGATGCGATCGTCGCCGCTGTTGACGGCGAGGCTGGTGCGGCCCTTTTCTCCGAAGCCGCCGGCAAGGTCCAGTATCATCACGAGGCTGTCCCCGCCGCCGGGATCAGCCAGCCGGATTTTATGCGCAGGCGCGCTTGCGCCCCGTTCTCCAGCACAACCGGATCGGGTTGCTCGAAATGCAAGGTGAGGTCGGGACCAGCGGTCGGCGCGAATTCAATCCGCGCCGCGCCGCCCTGATAGATCGCCCGCTTGACGAGACCATCGAAGCCCGAGGCATCGGCCGAAAGCTCGATATCGGCGGGGCGGCAGCAGATCTTGGCGCCGGCGCGCGGCCGCTCGCCAGGCCGGCAACGGACCACCAGCTCGGTTCCGAGAACCCGGACCTTGCAATGGCCGTTGTCCTCGCTGGCCAACACGTCCGCCGGAAGCAGAATGCCTTGCGAAATGAAGGAGGCCACCATCTCATTTGCCGGCTTATGATAGAGTTCACGCGGGGTGGCGAGCTGCGCCAAGCGTCCATGGTCCATCACCGCGATGCGGTCGGCCAGCGCCATCGCCTCGGCCTGGTCATGGGTGATGTAGACGATGGTCGTGCCGGTGCGCTTGTGGAAGGCGGCGAACTCGTCCTCCATCGAGGCCCTGAGATGGACGTCGAGATTGGCGAGTGGCTCGTCGAACAGCACCAGCGAAGGTGTCGCCACCAGGCAACGCGCCAAGGCCACCCGCTGGCGCTGGCCGCCGGAAAGATTGGCGGGCCGGCGCTCGCCCAGACCCTGAAGATTGACAAGGGCAAGCGCGTCTTCCACTTTTTGGCGCGCAACCGCCTTGTCGAGCTTGGCCACCTTCAGCGCATAGCCGATATTCTCGGCGACGCTCATATGCGGCCACAGCGCATAATTCTGGAAGACGATGCCGACGCGCCGCTTTTCCGGCGCGACGCTGCCGCCGCTGTTCGACACGACATCGCTGCCGATGCGGATTTCGCCCGAGGTCACCTTTTCGAAACCGGCGACCAGCCGCAGCAATGTCGTCTTGCCACAGCCGGAGGGGCCGAGCACCGCCAGAAACTCGCCGTCGGCGACGTCGATCGAGACATCCTTCACGGCGTCGAAATCGGCGAAGCTCTTGGTCACATGGTCCAGGGTCAATCGCGCCATGGCAGAACTCCGCTCGGAAGATGAGGGGCAAGCAGGTTGGTCACCAGCATCAGCACGAAGGCGACCGCGACCGTGATGACCGACATCGCCGCCGCGTAGTTGGAATCGCCGCCCTGCTCGAAGGAAAACATGACAACGCCGATGGTCTCCGAGCCCGACGACCACAGCAGCGCCGAGACGGTGAGTTCGCTGAGGGCCGTCATGAAGATCAGCAGGCCGCCGGCGATCGCCGCCGGCGCGACCAGCGGAAAGACGATGGTGCGCATGCGCGTGAACAGGCCGGCGCCCGCAACTTGTGCGGCTTCTTCGAGTGCCCGATCGATCTGGTGATAGCCGCTGATGGTCGGCCGCAAGGCCAGCACTAGGAAGCGGGCGAGATAGGCATAGAGGATGATCCAGACGGTGTTGTAGAGCTGGACGCCGGTCAGCGGGATGGGGCGCAGGAACAAGAGCAGCGAGGCGATCGCCAGCACCACGCCGGGCAAGGCATACGGCAGTTCGACTGAAAGATTGAGCAGCCGCACCCAGCGCTGCTTGCCCCAAGCGATGAGATAGCCGATCGGCACGGCGACGAGGACCGCGAAGAAAGCGGCAGCGATCGACAGCCAGAAACTGTTGAAGAAGGCGCGGCTGGCGGCATCATGCTCGAACAGCACGAAACGGTAATTGTCGAGCGTCGCCGTCTTGGCGGTGAGCGCGATGCCGTAGCCCGGCACCAGCGAGGTCAGCACCAGCCCGAACAGCGGCAGGACCAGCACCAGCACGATGAGCAGCCACATGCCGGCCTGGACGACCGGCCGCCAGCGGCCCAGTTCATAAGGTTCGGCCGGCAGCGATGTCGAGGAGATGCGGTAGTCGCGGCGGCGGCTCATCACCTCCTGGGCAAGGATGCCGGCCATGGCGATGATGCCGATCAGCACCGACAGGAACGCGGTCTCGCCGAGTACCGCCGGGCCCCCGCCGGCCAGCTTCTGATAGATGAGCGTCGGCAGCACCAGGTAGTTGGCGGGGATGCCGAGAAAGGCCGGAATGCCGAAATTGCCGACGCAGGAGACGAAAGCAAGCGCGGCCGCCGCCATGATCGACGGCGTCATCAAGGGCAGCACGATGGTGATCAGTACGGTGAACCAATTCGCACCGCCGGCGCGCGCCGCTTCGACCAGTTCGCGCGGCAGCTTGCGCAGGCCAGCACGCACCAGCAGGAAGACCAGCGGCCCGTATTGGACGCCAAGCAGCAGGATGATGCCCGAGGTCGAGTAGAGCGGGTTTTTCGTGCCGAGCGGCGGCGCCGCTCCGAAAAGCTTGAGGAATGGGCTGGCAGGGCCGAACAGTTGCAGCCAGGCCAGCGCCGTCACCTGCGGCGCGATCATCAGCGGCATGACGTAGCAGAGCACCAGGGCGCTTCGGCCGCGTATGTCGGTCAGCGAGACAAGCACGGCCACCAGCGTTCCCGACAGCACCGCCAGAAGAGTGCCGCCGATGCCGACGACCAGTGTATGCCATGTCGCGATCCAGGTTGCCGGGCTTCTCAGCCCGGCCTCCACGGCCACCGTCGACAAGACACCGCCGGGTGCCACGATCTCCTTGACGAGGCGCAGCATGGGCAGCAGCGAAAGCAGGACGATGACGACGGCCACCACCGCCGTCAGGACCATTTCCTGGCCCCGGCTCTCCCTGATACGTGTCGGCATGATTGCGTTTCCTGGGATCGGTCAGCGGGGCGGCCGGGCTCACCGGAACTGACGAGATGCCGTCGAGACGGCATCTCGCGGGGATCGACGGCTCAGCCGCCGAACAGGTCCTGGAACTTCGCCTTGTCGGCGTCGGTCTCGGCGACGATCGCCTTGGTGTCGAACGGCATCACCTTGACCTTGACGCCTTCCGGCAGCCAGTCGGGACGACCGACCGAGGCGCGTGCCGGCAGGTAACCCATCGACAGCGCCAGCTTCTGGCCTTCATCGGACAGAATGAAGTCGACGAATTTTTTCGCACCGTCGACGTTCTTGGCGGTCTTCATGATGGCCACCGGTTCGGTCACGGCGGGCACGCCCTCCGAGGGGAACACGAATTCGACAGGCGAACCCTTCTTCTTGGCGTTCATCGCCATGAAATCGACGAGGATGCCATAGGGCTTCTCGCCCGACGCCACCGACTTCAGCACCGCGCCATTGCCGCGCACGCTGACGGTGTTGTTGGTCTTCAGCTTCTGGAAGAAATCCCAGCCATAATTGCTGTCGCCGGCGAAGCCCGAAAGCAGGTAGGCGGCGGCACCGGAATAGAGCGGGCTCGGCATGACCAGACCATCGGCATAGGCCGGCTTGGCGAGGTCCGCCCAATGCTGCGGCTTTTCGGCGGCAGCGGTGTTGTAGACGATGCCGGTAGTGATCAGCTTGCTGCCGAAATAAGTCTTGTCGGCGTCATAGGCATCCGCCTCGATGCCGTCGAGCTTGGCCTCAGGATAGGCCAGCAGCCGGTCGTCCTTCTTCAGCAGTTCCATCGACACCGCGTCGGCGATCAGCAGCACGTCGGGCTGCGGGCTGCCTGCGGCGAACTCGGCCGCCATCTTGGTCAGGATGTCGCTGGTTCCGGAGCGATAGATGGTGACGTCGATGCCGGGCTGTGCCTTCTTGAAGGCATCCACGGTCTTGGCTGCGTCTGCCTCGGGCTGGGATGTGTAGAGCGTCAGTGTTTCGGCATTTGCCACGCCGGCAAACAAAGTTGCCGCGAGCGCCAGCTGGCTGGCCAGCAGCTGGATGAATAGCGTCTTCATGAGACCTCCTGTCTTGTCTGTGCATGACCGGTCTGGCCCCTGGCCAGCACCCCGTCTCTTCCTCCCTGCACGGCGCATATGACTGGTGCATGACACAGCGCGTGAAACCAACAAAATATGTTCATATGTATGATGTCAATTACAAATGATCAAAGCTGTGCGATAATCGGCCTGCCGCGAACCCCGCATCCGATTGACATAAGAGCGGCCTTTCCCGGATGAGGACAACGCCGTCGGCCATGACGCATGAGGGACGACAATCCATGCCCACGCAAAAGCCCGCACCGGCTCGCCTGCCGATGGTCTCGTCGGACCTCAGCGTCAAGACGGCATGGCTCTATTATGTCGAGGGCTTCACGCAGGAGCAGATCGCCGAAAAGCTCGATGTCTCCAGGATGAAGGTCATGCGTACGCTGGCCGCCTGTACCGCCGAGGGCATCGTCGTTACCATGATCAACGCGCCGACAGCCGAACAGGTGGCGCTTGAGCGGGAACTGGAAATACGCTGGGGCCTCAACGCCGCCGTCGTCATCCCGACACCTTCGGTTCACGACCATCTGGAGAAGGCCATCGGCCACGCCGTGGCGGCCTATCTCGGCGAGCAGATGCAGGATGGCATGACGCTGGCGATCGGCGGTGGCGCCACACTGCACGCCAGCCTGGGTTTCCTCGCCCGCCGGCACTTGAAGCGCGCCTCGGTGGTGGCGCTTGTCGGCAGCCTGCCGCATTCGCAATGGATCAACCCGTCGATCGTGGCCGCCAAGGTCGCCGATGTGTTCGAGGTGGACAGCTATCAGATCACGGCGCCGGTGATGGTGGACGACCCCTCGCTGCGCGATCTCCTGTGGGCGCAGCCGACGCTGCAGGATGTGCGCCGGCGCGCCGCGGCGGCCGACATCGCATTGCTCACCGTCGGCGACATATCGCCCGATGCCACCATCTTTCGGCATGACATCGTGCCGTCATCGCTGATTACACCCTTGAAGGCAAAAGGCGCGGTCGCCAACATGCTATGCTATTTCGTCGATGCCGCCGGCAGGCTCGTCGATCACGAAGTCAACCGGCGCGTCATGGCGATCGACCTCGATGTTGTCGCCCATGTGCCGAATGTCGTGCTGGCCGCCGGCGGAAAGCGCAAGGTGGCGGCAATCCTCGCCGCGCTCAAGGCTGTCAACACCAATGTGCTGATCACCGACAGCGACACCGCTATAGCGCTGCTGGCCAAGGCCGGCTGAGATGCCTGGGTTTAAATCAACCCGCGCTCGCGCAAAAAATCCTCGACGCCGACATGGGTCATGGATTCGAATTCGGCGATCGCTTCGGCCACGCGTCTGCGCTGCCCCGCCAGCAGCGTGAACACCTGCTTCATCTCGCCCGAAACGCCAAAACGGCTCCAGCGCTCGGCGATATGCGCGGGCAGGCCGATATCACTGCAGAACGCATCGAGGCTGTCATAGCCGAGGCTGACGACAAGCTGCCTTGTCTCTTCCGCCGACATGCGTGGCTCGAAAGCATGATCGTGCAGGCGCTGCGCCACCAGCTTGATGTCGGAAGGCGACGCGCCCATGACCCTGCCGAACAAGGTTTTGACGTCAGACGGGTCGAATGCAGGCATGTTGGCCTCCCTTGGTCGCGATCACCAGAGAACATGGGTCAAGGTTCGGAGCCTGACAAGTCGTTTCATCATAAGCCGGCGCATCATTGGCGCCGGCTTACTGCAGGAGCCTAGACCAGCATGCCCATCGGATTCTCGATCAGCTTCTTGAAGGCGACCAGCAGTTCGGCCCCCAGCGCGCCGTCAACCGCACGATGGTCGGTCGACAGCGTCACCGACATCACGGTCGCTATTCTGATCTCACCATTCTTGACCACCGCCCGCTCCTCGCCCGCGCCGACCGCCAGGATCGTCGCATGCGGCGGGTTGATGACGGCGGCAAAGTCCTTGATGCCGAACATGCCGAGATTGGAGACGGCGGTCGTGCCGCCTTGATATTCCTCCGGCTTCAGCTTGCGGCTGCGGGCGCGGCTGGCCAGGTCCTTCATCTCGTTAGAGATGACCGACAGCGTCTTTTCATCGGCATGCCGGATGATCGGCGTGATCAGGCCACCGGGGATCGAAACGGCGACGCCGACATCGGCATGCCTGTGCTTGACCATGGCGCTCTCGGTCCATGAGGCATTGGCATCCGGCACCGCCTTCAAGGCCATCGCCATCGCCTTGATCACCATGTCGTTGACCGACAGCTTGTAGGCGGGAGCCTCGCCCTTGTCGGTCTTCTTCACCGGTGCCGCGGCATTGAGCTGAGTGCGTAAAGCCAGCAGCGCGTCGAGTTCGCAGTCGAGCGTCAGATAGAAATGCGGGATGGTGGTTTTTGCTTCGACCAGGCGCCGCGCGATGGTCTTGCGCATATTGTCGTGCGGGACGAGTTCGTAGGAGCCTTCCTCGAACAGTTTCAGCACGTCCCCTTCTCCCTTGAGGGGAGGGTGGCCGGCCGAAGGCCGGTCGGGTGGGGTCGCTTCGACGGGGCTCGGCGCAAAAGCGGTGCCTCCTGAGGCGACCCCCTCCGTCCGCTTCACGGACACCCCCCTCTCGGGGAGGGAGGAGAGTACCGCATCGATATCCGCCTTTACGACGCGGCCATGTGGGCCTGTCCCTGATATGCCGGAGAGATTCAGTCCTGCTTCACGAGCCAATCGACGCGCCAAGGGTGTAGCGCGGGTTTTCCCCTCCCCCTCGAGGGGAGGGTGGCCGGCCAAGGGCCGGTCGGGTGGGGTCGGTTCGACCGGACTCAGCGCGAGGGCGGTGCCTTCTGAGGCAACCCCCTCTGTCGACTTCGTCGACATCTCCCCCTCAAGGGGTGAGATTGGCGCCTTGTCCTTATAAGCCTCGCCGTCAGCATAAATCCAAGCCACCGCCGATCCGACCGCGATATCGACTCCTTCCTTGCCGGTCACGTCGCGCAACACACCGCTGGCCGGAGCGTCGATCTCCATCGCGGCCTTGTCGGTCTCGATCTCGAACAGCACGTCGCCCTTCTTGACCGTGGCGCCTTCCTCGGCGAACCAGCGCGAAATCTGTCCGGTCGCCATATCCATGTCGACCTTGGGAAGAATGACTTCGGTCGGCATGGATCAGCGAACCCCTTTGACGAGGTCGCGCGCGGCGGTGACGATGTCTGGAACCTGCGGCACCGTCGCTTTTTCCAGCTCCGGATTGTAGGGGATCGGCGTTTCCGCACCGCCCAGCCGCACGATCGGCGCATCGAGATAGTCGAACGCCTCGCTTTCGGCGATCATGGCGCTGACCTCGGCGCCGATGCCCAGCGTCTTGACCGCTTCATAGACGCATATCAGCCGCGAGGTCTTCTTGACGCTGTCGATAACGGTCTGCTTGTCCATCGGCCGGATGGTCCGGAGGTCCACGACTTCGACGTCGATGCCTTCGGCCTCCAGTGCGGCGGCGGCGTCGAGCGCCTTCTGCACCATGATCGAGGTGGCGACGATGGTGAGATCACGGCCCTCGCGGCGGATATCTGCCTTGCCGATCGGCACGGTGTAATAGCCTTCGGGCACCGGGCCCTTCATCTTGTAGAGCAGCTTGTGCTCGAAGATCATCACCGGATCGGGATCGGCGACCGCAGCCAGAAGCATGCCTTTGGCATCATGGGGCGTCGACGGCTGGATAACCTTCAGGCCCGGCACATGGCCAAGCCAGGCTTCCAGGCTCTGGCTGTGCTGCGCGGCGGCACCGGTACCGGAGCCGGCGGGAAAGCGCATCACGACGGGCACCGAAACCTCGCCGCCCAGCATGAAGCGCATCTTGGCAGCCTGGTTGACGATCTGCTCCATCGCCAGCGTGGCGAAATCGGAGAACTGGAATTCGAAGATCGGCCGCATGCCGGTCAGCGCGGCGCCGACAGCGACCCCCGCGCCGCCCAGTTCGGAAATCGGCGTGTCCAGCACCCGGTCCGCGCCGTAACGATCGACGAGGTCGCCGGTCACCTGGAAGGCGCCGCCATAGACGCCGATGTCCTCGCCCATCAGGAAGACGCGCTCGTCCATGTCCATGGCGGTCGCCATGGCTTCCTGGATCGCCTGGGCGTAGCTTAGTTCACGCACCATCGCGTCCATCACGCCTGCTCCGTATACACGTAGTTGCCGGTCTCGCTGACGTCAGGCGACGGGCTCGCCTTGGCGAACTCGATGCCGTCGGCGATCTCCCGCGCCACCACCTCGCGGATAGCTTCGATGCCCTTGTCGTCGATGAATCCGAATTCCCGCAATTCGTTCTCGAACAGCGTGATCGGATCGCGGTTCGACATCCAGTCCTCTATTTCTTCCTTGGTCCGGTAGCGGTTGCGGTCGCTCTTGGAATGGCCGCGATGGCGATAGGTCTTGGACTCGATCAGCGTCGGCCCCTCACCCGCCCGTGCCCGCTCGACCGCCTTGTACGAAGCCTCGGCGACCTCGGAAAAGATGTTGCCGTTGACGATGACGCCCGGCATCGAATAAGCGGCGGCGCGGTCGGCGATGTTCTTGACCGCGGTGGACCGGGCAGTCGATGTCGACATGCCGTAGCCATTGTTCTCGCAAACGAAAATAACGGGCAGTTTCCAGACCGCCGCCATGTTGAGCGCCTCGTGGAAGGCGCCTTCATTGTTGGCTCCGTCGCCGAAGAAGGAGACGACAACCTTGCCGGTCTTCATCATCTTGGCGGAGAGCGCGGCGCCGACGGCGATCGGAATGCCGCCGCCGACAATGCCATTGGCGCCGAGATTTCCCTTGGCGACATCGGCGATGTGCATCGAACCGCCGCGGCCCTTGCAATAGCCGGTGGTCTTGCCGAAGAATTCCGCGAACATGCGCTTCACCTCGGCGCCCTTGGCGATGCAGTGGCCGTGGCCGCGATGGGTCGAGGTGATCTGGTCGTCCTCGCCAAGCGGCATGCAGATGCCCATGGCGCTCGCCTCCTGGCCGATCGACAGATGCATGGTGCCGTGGATGAGGCCGCGCGTGTAGCTTTCTTCCGCGCCCTCCTCGAAGCGGCGGATCAGGTACATCTTGTAGAGCACCTGCTTCAGCTGCTCGGCGCTGTACTGGCGATAGACGAAGGGCAGGTTGGCGCGGCTGTCCGCGACGGCTTTGCTGGCTCCGGCCATGGTTACGCCTCCACGGTTCCGTAGACGAGCTTGTCCTGACGGGCGCGCAGTTCGGCGATCTTGGACCCCGCTGCCGGGGCGGCATTGGCGTAGGTGATGAGCTCACCCTTCTTGATCGGCGCCGTAACCGACCCGCCCTGCAGCAAGCCGCAGGGAATGGCCCTCGCGGCATGCGCTTCCGGTGCAGTCATGATCCACGCGCGGTAGCAATATTCGCCGATCGCATCGAGCTTCTCGCCGGGCTGCATGTCCTTCTTGGCCACGGCGGCCACTTCAGCTACCGGCTTGGCCAGCGGCACCATGTCGGCCTTGCCGTAGAGCACGACGCGGGCGCAGGTCAGCGGCACTTCGAGCGAGGTCAGGTGATAGGGACGATGGAAGGTGAAGTACGGGCCCTTGCCCATCTTCAAATCTTCCATGCGCTCCGAAATGCGCGGATGCGACATGTCGGCGACGACGAAGACACCGGGTGCGACACCCTTGCCGATCGAATAGTCGACGACACCGACCCTCGACAGCACGCCGCCATCCTTCTGCGGTACCAGCACCTTGTTCAATTCGCCGAGCGTCGCGGCCGGGCCATGCATGCCGGCTTTGTCGGGCACCAGCCCGGTGGCGTTGGCGATCGCCGCCATCTCGACCATGGTCTTGGAGCCGTCGACGAACTCCACCAGCATGCGCACATTCATGTGCCGGCGCCTGGCCTCTTCCTCATAGGCGGGCGGCGTGGCGTCGATGTTGAGCGGATTGTTCTTGCCCTTGCCGGCGGCGACGATCGGGTGGCCCATGGCCGAAACGAATTCGATTAGCTCCATGCAGGAGGAGGGTTCGTCGCCGGCGCCGAGCGAATAGGTGACGCCGAGCCGGTCGGCTTCGCTCTTGAGATAGGCGCCGATGGTGACGTCGGCCTCGACATTCATCATCACCAGATGCTTGCCGTGCTCCATGGCGCGCAAGCCGATTTCGGCGCCGACGGCGGGAACGCCGGTGGCATCGATGACGACGTCGATGAGATCGTTGTTGATGACCAGGCTGGCGTCGTTGGTCACCGCCACCTTGCCGGCCTCCATGGCTGCCGTCATCGCCGAGGCGTTCGACACCTCGCGCGCATGGCCGGTTTCCTGGAAGGCGATATCCACCGCTTTGCTGGCGGCGGGCAGGTTCAGCTCGGAGATCGCGCCGATCTCTATGCCCGACATATGGGCGACGCGGGTGACGATGTCGGTTCCCATCTCGCCCGAGCCGATCAGCCCGATGCGGATCGGCTTGCCCGATTTGCCGCGTTCCTCGAGATCGCGGGCAAGGCCCGTCAACGAAACATTGGACGCCATACCGCTCATTCCTCCCATAATGCAGGCTTGTTCAATTGCCTGACGGGTATTGAACATCTGTATTTCTGTCAAGACTAATGTCCAAATCTGCGTGCTTTTGCAACACTTACACAACTGGACAAAAGGCCGTTGCGGAGCCGGCAAATCGCGACTTTCCGCGTTGCCGTGGCGAGACAAGCACGCCAGCGGCGGCTCGACGCGCGGCGCACAGGACACTTGTTAGGGGCTCTCACCCTGCGTAAAAGCGTTAGCAGTGAACATCCGTCGGTTAGGGGCTTTTCCGATGAACGTCCAACAACGGGTTAGACCTGTGCCACCGCCGGGCGATGGACCGGCCCATGCGATTGCCGGCATCTTCGCCGCGGAATTGAAGGTGCCGGCCGTCGGCTTCGACGACAATTTCTTCGATCTCGGCGGCGATTCGCTGATGGCGGAGACTCTAGTGCTTGCCGTGCAGAAGCGGTTCGGCGTGAGATTGCAGACTTCCGTCCTGCTCGAAGCGCAGACACCGCGCGAATTCGGCCGGTTGATCGCATCGCTGGTGCCGGAGCATCCGGCCCGTGAGCTGATCGTGCCGGTGTCCGGCAGCGTCGGCCAGGAGCCGATCGCGATGATCCACGGCATCACCGGCTCGGCCTTGTTCGCCAATCGCTTCAGCAGGCGTCTGAAAGAGAAATACGCGATCATGGCGGTGCGCGGCATGGGCACGGAACTCGGCGAGACGCCCTATTCCACCATGGCCGAAATTGGCACCAACTATTTTGAAGCCTTCACCTCGGTAACAGGCAGGCACCCCGAAGTCATCGGCGGCATATGCGTGGGTGGCCTGCTCGCGATCGAGGTCGGCCGGCTGAGCCATGAGGCAACGGGCAAGCGGCCGGCAATCGTGCTCATTGATCCGCCATCGCCAGGTTCGGCCTGGCTGAAGCCGATGCCCGACGATCGCCTCACCGAGAGGAGGCGGCGCGATATCGTGCGCAAGGTGGTCTACTGGCGCCTGTTGCGAGACACGCTGAAGGCGGTCGGTCTCGGACAGACACGCCTGGGGCGCCATCTGCGCAAGAAGGCATACAAGAGCGCGCTGCTGCAGGCCGCAGCCGGTTTTGTGCCCTCGTCCTACCCCTGCGACATCCTCATCCTCGCCAGTTCCGAATGGGGAGCCACCACCGTGAAGGACTACAAGGGCTGGGCGTCTAACGAGGCCAGCGTGAAAACGGTCGTCATGCCGGGTACGCACAACAAATTCCGCAAGGCCAACATGGACGCGATCGACGCGGAGATCTTGACGTTCCTCTCCGCCCGAAGCGAGGCCCCACGCGAAAACCCGCATCGTCAATGAGTTTTGGTTGGCAGATACTGGAGGCCTTCGCTGCCCATGGCGACAAGGTCGCGATGGTCAGCGGCCGGTCTGATATCACCTATTCCCAGGCCCTGACGCAGAGCGGACATCTTGCAGCCAATTTCGGCGCATCGGGCATCCGACCGGGCGACCGCGTCGGCCTCGCCATGCTCGACAACATCGACGTGATCCTTTCGATCCTCGCCTGCTGGAAAATCGGCGCGACCCCTGTTGTCGTCGACTTTCGAACTCCCAGGAGTCAGCGAGCCAGGCAGGCCCGCGACTTCGATCTGAGAATGGTTTTTGAAAGCCGCGCCATGCCGGGCGATGAGGTCTATCCGAACGCCCTTTTCGACGCTGGCTGGAAATCGGCTTCGGCGCCGGGATCCGACGTCGGCCCCCCGGCGAGCGATGCCGCCCCGGCCTTTTTGATCTTTTCGTCCGGCACGACGGGCGATCCAAAGGCCTACACCCAGTCGCATGAGGCACTCGCCAGGCGCATCGCGGCGCGCCGCGGCGTGGTGGAGGGAACCGCCAAACGATTCCTGACGCCGATGGCCCTGTCATACTCGGCAATGCGTCACCAGGTCTTCGGCTATCTGCTTTACGGGGGAATCGTTCGGTTCTTTCCTCCCTTGTTCACCCCCTCGGAGCTCATCGAGGCGCTGCTCTCGTTCCAGGCAAGCGGCACGGCGCTGGCGCCATCAGTCATTGCCCGGATGGTCAAGGAGGTGGGCGAACGCGCAACCCACCTGCTTCCCCAACTTTCCGTTCTCTACAGCGTAGGCGGACCGGCCAGAGGCGAAGACAAGATCGCTGCCTACCGCTATCTCTCATCTGGATACCGGATAAGCTACTCATCGAGCCTTACCGGCATCATATCCTCGCTATGGGGTGAGGATATTCTGGCAAAGCCCGAAAGCGCCGGCCGTCCGGTCGCCGGCGCACAGGTCGAAATCCTCGGTGCCGATGGCCGCGTGTTGCCGCAAGGTGAGCGCGGGCTGATCAAGGCATGGACGCCGACCATGGCATCCGCGGTCCTGATGCCCGGCAACCGCCTGTTCGTCGATCCGCAGATCATGAGCTCCGACTGGGGCATCCCCGGTGATATCGGATTTCTGGACGCCGACGGATTTATCACGATCGTCGATCGGGAGGCCGATATGATCGTTCGCGGCGGCGTCAGTGTCGCGCCGCAGGAGCTTGAAAAACTGATCCGCACCCATGCCAAGGTGCAGGACGTCGCCGTGGCCGGCTTTCCAGATGAGACCATGGGGCAGGAAATCGCCGCCTTCATCGTCTCCGACCGCGGAACCGTCGAGGAATTCCAGGCTTTCATGCGCACCAACATCGCGCCCGACCGGCGGCCGCGCGAGATCAGGCTGGTCGCCTCGTTGCCTTACAGCGGCAACGGCAAGCTGCTACGCCGCCAACTGGTCGAAACGCTGGCGCCGCATAAGGGTTTAGAAAATTCCGCTAATGCCTGTGAGCCACGGAATCGGCCAGGGCTGGGATGCCAGCATGTCGAAGACCGAATAGACGAAGGCCGTCGCGGCGGCAGCGATCACCAGGGATGACCGCCTCGACTTCGTCCCAAGCACCATGATGCTGCCGGCAACGAAGATGAAGGTCGCTGCCAGGTGACCGACCAACAGGATGAGAAAGGCGAGGGCCAGACAAAGGCCGATGATTGCGAGATTGCCTTTCATGGTGGGTTCCGAAACCGGAGACCATTCGCCTGGTATCGCGGCAGGCACGGATAGGACAGGCGTGGCCCGCCTGCGCCATCGCAGCGACGCCTGCACTGTGGTCACCAGCGAAAACACCAACAGGAATCCAGCCGTGATGACCGGGAAAATGGCGGCCTCGAAGGGAAAGCCGGTCACGGCCGTCCCCAACGCCGCGAACGCCAGCAATGTCATGGTGGCGCCTGCGACAATGTCGGGCAGCGCGGGGGGCAGCGGCCCGCCGGGATTTCTGGCCCTGATCCACGACAGCGTCTGCCTGACGAGACCGACCACGGCCAGTCCAAGCAGGATGAGCACCAGCGGCTGGGCAAGCCACGACCAGCCGGAAATCTGATAGGCGAGAAAGAAATAGTTCTCGAGGCTCGGGCCGAGCACGAATCCCAATGAAAAGGCCGAGCGCGGCCAGTTGAGTTCCTTCATCGCCATGCCGACGGCGCCGACGCCGATGACCAGCGCGAAATCGAAGGCGCTCATATTGGTCTGGTATGCACCAACCACGATGAAGGTGACCACCAGCGGCACCAGGATGGCGGCCGGAACCTGCGCGACGCGCGCCAGAGGCCGGGTCAGCACAAGGCAGGTCACCGCGCCTACGATATTTGCCACGGCGATGCTGAACACCATCGACATGGTGAGCGCGGCATTCTTGCCCAGCATTTCGGGGCCGGGAACGAGCCCATGGACGACAAAGGCGCCGAGCAGGATGCTCATCGAGGCCGAACCCGGCACGCCGAAGGCGATGGTCGGGATGAGCGAGCCGCCTTCCTTGGCATTGTTGGCGCTCTCGGGCGCGATGACGCCCCTGACATTGCCTTCGCCGAATTTCGGTCCCGAGCCAGGCCGCCGTGACGCATGGCCATAGGCGATCCAGTCCAGCACCGCGATGCCGACACCGGGAACTGCGCCCAGCAGCGAACCGATGCTGCTGCATCGCAGCACCAGCGGCCACTCCCGCAGCGTGTCCCTGATGCCTTGCCACATGCCCGCATAAGTCGGTCGCTCCGCATTGCCCTGGATGGAACCTCGCAACAGGAGCGAAGCCAGCTCCGGTAGGCCGAACAGGCCGAGAAACACCAGGGCCACCGGCAGACCGTCCCAGAGATAGATTTCACCAAACGTCCACCGGTCGATGCCGGCGATCTTATCGATACCGACAAACGAGGCGAGCATGCCGAACATGGCCGCGGCCAGCCCCTTCAGCGGCTGGCTCCCGGCCAGCATCGCGACGATGGAGAGCCCGAAGGCGCAGATGGCGAAGAAGTCCGGCGTCTTTAGATAGAGGACAAGCGGTCGCATGATGGGAATAGCCGCGGCAAGCACCAGAGCGCCGAACACGCCGCCAATCATCGACGCCGAATAGGAGGCGCCGAAGGCGCGCGCGGCTTCGCCTTTCTTGGCCATGGCATGGCCGTCGAGCACCGTCGCCGCCGCTCCGACCGAGCCCGGAACCCCAAACAGGATGGCCGGGATCGTATCGGAGGTGGTATTGACCGATCCCATACCGAGCAGGAGCGCGAAGGCGGCATAGGCGTCCATGTTGTAGGTCATCGGGATGAGCAGGGCCATCGCGAACAGCCCGCCAATGCCCGGGACAACGCCGACGACGAGGCCGACGAAAACGCCGGTCACCAGCATCAGCATGCGAAACGGCTGGGCCATCTCGACGACGGCGGTGAGTATCAGATCCACCGTTGAGCCTCGCCGGGAATCTACTTCACCAGATTTCTGGCGGTCTCGAACACATCCGGATCCACCTTCAACTGCTCCGAGACAAGCCGGCTTATGTCTTCGCCGCTGGTGGCGTTGACGGTCATTTCGCTAAGCTTGCCGATGTCGGCCAGGAACGCCTTATCCCTGACCATCTCCATATATCCCTTGCGCAGCGTTTCGACCGTCTCCTTGGGCGTGCCCGGCGGGACAACCAACGGATGATGGAACTGCAAAGCGGTCTCGATCAGCGCGGCCGCTTCCCGGACCTTCGGGTCGTCGATCCTAGCAGTGAACTTCTCCTGGCCTGCAACGATGCCCTGGCCGAAGGTACCAATGAGGTTGAGCGCGTCGCGGTTTTCGGAGATGTTGTAACTGGAGACTCCGCACATTCCGGCGATCTCGCCTCGCTGCATCGCCAGTTCGATATCGGCTGTGCCTTCAAAGCCGGTGACGACCTTGAACTTTGCCTTCAAGCCGTTCTTGACCAGCGCCGCGAAAATATAGGTCACGCTGCTCTTGCCGGTCGCCCCAATCAGGAAATCGGACTGCAGGAACTTGTCCATCGTGTCGACGCCGGAACTCTTGGCCGTCAGGCAATAGGCCGGCTCGTTGACGAGCGAGCCAATCCATTGCAGGGCAAGCGGATCGAAATTGGCTTTCTGGGGATCGAGCACCGGCGCATATGACATGGCTTCGCTGACGGAAG
The DNA here is from genome assembly GCF_006442175.1 of Mesorhizobium sp. B2-3-14. Classification (NCBI taxonomy): domain Bacteria; kingdom Pseudomonadati; phylum Pseudomonadota; class Alphaproteobacteria; order Hyphomicrobiales; family Phyllobacteriaceae; genus Mesorhizobium; species Mesorhizobium sp. B2-3-14. The sequence goes on along the minus strand of NZ_VFVP01000003.1, from coordinate 391,423 downwards.
CGATGACGCTGCCGTCGGCCGGCTCGCTGCCCAACACCATCTTGGTGAGCTTCAGGCTGCCGCCCCCGGGCACATTCTGGACGACTATATCCGGATTGCCGGGAAGGAACCGGCCGAAGTGGCGAGCGATCAGCCGCGATGTCTGGTCATAGCCCCCGCCGGGGCCATAGCCGACCTTGATCGTGATTGTCTTGAATTCGACCGCTTGCGCCCGGGCGCCCGTGGCAAAGACAATGCTGGCGGCAACGAAGGGAATGGCGCGCAATGCGCGGAAGATCGCAACCAACATATCAACCCCGTGCAGAACCGGATGGCGTTTTAGCGCTACGATGTCGCGATTGATAGCGCCCGCGACCAGATCAGGTTGAAATACAGCATGCGTGTACGACAAGCCGGTGGTCGCAAAAATTCTCGCGGCTCCAGGCCGGGGTTGTGGGAAGATGAGCTTCGCCTTATGGGAGCATGCATCCGATTTGGAGCAATGGCGAAGTTTGTAATGAGCTGGAAGCCGGCCAAGGGCCTTGTTGATCTGCTGAACCACAACTGGCCTGTCAGAAAGGCCAAGGCTTTTCGCAACGCCTTGATTGAGCGTGATTTTCGCGGGCGCGGCGTTCCCGAAGGCCTGAAATTCACCGAGGAGCTGCTGCAAACCGGTTCCCGGCGCTTCTGCTTTGTCATAGCCTTCAACACGCCCTGGGTCATCGATGCGCTCACCCGAGCCTGGCAATTGTATTCCTCTGGGATGACGCTGGTGGTCATCGACAATTCATCCGATCGATCGGCAAGGGTGCGTATCGCGGACATCTGCCGGGCGCGAAAAATCGCTTATTTCGGTCTGCCCCGGAACCGGGAGAGCCATCCCAACCGATCGCACGGGATATCCATGAACTGGATCTTCCACAACATCGTTCGGCCTTTGCGGCCGGAGCTTTTCGGATTTCTGGATCACGACTGCTTTCCGACCGTCCCCGTGGACATCGCCGCGACGATGGAGGGAAAAATCGTCCACGGCTCAAAGCGCCCAGCGCAAGCGGACCCCGAGGCCTGGTTCATGTGGGCTGGGTTCTGCTTCTTCCGCTTCAGCGCCGTGCAAGGACTGGACCTGGACTTCACACCGCGTTTTGTCAGCGGAATGGACACCGGCGGCGGAAACTGGAGCCTGCTGTATCGCGGACTTGGCGAGAACGATGTTTCCGATGCGCAAAAGACGGCAGCCGATCTCGATGTTGATGGGATGGAAGCGGACCATCGGATGCTGGGCGGCGCCTTTTTCCACGTCGGCGGCGCCTCGCACAGAAAATTGGTCATGACCCCACAGTATCGGCGGCTGATCTCCGATTATGTATGGGAGACCCATCTTGGCGGCGGCGAAAGCCGCCTCGTCAAGGATCCTTGACCGGCTCGGGCCGGCCCGTCTCAAAATCGTGGAAATGGACGACCACTCCATCCGCATCGATGAAGATGACGGCATAGGCGGGCGGCTCGTGGCCCAGCCGCCAGCTGTCCGAAAAATCGAGGGCGCTCTGATGATTGGTGCTGCGCAGCGTGCTGACCGGTATGCCGCGCCAGCTGCCGGCGATCAGCCTGTGGACATGGCCGGCAAAGATGTGGCCGACATTGCCGTGGCGCCGGAGAATGTCATGGAAGGCATCGGCGTCGGCGAGCCTGACCTCGTCGAGCACCGGCATGTGAATGCGGAACGGCGGGTGGTGCATGAAGAGGAAGACCGGCCTGTCGCGCGCTTCGTGCAGCTTCTCGTCCAGCCAGTCGAGACGGGCCGCGCACAGCCTGCCCTCGACATGTCCGCTGTCCAGCGTGTCGAGCAGGATCAGGCGGCCATCGCCGCCATCGAAAACGCTCTGGACAAACCCGCGCTCGGCCGGCGCTTCCGGGAACATTTCGAGAAAAAGCGCCCTGTCGTCGTGGTTGCCGAGCATCAGCCGGCAAGGCGGCACGAACCGCGCCAGCGCCCCTCGCAACGCCGCATAGGCCGCGCGCTCGCCATCATTGCTCAGGTCGCCTGATATCACCACCAGGTCGGCATCGGCATGGTTCCTGCCGATATCCGCCAGGCAGGCTTCCAGCCGCGCGAGCGGATCGGAACCGTAGAGAAGGCCACCCGGCGGCATCAGATGCGGATCGGAGAGCTGGATGATTTTCATGGGCCGCGCACTGCCTTCCTGCCGGCGCCCTGGCGTTGGCCTGAAGGCGGCATGTTTCGACCAATTTTACTGTGCCGTCCAGCCGCCATCCATCGGTAACGTCGTGCCGGTGATCTGCCTGGCCGCATCCGAGCACAGGAACAATGCCAGTGCCGCAAGCTCTTCGACAGTAACGAATTCCTTGGTCGGCTGCGCCGCCAGCAGCACGTCGTGCTTGACCTGTTCCTCGGTCATGCCGCGCGCCTTCATCGTGTCGGGGATCTGCTTTTCGACCAGCGGCGTCCAGACATAGCCAGGCGCGATCGCGTTCACGGTGATGCCGTCCTGCGCGACTTCCAGCGCCACCGTCTTGGTCAGGCCTGCTATGCCGTGCTTGGCCGAGACATAGGCCGACTTGAACGGCGAGGCGACCAGCGCGTGCGCGGAAGCCGTGTTGATGATGCGGCCCCATTTGCGTGCCTTCATGCCGGGCACCACCGCCTTGATGGCGTAGAAGGCGGCCAAAAGGTTGATGCGGATGATGGCTTCCCATTTGTCGTCGGGAAACTCCTCGATCGGCGCCACATGCTGGATGCCCGCATTGTTGACCAGTATGTCGAGGCTGCCGAGCGCCTCTTCCGCGTCATGGATCATGGCGGTGACCGCGGCGCCATCCATCATGTTGGCATCGGAATAGCGGCACTTGACGCCGAAATCCTTCTCGATGCCGGCGCGCTCCCGCTCGATGGCGGCAGCATCGCCAAGACCGTTGATGGTAACGTTGGCGCCCTCGGCGGCAAAGGCGCGGGCGATTGCCAGGCCGATACCGCTGGTCGAGCCGGTGACGAGGGCATTCTTCGAAGACAGGGAACCCATGGGAAATCTCGCGCGAGGTGGGAGGGAACATGACGATATAATTGTGCGTCGCAGCATGACAATGGCAGAGCCATGTGTCGATGCGATTACAGCCAGACGACAACGCCTGCTTGTCCTCGCCCGGTTCGGAAACCATGGTCGTTAGGCTGACACGGCACTGTCATGGTGCCGTGCAACATAACCGTTGCGCATTCGCGCGGTCCTTCCTGAATGAATTCGTCCGACAGAACCTTGGGGCACCAGCATGGAAATCGCCGATGTCGTGAAGCGCGCCTATGCGATGCCGCTCACCAATCCCTCATTCCCGCCGGGTCCCTATCGCTTCTTCGACCGCGAATACATCATCATCACCTATCGCACGACACGCGAGGCGCTCGAGGCCGTCGTGCCGGCGCCGCTGGAAATCGACGAGCCGCTGGTCAAGTACGAATTCATCCGCATGCCGGACTCCACCGGCTTCGGCGACTACACCGAGACCGGTCAGGTCATTCCCGTGCGCTACAAGGGCCAGCATGGCGGCTACGTCCATTCGATGTATCTCGACGATGACGCGCCGATTGCCGGCGGTCGCGAGCTGTGGGGGTTTCCAAAGAAACTCGCCAATCCCAAGATCGTCCATGAAGGCGAGGTGATCGTCGGCACGCTGCACTATGGCAGCGTTCTGTGCGCCACCGGCACGATGGGCTACAAGCATCGTGAGGCTGATCATGACCAGGTGCTCGCCTCGCTCGCCGCCCCCAATTTCCTGATCAAGATCATCCCCCATGTCGACGGCACGCCGCGCATCTGCGAGCTGGTCCGCTACTACCTCACCGATATCACGCTGAAGGAAGCGTGGACGGCGCCCGCCGCGCTCGACCTGCGGCCCCATGTCATGGCCGACGTGGCGAAGCTGCCCGTGCTCGACATCGTGTCGGCGGTTCACTTCAAGGCCGATCTGACGCTCGGCCTGGGCGAAGTCGTGCATGATTACCTCGCTGACCACAGCCGATCCGCTGCCAGCGCAACCCAGCTGGAGAAAGTCAGTGCTTGATCGTAACCGCAACAAGGCAGCCGCCGCCACCATCGAGGAAATCACGGCGCAGTATGACCGTATCGCGCTGGTCTTTCAGGGCGGCGGCGCGCTCGGCGCCTATCAGGCAGGGGTCTATCAGGCGCTGGCCGATGCCGGCTGCGAGCCGACCTGGCTATCCGGCGTCTCCATCGGCGCCATCAATGCCGCGATCATCGCAGGCAACGAGCCGAGCCGCCGGCTGCAGCGGCTGGAACAGTTCTGGCAGACGATTTCCGGCCGCAAGATCTGGTCCTATACGCCCGAAGGCGACATCTACCGCGATATCCGCAACCAGACCTCATCGTTGATGACGATGACGATGGGGCAGCCCGGCTTCTTCAAGCCGCGCAATCCGAATCCCTGGTTCCAGCTGTCGGGCGCCGAAGGCGCCACCAGCTTCTACGACACCGCCGAATTGAAGGACACGCTGGAGAGCCTGATCGACTTCGACGTGCTGAATGACGGCAAGAAGCGGCTGAGCGTCGGCGCTGTCAATGTCAGGACCGGTAACTTCGTCTATTTCGACACCGAGAAGGTGCGCATCGAGCCGGAGCATATCATGGCCAGCGGTGCGCTGCCGCCGGCCTTTCCTTCGATCCGCATCGAGGGCGAGTACTATTGGGATGGTGGCATCGTCTCCAACACGCCGCTGCAATACCTGCTCGACCAGGAAGAGGACCGTTCCTCGCTGGTCTTCCAGGTCGATCTGTTCAGCGCCCGCGGCGTGCTGCCGCGCGGCATGGCCGACGTGCTGTCGCGCCACAAGGACATCATGTATTCGAGCCGCACGCGGCAGAACACCGACAATTTCGAGCGCATCCATGCGCTGAAGATGAAGCTGCTCGATGCGCTGAAGCGCGTGCCGTCGGAGCAGCTCAGGGAAGGCGAGCAGGAGTTGATCGCCGACTATTCCAACGCCGGCGTCGTCAACATCGTCCACCTGATCTACCAGCACAAAGGCTATGAGGGCCACGCCAAGGACTATGAGTTTTCGGGCACCTCGATGCGCGAGCATTGGGAGATGGGCCTCGAGGACACCGAGCGCACGTTGCGTCACAAGAAATGGCTGATGCTGCCGACCAATGCCGACGGCGTCACCATCCACGACTTGCATCGCGAAGATCCGACCTGAGCGACCCAAGAGCGGTTTTCCGCTTCCTCGGAACGCAGAGCCTGTCTATTTTGGCTCAGAACCTAAGATTGGCGCCGGCTCTCAGCAGGAGCCAGTAGAACAGGCCGGTCGCGCCCGCCGCGATCAACAGCGCCAGTTCGAATCCGCCCGGCGTTTGCGTAAGCGGCAGCCCGGCGGTGTTCATGCCGAACATGCCGACAATCAGCGAGCCCGGCAGAAGCAGCGCGCTCATCACAGCCAGCGCCTTAAGGCTGCGGTTGGATTCGTCCGCGAGCTCGGCGGCGACCTCCTCCTGCAACAGCCGTGCACGGTCGTTGACCATGACGACTTCGCGGTCGAGCCTTTCCAGCCGCGTGGTAAGCCGGCGCAGGATCTCGTGCGCCCCCGCCGACAGCTTCCAGTCCGAGCGGTCCTCGTCCTGGAAAAGTGCCGCCAGCGCCGAGATCGGGCGGTGCAGGGAGACCGCCAGACGGCGAACATCTTTCAGCCGCCGCCTTTCGTCGGCAAGCCGCTCGGTCACCAAATGATCTTCCACTTCGTCGAGCCGCTTGGTGGCGGCAGCGAGCCGCAGGCTGGTGCTGCTGCAGAACGCCAGCACGATCGCCTCGAAAAGTTCGAAGGCGGTGGCGGGCCGCAGCCCCGCGGCCAGCGCCTCGTGCACCTCCTCGACCGCTGCCAGCGAATGGCGGCGGCCGGTCACCAGCAGCCGCTCCGAGACCGCGAAGCGCAATCTCCCGATGGTGGTCGACTGACGCGCGATTTCGCTGTGCAGGTCGGCGGAAATGCCATGGACGACACCATCCTCATGCGCCAGCGCGGGGCTGTCCTCATGGCCTTCGAGGATCGCGTTGGCCGAGGCCGGCAAGGCGCAGGCGTGGCTGACCCAGGAATGGGCGCGCTGGTCGACGAGATCGACATGCAGCCAGACCCAGCCTTCACGCATCGCCAGTGCCGCGTTGATATCGCGCGGAGCAAGCGCCACTGGGGTTTTGCCTGGCAAGCCGTGATAGGCCCAGACCAGGCCAGGCGCCGGATGCTGGTCGTCGACGGCAAGCAGGGTCAGATGCGATGCGTCGTTCATGACTGCCGCCCGAAATCGTCGCGAACCTGTCGCCGGAAAACGAGACGGCGCCAATGTGGCGCCGTCGGTAGTGTTGTCGCCTCTGACGCTCAGAACACCTGGCGGAAGAGGATGAACAGCACGAAGGCCAGGGTGATAGAGCAGGGCAGGGTCAGCACCCAGGCGAGCAGCAGGTTGCGCACCGTCGACCATTGCAGGCCCGAGCCGTTGGCCGCCATGGTTCCGGCGACGCCGGACGACAGCACATGGGTCGTCGACACCGGCAGACCCAGACGGTCGGCCATGCCGATGGTGACCATCGCCACGAGTTCGGCGGCAGCGCCCTGGCCATAGGTCAGGTGGCTCTTCCCGATCTTCTCGCCGACCGTGACGACGATGCGTTTCCAGCCGACCATGGTGCCCAGGCCAAGCGCCAGGGCCACCGCGACCTTCACCCAGATCGGGATGAACTTCGTCGCGTTGTCGACGGCCTTGTGATAGTCGGTGACCGCCTTGAGATCGGCGGCCTCCATCGGCAGCAGCTGCTTCTTGTCGATCAATTTCAGCGCCTCGCCGATCAGATAGATGTCGTTGCGGGCGTTGCTGACCAGATCGGTCGGCACGGTGTCGACCGAAGCGTAAGGCTGCAGCTCGGCCGTCGTGTTGTGGATGTAGCTCTGCAGAGCGACGGTCGTCTTGTCGCTCCAGCTCCGGGTGCGCACGGCATCCTGCACGGCAGCCTTGGCATCCTTCGCATCGGCGACGGTGACACCGGGCTTCACATATTTGCCCAGCGCGGTCTCCACGCCGACCGAAGCCGACTTGTAAGCTTCGAGATAGTTGATGTCGGGCGTGCGGTTGAGCGCGTAGGCCGTCGGCACCACGCCGATCAGGATCAGCATGATCAGGCCCATGCCCTTCTGGCCGTCATTGGAGCCATGCGCGAAGCTGACGCCGGTGCAGGTGAAGATCAGCAGCGCGCGGATCCACCAGGGCGGCGGCGCATTGCCTTTCGGCGCCTCGTAGAGCGCCGGATTGCGGACGAGAAGCTTCATCGCGTAGAGCAGGACCGCCGCGGCGAAGAAGCCGATGATCGGCGACACCAGCAAGGTCACGCCGACATTGGTCGCCTGCGACCAGTCGACGCCGCTGGTAGCGCTGCCGGCAGGTGCCATGAACTGGTTGGCGAGGCCGACACCTATGATCGAACCGACCATCGTGTGCGAGCTCGACGCCGGCAGGCCGAGGAACCAGGTGCCGAGGTTCCACAGGATGGCGGCCACCAGCAGTGCGAACACCATGGCAAAGCCGGAGGAAGAACCGACCTGCAGGATCAGCTCGACCGGCAGCAGCGACAGGATGCCGAAGGCGACCGCGCCGCTGGAAGTGAGAACCCCGAGGAAATTGAAGGCGCCCGACCACATGACGGCGAACTCCGCCGGCAGCGAGCGTGTGTAGATGACGGTCGCCACCGCATTGGCGGTGTCATGGAACCCGTTGACGAATTCGAAGCCGAGCGCGATCAGCAAGGCGATGCCGAGCAGGATCCACGGCACCGTCTTGGCCACCGCCAGGTCCTGGCTAAGCGCGTAGCCGACATAGACCACGCCGACCAGCACCAGCACACCGAAGACCGGCAGGAACCACTTCGCGCCACCCGAACTATCCAGCGGATGATCCGGCCTTGGAATGCCCGCCTCACTAGAAACTATGTCCACCATGTCCCACTCCTATTGCATTGCAGCAAAGAACTGGAAAAGACGCTATGTCCGGACGATGAACCCTGTGTGACGCCGGGAGAGGCTTGGCCTTACGCGCGGTCGCCTTCAGGCGGGACCGGAGCGTGTCTTCAGGATCGCCGAGAACAGCGGATCGAAGGCGCGGCTGATCGGCGCCGCTGCGGCTCCCAACGCAATCGACCAGGGATCCGTGGTGCCGAGCTGCAGGCGCGGCAAGGTCCGGCCTGGCCGGTCGGCGATCGACGAAAGCAGCGGATGCATGGCCTCGACGAGCCGGCGCGCCAGCGCTTCCGGCGCGCCGCTGGTCAGGATTACTGTCTGCGGGTCGAAGATGGTTTCGATGAGATGCACGCTCCAGCGCAGATCATGGGCCGCGCCCTCGATCCAGCGCATGATCTTCACATCACCCGCCGCGGCCAGCGCGCCGATCTTTCCGTAGAGGTCCTCGTCGGCGGGATCGAGGCCAAGATGCTGGTAGAGCGAGGCGAGCGACGCGCGATGTTCGAGCGGTGTCGAGCCGGGACCGGCCGGCGACAGCAAGGCCATGCCGATTTCGCCGGCATTGCCATGGCCGCCGCTGTACAGTTCGCCGTTGAGGATCAGTCCGGCGCCAATGCCATAGCCGACATAAAGACACACTGCGTGGTCGACGCCGTGCGCGGCGCCGACGATGCGCTCGGCCGTCGCACAGGCGGCGGCATCGTTCTGCAGGCCGACATTCAGTCCCGTGCCCTTGGCCAGCATGTCCAGCAGCGGAAACTTCTGCCAGGCCGGCATCATCCATTTGTCATCCGAATTTTTCAGGCCGAACGGTCCGGGCATGGCGACACCCAGGCCGACGAGGCGTTTTTCCGACTGCGACGAGATACCGGCCAGTTCGCGCCGGACGCCATCGATCAGGCCGAGGATCACCTCGACGCCCCTGGAGGGCTCATCGAAAGGCAGGTTCGCCTCGGCCCGCGCCAGCACGCGGCCCATCAGGTCGACCGCGACCGCCCGCGTCAGGTGACGGTCGATCTGAAGGCCGATGGCGAAAGCGCCTTCAGGCACCAGCCTGTAGGGGGTCGACGGTTGCCCCCTGCCCTTGCGCACCGCATCGAGCGCAACGACCAGGCCGTCGCGTTCCAGGTCCTCGATGATGTTGGAAACCGCCTGCTTGGTGAGCTGCGTCGCCCGCGCCAGATCGGCCCGCGACAGCGCGCCGTTGAGACGCAGCGCCTCGACCATGACACGGCGGTTATGCGCGCTCGTGCCTTCCTGGTTGGTGCCGCTCTTGGCACGAATTGGGCTGATGTCGTCCACCGGCGTTTCCCCTCTTGACACCATTAGAATATTGATCGACTAATTAAGTCAAGCGACTTGACTTAATGTGAACCGACCACCGCAAAACAAGATGGCCAAGGCTTCCGCCTGCCGCCACTGGTCAGCCGGCACCATCAGGTCACGCGACATGGATCCGGGAAGACGATGCCAAACATCTGGCAGCGCCGGCCCGTCAACGCTGCAATGGGAGAAGAAAATGCTTAAGACGATCCCCAAGACACTGGTCGGCGCGGTTTTTGCCGGAGGACTGTTCGTCCCCCAAGCTTTCGCCGAGACGACGCTCAACGCGCTTTTCATGGCGCAGGCCGCCTACAGCGAGGCTGACGTGCGTGCGATGACGGACGCCTTCACCAAGGCCAATCCGGACGTCAAGGTCAATCTCGAATTCGTCCCCTATGAGGGCCTGCACGACAAGACCGTGCTCGCCCAGGGGTCGGGCGGAGGCTATGACGTCGTCCTCTTCGACGTCATCTGGCCGGCCGAATACGCCACCAACAAGGTTCTGGTCGATGTGTCTTCCAAGATCACCGACGACATGAAGAAGGGCGTGTTGCCCGGCGCCTGGACCACGGTGCAGTATGACGGCAAGTCCTATGGCATGCCGTGGATCCTCGACACCAAATACCTGTTTTACAACAAGGATATCCTGGAAAAGGCCGGCATCAAGGCCCCGCCGAAGACCTGGGAAGAGCTCGGCGCACAAGCCAAGATCATCCAGGACAAAGGCCTGCTGAAGACGCCGATCGCGTGGAGCTGGTCGCAGGCGGAAGCGGCCATCTGCGACTACACCACGCTGGTCAGCGCCTATGGCGGCGACTTCCTCAAGGACGGCAAGCCGGACTTCCAGAATGGCGGCGGCCTGCTGGCCCTGAAATACATGGTCGACAGCTACAAGTCGGGTCTCACCAATCCCAATTCCAAGGAATTCCTCGAAGAGGACGTGCGCAAGGTTTTCGAAAACGGCGATGCCGCCTTCGCGCTGAACTGGACCTACATGTACAACATGGCCAACGACCCGAAGGACTCGAAGGTGGCCGGCAAGGTCGGCGTCGTGCCGGCGCCGGGCGTTGCCGGCACCAGCGAAGTGTCGGCCGTCAACGGTTCGATGGGTCTCGGCGTCACCGCGGTCTCGAAGCATCCGGACGAAGCCTGGAAGTACATCACCTTCATGACCTCGCAGGCGACGCAGAACCAATACGCCAAGCTCTCGCTGCCGATCTGGGCCTCGTCCTATGACGACCCTACGGTCACCAAGGGCCAGGAAGAACTGATCGCCGCTGCCAAGCTCGGTCTGGCTGCCATGTATCCGCGTCCGACCACGCCGAAATACCAGGAGCTGTCGACCGCGCTGCAGCAGGCAATCCAGGAATCGCTGCTCGGGACGTCTTCGCCGGAAGACGCCCTGAAGACCGCCGCGCAGAACAGCGGCCTCTGAGACAAGCCAGTCGTTCGATACGGGCGGCACTACAGCGTTGCGTCCCTTATGACGCGCAAGAAACGCTGCAGCACTTTCTATCTTACGCATGATCCTTTCCGGAAATCGGCCTCCGATTTCCGGGGTCATGCGCGATTGCCGCCTGTACTATGTCCAGATCACAGATGAGAGAAGAGAGGCTGCTCTGATGTCGAGCACCTGGATGACGACCCGCGCATGGCTCCTGATGCTGCCTTTGCTCGTGGTCATGGTCGCCGTCATCGGCTGGCCGCTGGTCGATACGGTCGGGCTCTCCTTCACCGATGCCAAGCTGGTCGGCACGGCTGGCGATTTTGTCGGCTTCGACAATTATTCCAACATGCTGTCGAGCACCAACTTCTCGCGCACACTGATCACCACGACCCTGTTCGCGATTATTTCGGTTGCCGCCGAAATGGTGATCGGCGTCCTCGCCGCCCTGCTGCTCAACCAGGACTTTCGCGGCCGCGCAATCCTGCGCGCCCTGATGATCCTGCCCTGGGCATTGCCCACGGTGGTCAACGCCACGCTGTGGCGGCTGATCTACAATCCCGAATATGGCGCGCTGAATGCCGCCTTGACGCAGTTGCACCTCATCGACGCCTATCGGTCCTGGCTCGGTGAGCCGGGAACGGCGCTGGCTGCCCTCATCGTTGCGGACTGCTGGAAGAACTTTCCGCTGGTGGCGCTGATAGCGCTCGCCGCCCTCCAAGCGGTGCCGCGTGACATCACCGCCGCCTCGCTCGTCGATGGAGCAGGACCGTTCAACCGTTTCCGCTTCGTCATCCTGCCCTATCTTGCCGGCCCGCTGATGGTGGCGCTGGTGCTGCGCACCATCGAGGCCTTCAAGGTCTTCGATATCATTTGGGTGATGACACGCGGCGGTCCGGCAAACACCACGCGAACACTCTCGATCCTCGTCTACCAGGAAGCGTTCTCCTTCCAGCGCGCCGGTTCGGGCGCGTCGCTGGCGCTGATCGTCACCTTGCTCGTCACGCTGCTCGCCGTCGCCTATGCCGCCCTGGTGCGAAAGACCGCCGGGAGCGCCGCCTGATGGAGCGCAAGAGCGTCGCCTTCACCGTCTTCATTTATGCCTGCGCGTTGCTGCTTGCCGCGATCATTCTGGCGCCTATCGCCTGGCTGTTCATCATGAGCATTTCGCCGGCCGCCGATCTCGCCGCCAAGCCGCTGCGCTGGTGGCCGCAGGCAGCCGACTTCTCCCGCTACCGGCAATTGCTGTCGACGGCCGAAAACAGCGCCGGCGCCGCCTTCACCTCGTCGCTGCGCAACAGTCTTGAGATCGCCGCCATGGCGACGCTGGCGGCACTCGCCTTGGCCATCCCCGCCGGCTGGGCGGTTTCGCGCACACCGTCGATCGGCTGGTCGCTGTCGATGGTCATCGCCACCTACATGCTGCCGCCGGTGGCGCTCGCCGTACCGCTCTATATGGGCCTGTCGCATCTTGGCCTGCTCAACAATGTCTTCGGCCTGGCGCTTGTGTATCTCACCACGCTGGCGCCCTTCACCACCTGGCTGATGAAATCCGGCTTCGATTCCATCCCGCGCGAGATCGAGGCGGCGGCGATGATCGACGGCGCCGGCCTGTTCCAGACACTGCGCATCATCACATTGCCGCTGGCCGCGCCCGTGATGGCGACATCGGCGTTATTCGCCGTGCTGCTGGCCTGGGACGAATTCTTCTACGCGCTGCTGTTTACCTCCGACCAGCGCGCCAAGACGCTCACCGTCGCCATCGCCGATTTGGCCGGCGGCCGTGTTTCGGACTACGGATTGATTGCAACGGCTGGCGTGCTGGCCGCCTTGCCGCCGGTGCTGATCGGCCTCGTCATGCAGCGGGCACTGATCTCGGGCCTGACCAGCGGCGGTGTGAAAGGATGAACATGACTGCAGATAAAGAACGGCCGGCCGGACTGACCGCCATCGACCGCGAAATGGCGCGCCAGCACGCCGATGCGCGTGCTTCGTTCGAGAACAACGCTGCCATGGCGGCAGACGTCGCTGCTTCGATCAGGAAGACCGGCCGCATGCTTCTGCTTGGCATGGGCGGCTCGCATGCGGTCGGCCGTGCCGTCGAGCCGCTCTATCGTGCGCTCGGCATCGATGCGCTGGCGCTGCCACTGTCCGAGCAGCTCGGCCAGCCATTGCCGCTGGCGGACCGGACGGTGCTTGTGACTTCGCAATCCGGCGAGAGCGCCGAGGTCGTCAGATGGTTTGCACAGGCCGGCGGCAGCTCGGACGTTTTCGGCCTGACGCTCGAAGGCGGTTCTTTTCTTGCCCGCACCGCGCCTTGCCTTGTCGGCGCCGGCGGCACGGAGCTGGCCTTCGCCGCGACCCGCAGCCTGACCGTGACCCTGGCCCTGCACCTGGCCATCCTCGCGGCTCTGGGCGAGGATCCGGCTCCTGCCCTTGCCATGCTCGAAGCTCCGCAGGATTGCGATATCGCCCAAGCACTCGCCGCGCTTGGCAAGGTGGATACGATCGTCACCTCCGGCCGCCGCCTGCAGGGCGTGGCCGAAGCCCTGGCGCTTGGCCTGACCGAACTGTCGCGGCTGCCCTGCTTTTCGCTCGAGGGCGGCCAGTTGCGGCACGGGCCGATGGAGATGCTCGGCCTTCAGATCGGTGTTGTCTTGTTTCGCGGCGCCGACCCGACTTCGGAGCTGGTGACCGCGATGGCACTTTCGGTGGTCGAAGCCGGCGCGCCGCTGGTCATCTTCGACGCGTCCGGGCAAGCGTCGGTCGCCGGGGCCGTCACGCTCACGTTCAAACCAGCCGCGGGGATGGCCGCTATCCTCGCAATGCTGCCGGTGGCACAGCGCCTGATGATCGCCTTCGCGGACGGTCGCGTCGACAATGCGGGCACGCCGGTGCGCACCACCAAGATCACCAGGAGCGAGTGATGCGCCCGCTGGCGGTGATCGGCAACGTCAATGTCGACCTGATCGTCGGCCCGGTCGCGCCATGGCCGAAGGCGGGAACCGAGACCGTCGTCGACCATGACGAATTGCGCGTCGGCGGCCAGGCTGGCAACACCGGGCTCGCCTGGCAAGCGCTGGGCGTCGACTTTGCGATTGCCGCCAATGTCGGTGACGACCAGTTCGGCCGCTGGCTTGGTGAGGCTTTTGGCGTCCGCGCCGAGAAATGGGCTATCCGTCCCGAAGGCACGACATTGTCGGTCGGGATGACCCACCCCGATGGCGAACGGACCTTCTTCACCACACGCGGGCACTTGCCACGCTTCGGCCTCGCCGATGTCTTGTCGGTTCTCGACGGCCCCGCACTCTCCGGTGGCTACGCCCTGCTCTGCGGCTCCTTCCTGACGGAAGACCTCACGCGCGACTACAATGCTTTTTTCGACTGGGCAGACAGCCACGGCGTTGCCGTGGCACTCGATACAGGCTGGCCGATCGATGGCTGGACTGCGGCCAATTGCGCCGCGACGAGGACGTGGCTGTCGCGCTGCGCGCTGGCGCTGTTCAACGAGGTTGAGACGGTGACCCTGGCGGGGCTGCCAAGTCCGGCGGAAGCGGCGCGTGAAATTCGATCCAGCATGAGGCAAGGCGCGACCTTCGTCGTCAAGCGCGGGCCACGTGGCGCCATCGCCATCGGCCCGGACGGCACTCTCGTCGAAGCCGCCGCGCCGCCCGACGTCAGGGTGGTCGACACGATCGGTGCCGGCGACGTCTTCAATGCCGCCTTCCTGGCCGCATTGGCACAGGAACGGCCGCTGTCCGCTTGCCTCCGCGCCGCTACGCACGTCGCCTCGCGCGCCATTTCCACCTTGCCCCGCAACTATGGCGGGCCAGTGCAGTTTGAGGGTTCCATGCATGAGCGCGCTTGAAATCCGCGGCATCCGCAAGAGCTACGGCAGCGTCGAGACGCTGAAAGGCATCGACATCGCGCTGCAGAGCGGTGAATTCCTGGTGCTGCTCGGCTCCTCGGGCTGCGGAAAATCGACGCTTCTCAACATCATCGCCGGCCTTGCCGAGGCGACCAGCGGCGACGTCCTGATCGGTGGCCGCTCGATCCTCGGCGTCCACCCCAAGAACCGAGATATCGCCATGGTCTTCCAGTCCTACGCGCTCTATCCGAACCTGACCGTGCGCCGCAACATCGGCTTCGGACTGGAGATGCGCGGCGTCGCGGCCGACGAGCGCGACAGGGCGGTAAACGAAGCGGCAAGGCTGCTGCAGATCGAGGCTCTGCTCGACCGCAAGCCGAGTCAGCTTTCCGGCGGCCAGCGCCAGCGCGTCGCCATCGGCCGGGCCCTGGTGCGCAAGCCACAGGTCTTCCTGTTCGACGAGCCGCTGTCCAATCTCGACGCCAAACTGCGCCTGGAAATGCGCACGGAATTGAAGCGCCTGCACCAAATGCTGCGGACGACCGTCGTCTACGTCACCCATGATCAGATCGAGGCGATGACGCTGGCCAGCCGCATCGCCGTCATGCGCGACGGCCGGATCGAGCAGCTCGGCACCCCCGAGGAGATCTACAACGACCCGGCGACACTCTACGTCGCCGGCTTTGTCGGCGCGCCGTCGATGAACATGCTGCAGGCCACCGTCACCGACGGCAAGCTGGCCATTGCCGGATCCGATGTATGGATCCCCGTGCCGGCACGCTATGCGAATGCGGCGCGTGAGGGTGCACAAATGGTCGTCGGCATCAGGCCGGAAGCGCTGCGTGCGGCGACCGGAGCCGCCGCGGAGCTGTCACTGCCCGTGGAGATCGAGGTCGTCGAACTGACCGGCCCCGAGCTGGTCACCACGGCGCGGATCGGCACGCAACGGCTGACGGCCAGCTTGCCGCCGCGCGCCCAATTCGCCAAGGGCGAACAGCGCAACCTCGCCTTCGACGAGGCCGCGCTTCGCTTGTTCGATCCTTCGACGGGCAAGGCCCTGTAAGCGCCGTCGATTGAACGATCGCGGCAGCGTCGTCCTCCTCGCGCGCAGGCAAGCCTATTTGGCGATATCGAGAAGTGACGACACCAGCAGGTCCCGTTCGTCCTTTGACAGCACGTCGGAATCGAACAGGTTCATGCTGCGCAGCCCTTCGATGGCGAGATAGCAGACCAGAAGCGATTTGAGGTCCGGCGCCTCGCCCTTCAACCGCTCGAAAAGCTGCCGCTTGAATGTCTTGATCGGCATCATGAAATCGGGATCCTCGGCGATCGCCGAGAATATCCAGGATGCCGATGGCTGCTTCTCCTCGCAATCCTCGGCTGACAGCCTGATATAGACGGCGAGGGGATTTTTGCCCTTGTCGTTGCTGTTGGCGGATTCCAGCGCTTGCTCGAAATCGCGCAGATAGCCTTCGACCAAGCCTTGCATCAATTTCGCCTTGGTGGGGAAGTTGTAGAGCAGCCCGCCCTTCGACACGCCGGCGCGGTTGGCAACGGCATCGAGCGACAGGCTGCCGGGCCCGGATTCCCGGGCAACATCAGCCGCCGCGGCGAGAATCTTCTCGCGCGAGTTCGGTCGTTGGGCTCTCATGGCGCCTCCCATCGCAAGCTTAGGCCCAATTGACAAGACCGTCCAGACGGTACAGTAAGACCGCCACTATTTGAAATCGGGACCCGCAGTCGATATGTGTCCCGATGTCCGCGCTTCGCGCCGGATTTTCGACTGAGGGGACTTCCTTGTTCAAGCGCATACTCCGTGTCTTTATCGTTATTGTGGTCCTTGCCGTGCTCGTCATCGTGGTCGGCGGGATAGTCGGTTTCAACTTCCTGCGCGACAACGGCATCAAGCAGTATTTCGCCACCATGAAGCCGCCGGCGGCGACCGTGTCGACAACCATCGCCAAGCCGTCGAACTGGACACCGGGCGTCGAGGCGATCGGTACGGTGCGGGCCGTGCGCGGTGTCGACCTGACGGTCGAGACCGCCGGCATCGTCAAGGAAATCCCCTTCCATGCCAACCAGAAGGTGGCGGCCAACGCAGTGCTGCTGCAACTCGACGACGCCGTCGAGCGCGCTGATCTCGATGCGCAGAAGGCGCAGGCGGCACTCGATCAGACCACGCTGACCCGCGCCGTCGAACTGACAAGGCGTGGTGTTGGCTCCGACTCGACGCTGGACACGGCGCGCGCGGCGGCCTCCGCTTCGGCGTCCCAGGTGACCAGGCTGCAGGCCGTGCTCGACCAGAAGCAGCTTACCGCACCTTTCGCCGGCACGGTCGGCATTCCGAGGATCGACCTCGGCCAGTATCTGGCACCCGGCACCGCGGTGGTGACGCTGCAGGACCTCGACACGATGCGGGTCGACTTCTCGGTTCCCGAACAGCAGCTGCCGCTGCTCAAGATTGGCCAGACGGTCCGTCTGGGCCTTGGCGGCAGCGACGACATGCCCTTTGCCGGCGCCATTCGCGGCATCGACCCCAAGATCGACCCCTCCAGCCGGCTGGTGAACATCCGGGCGGAAGTTGCCAATCCCGAAGGCAAATTGACCCCAGGTCAGTTCGTGCAGGTGCGTGTCGAACTGCCCGAGGAGCAGAACGTGCTGTCACTGCCGCAGACGGCACTGACCACCAGCCTCTATGGCGACTACATATTCGTGGTGCAGCCGGCGAAGCCCGCCGGGGCGGCCCCGGCGCAGCCAGCCAAGCCGGACGAAAAGCCGGCGGCGGCCACCGACAAGCCTGCGGATGCCAAGCCTGCGGATGCCAAGCCCGCGGATGCCAAGGCGGCAGACGCCAAGCAGGCCGACGGAATGAAACCCGCCGCCGATGCCATGAAGCCGGCCGCCGACGCAGCCAAGCCAGCGGACAAGGCCGCTGCCGATGCCGCCAAGCCAGCAGCGGCCGATCCGGCCAAGCCGGCGGCGGAAGGCGACAAACCGGCGCTTGTGCTGTCACAGGTCTTCGTCAAGCCCGGCCGCCGCAATCAAGGCATGGTCGAGATCGTCGAAGGGCTGAAGGCCGGCGACGAGGTCGTCACCGCGGGCCAGAACCGCCTCTTCAACGGCATGACCGTCAACGTCGACAACACGATCGACCCGACCAAATCGGCGAACAAGCAGGCCGACCAGCAATGAGCTTTTCCGATCTCTTCATCCGCCGGCCCGTCCTTTCGACGGTTCTTGCCTGCATGATCCTGCTGCTCGGTTTCCAGGGCATATTCAACCTGTCGATCCGGCAGTATCCGAAGGTCGACGAGACCGCGATCACAATCACGACAGCCTATCCGGGCGCCAGCGCCGACCTGATCCAGGGCTTCATTTCCGCCCCGATCGCGCGCGCCGTCGCCTCGACCGAGAACATCGACTACGTCACCTCGTCCAGCCGTCCCTCCTCCAGCACCGTGACGGTGCAGATGAAGCTCGGTTCCAACCCAGACGTCGCGTTGACCGAAGTGCTGTCCAAGGTCCAGGGCGTGCGTGGCACTTTGCCGGACGCCTCCAAGGACCCGGTCATCGTCAAGGGTACGGGTCAGCAGTTCGCGATGATGTACATCTCGATGCAGAATCCGAACATGACCAAGGAGCAGCTGACCGAGTATATCGAGCGCGTCATCAGGCCCCGCATGTCGACGGTCGAAGGTGTTGCCGACGTGCAGATCTTCGGCGCCCAGGAATACTCGATGCGCGTCTGGATCGACCCGGTCAGGCTTGCCGCGCGCGGCGTGACGGCGGCCGAAGTGCTGGCGGCGATCAACAATTCCAACTTCCTGTCGGCGCCCGGCAACACCCAGAACGAATATGTCGTCTCGTCGATCACCGTGCGCTCGACGCTGCAGACACCGGAAGCCTTCGCCGCGCTGCCATTGCGCTCGACCGACGGCAATGTCGTGCGCCTGCGCGACGTGGCCCGCGTCGAACTGGCGGCCGCGAACACCGACACCAGGGTTTCCTTCAACGGTAAGCCCGGCACCTTCCTCGCCATCTTCCCGACCCCGGCAGCCAATCCGCTGACCACGGCGGCGGCACTCACCAAGCTCGTCCCGCAGATTCAGGAGACGCTGCCGAAGGGCATGACGATCGAAGTCGTCTACGACGCGACCGGACAGATCAGCGCCTCGATCGACGAAGTGTTCAAGACCATCGGCGAGGCGGTCGCCATCGTCGTTGTCGTCATCCTCCTCTTCCTCGGTTCGTTCCGCTCGGTGCTGATGCCGATCATCACCATCCCGCTGTCGCTGATCGGCGTCTGCTTCCTTTTGTTCGCGGTAGGCTATTCGATCAACCTTCTGTCGCTGCTGGCAATGGTGCTGGCGATCGGCCTTGTCGTCGACGACGCCATCGTGGTGGTGGAAAATATCCACCGCCACATGGAAGAGGATCACATGCCGCCCATGCAGGCGGCCTTCAGCGGCATGCGCGAGATCGCGTCGGCCATCGTCGCCATGACCATGACGCTGGCCGCCGTGTTCGCGCCGCTGGCCTTCACTGGCGGCCTGACCGGCGCCCTGTTCCGCGAATTCGCGGTGACGCTCGCCGGATCGGTGGTGCTGTCTGGCATCATTGCCATCACCATAACGCCGATGATGTCGGCGCGCCTCCTGAAGCCCGGCAATGCCGGCCGTTTCCAGCGCATCGTCGACGGCACTTTCGCGCGCGTCGAGCATGTCTACGAGCGCGCCGTCACTGGATCTCTTAACTATCGCCCGCTGACGCTGCTCATCGTGCTGGCGCTTGTCGGTGTGACTGGGTTCATGTTCACCAAGACCTCGACGGAACTGGCGCCGGAAGAGGATCAGGGCTTCCTGCTCTCGCTGGTGACGGGGCCGCGCTATGCGACCTCCGATTACACCGAGACTTACGTCAATCAGATCCTGGGCCTGGTGAAGGACATTCCCGAGACCCGGGCGCAGTTCTCGGCCGTCGCCTTCGGCGGCACGACCAACAGCGCCTTCGTCGGTTTTGCCTTCAAGGATTGGGCGGAGCGGAAGCGCAATTCGAAGGAGCTGCAGGCCGACATTACGGCTCGTATCGCCAAGGTGGCGGGTGTCCAGGCCTTCGTCTTCGCGCCGCCGACTCTGCCGGGCTCTGGCGGCGGCTTGCCGATTTCCATGGTGGTGCGCTCGACCGGCGATTCCGCTCAGGTCTACGAGGAAGCCGAGAAGATCAAGAACAAGGCGCAGGCCTCGGGCCGCTTCATCGTCGTGCAGAATTCGATGGCCTATGACGCACCGCAGGTGACGGTGACCATCGATCGCGACCGCGCCGCCGCGCTCAACCTGCCGATCGCCGATATCGGCCGGACGCTGACGCTGCTGGTCGGCGGTGCCGAAGTGGCGCAATTCGACCGCGACTCCAACAGCTACGACATCATCCCGCAGGTGCCGCAGGAATTCCGCGACAACCCTGAAAAGCTCGGCGAATACTTCGTGCGCAGCGTGACGGGCGAGATGGTGCCGCTGTCGGCCGTGGTGACGATTTCGAACAATGCGTCGCCGGCGGCGATCGAGCAGTTCAACCAGCTGAATTCGTCGACGATCTCGGCGCTGCCGCTGCCCGGTGTCACCACGGGCGACGGTTTGAAAGTGCTCGAGGACATCGCCAGGGAGAGCCTGCCCGACACTTTCTTCATCGATTATTCCGGCCAGTCCCGGCAGGAGAAGGAACAGGGCAACACGATCCTGATCGCTTTCGGCGCGGCCGTCATCGTCATCTACCTGGTGCTGGCGGCGCAGTTCGAAAGCTTCCGCGATCCGCTGATCATCATGATGGCGGTGCCACTGTCGATCTTCGGCGCGATCGTGCCGCTCAATCTGGGCCTCGGCACGCTCAACATCTATACCCAGGTCGGACTGATCACGCTGATCGGCCTGATCACCAAGCACGGCATCCTGCTGGTCGAATTCGCCAACCAGCAGCGAGAACTGCATGGCATGCGGCGGCGTGACGCCATCATCGCCTCGGCCAAGGTGCGCCTGCGGCCGATCCTGATGACGACGGCGGCGATGGCGCTGGGTGTGGTGCCGCTGATCGTTTCCAGCGGCGCCGGTGCCGCGGCCCGCTATTCGATGGGCCTGGTCATCTTCACCGGCATTCTGGTCGGCACCATGTTCACACTGTTCGTCGTGCCGATGTTCTATACTTTCATCGCCAGCAAGGACCTGCCGCATCTGGCGGAAAAGCCGGATCCCAAGCTGATGCCGGCGCTGCCGAGCTGAGGCACGGGGCGCAAGACACAAAAAGAGGCCGGGATTTCTCCGGCCTTTTTTTGGCGATCGCTCCAGCAACTCCGGCACATGGCCGAATGCGGCAACCTGCCTGCTACTTGACGATGACGATGCTGGTGTTGGCCGCTCCGAACGTCTCGACGAGCTGGTAGAAATCGGCGGCGTTGTCCGGGTGCAGCCGTACGCAGCCATGCGAGGCGGGCTGGCCGAGGCGCTTGATGGCATAGGTGGCGTGGACCGCGTAGCCGCCGCTGAAAAACACCGAATGTGGCATCGGCGCGTTGTCGTATTTCTTCGAATACCACATCTCATGCATGCGCGTCGGCTTGAACGAGCCGGTCGGCGTCACGTGCGCCCTGTCGCCAGTGGAAACCTTCCAGGCGAAAGTCGGCCGGCCGTCGACCGAGACTTCCATGACCTGCTGCGACAGCGAAACGCGGGCAACGATGCTGTTGGCGGCATGGGCGGCGTTGGCGCCGAACAGAAGCGCACTGCCCATGAGCGCGGCGGCGGTGATGTTGATGAACTTCGCGGAAATGGCGGTGTGCATGATGTCCCCTCTCTCTGCCGGTCCGGCCGGCTCCAATTTGATGACGCGGCTTATCCCAGCGGCATGTTTCGGAAAGACTTCGCGAAATGCTCGTTTGTGTTTCGAATCTGTTTCCGCTGATTAACAGGACAATCACCCTGTTTGATGGCGCTCCATTCCGGACACGGGGCCAAGGATGAAGGACACAGGCATTCACCCCGAAACGAAAGTTCGAGTTGTCTCCTACATGAAAGAGTTTGTCTCAATCCGAAACCAATCTGCAACAAAGTGCGGTTTTGGGCGGCATGATCCGGATACCGGCCGGATGCAAAAGTTGACGCAACGAAAGCAGACGGCAACGACCAAGGGAACGAAAACGAACATACGCTCCTGGCTCTCCAGGATCAGCATCACGGCGGCGGCTGTCGGCGGCGGCACCATTGCCGGCGGCCCTGTGCGCGGCTGGCGGCGATGAGTTCGAGCGAGATTTCGACCCTACGTCGCCCTGTCTGCGCCACGGTCTGGATCGTTTCCAGCCTGCGCATCGCCCAGTTGAAGGCCCTCTGGCGGGTTGGCCTTCGGCTGCTGGCATTGCGCGGCCCCTCCGGCAACTTGCTGCCGAGAGGACCGAAGGCCCGCGCCGCGACGGGGGGCTCCGTGGGCGGCGCGGGCACTTCGGGAGTTCCTGAAGCGACCCGCTACACAGTCATCTTTTTGGGGAATTCAGATCATGAAGACAAAATTCGCGGCTTCCGTGCTTTCCGCACTGCTCTATGCGCAGGGCCTGCTCGGCTTTGCCGCACTCGCCAGCGTGCTGCTCAAGGAACGCGCTCACGCAAGCGAGTTCGCCGTCGGCGGCGAAATGGCCTCGGGCCCGTCCTTGCTGGTGGTGCGCTGAACCTCGCGGGCATCGGCGCGGGAAATGGAAAGTCCGATGCTCATCCGGCGAACCAGCGGGAAAACACAGCCGTCAGTCGGCGAATTGCCGTGGCGGATCGAACCTGTAGCCGGCGCCGCGTATGGTGGTGATGGTCTCGGTGTCGAGCTTGCGGCGCAGTCGCACGATGCGCGAGTCGATCGAGCGATCGAAGGCGTCGGCATTCTCGGCCGGCGCGGCTGCGATAATGTCGTCCCGCGTCAGTACCTTGCGCGGGCTCGCCAGGAACAGCCTGAGCAGCGCCACCTGGCCGGGCGAGAGCTGCTCCTGCGTGCCGGAGCGATGCATGACCATCGCCGATCTCAGGTCGACGGTCGCGTTCTCCAGCACGATCAGTTCCTGGGTACCCCTGCCGCGCCGCGAAAGCAGGCCACCGACACGCGCGGCGAGTTCCCTGACATTGAGTGGACTTTCGACGACGTCGGCGGCGCCAAGCTCGAGCGCCAGCACCTTGTCGAGGAGATCGGCGGGCCGGCATATCAGGATGAAATCCGGTCCATGCTCGCTACCCCCAGTTTGGCCGCCAAAACGCCTGAGCAGATCCCGCCCTTCCGCCTGGCTGAGGCTGTCCCCGACGACGACAACGTCGATGCCGCCGCCCGCCAGCAGCGATTCCGCCTCCCAAGGCTGCCGCGCCCGGCGCACGTCGTGGCCGCGCCGCTCGAGATGGTCGGCAAGCTCGCTCGCGACGACCTCGGCGACGGAAACAAGCGCAATGACGGCTCGTGCGGCCATGTTTTCCAACCGTTCCCTGGCAACCGGATATGAGTGCTGGACATCATGTTTATACCCAATCTACTTTCCACTGAAAGTGGGAGCGAGAGCATCGTGCGGGCAAGAATTGTCATCGTCGAGGATGAGCCCGACCTCAGGGACGCGGTCGCCGAATATCTCGGCGCCGCCGGCTATGATGTTTCGACCGCTGAAACCGCGGCCGCCGCGCGCGGCCTGATCGAGACGCAGTCCTTCCATCTGGCTATCCTCGACATCGCCATGCCGGGCGAGGATGGCTTGTCGCTTGGCCGCTGGCTGCGCTCGAAAATGCCGATCGGCATCATCTATGCGACCGCCGCCGGCACCGCGCTCGACCGCATCGTCGGACTGGAACTCGGCGCCGACGACTATATCGTCAAGCCGTATGAACTGCGCGAGGTGCTGGCCAGGGTGCGCAGCGTGCTGCGCCGTGTTCCCCAGCCGACGGAACCGCAGGACAGGAAGGCCAGCACGGATCGCCGCTCCGTCGCTTTCGGCCCCTTCCAGGCCGATCTCGACGGCAGGATGGTCACCGGCGCCAACGGCACGGTAATCGACATGGCCAAGAGCGAATTCGACGTGCTGGAGGTTTTCCTGACCCGCGCCAACCGGCTGCTGACCAGGGCTGCGATCTCCGAGGCGATCGGCTTCACCGAGGATCCGGAATCGTCGCGCGCCGTCGATATCCGCATCATGCGCCTGCGCAAGAAGATCGAGACGGACCCGGCCAACCCGAAATTCCTGCGCACGGTGCGTGGCGAAGGCTATATCTTCTCGCTGCCGGCCGGCGACGGCAACTGAGCGTCAGACCGAGGAGGTTTCCGCTCCGCAGCCGTTGCCAGCCGATCGATTGGCGTGACTCTGGACTAATGGCTGACAATGACGGGCGACACGGCAAGCACGGACATGCAGGGTTTCAGGCAGGGCGCGGCGATGGCCGCCGTGCGTGTCGTGCGCCGGCTGCGCGAGGCCGGCGACTGGCAGCGCGAAATGGACGGCATACTGGAGACGCTGTGCCACGCCATGGAGTGCCAGCGCGGCATCCTGTTCCGCCTGCGCGAATTGCCCGGCCAGGGTTTCGCCCAGTCGGTCGCTGCCTACTGGATCGATCCCGACTTCGGCGGCGAACTGGCCTCACCGACCGTCATCATGCAGTCGATCGTCAATTCGGATCCGCTGCTTGAGCGGCTGGCCGAGGATGAGCGGCAGGGCAAGATTTTCGCTGGCCATACGCGCGATCTCGAAGGATTCCTGAGGGCCGATTTCGAGAAGCAGAACATCAAGTCGTTCCTGTCGGTGTCGGTCTTCGCGCACGGCCATTTGTGGGGCACGCTGGCCGTCAATGACTGCGTCGAAGAGCGGGAATGGACCGACGAGGAGGAGGCGACGCTGCACATCGTCGCCCTCGCCATCGGCGACGCTATCGAACACTCGCCCTCGGACGCCCATGCCAGCGAAGTGATCCGCCGCACCATGCTGCAGGCCTCGCTCGACGCCATTATCGTCATCGACGAGGCCGGGTCGATCATCGAATTCAATCCGGCCGCCGAGAAGATGTTCGGCTTCCTGCGCAGCGATATCCTCGGCAAGGACCTGCTCGACACGGTCGTTCCTGAATATTACCGCAAGGGCTATGCCTCGGGCGCCGACTACATGTCCGGCCGCGGCGCCCCGATGGTCGGCCAGCGGCTCGAGACCGTGACGCAGAATGCCGCCGGCGAGGTGTTTCCGATCGAACTGACGGCGACCGAGATGCGGGTCGCCGACCGCCGCCTGATCTTTGGCTCGATCCGCGACCTGCGCGACAGGCTGCGCGCCGAGGAAGAGATCAACCGGCAGCGCGAGAAGCTGCACCAGAACGAGAAGATGGCGGCGATGGGCTCGCTGCTTGCCGGCGTCTCGCACGAACTCAACAATCCGCTGGCCGTCGTCGTGGCCCAGTCGACGCTGCTGCATGAATTCGCCTCGGATCCGCAGACCAAGGTCCGGGCCGAAAAGGTTCGTGCCGCCGCCGAGCGCTGCGGGCGCATCGTCAAAAGCTTCCTGTCG
This sequence comes from Mesorhizobium sp. B2-3-14, assembly GCF_006442175.1. Lineage (NCBI taxonomy): Bacteria > Pseudomonadati > Pseudomonadota > Alphaproteobacteria > Hyphomicrobiales > Phyllobacteriaceae > Mesorhizobium > Mesorhizobium sp. B2-3-14. Next base: position 366,237 of record NZ_VFVP01000003.1, on the reverse strand, counting down.
ATGGTCCGCCTCCATCCGGCGGCACAGGCCGAGACCGATCTCAACCAGGTGATCCGCGCCGCTCTCGAAGTGACCGCCTACGGCGCGCGCTCGAGCGGCATCGTCATCGATACCGATTTCGCGCCGGGTCCGCTGCTCGCCATGGCCGATGCCGACCACGTGACACAGGTGGCGGCCAATTTCCTCATCAACAGCCAGCATGCCCTGGCCGGCGTCGCCGGCGACCGCCTGATCAAGGTGCGGAGCTTCCGCAGCGATCGGGGCAATCCCGGCTTCTCGGTCGAGGACAACGGGCCCGGCATTCCCGAAGCCATCCGTTCGCGCATTTTCGAATCCTATTTCACCACCAAGCCGGTCGGCGTCGGCACCGGCATTGGCCTGTCGATCTCGAAATCGATCATCGAACGACACAACGGCAATGTCTGGTTCGAGGAGGTGTTGCCGAGAGGCGCGCGTTTCGTCGTCCAGTTGCCGGCGATCTCTGCGGGCATCGCCGCCGCCGGCGAAAGCCAGCCACGATCGAGCGGCCTGCGCCATGCGCTGATCATCGATGACGAGCCTGACGTCGCCGGTTCCCTGTCCGATATTCTCGAACTGATGGGCATCAAGTCGCGGATCGCGCCGCTCTGGGAATCGGGCGCCGCCACCTTGGGTGGCCACATGCCCCCCGATATCGTCTTTTCGGATCTGCGCATGCCCGGCATATCAGGCATTTCGATCTACCGCGAACTGCTCGCCGAACGGCCCGACCTGGCGCGGCGTTTCGTGCTCGTCACCGGCGACCTGATCGGCGCGAAGGCGGAAGTCGAAGCCTTGCCGTCGCAGCAGCGGCCACAGATCCTCGAAAAACCGTTCAGCACGCTGGATGTACGCAGTGTGCTTTCGACCATCGCCGAGCAGGCCGCGTTGAAAGATTAAAAAAGGCTCTCGGCCGACATCGCGGCGGGAGCCGAAGCGAGCGCCGAGAAGCGCTCGGGGAGGTAGGGCATGATCCCCAAACGGGAACCGGTTTCGGGATCATGCCCCGGCAGAAACGCAGAGGCAGAAATCAGAAGATGTTGGGCGTGCTGGTCAGCGGCGCGGCGTTGGCGATCATGCGGATCGCGCGGGTCTTGTGCGTTCCGGACTGCTCGGCAATGGCGCGCAGGCAATCCACGCTCTCGGCGCCCCAGGCCTGCCCCCTGCAGGCGAAATCGATTGCCGGCATAGGCAGGCGGGCGGTCGTGGTCGTGGTCGGCGCGCCTTCGATGACGTTGGCGGGCGGGTTCAACGAAGCGAAGGCTGGGCCGACCGTCGGCGTGAACGCCATGCCGGCGAAGGCGCAAGCAGCCAGCGCCATGAACATTCCCATCGGGTGGTCGCTGGCGCGCTGGCGAAGGGCCAGCTTCGGGCGGCGGTCAGCGCGCTCTGGAGCTTGAAAGCGGTTGCCGCTGGTGATCTGGACTTTCGCATGCATCGTCATCCCCTTCGTTGATTTTCTTTTTGCGATTAAACGAATTTAATCGCGCCTTGTAACGGCGCAAAGGTGACGAGAGCCCGGCAATGTAACCGGATTGAAACATCGATACGGGCAAAACCGGGCAAGGTCGGTCATTGGCTGTTTTGGGCCGAGGGGCGAGTTGCAAGGCGTGCACGACCGGTAGCCGCGTGAACGATTGGCGGCGCGAGCCAGAGATCGGTGGCAGTTACGGATTCTGGCTAAGATCCGGATTTTCCGGGGTTTTCGAAGCCCGCAACGGCGCAGGATTCCCATGAAACCAGCGCCGACATTTTCGCTGCGGAACAGTCACATTTCCACAAGCCATTGCATTTCAATGCAAAATATGATTATATTGAATGCATATTCAATAAAAGAAGAGACGTTTTATGAACCCGCACCTCCGTGACGTGGCAATCCCGAACGATTGGGACCGGCGGGGACTGCCGGGCTGGAGCTACCATTCCGACGCCCTTCTCGAACTGGAGAAGGAGCATGTGTTCCGCAATCATTGGCAAATCGTCGGGCATGTCTGCGACATCCCTGACGCCGGCGATTACCTCACCATGGATGTCATTGGCGAACGCGCCCTGATCGTGCGCGGCAAGGACGGCGTGGTACGCGGTTTCAACAACATGTGCCGCCATCGCGGCAGCCGCGTCGTCGCCGACAGCCAGGGCAATTGCAAGAACGCGCTGATCTGTCCGTTTCACGGCTGGGTCTACAATCTCGACGGCACGCTGCGCGGCGCCGCCCGCCCGCGCTCCTTCCCCGACCTCGACAAGACCGAGTTCGGCCTGATGCCGCTCGACCTCGAAATCTGGATGGGCTTCATCTTCATCCGCTTCCGCAATGGCGGGCCACAGCCCTCCGTCGCCGAGCTGCTGAGGCCAATCGAACCCGAATTCGCGCATTACAAGGCCGCCGACATGGTGCCTTCCTGGGGCATTTGGACCCAGAAGACGCCGGTCAACTGGAAGTCGGTGCGCGACGTCGACAATGAAGGCTATCATGTCGCCATGGCGCATCCGGCCTTGCAGGATCTCTATGGCGCCACCTATTTCGACGAGCCCTTCGTCAACGGCGTCTCACGCTCCTTCGCCACCTACAACCCGCATGCCGGCCGCCGCTGGAGCGTGAAGAACTACGTCAAGATCGCGCCGGAGCCGACGCATCTGCCTGACCATCTCAGGAAGGCCTGGGTCTATTACGGCATCTTCCCCAACGCCGTTCTGTCGGTGATGCCGGAATCAGTGCAGTTCTATCAGGAGTTCCCGCTGTCGACGGGTGAGACGCTGCTGCGCGGCGCCATCTATCGCTACCGCGACGAGAGCCGAGAGCAGGCCGCCGCCCGCTACCTCTCCTTCCGCATCGATCGCGACACCATGTCGGAAGATGTGCAGCTCTCGGTCTGGTCGAACGAATCCATGCTGTCCGAGGCTTTCGAGGGCTTTTATCTCTCCGACCTCGAATATGGCGTGCGCACCCACCACGACCACCTGCGCCAGCAGGTTCCGGTGCTCGGCCTGGAAACAGCGCCGGAAGAAAAGGACATGTGGAATTTGAACGACGCGCTGCGGAGCCGGGCGTAACAACCCTGCTGATTGGCGAAGCCGCCGATGACAGCGCCCCTCTCCCCATCAGCGCTGCTCCTCATCCGCCTTCGAGCACCTTCTCCCCGTAAAAACGGGGAGAAGGAGAAACTCACCCCTGCCACACACCCTCTTTCCTGAGATCTTCCATCGTGCGTGAAATACCCTCGCGCAGGATGCCGACCATGTCGTCGATCTGCTCGCGCGTGATGACGAGCGGCGGCGACATAACGCACATGTTGATCAGCGGCCGCACCAGCAGGCCAAGCTCGTGGCAGTGGGCGTCGATGCGTTTGCCGACATCCTTGTCGAGCTGCAGCAGATCCTTGCTTTCGCGATCGGCGACGCATTCGACACAGCCCATCAGCCCGACGCCGCGCACTTCGCCGACCAGCGGCAGCTCTTCCAGCGTCTTCAATTGCGCCTGGAAATAGGGCGCGACCGCCTGCGTGTGAGCAAGCACGCTTTCTTCCAGCAGGTCGAGATTCTTCAAGGCCACGGCACAGCCGACCGGATGGCTGGTGTAGGTCAGGCCGTGGCCGAACATCGCGTCGGGATGATTGGAACGGCGTAATTCCTCCAGCAGCCGCTCCGAGATGATGACGCCGCCAAGCGGGAAATAACCCGAGGTGACGCCCTTTGCGAAAGTGATCATGTCGGGGTCGATGCCGAACACGTCGCCCGAGGCAAAGACATGGCCCAGACGTCCGAAGCCCGTCACCACCTCGTCGGAGATATAAAGAATATCCTTGTCGCGGCAGATCTCGCGGATGCGCCTGAGGTAGCCGTCCGGCGGAATGATGACGCCACCGGACGCCTGTATGGGTTCGCCGACGAACGCGCCTATTCTGTCGGCACCGACACGCGCGACCGTATCGCGGAACTGGTCGACAAGGAAATGGGTGAAAGCGGCGATGCTCATGCCTTTCGGCCGGCGGAACGGGTCGGGGGAGGCGAGCTTGACCACCAGATCGTCGGCGCCATCCATCCAGTCGCGGTCGCGCGGGCGGCCATTGAGCGAGGCCGAGAGATAGGTTGAGCCATGATAGGCGCCGCCACGGCTCAGGATCAGCTTCTTTTCCGGCCGGCCGCGCACATTGTTGTAAAACTGCATGAAGCGCAGCGCCGTCTCGACCGCCGAGGAACCGCCCGTGGTGTAGAAGACGTGGCTGAGGTCGCCTGGGGCATGGCCGGCGATGCGCTTGGCAAGCTCCGCCGACGGCGCGTTCATCGTGTACCAGGGCGTGTTGTAGGACAGCGCCATCGCCTGGTCGTACATCACCCTGGCGAGTTCCTCGCGACGATGCCCGACATTGACGCACCACATGCCGGCCGGGCCGTCGATCAGCCGCTTGCCGGTGCTGTCGGTAATGTAGATGCCATCGCCCTCGCCGATCAGCGCGCGCGCCTCCGAACCGACGGAGCCGGCGTAGGGCCAGGGCTGGATGAGATGACGCCTGGCCAGCTCGACCGCATCGTCGCCGCCAGAACCAGCCGTTTCGCGTGCCTTCAGATCCCTCACAGCCGCCATTATCGCCTCCACATCATCCCCGAATTTTCCGGGCATCAATCCGGTTCGCCACGGCCGAAATCGCCGCCCCGCTCGCATGATTTTGAATGTCCGTTCAATCAATATTGCAGAATTAGCGCTTGATTTCAATCCGCGGATGCGCGCATGATGAAAGAAAGCCGGCAAGGGGAACAATAGCCGGCGCCAGCCCAATGGGATGCCGTATGGCGGGACAGTGCAGGCCAGCAATCGAGATCGCACCCGGAGCCCGTCCCCCCGGAGTCTGGCAATGACGGTGGCTGCGGAAGGGTCGCCCCCGTTGGGCCTGACGCGGGCCAGACGAAATGCCCTTCTGCAATCCGAGCCTGTACAAGGCTTTGCCCTGATCAGCCCGACCTTTCTCTACGCTCTCATCCTTCTGGTCCTGCCGATCCTGGTGGTCATCGCCCATTCCTTCTGGACGCAGCACTACCTGACCATCGACCGCACCTTCACGCTGGAAAACTATCGCGTCGCACTGACCGAGCCGATCTACCGCGATCTGTTGTGGCGCTCGCTCTACATCTCGCTGACGGTCAGCCTGTTCACCGTCGTCCTCGCCTACCCGATCGCCTATTTCATTTCCTTCCATGGCGGCCGTCACAAGAGCCTGTGGCTGTTCCTCATAACCATCCCGTTCTGGACCAGCTATCTCTTGCGCGTGATGTCGTGGAAGGTCATCCTGGGCTATAACGGCGTCTTGAATTCCGGCCTGATGGGTCTGGGCATCATCGACGAACCGTCGACCGCCCTGCTCTACAATTCGAGCGCCGTCATCATCACGCTCACCCATGCCTGGGCGGCCTTCGCCATCCTGCCGATTTTCGTGTCCCTGGAGAAGGTCGACCGCACGCTGGTCGAAGCGGCCACCGACCTTGGCGATGGACCCTTCCGGTCGTTCGTGCGCGTGACCTTGCCGCTGTCGGCGCCAGGCATCATTTCCGCGGCGCTGATCGTCATGATCCCGACTGTCGGCGACTATGTCACGCCAAAGCTCGTCGGCGGCAAGGATGGCGTCATGATCGCCAATGCCATCCAAGCGCAGTTCGGCAAAGCCGCCAACTGGCCGCTCGGTGCCGCACTTTCCGTCACCACCATGCTGATCGTCTCTCTGATGGCCGGCGCCACGGTGCTGATCATCCGCGGCTTGCAAAGGATGGCGCGATGAAGGCGCGGCGCTTCCTGCCGGGCGGCTGGCTGTCGGCCTATGCGTTCCTCTATATCGTCTTCCTCTATCTGCCCGTCATCTTCCTGCCGATCTTCTCGGTCAACACGGCGGCGACGCCGAAATTCCCGCTGACCGGCTTCACCCTGCAATGGTACGAAGACCTGCCGCGCACGCCGGCGCTGCTCGATGCCGCCTGGAACAGCCTGATCGTCGGCGTCTCGGCAGCCATCCTCTCCACCGTACTCGGCATCCTCGCCGCCCGCTCGATCACCCGCTACCGCTATCCCGGCCGCCGCGCCATCAACGGTCTGATCATGGCCCCGCTTGTGCTGCCCGAAGTGATCGTCGCCATCTCGATGCTGCTGGTGATGCTGCAGTTGGGCCTCGGTCTTTCGCTGTTCACTGTCGTGCTCGGCCACGTCCTGGTCTGCATTCCCTATTCGATGACGGTGCTGACTTCCGGCTTCGAGGGTTTCGACCGCAGTCTCGAGGAAGCCTCCGCCGATCTCGGCGAAAGCGCCTTCGGCACTTTCCGGCGCGTGACGCTGCCGATGGTGGCGCCGGCGATCATTTCCAGCCTGCTGGTCTGCTTCACCATCTCGCTGGACGAATTCATCATCGCCTTCTTCCTTACCGGCACCGAGGCGACGCTGCCGATCTACATCTGGGGCCAGTTGCGTTTCGCCTCGAAACTGCCCGGCGTGCTGGCGCTCGGCACGCTGCTTTTGGTTGCCTCTTTCCTGTTGATGACAATCGCCGAAATCCTGCGTCGCCGCGCGGCCAGACGCACCCAGAACGAGGGGGGCCTCTATGCCTGAGCAGCCGCGGATCGAGCGCCCTCACGCGGACGGGATCCAATGCGAAAGAGCGATGATCGAGATCCGCAATGTCACCCGCAGCTATGGGGCGTTCAAGGCGCTGGACGACGCCTCCCTGACCATCAAGGAAGGCGAGTTCTTCTCGCTGCTCGGGCCGTCGGGCTGCGGCAAGACCACGCTCTTGCGCATGATCGCCGGCTTCGACAATCCGACCAGCGGCTCGATCGCGGTTGGCGGCCAGCCCATGGAAGGTATACCGGCCAATCGCCGGCCGACAAACATGGTGTTCCAGAGCTACGCGATCTTCCCGCACCTCAATGTCGAGCAGAATGTCGCCTACGGACTGAAGCGGTTGAAGCTGCAGGGTGGCGAAGAGAAGCGCCGGGTCGAGGAGGCGCTTGCGCAGGTCTCGCTCACCGGCCTCGGCAAGCGGCTTGCCACCGAGCTTTCCGGCGGCCAGCGGCAGCGTGTGGCGCTCGCCCGCGCCCTGGTGATGCAACCTAAGGTGCTTTTGCTCGACGAGCCGCTGTCGGCGCTCGACAAGAAGCTGCGCGAGCAGATGCAGGTCGAACTGCGCCGCCTGCAGCAGGCCGTCGGCATTACCTTCGTCCTGGTCACCCACGATCAGTATGAAGCGCTCGCAATGTCCGACCGCATCGCCGTGATGTTCGGCGGCAAGATCGCGCAGGTCGCCTCCCCGAAGGAAATCTACCAGCGCCCGGTAAACCGCCAGGTCGCCGACTTCCTTGGCGGCATGAATTTCGTCAAGGCCGAGATCGTCGAGGAGAACGGCGCCTCGCTGATCGTCGACACGCTGGGTTTCGGCCGTATCAAGACCGACAAGCCGAAGGCTTTCGTGCGCAATGGCGGCGGCGCGACGCTCGGCATCCGACCGGAGCGCCTGCGCGTGCTGTGGGACAACGCGACAGCCAAGTTCGAGGTCGCCGGCAAGGTGGTGGAACGCCACTATTTCGGCGAGATCACCCATCTGATCGTCGAAATCCCTGGCCTGGAGAAGCCGCTCTCGGTGACCGAGACCAACGATTTCGGCGCCGATGACATTCCAGTCGGCACCTCGATTCGCCTCGCCTATGATCCGGAAGCGTTGGTCGCGATGGCCGACTGAACTCCGGCGATGATCCTGCGCGCCGCGATACGCCCGGCCACGATCGCGCCCTCGACATAGCCCGGGAATGACGGCGACAATTCCGACGACGCGAAATGCACCGGCGGTGCGCCGGCAAGGATGGCGCGCTCGGCACCCCTCGCCGACACATCGACGATCAGGTCGCTATAGGCACCGCCGCTCCAGCGATCATGCGTCCAGTCACGGCGGCTGAAATCGAGAACATCCGCCGCCTCCGGACCGAGCGCCTCCACAAGCTCCGTCGTCACCTGTGTCCGCAGATCCGACTCGCCGAGTTCGTGCCAGCGCAGCGCCAGCGGTCCGCCAACGAAGACGACAAGCGCCGCATGATCGGGATCCCTGCTGGCGTCGCAGGCAAACAGCCCCGGCAGATCGCGCCACATCACCATCCCGCTCAAATCCCGCTCGCGCCAGAATGGCTTGGGATAGCGCACCAGGACCTTGATCACCGCGCCGCTTTCCCAGGCGCCGAGCACCGTTTCCAGGGCTGCCGGCAAGGCGGGCGTAAAATCGAGCTTCGCGGCTGTCGCCGGCGGCACGGCGACCAGAACTTCTAGCGCTTCGATCACGCTATTGCTCGAGACGACACGAACCCCTGGCGGACCGTATTCGATGCGGGTGACAGGTTCACCGAGCCTCACCCGGTCGCCGAGGTCCTCCGCCAGATCATCGGCCAACGACTGCATGGTCTCGCGCAGGGAATATTGCAGCTCCGGCACCTCGTTGGTGATACGCCGGTCATTGTCGATCAGATACCAGAGCGGTACCTTCTCCAATGCCAGGCACCACAGGCCCTCGATCATCGACCGGAAGGCCGCCTTGGCCTCGCCCACGTCATCCTGCCGCTCCAGCCACTCGGCAACGGTCAATCCCGCAATGGCGGGATCGTTGGGCTCGATGCTGTTCATGCGTTCGCGGATCGCCATCGAGGCGCGATAGGTCCGCTCGGCCCGGCCGACCGACATTGACGGGCAAGTGATGAAATCGCCCTCGACATAAGTCTCGACGAAGGTCTTGCCACGAGCCTGGGCCAGTTCCATCAGCTGCGGCATGTCCTCGCACAGGAACTGGCCGCCGCTGTCGATGCGCTCGCCAAGCCCGTTCCACATGGCCTCGACCCGCCCGCCGACGCGGTCGCGTGCCTCGAGCAGCAGGAAGCCGACGCCGGCCCTCTTCAACTCGAGCGCCGCCGACAGGCCGGTGAAGCCGGCGCCGACGATAACAACGTCGGTTCTTTCTGTCTGGTCGTTCAATAGCCAGCCTTGATCTTCTCGAACTCGGCGATCATCTTGAGCTTGAGATCTGACGGGAGCGGCTGCTGGAACAGCGTCTTGTCGACGAATTTCTGCACGTCGTCATAGCCCTTTTCCTTCAGGATGGCCTGATCGACGCCGGCCATGCCCTTGGCGTTGGCCTGGCCGTAGCCCCAGTCCTTGACCAGCACCTTGGCGGTCTCCGGATCGTTGACCGCGTTGAGATAGTCATAGGCCTTGTCGGTATTGCCGGGCGCATCCTTGAACAGCACGTAGCCGCACACCCAGGTCGAGATGCCTTCCGCCGTGTCCTTCTTCGACTTGATCGGCACGCCGGCAGCGACCGACTGCACGGTCGCATCGTTCCAGGCCCAGGCGAGATCGACCTCGCCGCCGCTCAGAAGCTGGACGACGTCGGTGGTATCGGTCCAGTAGGAGCGCACGTTCTTGTGCACCTGGCGCAGGAAGTCGGAGGCCTGCTTGAACTGGTCGTCGGTCATCTTGGTCCAGTCCTTCAGGCCGATGGCGAGGCTCGCCAGCGCATAGGCATCGTCGACATTGTCGCCGATCGAAACGCGGCCCTTGAACTTCGGATCGGCGAACGCCTTCAGCGACTGCACGTCCTTCTCGTCGATCTTGGAGGAGTTGTAGGTGAGCTGCGTGTTGCCCCAGTCCCAAGGCATGAACCAGGCTTTCCCGTCCTCGGTCGTGGCGAGATTTTTCATCGCCATGATGCCGGGATTGAGGTCTTTCCAGCCCGTGATCTTCGAGGTATCGAGCGGTTGCAGCAGGCCCGCCTCGCGCCACTTCGTCACGCTCTGCGAGCAGGGATGGCCAAGGTCGGCCTTGAAGCCGGAACGGACCTTTTCGAACGCCTCGTCCTCGTCGCCGAAGAAGGCAAAGGTCGGCGAATCGCCGTTCTTCTCGACATATTTCGGGTGGAAGCTCGGATCCTCATAGCCTGACCAGTCGAACACGATCAGATCCTTGTCGGCGGCGATCGCCAGCGCCGCGGCCGAAGCCGCCAGTGTTCCCGCCAGCGCGAGCGTCAGCGTCAGGCGTCTTGTCAGTGTCTTCATTGCCGTTCCATCCTCTGCGGTTTTCTTATGGTTTCGTCTTTTCTTATGATCTCGTTGGGCTGGCGGCCTTCAGCGGGTAGTGTTTCGGAAAAGCCGCCGACAGGAATTCATTGGCCGCCTGCAAGGAGGTCTCCCGCGTGGTGTCCTCGGTTCCCATCATCAACCGCAGCCACAAGCCTTCCAGCATGGCGCTGAGCGCCAGCGCCATGACCTGCGGCTCATAGGCGTAGCCGCCGCTCTGTTTCAGAGCCGCGCACAGGTCGATGAATATATTCTGGTAAACGGCATCCCGCGCGCTGCTCAGCGCCTGGTAGGTCGGCCGCGACTTGGCCTCTCCCCAGAAGGCGCACCATGCGGCAAGCTTGCGCTTGTTGCAGATGGAGCGGTCGAAATCGGCCGCGACGAGAACCTGGAGTTGACGCGCGGGATCGTCTCCTGCCTTTTGCAAGGCATTGCGCCAGTGCGCGGAATACTCGTCGTACATAAATTGCAGCGTCGCGACGAGCAGCTTTTCCTTGCTCTCGAAATGGAAATTGACGATGCCGCGCGACAGGCCGGCGCCGTCGGCGACATCGGCCATCGTCGTTTCCGAATAGCCGCGCTTGGCGAGCGAATCGATCGTCGCCTCGATGAGCTGAAGCTGCCTGACCTCCTTCGAGGCCTTGCGCCCGCGCTTCTCGGATTCGGCTTTCCGCGCCGATTCAAGAAGCGCGTCCCTGGCGTCTGCCGTTTTCATGCGTGTGATGGTCTCCAGCATCGCCGGCTATCCCTTTGCATCCGGCTTCCACCCGCGAAGATGAGTGGGACGGTGCTCGCACTGTCAAGCACCTTCTGCATGGCCTCCCAGCTCATGATGGCGGCCTCGTCATATTCCGGGGTGGCGTCTGCCATTCAAATCATCAGCCTCGGTTCCCAATGGACGGATTACTGGGTTCGAACGTCGGCAAAGCGTAACTCATGTCCGGAAAAACGCAATATCATTTGTTGAACATTCATTCAGTATGGCTGGACACAATGGCTGGTGCCGTGCCAAATTCCACGCATTAGGGGACAGATCACGCAGAAATGAAGAGCGGGAGCAGATGAGCACTGGGCCACAATGAAAGCTTGGGATGCGATCATCATCGGCGGCGGACACAACGGCCTGGTCAACGCCTGTTACCTGCAGCGCGCCGGCCTCGACGTGCTGGTTGCGGAGAAGAACGACTGGGTCGGGGGTGCGGCCACCAGCCGCGAGCTGACGCCGGGCTTCCTCTACTCCAACTGCTCCTACGTCTGCTCGCTGTTCCGGCCCGAGATCATGCGCGATCTGGAGCTCCCCCGCTTCGGCCTGCAAGTCATCTCCTATGAGGGCGGCGCGGTGTTCACCCGGGATGGCGATTACCTCGCCAACTACCGCGACCACGACGCGCACCGGCGGGAATTCGCTCGTTTCTCCAAAAGGGACGCCGAGGCCTATGACCGCTACGCCCGCGACGTGACGCGGCAGTGCCGCTTCATCCAGCCGCTGTTGATGCGCACCGCGCCGGATCCGACCAGTCTGCGCCCGCGCGACCTCGGCGAACTGCTCTATCTCGGCAAGAAATTCGCGGGTCTCTCCGCCGAGGAAATGGCGCTGACGCTGCGCTTCTGGACCATGTCGATCTCGGAGTTCCTCGACGAATATTTCGAGACCGACGTCATCAAAGCGAACTTCGCCCTGTCCGGCATCATCGGCACGGCACTCGGGCCGATGTCGCCTGGCACCGCTTACGTGCTGCTGCACCACTATATGGGCGAGGTCGACGGATCGGTCGGCGCCTGGGGCTATGCGCGCGGCGGCATGGGCGCCGTGACCAAGGCGCTGGCCGCCTCGTTCAAGGCCTCGGGTGGAATCATACGCACCGGCGCCGAGGTCGACCATGTGCTGGTGAGCCGTGGCAAGGCCAGGGGCGTCGTGCTGGCCGGCGGCGAGGAGGTTTACGGCAAGCTGGTCGTCTCCAATGCCGACGTGAAGCGCACCTTCCTGAAGCTGGTCGAGGAGAAGGAACTGCCCGACATCTTCCTGCGCCGGGTGAAGAACTTCAAGATTCGCGGATCCTCCGGAAAGGTCAACATAGCACTCGATTCGCTGCCGGAATTCCCGGCGCTGCCGAAGGACTCGCCGGTCTATCGCGGCGACATGCATTTCACCGATTCGATGGAGCGCATGGAGCGCGCATATGACGACTGGAAGGCCGGCCGCTGGTCCGCCGATCCGTTCCTCGACATGGTCATCCCGACGACGCTCGACCCGACCATGGCGCCGCCAGGGAAGCATTTCATGAGCTGCTTCGTTCAGTACGCTCCGCCCAAGATCGCTGGTCGCGAGTGGACGGACGCCGATCGTGACGGTTTTGCTGAAAGCGTGATTGCGCAGATATCGGATTATTCACCCGGGTTCCGCGACCGCATCGTCCATATGGAGGTGCGCACGCCACGCGAGATCGAGGCCGAGGTCGGCCTCACCGAAGGCAACATCTTTCAGGGCGAGCTGACCTTCGACCAGTTGCTGTTCAACCGTCCGGTGCCCGGTTATGCACAATATCGGTCGCCGGTCGGCGGCCTCTATATGTGCGGCTCCTCAACCCATCCCGGCGGCGGCGTCATGGGTGCGCCCGGCCGCAACGCAGCCGCCGAAATCCTGCGCGATCTCGCAAAATCCACCTCGCATATGAGCCCGGCCCATGACGTCATTTGATGCCATCGTCATCGGCGGCGGCCACAACGGGCTTGTCGCTGCCGCCACGCTGGCGAAGGCCGGCCGCAAGGTGCTGGTGCTGGAAGCAGGAGCCAAACCCGGCGGCGCCGCGCGGACCGAGGAATTTGCGCCCGGTTTTCGCGCTTCGTCCATCGCGCATGTGTTGAACCGGCTGCATCCCGATGTGGTGAAAACGCTGGAGCTGGAAAAGCATGGGCTGCAGATCGCTCGCGCCGACTTCCTGCCGTCGGTCGCACTGTCGATAGATGGACTGCCGCTTGTCCTGCATGGCGCTTATGGCGAGGTGCTGACCGGCGCCAGTCCGTCGGAACAGTCCGCCTGGAAGGAATTGCGCGCACAATTGCTACGCTATGCCGGCATCCTGAAACCCTTCCTGTCGCACCGACCGCCCGATCTCGGCGGCATGTCGCTGCTGGAGGCCGCTTCGCTCGGCCATACCGCAGTGGCGTTGAAGAAACTTGGCAAGGAAGACATGCGCGACTTCCTGCGCGTGCTTTTGATGAACGTTGCCGACTTGCTTGACGAACAACTCGCCGACGACAGGCTGAAGGGGCTGCTCGCCTTCGACGCCACGCTCGGCAGCCATCTCGGCCCGCGCTCGCCGACCTCGCTGCTCGGCCTCTATTATCGTCTGAGCGGAGAGAGCGGCGGTGCGGCCGGAGCGCAATTGCTGCCAAAGGGCGGCATGGGCGCGGTGGTCGCCGCCATCCGCACGGCTGCCGAAAAGGCTGGCGTCACGATCCGCGCATCGATGCCCGTCGCCAGGATCATTGTCGAGAAAGGCCGCGCCGTCGGCGTTGCCCTCGACAATGGCGAGGAGCTTCGCGCCCGAACGATCGTCTCGGCCATCAATCCGACGACCACCTTCCTCGATCTCGTCGGACCGCGCGAGATCGACACCGGCTTCGTGCGCAAAGTGAAAAACATCCGCATGAGGGGCGATGCCGCCAAGCTCCATCTGGCGCTCGACCGGCCGCCGCGGTTTGCCGATGTCGACGCCGCCGGCCATAAGGGCCGACTGGTGATCGCGTCCTCTCCCGACCACGTCGAACGTGCCTTCAATCCATCCAAATATGGCGAGTTCTCGCCCGAGCCGGTGATGGAAATCACGCTGCCCAGTCTCGCCGATCCGTCGCTCGCGCCCGACGGCGCCTGCGTGCTGTCCGCCGTGGTGCAATACGCGCCCTATCGGTTGAAAGAGAGCTGGGATGCCGGCAAGCCGAAATTCCTCGAGGCAATCATGGCCCAGTTGGAAGCCTATGCGCCTGGCATCGGCAAGACGGTGATTCATGCCGAACTGCTCACCCCTGCGGACATCGAGAAGCGCTACCGCATGCCGGGTGGCCACTGGCACCACGGTGAATTGCAGGCCGATCAGATGCTGATCTCGCGTCCCGTGTCCGGCTGGTCGGGCTACGACACGCCGCTCGACGGGCTGTTCCTGGCCGGCGCGGGTTCGCATCCTGGTGGTGGAGTTTCCGGTGCGCCAGGATTGAATGCCGCGCGGCGCGTCATTGCGATGAAGGGGTGACTTGATGTCTCAACTGGCCGACGCTGCACTCCATGGCGCCATCATGACCCATCAAGCCTCCATTCCGTTGACAGCCCGCATCGCAGCCCAATCCCACTTCCGCACGCTGCGCCTCGGCACGCCGTTCCAGCCGCGCCTCGATGCGCTGGCCAAGACCCAGGACTGGTACAATTGGGCCGGCTACCGCGCGCCGCATTCGCTTTGGGACGAGGAGCTCGAATACTTCGCCATCCGCAGCCAGGCAGCACTCTTCGACATCTCGCCGATGACCAAATACCGGATCGAAGGACCGGATGCCCAGGCCTTCCTCGACCGCGTCACCTTGCGCGATGTCACCAAGCTCAGGACCGGCCGCGTTCATTACACCGCTTGGTGTGACGACGAGGGTTTTGTGCTGGACGACGGGACGCTGTTCCGACTTTCGCCGACCCGCTTCCGGCTGTGTTCGCAGGAGCGGCATCTGCCGTGGCTGCTGGACAGCGCCCTTGGTTTCGACGTCATCGTCGAGGAAGAGACCGAGGCCGTCGCCGGGCTCGCCTTGCAGGGGCCCACATCCTTCGCTGTGCTGCGCGACGCCGGTTTTGCCGGTGTCGAGAGGCTGAAAATATTCGACCTTGCCGAATTCCCGCACGACGGCGGCACGGCCATAATTTCACGCACCGGCTTTACCGGCGATCTCGGTTACGAACTGTTCGTTCCGGCCGAAAAGGCGCTGAGCCTGTGGGATCGGCTGATGACAGCTGGGGAACTGCGCGGCATCAGGGCAATCGGCTACACCGCCCTCAACCGTGCCCGTATCGAGGCTGGGCTGATAGTCGCCAACGCCGATTTCACCACCGCCGAACATGCCATCCGCGCCGACCGGTTGCGCATGCCCGACGAGATCGGGCTCGGCTTCATGGTCGATCTGGACAAGGGCCATTTCAATGGCCGCCGCGCCATCCTCGAGGCCCGCGCCAAACGCAAGCTTCGGCATGTCCTCGTCGGACTGGAGATTGAAGGCAACATCCCGGCCGAACACGCGATCGTCTATCACAGGAAGAGCCAGGAGGTCGGCCTGGTCAGCGCCGCCATGTGGTCGCCGATGGCCAAGCGCAACATCGCCATCGCCTCGCTGGCGCGGCCCTATGGCGATACCGTCGTGGAAGACCTCTGGGTCGAGATCTACGCCATGCGCGAGCTGCAGTACCAGAAGCTGATGAAACGGGCCAAGGTGGTGGCGCGACCCTTCATCAAGCTCGACCGCCGTACCGCCAATCCGCCGGCGGATTTCTGACCATGACCGAGGGAGCGGGCAAGCAACAGGAAGAAGGTGAAGCCGCCGAACAGTGGGAGCTGGTCAACACGCCGCTCGGCGAGAAATGGTCTGGCCGCACGCGCTATGCCGCCGCCATGTTCTTCTACAAGCGCGGCGAGATGAGCGCCGAGACGCTGGAGGTCTATCGCATTTGCGCTCGGCTCGATGCGGAAAACCCGCTGCCGATCATTCGCGATCGCGGCGTCGGCAAGGACTGGCTGAAGCGCATGGGCTTCGAATAAGGCGTCCTAACCTATCGTTCTTTCCAGCATGCTTAGCCAGTTGCGGTAGGCAATCTTTTCGATCAGCGCGCGGCCAAAACCGCGCGCCGCCAGCGCATCGATGAGTTTCGGCAGGCCGGCAACGTCGCCGATGACCGCCGGGATCATGGCGCCGTCGAAATCCGAACCGAGACCGACGCCATCCTCACCCAAAGCCTGCAGCAGGGAATCGATATGACGCACCATGATGTCGAGGCTGGTGTCGGCATTCATGCGGCCGTCCTCGCGCAGGAAGCCGGTGGCGAAGTTCAACCCGACCATGCCGCCGGAGTCGCGGATCGCGCCGAGCTGCCAGTCGGTGAGGTTGCGCGAATGGCCGCAGATCGCATGCACGTTGGAATGGGTGGCGACCAGCGGCGCATCGCTAAGCGCCGCGACGTCGCGAAAACCCTTCTCGTTGAGATGCGAGAGATCGATCATGATCCTCAGTTCATTGCAGGCCTTGACCAGCGCCTTGCCGGCATCGGTCAGGCCCGGACCGGTGTCCGGCGAGGACGGAAAGCGAAACGGCACGCCGTGACCGAACGCATTGGGCCGGCTCCAGACGATGCCGAGCGAGCGCAGGCCCGCGGCATGCAGCACGTCGAGCATGGTGAGTTCGGGATCGATGGCCTCGACGCCTTCGATGTGGAACACCGCGGCAATCGTGCCTTGCGCCATGGCATTGCGCACATCGCCGGCGCTGCGGCAGATCGCCAATGCGCCGGCGCGCTCCAGCCGGAAGAGGATGGACGCCATCGCGATCGTCGAGTTGAGCGCATCGGCGCGCGGCACCTCGGGCGGCAGCGGCTCGCTGTCGCTCGGCGCCGAAGGCACGGCGCTGCGCCGCGCTTTCTCGACCGGCGGCGGGAAGATGGCGAACATGCCGCCGGCGAATCCGCCGGCCCTGGCGCGCGGCAAGTCGATATGGCCGCCCGATTTCCCTTCGATGAACAGCTTCTCGACGTCCGCGTCTTTCGCCTGGTGCAAACGCAGCAGCGTGTCGTTGTGGCCGTCAAAGACGGGGACGAGGTCTGTTTCGGTCATATGGGGGATCATTCGGTCTGTTTGTCGGCGGGGCGATGTATCATATCTAGGCAAGATGTGCCGCCGGGGCAAATTACAAAGCCAACGGGACGGCTATGGCCGCCCGTTTAGCTCTGTTCCTGCACATCCGCTTTGTGTTTGCGGGGCTACTGCTTCAGCACATCCGCCCATTCCGGGTGACGGCGGAACTGGGCGTTGGCGAACGGGCAGAGCGGAATGATCTTCTTGCCTGCTGCCCGCGCGTCCTCGACGGCACGGGTGACGAGCCGAAGCCCGGCGCCCTGGCCGCGAAAGGCGTCCGGCACTTCGGTGTGATCGATGATCAGCTGGTGCTCGCCGATCTTGGTGAAGGTCATCTCCGCCTCGGCACCGCCGGCGCCGCGCAGGACGTAGCGACCCTTGGAGCCGCGATCTTCAAGTTCGATCTCTGGCAATTGATCGGGCATCTCTACACTCCTTGGGCGATGGTGGCGAAAAGCCGCCGCGCCGCTTCGATTTCGTTTGGCCGCACCTCGTGCCCGCCTTCGTGCCACTCCACTGTGACATCGGCTCCGTCGGCGCGCAAATAGGCTTCGAGCCGCGCCGTCAGGTTCGGCGGGCAGATCGGATCGCGCCTGCCGGCGGTCACCAGGATGTGACGACTGGCAAGGCTGCCCTTCACCTGCGGCTCGAACGGGATCAGCGGATGCATCAGCACCGTGGCGTCGAACAGGTCAGGGGTTTCGAACACCAGCGAAGCCAGGACGTTGGCGCCATTGGAATAGCCGAGGCCCAGCACGGCCGATGGCTTCGCCGCCTCGACATGGGCCTGGATGAAGCCCGCCATCTTGGCCGTGGCCCGCGCCAGGTCGTCCATGTCATAGACGCCCTCGCCGGTGCGGCGGAAGAAGCGCGCGGCACCTTGCTCCGACACATCGCCCCGCGGCGAGACAATGGTGGCCTGGGGCGCGAGATCGCGCCCCAGCGAGACAAGCTGGCTCTCGTCGCCGCCAGTGCCATGGAAAACGAAAAGCAGCGGACCACCCGGCGAACCAGGCAGCACCCTATGGGCGTAAGCGTCCTTGCTCATCGTCTCAGCCCTCCAGCTTCTGCAGATGCTGTTCGAGATATGGCCGCAGATGCTGATGCTGCGTCGGCAGCTTCAGCGCCTCGCCGAGATGGGCGGTGTCCTCGTCCTTGTCGAAACCCGGCTCATTGGTGGCGACTTCGAACAGCACGCCGCCCGGCGTGCGGAAATAGATCGCCCAGAAATAATCGCGGTCGATCACCGGCGTCACCCCATAACCCGTATCCATCAGCGCCTTGCGCACTTCGAGCTGCTTGGCGCGATTCTCGACGGCGAAGGCGACATGATGAACGGAGCCGGCGCCGAGATCGGCGAAGGGTGCGGTCGGCAGCGTTTCGATATCGACGAAATCGGCGCCATTGCCGTTCTTGACGGCGAGCCGCCTGACATTGCCTGACTTGTCGACCTCCTCGTAACCCATGAACTTCAACAGCTCCTCGGTGGCGCCGCCATCCTTCAGTCTCAGCGAAACCGAGTGAAAGCCGCGGATCGCCTCGTCCGCGGCAATACCGCCCTTCACCCAGGGCGCTCTGCCGTCGGCCTTGTCCTCGACCAGTGCAAAGCCATCGCCGTCCGGGCCGGCAAATGCGAGCCGCTTCTCGCCAAAGCTTTCCTCGCGGGCGACATTGGTTACGCCTTCGTCGGTGAAGCGTTTTTCCCAAGAGGCGAGCGCGCCTTCCGGCACGGAATAGACCGTGGTGCCGACTTCGCCGACACCAGGACGGCCCTTGCCGATGTTGGGAAACGGGAAATAGGTCATCACCGAACCGGGTGTGCCGGCCTCGTCGCCATAATAGAGATGGTAGACGTCGGGCGCGTCGAAATTGACCGTCTTCTTGACCCGGCGCAGGCCGAGCTTGTGGGTGAAGAAATCATTGTTCTGCCGTGCATCCCTGGCCATCGAGGTGACGTGATGCAGGCCCTTGATCTGGTCGAGCATGGTCTCTGCTCCTTCCCTTGGTGCTTGTGCGGCCCTCGCCGCTCTCCTGGCCAATATGAGGATACGAGCGAGTATGGCAAAGGCTGCAAACACAGGATGGACTGTGCCTTAAAAGTGAACAATCCCAAGATCCTTGTTCACCGTTTAGCAAACAGCCCTGGTCTTGCGCGTTGGATGGAATCGGTTCCATGTGCGCATTCGACGTGCTGGAGAGGGGTAAGCGCAAGTGACTGGAAAAGGCAGGCGGCCAAATGTCCTTCTCATCACTTGCGACCAGTGGCGCGGCGATTGCCTGTCGGCTGTCGGCCATCCCCAGGTGAAGACGCCGAATGCCGATGCGCTGGCCGCCGACGGCGTGCTGTTCAAGCGCCATTATGGCGGCGCGGCGCCTTGCTCACCGGCCCGTGCCTGCCTCTACACCGGCCTCTATCAGATGAACAATCGTGTCTGCCGCAACGGCACGCCGCTCGACGCCCGCCATGGCAATATTGCGCTCGCCGCGCGCAGCGTCGGTTACGATCCGACCTTGTTCGGCTATACCGATGTGTCGCTCGATCCGCGCCAGCTTGCACCGGCCGATCCGCGGTTGCACAGCTATGAGGGTGTTCTGCCCGGCTTCACGGCGCGCCAATTGCTGCCCGAACATCAGAAGCAGTGGCTGTCTTGGCTGAAGCAGCAAGGCATCGATGCCGGCGCTGGAAGTCCTGACATTCATCGTCCGGTGGGCGAGGTCGACGGTGCGGTGACCGAAGCGCCACCCGTCTACTCCAGGGACCAGACGCCGACGGCCTTCCTTGCCGGCGAGTTCATCCGCTGGCTGGGCGAGCAGGACGAGGCCACGCCGTGGTTTGCGCATCTCTCCTTTATCAGCCCGCATCCGCCCTTCATCGTACCGGAACCGTACAACACTCAATACGATCCCGCGGACGGCCCCGCTTTTCACCGCGCGGAAAGTTGGCGCGCCGAATCTCAGGGCCACCCCTACGTCGCCTATGATCTCGATCGCCAAAAACGAGCGAAGTTCCGCCCCGGCGCCACGGGCAAAGTGCACGACTGGAGCGAGGATGATTTCCGCCGCATCCGAGCGATCTATTACGGCATGATCTCGGAGGTGGACGCGCAGCTCGGCCGCCTGTGGCAAGCGCTGAAGACCGAAGCCGCGTGGGACAACACCATCATCGTGCTCACCTCCGACCATGCTGAAATGATGGGCGACCACTTCATGCTGGGCAAGGGCGGCTATTTCGACGGCAGCTACCATATCCCGCTGATCATCCGCGATCCACGCCACCGCAAGGCTGCCGGCAGCGCTGTCGATCGCTTCACCGAAGCGGTAGACATTTTGCCTACGCTCATCGACCTGCTCGGCGTGGCTCCCGAACCGCACCTTGACGGATGCTCGCTGAAACCCTTCCTGAGCGGTGGAACGCCCGCCATTTGGCGCGACGCCGCGCACTGGGAGTTCGACTTTCGCTCGATCGCCGGCGGTGAAGCCGAACGGCACTTCGGCATCACCTCGCGCCAGTGCAACCTCGCTGTCATCCGCACGAAGAAATTCAAATACGTGCATTTTGGCGGCGGCCTGCCGCCGCTGCTTTTCGACATGGAGGACGACCCTGGCGAATTGAAGAACCTCGCCGGCAGCCCAGCACATCGTTCCACTCGGCTGGAATTCGCCGAAAGGCTGCTCGCCTGGCGGGCTGAACATCTCGACCAGTCGCTTGCCCTCTTGGAACTGACGGAAAACGGAGTGACTGGATACTCCAGCTCGCAAGCAGGGCGGTAGGGGGATTACCCTACCGCCCTGGATCCTTGCCTATCGAAGTATCCTTACCTGTCGAAGTATCCTTGCCTACCGGACGATCAGACGCTGCTCGTCGCGCTTCTGGGCGTAGGAGCCCTTGTCGTAAGCCGCTTGCTTCTCGAGCTGCTCCTTGGTGAAGGTCGTATAAAGGTACTTCTTGCCGTTCTTGTCGGTCATGAACTTCAAATTATCCATGCCGACCGCGACCTCCTTCTCGCCAATGCCGAGGAAGCCGCCGACATCGACGATCACGGCGTCGGGTTTCTTGTCGGGGGTCAGCACCACATCGCCGATCTCACCGACCTTGGCGTCGTTGGCGCCATAGACCGTCGTGCCCTTCAGGTCGTCGCCCCTGATCTCTCCAACCGGCATCTCGGTAAGCTTGGACTTGTCGATGGCCGCGGTCTGTGTCTGGTCAGGAGCCGTGGCGTCAGCCGGCGCCGCCGCGGTCTTGTCCGCCGGAGCGGCGGCGGGAGCTGTCGCGGCGGACGGCGCCGCGGCGGGCGCGGTTGGCGCCGGTTCATTGGATGCCGTCGTTGCCGGCGCCGGATCATAGGCCTTGCGGTTGAAATCCGGCTGCGCCTGCAGCTCTTCCTTGGTGGTCTGCGCCACCAGCCAGCGGTCGCCGTTCTTCTGTGCCCACTGCGCCTTGGCGAAATCATAAGCCACGTTCTTTTCGCCCATGCCCAGGAACCCGCCGACGCCAATAATCAGCGACTGCGCCTTGCCTTCCTTGGTCAGCACGATGTCGTTCACATCGCCGATCTTCTGGGCGTCATCGCCGGTGCCGTTGTAGACATTTTCACCGATGATGTTTGTGGCCAGGTTGCCATCAGCCTGTTTGACCGGCTCGGCGTTCGTGGACTGCTGTGCGGTGTCGGTCGATGTGGCCGGCGCTTGTGCGGTCGTCGCTGCGGCCGGGGCCGGCGCGTAAGCCTTGCTGTCGAACTCCGGATGCGCCTTCAGTTCGTCCTTGGTGGTCTGCGCCACCAGCCAGCGATCGCCGTTCTTCTCGGCCCATTGCAGCTTGTCGTAGTCGAAGGCGACATTCTTGGTTCCCACGCCAAGGAAACCGCCTACGCCGATGACGACGGATTTCGCCATGCCGTCCTTGTCGAAGACCACGTCAGTGACCTTGCCGATATTCTCGGCATTGTCGCCAGTGCCATTGTAGACGGTCTCGCCGATGATGTTGGTGACGATGCTGCCTTCAGCGCGCGGCACCGGCGCCGTCGCGGCCGGCTCCTGGGCGGCGGGCTGGTTCGCTGGGGCTGGGGTTGCAGCGCTCTGCGCGAAGGCGCCGGTTGCAACCATTGTCGCAAGGGCGGTCGTCGCTAAAAGGGTGCGGATCATGATGGTCTCTCCTCGTGCCTGATTTCGTACATGCCGCGCCCGGTTGAACCCCTCGCGGGGATCGGACGCGACATCTCTGCAGGTTCACAACGTCGTGACCATGCCGTTGTTCCGACAAAACCGCGATGGCCGAAGTCAAATCCAAGAAGCGTATCAGTCAAATCCAAGAAGCGTATCTGACCGCCCGCTGCCGAAAACCAGGGTCTGCCAGAGATTCCAGCCCTGCCGGAACTATTCCTGGTTTGCCGCGTTTCAGCCGTCGGCTGGGGTACCCCGGCCGGTTGAAGTGAGCAGCGGAGCGGGGCATGAAATTCGCAGCGGTGCTGAACCGGGACGGCGGCACCTTGCGCACCACCGATCTCGCCGCCTTTTCGGACCGGATGCGTCAGACGCTGGAATCGGCGGGCCACTCTCTCAGCATCGACATCGTCGCCGGCAAGGACGTCGTGGACACCCTCGACAGCGCTGCGTCGCGCCGCACCGTCGATGTCGTGCTCGCCGGAGGCGGTGACGGCACCATCTCGGCCGCGGCCGCCAGGCTGATGGGCAGGAAAAAGGCGCTCGCCATATTGCCGGCCGGCACCATGAACCTGTTCGCGCGCGGCCTTGGTATTCCGCAGTCGCTCGATGCGGCGCTGAAATCCTTTGCCGACGGCGAAATCATCGCAGTCGACATGGCTACGGCCAATGGCCAGCCTTTCGTTCATCAGTTCTCGATCGGCATGCATGCCAAGATGGTGCAGCTGCGCCAGGGCATGGAATTCGGCTCACGCCTGGGCAAGATCGGCGCTTCCGCCAAGGCAGCCTGGGCAACGATCAAGAACCCGCCGGCAATGAAGGTCACGCTCGGCATCGGTGAAGCGGAGATGACTGCCCGCATATCCGGCCTCGGCGTGACCAACAATCTCTTCGGCGAAGGTCACCTGCCCTATGCCGACAATCCGGCCGGTGGCGTGCTCGGCATTTACGTCACGGTAGCGCAGCAGCGCGCCGAACTGGTCAAGTTTTTGTTCAACGTGGCGCGCGGCAAGTGGCGTGACAACGAACATGTCGAAATCCACCAGGCCGACAGGGTGACCCTCAAAATTCATTCCGGCGGCAGGAAATTCCGTGCCGTCATGGACGGCGAACTGGTCAGGCTCGATCGTGAGACGACGATCGAAATCAAACCTGGAGCGCTCAATGTGCTGGTGCCGGCCAGCGTCGCCCAGGTGAAAGCCGCCTGATGCTGTATGAAGCCATCAGGGTGCTGACTTCAGCCGGATGGCGCCGGACCGGTGCTCGGCGGCGTGGGGACATGTTGCTCGTCGCTGTTCGGCGCCTTGATCAACACGCCGTAGATCTCGGCGACGCCCCAGGCGACGAGCACCAGGAGCAGTCCGGCGATCAGGATTCGGAACCCATGCCAGCCCCACCGCCCCTGACGCGCTTTGTTTTCGGGAATGTTCCTGGCCATGGCGGGTCCTCGTCTGGTTTCGCGTCGGCTGACGCGATCGGCAAATCACGCTCGGGTAACGGTCCCTCGCAAGGATGGTTCCGGCTGCAGGGCTGTCCCGGGCCGGCGACGGCAAGGACATCAAGACAAGTCACGGGAACTTGGTTTGAATAGCAGGGTGGAAACAGCAGCCGGTCTGCCGGCCGAGGTTGCGCGCGCCGTGCAGGACGAGCACCGGCTGGCCGTGTTGCACTGGCTTGAGATGCTTGATACGGCGCCCGACCCGGATTTCGACCGCATCGGCGGCTTTGCCGCCGCCGTGATGCGCGCGCCGATCGCGCTGGTCACACTTGTCGACCTCGATCGGCAATGGTTCAAATCCTGTTCTGGCATGGAAGAAACACAGATTACGACAGCCATCTCCTTCTGTGCGCACGCCATCGCCGCTGGCGATGAGCCGATGGTGGTGACGGACGCAGCAGCCGACCAGCGTTTCCATGCCAATCCGCTGGTGACCGGCAAGCATCATGTGCGCTTCTATGCCGGCGTCCCGATCATTGTCGCGGGAGCGCGGATCGGAACCCTTTGCGTCATGCACCGCAAGCCGGGTGCCCACCCGTCCCGCTCCAGGCTCGACCAGTTGAAAACGCTCGCCGGCCTCGCCGGCAGCCTGTTCACCCTGAAGCACGCGACCCGCACCGGCGCTGTCGCCGAAGCCGCGCTCGCGCGCGAGGAAAAGCGGCGCGCCGTCGCCCTCGATGCTGCTTCGCTGGCAAGTTGGGCCTGGGACGTCCGCACCGACGTCATCGACTGCGACGTCCGATTGCCGGAATTGTTCAACCTGCCGCGCTCGACAAGGTTGCGGGCCCGCGATGTTCTGACAGCCATCGATCCACGCGACGTCCACCAGACCGAAACCAGCTTTCGTGATGCCTTGACCGGCAGTGACGACTATTTTGGCGAATACCGGGTGAATGGCTTCCATCCACCGCGATGGGTGGCCACGCGCGGCCGTGTCATCGAGCGCGATGGCGAAGGCAAGCCGACGCTGATTTTCGGCGTCAACTACGACATTTCGGAACGCAAGCTCGGTGACGAACGGCAACGGCTCCTGCTGCGTGAACTCAACCACCGGGTCAAGAACACGCTGGCGACGGTCCAGGCGCTGGCGACGCAGACCGTGCGCCATGCCCGCCAGCCGAGCGAATTCCTCAAAGCCTTCAGCGCCCGGCTTCAAGCCCTGGGTATCGCCCATGGCCTGCTGTCCGACCGCGAGTGGCGCGGTATCGGCATCCGCGAACTCGTCCAGATCGAGATCAGGCCTTTCGACAACGCCGCCCAGCCGCAGCTGGCAATCTCGGGCGCCGATCTGCTGCTGTCGCCCGATCAAGCCGTCGGCCTCGGGCTGATCTTGCACGAACTGGCCAGCAACGCGCTGCAGTATGGGTCACTGTCGGTTGCGTCAGGCAAGGTTGATCTCGACTGGAAAGCGCAAGGCAAGAATGGTGACAGGCGCCTGGTGTTCACCTGGCGCGAAAGCGGCGGTCCTGAAGTAGCGCCGCCCGAGCGGCAAGGCTTCGGCTCGATCCTCATCCGGCGCAGCCTGGCCAAGGTCATTTCGAGCGAAGTAACCCACGAATTCCGGCGCGATGGGGTCTTCGCCGAAATATCGATGCCGCTGGAAGATCTGTCGAGATGACGTGAGCATGGCCGCCGGCGCGACTACCCCTCGCCGGCATCCGGGTGGTGGTCGGTGTCGGACTTCACATTCTCGCGGTAGATGGCATAGGCCGCGAGTGCCACGGCCGGACCAAGAATAACCCCGAGCCCACCTTTTCCCTTGAGCCCACCTTTGAGCAATGCCGGAAGCACAGCGAGCGCGGCCGTAATGCCGATCGCTTTCATATCGGTCTTGCGCCGCCTAGCCTCGCGGCGCATCCGCGTGCCCGACATCAGCCGATGGGTCAAAAGAACAAGGCCTGCGATGACCAGAAAGCCGACACCGAAACCAATCGCCGCCGCCAGCGATCCATAGCGGGCCGATGCCCAGATATAGGCCGCGCCGACCAGGAAGCCGATACCGCAAAACACCGCCAGCGCGGCAAGCATATAGACGATGGCCGCCGTCCGTGCTCGACGTATGGCGGCCACGGTTTCGCCCGAGGCGAAACCCGAGAGCAACGATGCCAGCAGTCCCATCTCGGCGGAACTAGCGACGCGTGAGCAGCGCGAACAGGAAGCCGACGCCCGCGGCGATAGCCAGCGACGTCACCGGCTTTTCGCGTACGCTTGCCACCATCTGCGCCTCGATATCCCTGGCATTACCGCGCAAGCTGTCGAAGGCAGCCTCCCCTTGGGCGCGCAACTGTTCGACGCCTTCGGCCGCCGCGCGCCGCGCAGTGCCGTAGCCGTGTTCACCGGTCTTGGCCAATTGTTTGGTGAGCTTGTCGATATCGGCCTTCAGCTGCCTGATGTCGGCTTCCAGATCCGGATTCGTCCGCGCTTCGTTGGCTGTCTTCCCTGCGACGGTGGCCATTGCTTAACTCCTTGTGATTGCTCGATTTCAAACGCGCCTTGCGTCTCAAGGTTCCGATGTCGGGACAAACTACCCGAAAACCCCCGTCACGCGCACCCGATCCGCCCCGGCAAGGTGTCGGTCAGATCAGCGGCCGGCGGCCCTCGGCCAGCCCCTCCCAGCCGGCGAGCCGTTTCAGACCTTCAATGTCGACGACGCCGCAACCGCCGTCGCGCCAGACGATCAGCTGACGGTCCATCAGCTTGCGGATCGTCTTGTTGGTGTGAACCAACGACAAGCCAAGCGTATCGGCGATGTGCTGCTGCGTGATCGGTATCTGGATGGACTGCGTGCCGTTCAGGCCCACGACCTTGGCGCGGCTGGCGATGAAGGCGACAAGATAGGCGGCGCGTTCGATCGCGCTGCGGCGGCCGAGACTGAGCAGGTTCTCGTCCAGCATCCGCTCTTCACGCGAAGCGATCCAGGTGATGTCGTAGGCGAGGCCCGGATGGTTGCGGTAGATCTCGAGCAGATTGTCGCGTTCGAACACGCAAAGCAGCATTGGCGACAGCGCCTCGACGGAATGCTGCATTTCCCCCATGACGCTGCCTTGCAGACCGATGAGATCGCCGGGCATGAGGTAATTGAGGATCTGCCGGCGGCCGTCCTGCAGCAGCTTGTAGCGGAACGCCCAGCCGGACAGCACCGTGTAGAGATGCGCGCTGTGGCTTCCTTCCACGAGGACCGTGGCACCCTTGTCGACCGCGAGTTCTCCCTTCTTGAACTTGCTGATGAAGGCAAGCTCCGGCTTCTCGAACTCCCGGAACACCGGCAGGGCCCGCAACGGGCATTGCTCGCAGGGGTATTGACGGCTTGAGGAAGAGCGCCCGGTCTGGCTCGGCATTTCGACCCCTTGCGAATGCCTGCCGTGAGCAGGTCTGTTTTTGCGCGTTGCCGAGATCGGCCTGTCGGCGGATGTCTTTTTTAAATGACAACACACCAAATTACGATCATGACTCCCGGCGTTTCAAGGAGCAATTGCCTGTGCCCCAATTACTTGATGGATTGCGCATTCTTGTCCTGGAGGATGAATTCCTCATCGCCATGGATGTCGAGCAACTCTGCCGTGACCACGGTGCAGGCGAGGTGGTGGTTGCCCGCGATTTGGCCGAGGTCGATGGCCGGAAGGTCGCGAAGGATTTCGACGCGGCCATTGTCGACCTGATGCTGGGTGGCGCCTCGACGCTCGAATTTGCCGCGGGCCTTCGTGAGACCGGCGTCCCGTTCGTGTTTGCGTCCGGTTATTCGGATGCGGATGAGATCAAGGCGTCTTTCCCGGGGGTAAGGCTGGTCACCAAGCCCTATTCGGGCGAAGACCTCGTCGAGGCCGTGGCGCTGGCCTATGGTCGCGGCTCCCCTGGCTGAGACTGACGCGACAACGTCCGAATCGCCGTTATGCGGCCCCGCATTTCAATGCGCGGCCGTTCCCGTGACCTGAGCCGAAATCGCGTCGGGGCCATACTCGTCCTCACCTGAGATTTTCAGGATTTCCTGCAGGCGCGTGCGGGCCCTGCTGACGCGGCTTTTGATCGTTCCGACCGCGCACCCGCAGATTTCGGCGGCCTCCTCATAAGAAAAACCCGATGCGCCGATCAGGATGATGGCTTCGCGCTGGTCCTCCGGCAATTGCTCGAGTGCGCCGCGAAAATCCTTGAGGTCGAGCTGGCCGTGCTGGGCCGGGTGCACTGCAAGCCGGGCCGTCATGATGCCGTCGCTGTCCTGCACCTCGCGACCGCGCTTGCGCATTTGCGAATAGAATTCATTGCGCAGTATCGTGAAAAGCCATGCCTTGAGGTTGGTGCCGGGCTGGAAGCTTTCATGCTTGTCCCAGGCCTTGACCAACGTTTCCTGAACGAGGTCATCGGCCTTGTCGGCATTCTGCGTCAGCGACACGGCAAAGGCCCGCAAGCTCGGGATCGCCCCAAGCAGATCGGTCTTGAAGCCTTGGGAGACCGCTGCCATGTCCCTAGTCCTTCTTCTGTGCGGGTTCGGCCTGTTCCAGTTGGCTGAGCAACTGGGCGAAGCGATCCGGCACATTGTCGGAGACCAGCTCGTCGTAATATTGTTTGAGTTTGCGTCCGATTTCGGAATTCGGCCCCAACGGATCGCCGTCGCCGTTCCGGCGCCTGCCCGTGACGCCAGCCAGAATATCTTTGGTCATGTCCTTCATTTCGCCCTTTATTTCCCAGAACTCAAGCCGCTCACAACACAACACAAGGCAAGCGGCACCCTCGTCTGGTTGCCCATCCCGGCACTAAAACGCCATTGCCGGTGATTCGTTCCATATCGGCGGAACTTTTTCAGAAAAGCGGCGTTGTTTCCCACGGGGCTTGCAATCGGCATAGCCTGGAATCCGTTCAACGCGTCATCTGAGGGAGACGTCTATTATGAGCTTGTCCGCCACCATCGCTCCGCATCTGCCGTTCCTGCGGCGCTTTTCGCGTGCCGTCTCGGGATCGCAGGAGAGCGGCGACGCGCTGGTCGCCGCGATGCTTGAGGCGATCATTGCCGATGTCGACATCTTCCCCGAGGCGTCGAGTGACCGGATCGCACTATACAAGGTTTTCGCCAAGCTCTTCACATCGGTTGCCATCCGCGTTCCGCAAGAGCAGACACAGGCGGGCTGGGAACAGCGCGCGGCCGCCAATCTCAATGCGATCGCGCCGCTTCCCCGCCAGGCCTTCCTGCTGGTTGCCGTCGAAGGTTTCAGCGAGGACGAGGCGGCCGAGATCCTCGATGTCGGCGACCAGCAGTTCTCCGAGCTGCTTGCCCAGGCAAGCAACGAGATTTCCCGTCAGGTGGCGACCGACGTGCTGATCATCGAGGATGAGCCGCTCATTGCCATGGATATAGAGGAGATGGTCGAGAGCCTCGGCCATCGGGTGGTGGGCACGGCGCGCACCCATGCCGAAGCGGTGACGATGTTCGGCAAGACCCGACCGAAGATGGTGCTGGCCGATATCCAGCTCGCCGACGGCAGCTCGGGCATCGAGGCGGTGAACGAAATCCTCTCGTCGACATCGGTGCCGGTAATCTTCATCACCGCTTTTCCCGAGCGTCTGCTGACCGGAGAGCGTCCGGAACCTGCTTTCCTCGTGACCAAGCCGTTCAATCCCGACATGGTGAAGGCGCTGATCAGCCAGGCGCTCTTCTTCGACCGGCAGGCCAAGGCCGCTGCATAAATCGCGGCCTCCGCGAGCCGGACAAGGACATAAAAGGCCACTGGGTGCGATGCATTCGGTGGCCTTCTTGACAAGCCGGATCGGCCGCCAGCGAATTTCCAGCCCGCGCTGCCTGGAACGGTTTGCAAGCATCGGCTTTTTCGGCGATTGGTGGAACAAACCGCATTTACCCACGTTTTCACCGTATCATTGGAAGGAGATGAACCATGCTTTACTGGGCGCTCGTATTTCTCGTCGTGGCGATTATTGCCGGCGCGCTTGGTTTCGGCGGTATCGCCGGCACATCCGCCGGTATCGCGCAGATATTGTTCTTCATCTTCCTCGCATTCCTGGTCATTTCGCTTTTGGCCGGCCTTTTCAGACGGGCGTGAGCCTGGCGACTGAATAGAGGAACACTGGAAGCCGCACCCCTCAAACGGTTTCCAGCCACCGCCGGGCGGTGTCCTTTACTGGACGCCGTCCGGCGGACCGCTTTAGGAAGGGTGGTTATCCCGATTCATTTGGAACCGATGTGGCAGGTGAGCGGTTCAGTCTGAGTTGGGGTGGACAGGTTGACCGATGCGCTCGAGGACTTCAGATAGAGAGGAAGGCGCACGGGGCGATGAAGTGATCGCCATGCACCCCGCCGAGAGCGGCATGCAGCTTGGCCGGGCTCTTCTCCACGCGCTCCACAATGCCGGCATTTCCGTCCTCTATCAGGATCGCGAGATGAAGACCGTATGGGCCCGCAACATGCGCGCCCCGTGGGCCTCCGACGATGTCGATGGCAACGGCATTTTGCCGACGGCGCAGACCGACCGCATCGGCGCCGCCAAGCGCGATGTGATCGCGACCGGCAATCCCCAGCGCCTTGAAATCAGTGTCCCGGTCGAGAATGGCGTTCGCTGGTTTCAGATTTGGGTCGATGCCGACCGAGGCGACGATGGCGATGTACAGGGCGTCGTCACCACCATGGTCGAGACGACCGAGCAAAAGCGGCGTGAACAGACGTTGACGACGCTGCTGCGGGAAGTCAGCCATCGCTCGAAGAACCTCCTGGCGATCATCCAGAGCATCGCGACCCAGACCGGTCGCTATTCCGACGGCATCGGCGATTTCCTGACGCGCTTCCGCGGCCGGCTGCAGTCGCTGGCCTCCTCCCAGGATCTGGTGACATCCTCCAATTGGCGAGGGGCAGCCCTTCATGAACTGGTGGCGGGCCAGGTCGGCCGCTATGGCGCGAACCCGTCGCACAGCCTCCGTTTTCGTGGCGCCAATCCTTACCTCAATCCCAACGCCGCACTGCATATCGGGCTGGCGATGCATGAACTTGCCGTCAACTCGTTGAGCTACGGCGCCCTGTCCCGGCCGGATGGCTTCGTCGAGGTCACCGCCCAACTCGACGCTGCTGCCACGGGGGAGGTTGCGCTGTCGCTGACATGGGCCGAAACGATAGAAGTCAATCGCGGTGGTGGCGGTCAACGGCGATTCGGCAGCGTCGCGTTGGAGCGGGTGGTGCCGGCATCCCTGAACGGAACCGCGAACCTGGATATCGGCGAGGGCCACCTCGAATATCGCCTTGTCGTGCCGCACAGCAATTTCGAGACGCAGTGAGAGCCTGGCAAACAACAATCCTTAACCGGCTGTTCACCATAAGCGCGGATGCTGTTTTTCCCAGATACCGTCGGAACCTGCCCCGCCTTCGGAGATTGTTGGCAGGCTCGAAGCACGGTACGGGAGGAATGTCTTGACGATTGCCGACATGAACAGATTGGAACAAGCCGCCCGTGTTTCGATGGGCGAATTTCTGGAATCCGAACCCTCCATGGAGGCACTCCCTGAAGCAGGTAGGGGGTTGATGAAGGGGATCGTTCTTGCCGCGGCCGCGATCATGGTGCTGGCCATTTTCTGGCAGTTGACCTGACTAAATCTGCTCTCCTCTCCGTCGCGCCAATTGAAGTCGCCGGGCAGGCTAACGCCGCAGCGTGAGGAGCCGCGGTTTTCTCCGAACTATTCGCGTAACGCTGTTGGAATGACAGGAACTTTTTGACGATGCTGGCCGTTAATGCGGCCAGAGGAACATCTGTCATGGAACACATAGCCGCGTTGCTGCTGGTGATCGGTTGCTCGAACACGATGGCCGAATGTCGGGAATTGCAGGTCCCTGTCAGTGTTTTTGCGACTGCTGACGAATGCACCGCTGAGCGCCCCTTCGCGATGGGCGACGTGCGGGGGCAGGCGCAGCATGTCGTCGCCAAATGCCTCGCGGTCGATCCCGCCTTGGAGGACGACTACGATCAGATTGTCTGGAAGGTGCGGCCAGATGGTAGTCTTGACGCTTCGTTGGCCGTATCCAACGTCGTCATGGCATCGAACACGAACCGCCCAGAAAAAGACGACCTTAGCCAACAATAAATTGCAGCAGCAAAGGCCGTCGTTTCGTGCTAAATGGCGGTTGGAGCTTACCAAAGTGTGGACACAAGTGAGGAGTGACTCTATGCGGAAAATACTTATTGCCATGGTTGCGGTGGTTGCCGTCAGCGGCTGTACCTCGACCGAGCAGGACGTCGTCGGCGGCGGCTTGATCGGCGCGGGCGTGGGTGGATTGGTCGGCGGCGGCAAGGGTGCCCTGATCGGCGCGGCCGTCGGTGCCGGCTCCGGCCTGCTGGTTCGCAACCTGCGCAACGGCTACTGCCAGTATCGCGACCATCGCGGCCGGATCTACACGGCCCGCTGCAACTGATTCAGCGATAACAAGTCAAAATCCGGAGGCCCAGGGGCCTCCGGATTTTCGTGGCTGGGAGTCGGCCGCTAGGGCCGCTGACGGGTGGGTTTCAGCCGGCCAGTGGAATTTTGATTTCCACCTTGAGGCCATCGGCCTGAAAATCGCGTCTGATCGTGCCGCGCAGCTCGCGCGTGACATTGAGATCGATCAGCTTGGTGCCGAATCCCGTCCGCGATGGCGCCTCTACCCTCTTCTTCCCCGCCTCCCGCCAGTTCAGCGCCAGCGTCCGCTCGCGCCCCCGCCCTTCCAGCGACCAGTTCACCTTGAGAGCGCCAACGAAATTGCCGGCTTCGCCGTATTTCAGCGCGTTGGTGGCGAGTTCATGAAAGGTCAGCCCAAGCGCCTGCGTCGTTGTTTCATCGAGCAGCACCTCCGGGCCTGACAGGAGCCCGTCCGGCAGTTCCTTGCCGAACACTTGGCCAAGCTCGATGCGCAGCAGATCGGCAAGGTCGGCTTTCTGCCAGCGCGAGCGCGTCAACATGTCCTGCGAGGCGGCCATCGCCTGCAGCCTGGCCGAGAAGGAAGCGGAAAACTCATTGACGTCGGTTGCCCGCGAAGCCGTCTGCCGCGCGATCGCCAGCACCCTGGTGATGGAGTTCTTGATGCGATGCTTCATCTCCTGCAGCATCAGGTCCTTTTCGAGAAGGCTTTTTTCCGTCGTCTCGTGCAAGGCCGACACTGCGTCATAGGCTCGCTCCTGATAGCGCGCCACCAGCGCGATGGCGCCTGCCAGGAGCAGGCCGAACAGCCCCAGCATCACGGGGATGGCGCGCGAAGAGGGTTGCGAGAAGGCGCTGGTTGGCCTGAACAATACCGTCCAAGGGCGTCCCGCCACGGTCATCTTGCGGGTGACCAGCAGCCGGTCTCCCAGGGATGAGGCCGGTGGCGTCTCCGAGCGGAACAACAGGTTGTCGCCGTTCACCGCTCCATCATAGATCTCGGTGTTGACCGGCAGCAGCGGCGCACGGCTGAGCGCGATCTGGAACAGGTCCCGGGCCCGAAAGGCCGCATAGAGAAAGCCGGCGGTCGAGGACCGCGATGCGTTGATGACCTCCGGTGCGGTTTCCACATTGAGCCGCACATAGACCAGGAAGCCCGTGAAAGTCTGCGCCACGCCCGTGCCCTGGCCGAGTTGCACCAGCCCGCTCGCATGCTGCTGGTCATCGGCCATGGCTTTTTCGATCGCCGCACGCCGCACCGGCTCGCTGAACATGTCGTAGCCGATGATGGTCTGGTTGGACGGATCGAGCGGCTCGAAAAGCGCGATCGGCGTGCGCCAGGCCTGCGTCGTATCCGGATAGACCGGATGACTGGCGCCGAAATCGTGGAGGAGGTCGCGTTCCACCGCTGCCTCGTCGCCCGTCCTGACCAGCCGCAGGAAGCCGATGCCTCGCAGGCCGGCGAAATTGTTGTCGACATCCAGCGCCTTGAAGAATGCCTTGAACTCGTTCTGGGAAATATCGCCGTTGCGCGCGTCGAACAGGGCCTGTGTCGAGCGCAGCAGCGACAGGTGCAGATCGATACGGCTCTCGATCCGGTTGAGGGCGTCATCGGCCGCCCCTTCGAACTTGATGCGGGCGGCTTCCTGCGTCGCGAAATAAGCGAACCCCGCCATGGTCATGCTGATCAGTGCAACGGCAATGAACGCGACGATTGGAAAAAGCTTCTTCAACGGATGATGCGGTCCATGAGCAAAACAGGACCTTTTATGGGCAAGTCGCCGGGCCAACACAATGGTTAGGCCACACCATCGTGATCACTGGCATATCACGTGACCGGCAACGGGGCGTGCCCGAAGCGGCCTGACCGGCCTCAGGCGGCGATCTTCAGCGCGCCCGGCCCCGGTATGGCACCTGGAGGACATTTGCCCAGGATGATCATCCCAAGCACCTCGTCCTGCGTGACGTCAGTCGTGCGGGCGGTACCGACCACCTGGCCATTCTTCATCACGCAGACACGGTCGGCCAGCTCGAACACGTCGTGGATGTCGTGGCTGATCAGGAAGATGCCGATGCCATCGGATTTGAGCTGCCTGACCAACTCGCCGACCTGGGCGGTTTCCTGGGGCCCAAGTGCCGCCGTCGGCTCGTCCATGATCAGGATGCGGGCATTGAACAGGATCGCGCGCGCGATCGCCACCGATTGCCGCTGACCGCCCGACAGCTTGATCACCGGTTCCTTGAAGCGCTGGAAGCGGGGATTGAGCCGCCCCATCACCTTGCGCGCCTCGGCCTCCATGGCGACGTCGTCGAGCGTGCCCCAGGCGGTCATCAGTTCGCGGCCGAGGAACAGGTTGGCGGCGGCATCGACATTGTCGGCCAGCGCCAGCGTCTGGTAGATCGTCTCGATACCGTATTTCTTGGCGTCGCGCGGGTTGGAAATCGCTGCCTCCTCGCCATTGACGAAGATCTGGCCCGCATCGCGCTTGTAGGCGCCGGACAGGATCTTGATCAGCGTCGACTTGCCGGCGCCGTTGTGGCCGAGCAGTGCCACGACCTCGCCGGGGAAAAGATCGATCGAGGCGTCGTCGACGGCGCGGATGCCGCCGAAGGCGATCGAGATGTTGCGCATGTCGACCAGCGGCGTGCCAGTGGGCGCAGTTGTGAGGGCCCTTACGGGAGCGGTTTTGTCAGCCATGGTCGTATCCCTAAACCCGCTTGCGATAGACGGTGTCGAGCCAGACGGCGATGACCAGCACGGCGCCGACGACGATGCTTTGCAACGGCGAATCGACACCGAGCAGCACCATGCCCGACTGCAGCGACTGCATCAGCAATGCACCGAGCATGGCGCCGATGATGGTTCCCGAGCCGCCGGCAAGCGAGGTGCCGCCGATGACGGCCGCGGCAATGACCAGCAGCTCATCCAATGTTCCCAGCACATTGGTGGACGAGTTCTGCCGGGCCGACGAAATGGCGGCGGCGATCGTGGCCAGCACGCCCATGATCATGAACACCTTCATGGTGATCCAGCGCGTGTTGATGCCGGCGAGATTGGCCGCTTCCGGATTGCCGCCGATAGCAAAGACATAACGGCCGAAACGGGTGCGGTTGGTGATGAAGGTCATGACCAGACCGACGGCGACCGCCATCAGCACCGGTATGGCGATGCCGTGGGCGATGAACAGCCCGCCCTCCGGCACGGTGATGTTGTTGGCGGCCGCGTACCGGTTCACGATCCCGATCGGCCATGGATAGGAGTTGGCTAGCCAGACCGCGCCCATGATGACGGCGCAGGTGACGACGCCGAGCAGCGTCTCGGCCCAGATCGGCCGCAGGGGGAAGCGGAAGCGCTTGCGCTGGACCCGCCCGTTGAACAGCGCGAACACGACGGCCAGGCAGGCGACGATGCCGACGACCCAGCTCCAGGTGGCGCCGATCGATCCGGCCGGTCCGCCGCCCATAAGCTGGAACGTGGCGTCGAGCGGTGCCACCGTCTGGCCTGACGTGACCCACCAGGCGGCGCCGCGCCAGACCAGCAGGCCACCCAGCGTGACGATGAAGGCCGGCACTTCGAGATAGGCGATGACGAAGCCCTGGAAGGCGCCGATCAAAAGCCCGAGCGCCAGACCGATGACCAGTGCCAGGACCCAGATCCATGGGTTGCCGAGTTCAAGTCCTACGAACCGAACCAGGAAATGTACCTGCGCAAAGCCCATGACCATGCCGATCAAGCCCTCGGC
Source organism: Mesorhizobium sp. B2-3-14 (assembly GCF_006442175.1). Taxonomy (NCBI): domain Bacteria; kingdom Pseudomonadati; phylum Pseudomonadota; class Alphaproteobacteria; order Hyphomicrobiales; family Phyllobacteriaceae; genus Mesorhizobium; species Mesorhizobium sp. B2-3-14. Next base: position 330,478 of record NZ_VFVP01000003.1, on the reverse strand, counting down.
GGAACCGACGGACAGGTCGATGTTGCGCATGACGATGACCAGCACCATGCCGCAGGCCATGATGGCGACCGCGGACGTCTGCACCGACAGGTTCCACAGATTGCGTGGCGTGAGGAACGTGCGGCTGTCGAAATCGAGCGGATTGACACCAAGACGCAGGCTCGAAATCACATGCAGCGCGACCCAGATCAGCAGCAGCGCGCCGATCATGCCGAGCATGCGGGTATCGATCTCGGTCGCCTTCAGGAAACGCGCGACCGCGCCGAGTTCCGACGCACGCGCCGTATCGGCCTGCGAGGTTGAGGTCGTGTCGGTCATGATGTCCTCCCAGCGGCTTGCCGTCTGACGCGGAGCCGGACCAGAGCCCAGAAGTTAGCCGCCAGCGGCGGAAACACAAATCTTGTCGGGAAAACGCCGCGGCTTGGAAGCAATTCCAGGAAAAGTGCGTAAGGGTTTTTGTCCGGAATTGCGAAGACAAGGAAATTGGAACGGCCAGTGTTCAGAACACTGACCGTTCCACGCCGCGGCGTTTCCGACTTTTCAGGCGATCAAGCTCAGTTGCAGGCCGCGACGCTGCCCGCGGCAACGCCCGTGCAGACTTCGTCCTTCTTGATCCAGCCGGCGTCGATGACGAGGTTGAGATTGTCCTTGGTGATGGCCACCGGGGTCAGGAACAGCGACTTGACGGTGTTGCCGCCAGGCGTCGTGAAGTCCTTCACGCCGGCGATGTCGGTCATCTTCTTGCCGTCGGCGAGTTGCGAGGCGATCTCGGCGGCGTTCTTGCCGAGTTCGCGCGCGTCCTTCCACACCGACACGGTCTGGGTGCCGAGCGCGATGCGGTTGAGCGCGGCGTGGTCGCCGTCCTGGCCGGAGACCGGCACGGTGCCGGCGAGCCCCTGCGCCGTCAGCGCCGCGACGACGCCGCCGGCGGTGCCGTCATTGGCGGCGACCACGGCGTCCACCTTGTTGTCGTTGGCGGTGAGGAACTGTTCCATGTTCTTCTGGGCGTTGGCGGGCAGCCAGCCGTCCGTATAGGCTTCGCCGACATTCTTGATCTTGCCGCTGTCTATGGCCGCCTTCAGCAATTCCATCGAGCCCGAGAACAGGAAGTCGGCATTCGGATCGGCGCCGGAGCCCTTGATGAAGACGTAATTGCCCTCAGGCTTCACCTTGAACACTTCGCGGGCCTGCATGCGGCCAACTTCCTTGTTGTCGAAGGTCAGGTAGAAGACGTCCTTGTTCTCGATCAGGCGGTCATAGCCGACGACCGGAATGCCCTCGTCGAGCGCCTTCTGTACCGCCGGGCCGATGGCCGACGCGTCCTGCGCCAGGATGATCAGCGAATTGGCACCCTGCGAAATCAGGCTCTCGACATCGGTCAGCTGCTTGCCGGGATTGGACTGCGCATCGGCGGAAATGTACTTGTCGCCCGCGGCCTCGATCGCCTTCTTCATGGCCGCCTCGTCGGTCTTCCAGCGCTCCTCCTGGAAGTTGGACCACGACACGCCGATGACCTTGTCCTTTGCCTGCGCGACCGACGCCAGCGTCAGCGACATGGCGACACCCGCCAGAATGGCGACTGTGAATCTCTTCATGATATCCTCCCTGCGCCCGCGTGTGGCGCGACCAAACTGGCCCTAAGGCCGGCACAAAGGCCCTAATTTTTTCGAGCCTCGAAAAAACACTGGTCCATCGCCGGAACACTGTCAACATCGATTCTGACGGATTTTGAGGTGCCGGAAGCCTTTTTTCGAGCCCCGCAATAAATAAATGACAGCCCCAGCCGCTTCTGCCAGTATTCGACCCGTGCCGGAGGTGTTCGAGGGGGCGTCAAGAACCGCGGCGACGGGGAGGGAAATCATGTCGGTCGGAATCCGCCACGACGATCTGCGCCGGCGCAACCGCGCAATGGTGATTGGAGCCGTGCGCCGGGGTGGCCAGCCCTCGCGCACTGAGATCGCCGCCACCACCGCCCTGAGCCACTCGACCATATCGGCGATATCAGCCGACCTGATCGGCGAAGGTATCCTGAGCGAAGGCAAGCCGAACGAGGCCGGCTCACTGAAACGCGGCCGGCCGCAGGTGGGCCTTTGTCTCAACCCCGAGGCCGCGACGGTCATGACCGTGGTGCTGTCGCTGAATTTCCTCTCCGTCGCCGTCATCGACTACGCCGGCCAGGTGATATCGGAGGAGCAGCGCCGGCTGGACACGCTGACCATGTCGCGCGAGGCGCTGATCGGCGAATGCGTGGCCATCGTCCGGCGCCGCCTCGAGGATCCCGACCTCGATGTCGCCAGCATTGCCCGCATCGCGCTGGCGATCCAGGGCATCACCGACACCGAGGCGCGCGCCATGCTGTGGTCGCCGATCACGCCGCAGACGGACATTGCCTTCGCCGATATACTCGAAGCCGAATTCGGCATCCCCGCCACCATGGAGAACGACTGCAACATGATGGCTGTGGCGCTGCGCTGGCGCGACCCCGAGCGCTACCGCGACGACTTCATCGCCATCCTGCTCTCGCACGGCATCGGCATGGGCCTGGTGCTGAAGGGCGAGCTGTTCACCGGCACCCATTCCTCAGGCGGCGAGTTCGGCCACATGATCCATCGCCCCGGCGGCGCGCTCTGCCGCTGCGGGCGGCGCGGCTGCGTCGAGGCCTATGCCGGCAACTATGCCATCTGGCGTAATGCAGGACAGATGGGTGAGGACGCCAAACCGGTCGACGTCAGCGACGCCGACATGCGCGCATTGGCGGCCACGGCGCGCGAAAGAGACGGACCGGAGCGCGAGGCCTATCGCAAGGCCGGCGAGGCGCTGGGCTATGGCCTTGGCAGCTTGTTCGCGCTGATCGATCCGGCGCCGGTTGCGATGGTCGGCGTCAGCGCCGCCGCCTTCGATCTGATCGAGCCGGCCTTGCGTGAGGCCATCGCCCAGACCGCCGGCGGCCAGCATTCGACGTCGATTTCCTTCGATACAGAGCCGAACGAATTGCCGCTGATCCGCGAGGGCTGCGCCATGCGCGCGCTCACCTTCGTCGACCAGGAGATCTTCGCGCCGGGCGTGCAGGTGAGATCCGGCAAGAACGTGGCCTGATCTCAATCCTCGCGGATTGCGTAGCCCGCGCCACGGATGGTGCGTATCACATCGGGCATGCGGCCATTGTTGACCGCCTTGCGCAGGCGGCCGACATGCACATCCACGGTGCGCTCGTCGATGTAGATCGTCTCGCCCCAGACATTGTCGAGCAACTGGCTGCGCGAGAACACGCGGCCGGGATGGCGCATCATGAATTCGAGCAGCCGGAACTCGGTCGGTCCGAGCCGGATCTCGCTCTTCTTGCGATAGACCCGGTGCGATTCGCGGTCGAGCACGATGTCACCGACCTTGAGCACGCTGGACAGCACTTCCGGCTTGGCGCGGCGCAGCAGCGCCTTGACCCGGGCCATGAATTCCGGCGTCGAGAACGGCTTGACCAGATAGTCGTCGGCGCCGGTCGAGAGGCCGCGCACGCGGTCGCTCTCCTCGCCGCGCGCCGTCAGCATGATGATCGGCAATCGCTCCGTCTCGGGCCGCATGCGCAGGCGCCGACAGAGTTCGATGCCGGAAACCGCCGGCACCATCCAGTCGAGCACCAGGAGGTCGGGCACGTTTTCCTGGAGGCGTATCTCGGCTTCGTCGCCGCGTGTCACCACCTCGACCTGGTAACCCTCGGACTCCAGGTTGTAGCGGAGGAGCACGCCCAGCGGCTCCTCGTCCTCCACCACCATGATGCGTGGCGCGATCATCGATCGATCATCCCTGCCGTCAAGCCGCCGGCACCGACATCGCCGTCTCGTCCTGCTTCGGACGGTTGGCGGGCAGTTGCGTGCCGGTCAGCACATAATACGCATTCTCGGCGATGTTGGTCACATGGTCGCCGATGCGTTCGAGATTCTTGGCGCAGAACAAAAGATGCGTGCAAGCCGTGATGTTGCGGGGATCCTCCATCATGTAGGTCAGGAGTTCGCGGAAGACCGAAGTGTATTTGACGTCGATGCGTTCGTCGTCATTCCTGAGCTTGGCGAGGGCGGCGGCATCGCCGGCCGCATATTCCTCGACGACGCCCTGCACCTGGATCAGCACCAGCTGCGCCATGGAGTCGATGGAATGCGACAGGTCGCGCGGCGTGGCGGTGAGGCCGACCGAGCCGACGCGCTTGGCGATGTTCTTGGCAAGGTCGCCGATGCGTTCGAGATCGCCCGCCATGCGGATCGAGCCGACGACATGACGCAGATCGTCGGCCATCGGCTGGCGCTTGGCGATCAGGGTGATGGCGCGATCATCGAGTTCGCGCTGGCGCGCGTCCATGATGGCGTCGTCGGAGACCACGCGCTGTGCCAGCGCGTTGTCGGAATTCAGCAGCGCCTTGGTGGCGCCGCCGACCATCGTGCCGGCGAGATCGCCCATGTCGCTGATCAGCCTGCTGATCTGTCCGAGATCCTCGTCGAAGGCTGCGACTGTGTGTTCGGCCATGATCCTGGTCCTCGTATGCGTGAGATCAGCCGAAGCGGCCGGTGATGTAGTCCTGCGTGCGCTTCTCGCGAGGCGACGTGAAGATTTTCTCGGTTTTGTCGAATTCGACCAGCTCGCCCAGATACATGAAAGCCGTCTGCTTCGACACGCGCGCGGCCTGCTGCATGTTGTGGGTGACGATGACGATCGTGTAGTCGGCCTGCAACTCGTCGATCAATTCCTCGATCTTGGCGGTCGACAATGGGTCGAGCGCCGAGGCCGGTTCGTCGAGCAGGATGACCTCCGGCTTGACCGCCACGGTGCGGGCGATGCAAAGCCGCTGCTGCTGGCCGCCCGACAGGCTGAGGCCGCTGGCATTGAGCTTGTCCTTGACCTCGTTCCACAGCGCGGCGCGTTTCAACGCCTGCTCGACACGGCCGTCCATCTCGGCCTTGCCGATCTTCTCATAGAGCCGGACGCCGAACGCGATATTCTCATAGATCGACATCGGGAACGGCGTCGGCTTCTGGAACACCATGCCGATCTTGGTGCGCAACAGGTTGAGGTCCTGCGAGCGGTCGAGAACGTTCTGGCCGTCGAGCAGCACCTGACCCTCGGCGGTCTGCTTGGGGTAGAGCTCGTAGATGCGGTTGAAGACGCGCAGCAGCGTCGACTTTCCGCAACCCGACGGTCCGATGAAGGCCGTCACGCTGCGCTCGGGCAGCGACAAGGTGATGTCTTTCAGCGCCTTCGACTGGCCGTAGTAGAAATTGAGGTTCTTGACCTCGATCTTCGCCTTGGCGGCTGCCTCTGTCGCAATCGTCATGTCTGGAGACAACATCTGGCTCATTTGTCCTCTCTGCGTCCGGTCAGGCTGCGCGCAAAGATGCTGAGCGCGAGAACCGTCAATGTGATTATGAGTGCGCCGGTCCACGCCAGTTGCTGCCACTCCTCGTAAGGGCTGAGAGCGAACTGGAAGATGGTCACCGGCAGGCTGGCCATCGGCGCATTGAGATTGCTCGACCAGAACTGGTTGTTGAGCGCTGTGAAGAGTAGCGGCGCCGTCTCGCCGGAAATGCGGGCAATGGCCAGCAATATGCCGGTGACGATGCCGGACATCGCCGCGCGGTAGGCCACCGAACGAATCACCACCCAGCGCGGCGCGCCAATCGCCGTGCCGGCCTCGCGCAAAGCGTTCGGCACAAGGTTGAGCATGTCCTCGGTGGTACGCACCACGACGGGAATGACCAGGATGGCCAGTGCCACGGCACCGGCGATGGCCGAGAAATGCCCCATCGGCCGCACCATCAATTCGTAGACGAACAGGCCGATGATGATTGAGGGCGCCGACAGCAGGATGTCGTTGATAAAGCGCACCACGGTGGTGAGCTTCGAAAAGCGGCCATATTCGGCCATGTAGGTGCCGGCCAGCACGCCGATCGGCGTGCCGACGACGATGCCGATAATGGTCATCACGATGCTGCCGTAGATGGCGTTGAGCAGGCCACCGGCATCACCGGGCGGCGGGGTCATTTCCGTGAACACTGAGAGCGAAACGCCCGACAGGCCCTTATAGAGCAGCGCGCCGAGGATCAGTGCCAGCCAGGCAAGGCCGATGCCGGCGGCGATGACGCAGAGCGTCATCATCACACCGTTCTTGCGCTTGCGGCTCTGGTGAAGCGATGCGGCTGTCGACATCGGTCAGACTCCGGTACGGGCATCGATGCGCATCAGCATGTAGCGGGCGATGGCAAGGATGAGGAAGGTGATGACGAACAGGATCAGACCGAGCGCCACCAACGAGGAGGTGTAGAGATCGCCGACGGCTTCGGTGAATTCGTTGGCGATGGTTGCCGAGATCGTCGTTGCCGGCGCGAACAGCGAGGCGCTGATCCGGTGGGCGTTGCCGATGACGAAGGTGACCGCCATGGTTTCACCGAGTGCACGGCCGAGCGCAAGCATGACGCCGCCCATGATGCCGATGCGGGTGTAGGGGACGACGACCCGGCGTGTTACCTCCCAGGTCGTGCAGCCAATGCCGTAGGCGGACTCCTTCAGCACCGGCGGCACCGTGTCGAACACATCCTTGGTGATCGAGGTGATGAAAGGCAGGATCATGATGGCCAGGATCATCGCCGAGGTCAGCAGGCCGATGCCATAAGGAGGCCCGGCGAACAGGCTGTTAAGGCCGGGAATGCCGTGGAACACGTTGATGATGAAAGGTTGCACTGTCGTCTGCAGGAACGGTGCCAGCACGAACAGGCCCCAGATACCGTAGATGATCGAAGGAATGCCGGCCAGCAGTTCCACCGCCATGCCGATCGGGCGCCGAAGCGGACGCGGGCAAAGCTCGGTAAGAAAAATGGCGATGCCGATGCCGAGCGGCACAGCGATCAGGATGGCGATGGCCGAAGTGATGATGGTGCCATAGATCGGCGCCAGGGCGCCGAATTTCTCGGTGACGGGATTCCAGCTCTCGGTGGTCAGAAAGGAGAAGCCGAAGGTCGACAGTGCCTGCCAGGAACCGGCGAACAGCGAGACGGCGACGCCCCCGAGCAGCACCAGCACGAGAATGGCGGCGGCGCGGGTCAGCCCATGGAAGATCGAATCGGTCAACGCGAACCGTCTGACGGTGGCGTCGCGTGAACCTCGAATGGCTGGCAAGGCTTCGTGGGCAGCGCTCATGTCAAGCTCGGCTCTTTGTGTTGATTGAAAAGGAGCGCCGCGGGGCGGCGCTCCTCCAGAAAGATATTACTCGCCGGCGTAGACGGGCTTGCCGTCGGCCTTGATGTCGGCCTTCCACGAAGCCTTGATCAGGTCGACGACGCTATCGGGGATCGACACATAGTCGAGCGCCTTGGCGGTTTCCTTGCCGTCCTTGTAGGCCCAGGCAAAGAACTTGAGCGCTTCGCCGGTGGCCGCGGCATCGTCCGGGGTCTTGTGGATCAGCACCCAGGTCGAGGCAGCGATCGGCCAGGTGGCGTCGCCCGGCTCGTTGGTGATGATGACGTTGAAGTTCTTGGCGCCCTTGAAGTCGGCGTTCGAAGCAGCCGCGCCGAAGGATTCGAGCGACGGCTCGACGACCTTGCCGGCGGCGTTCAGCATCTTGGAGTAGGAGAGATTGTTCTGCTTGGCATAGGCATATTCGACATAGCCGATGCCGCCGTCGGTCTGCTTGACGGTGTTGGCAACGCCTTCGCTGCCCTTGGCGCCGACGCCGGTCGGCCATTCGACGGCCGTATCCGAGCCGACCTTGTCCTTCCAGTCGGGCGAGAGCTTCACGAGGTAGTCAGTGAAGTTGAAGGTCGTGCCCGAGCCGTCCGAACGATGAACGACGGCGATAGCGGTCGACGGCAGCTTAAGGTCCGGGTTCAGGGCCTTGATCGCGGCATCGTCCCAGGTGGTGATCGCGCCGAGATAGATCTGGGCCAGCGTCTTGCCGTCGAGGACGAGTTCGCCCGGCTTGATGCCCGTGAGGTTGACGATCGGCACGATGCCGCCCATCACCATCGGGAACTGCACGAGGCCGTTCTTTTCCAGATCGGCGTCGGACATCGGCTTGTCGGTGGCGCCGAAGGTCACGGTCTTGGCGATGACCTGCTTGATACCGCCGCCCGAACCGATCGACTGATAGTTGAGGCCGATGCCGGTGTCCTTCTTGTAGGTGTCGGCCCATTTGGCGAACACCGGATAGATGAAGGTCGAGCCGGCGCCGGAAAGGTCAGCTGCCATTGCTGCGGAAAGGGTGAGGGTGGACGCCGCAGCCATTGCAATCGCAACGGCCGCCGAGCGGATGAAATGTCTCATGTGGCCTGCTCCTGTTCGGAAGATGGTCTCTCGGCGCCACTTCTTGCCGGCGCCGCTGAGGCCAATAGCCTTCGATTATAACAGTCGCATGACAGTTTCATGTCAGCCCGGTAACGCGTTGCCGGCAACGCGAAAGACGCTGATCTCGGGCGCTCGCGGCGCGGTCCGAGTTTGCCGCCGGAATCAGGGGCTTGAGCCGTCCGACGGCTGGAATCACCACGGACTCGACCAGGCTTTTCCCAAATGAAGAAAATCCGGACGGGAGCGCGTTGCTCGCAGCCAGAGCGTGTCATGGCCGGGCCATCGCCAAAAACAGGTCCGTTGGGGTAGAGTGACACTGTTTCTTGCAGGCGGTCGCTGCTCCCGCCCGTAACTGAGAAGAGCGGAATTCGATTTCGCTATTGTTCCGGCTGGACGCCGCCTTTGATATGGCGCGATCGCACCATAGTCATTGCACGCAGCGGTAGCAGCGAATCTCCCGCTGATTCCCTGATTGCCTCGCCGGATCCCGCAATTCAGGCGACGCGGGCTCTATCCCGCGTTGCGGTGGACCTGACGGCCGGCGCCGACCCAGCGCTCTACCTTCTCGAGCAGGGCCCTGGGGCTGATCGGCTTGGGCAGATAGTCGTCCATGCCCGCCTCCAGGCAGCGCTCGCGGTCGCCCTTGAGCGCATGCGCGGTGACGCCGACGATCGGCACATGCGTGCCGGTCTCCTGCTCCAGCAGGCGGATCGCGGCCGTCGCTTCGAGACCGCTCATCTCCGGCATCGAGACATCCATCAGGATCATGCACGGATTGAGCGTACCGAAGGCGTCGAGCGCCTTGCGGCCATTGCCGACGATCTCGAAACCATAGCCGGTCTCGCCGAGGATTTGCGTGAACACCATCTGGTTCACCTCATTGTCCTCGGCCACCAGGATATCCAGCCTGTGCCCGCCGGCCGTCGCGGGCAACCTGGGGCGAACCTGTGGCGGCTGCAACTGCGCGCGCTGCTCGGATGGCGCCAGGGGCGGCGGCCGGGAAGCCTCTGACGCCTCGCCCGCGAGCGGTTGAACGGCGTGGCCGCTGGTGGCGTGGCGATGGCGCTGGATGGTCGCGACCAGTGTTTCCAGGAGCACCGAGGAGCGCGCCGGCTTGATCAGCTGGGCGTCGATGCCAAGATCGCGGTAGCTGGTGTTGGCAAGCGACTGGTCGACCGATGTCAGCATGATGATCGGCGTGTCCGCGAGGCCCTCGGTGTTGCGCACGATACGCGCCATTTCGGCGCCGCTCATCTCAGGCATCTGGTAGTCGAGCACGACGCAGTCGACCGCCACGCCATAAGCTGCCGCGGCGATCAGCACCTTGAGACCTTCGGCGCCGCTTTCGGCCGCGCAGGAATCGAACGTCCACGAGGTCATCTGCTCGGTCAGGATGGCGCGGTTGACGGCGTTGTCGTCGACGATCAGCACGCGTGCGCCCGTCACGTCCACCGGCGTGATGCGCTGCCCGCTCTGCTGCCCGGCCCCTGGCAACGTTACGGTGAACCAGAAGGTTGACCCCTTGCCTTCGGCGCTCTCGACGCCAATGTCGCCGCCCATCAGGTCGACCAACCGCGAGGTGATGGCAAGGCCAAGCCCGGTGCCCTCGTGGCGCCTTGTCGAGGACGTATCGACCTGGCTGAATTTCTCGAACACCAGTTTCAGTTTTTCCTCGGGGATGCCTATGCCGGTGTCGGTGACCGAGATCGTCAGCCTGGTTCCCGTCGGAACCCGTTCGCCGGTCACGTCGACCAGCACGTGGCCTTCATCGGTGAACTTCACCGCATTGCCGAGCAGGTTGGTGACGATTTGCCGGATGCGGCCGACATCGCCGATGAACAGGCTTTCGAGCCGCGGCTCGATGCGCACGATGAGCTCGAGATCCTTTTCCTTGGCCCGTGTCGACACCAGCGTCGCCACGTCCTCGATCGCCTCGGCGAGATTGAAGGGCGCCGGGTCGAGCACCAGCTGGCCGGCATCGATCTTGGAGAAATCCAGGATGTCGTTGATGATGGTCAAGAGCGCGTTGCCCGATTTGACGATGATGTCGGTGAATGTCTTCTGCTTCGGATCGAGATTGGATTTGGCCAGGAGTTCAGCCATGCCCAGTACGCCGTTCATCGGCGTGCGGATCTCGTGGCTCATATTGGCGAGGAACTCCGACTTGGCGCGGTCGGCGAGCACGGCGCGCCGGCGCGCCTCGCTGAGCTCCGCCTCGCGCTGCTTGAGTTCCGTGATATCGGTGGTCGAACCGATCAGGTAGAGCGAACCGTCGGAGGCGATCATTGCGCCCTTGCGGGCGAACTGATGCCTGACGCTGCCGTCTGGAAGGCGCACCGTCTCCTCGATCTCCTGGGTTTCGCCTGTACGCAGCACGGCGAGATCGCTGGCCACGAAGGCCTCGCCATCCGGCCCGAAGATCTCGACGTCGGTCTTGCCGATCGCCTCCTGCTTGCTGAAGCCGGTGAGATCGCACCAGCCCTTGTTGACATAGAATTGCCTGAGATCGGAGCGCTTGGCGTAGATCGACACCGGCACGTTGTCGATCAGGCTGCGGAACACCTCGTTCTCGCGCATGCTTTCTTCCAGAGCTTGCTCGCGCGCCTTGACGTCGGTGATGTCGGTGCTGGATCCGACCAGATGCACCGATCCGTCCGTGGCCACCAGGCGGCTCTTGCGCGTCATCAACTGCCGCACCGTTCCGTCACGATGAGTGACGGGCTCCTCGACCTCGCGCACATTGCCATTCGTCACGACATCGGTATCGTCCTGGCTGAAGCCCTCTGCTTCCTCGCCGCTGAACAGCTGACGGTCGGTCCGGCCGATGACGTCGTCCTTGGCGAGACCGGTCAGCGCGCACCAGGCCTTGTTGACGAATTCGATGCTCAGGTCCTGCGCCTTGATGAAGGCGGCTACCGGCAACTCGTCCATGACATGGCGGAAGAGATCGATCTGGCGCATCGAATCATGAAGCGCCGCCTCGCGGCTCTTGAGGTCGGTGATGTCGACGCGCACCCCGATGAACGTGCCGTCGCCTGTGCGCATGTCGTAGACCTGGTACCAGCGGCCATCGGCATTGAGGCGCTCATAGGAGGAATTCGGCAGACGGTAACGCGCCAGGATGCCGTCAAGCCAGCGTTCGGAATCGCCTTCGTACAGGCTGTCGATCCCAGGATCGCCACTCGAACGGAAATAACCCACCGAATGCCCGAACTCCAGCGCTTCGCGGAAGGTGCGGCCGGGCTGCCAGAAGGGCTTCAGCGCCGGCAACGTATCCTGCAGCCTGTGGTTGGCGAAGACGAACTTGTCGTCGCGGTCGTAGATGATGACCCCCGCCGGCAGCGATTCCAGCACGCTGGCGAGATGCTTGCGCGCATCTTCGGCTTCGGTCTCGCGCCGCTTCATGTCGGAGATGTCGAACAGAAAGCCGGCGACATAGTCGCGGCCGCTTGCCATGCGGACGCGGTTCTTCCTGACGATACGCGAACGGCTGGCACCGCCGGCTTCGAAGCTTTCTTCCACTTCGTATTGCTGTCCGCCGGCCAGCACCTCGCGTTCGCTGCTTTCGAACAGCGCGACCTCGTCCGGCCCGAGGAAATCGCTTCCCGGCCTGCCAAGCATGGCCTGCGGCGCCTGCTTCAACAGCGCCGCGAAGGCCTCGTTGACGAAGACGAAGCGCAGATTGTCGTCCTTGACGAAGATCGGATCCTTGACCCCGTTGATTACTGCTTCCGCCAGCCGCGCCTTTTCCAGCGCTTCGGCAAGTTCGGCCTCGCGATCCTTCATGTCGGTGACATCGACATAGGAAATGAACCGCTTGCCGCCGGCCAGCGGCGCCATCGACGAGATCAGCGTCCTGCCGTCATTGCGCGGGAACTGCCTCGCTCCAGCTGTGCCGGCTCTGATTTCAGCCTCGCGTTCGGCGACATGCCGGTGCCATGTCGCGTCGTCCGAACCATACGGGTCGATGTCGCGGCTGGCTTCCATCAGATCGAGGAAGCTGCAGCCGGTCTCGGCGCGCCGGGCGTCGATCTGCCAGAAATCGTAAAAGGCGCGGTTGATGACCTCGGCACGCATGTCGGCATCGAGGACAAGAACACCGATCGGCATCTGATCGACCATGGTGCGGAGATTGGCGAAAGTCTCGGCTATCTTGGCGTTGGCATTCTCGATTTCGGCGTCCCGCCGCTTGACCTCGGTGACCTCATAGTAGGTCAGCAGGCGTTTGCCTCCCGACAGAGCCGTGACGGAGAACATCATGGTGCGCCCGTCGGTGTGGGCAAACTCCCGAGGTGCGACGGTGCCGGCCTTGATCTCTTCGATGCGCGTGGCGAGGTAGCGCTGCCATTGCTCTTCGTCGATGTCGCCATAGATGCCGTTGCGGCGATTGAGTTCCATCAGCAGGCTGAACGGCGCGCCTACCGTCACGGCCCCGTCCGGAATCCTGGAGAGATCGCGGTAGGCCTTGTTGACGATGAGCGTATCGAGCCTGGCGTCCAGAAGCACGACGCCCATATGCATGGCATCCATCGTCCGCTCGAGATCGGCGAGATGCTGGACGGCATCGCCGCCAGCCGCCGGCTGCATGGCCTCGAAGGCGCTGGCCAGCGCGGTGACGTTGCGGCCCAGGCCGCGATAGCCGACGAATTTTCCTTCGCTGTCGAAACGCGGGAAGCCTGACGTCAGCACCCAGCTGCAGTCGGGGCGGCCCCCCTTCAGTTCGTAGACGAAGTCGCGGAACGGCCGGTGCGCCTGCAAATCCTCCAGATGCGCCGCCGCACCGCGGTTGCCCTTCAGGACCTGGTTGAGAAAATCGAAGCGGAACCGGCCAAGCACCATTGCCGGATCGATACCGGTTGCCGCCTGGTAATCTTGGGAAAGCCAGGAAAAGCGCAATTCCGCGTCGGTTTCCCAAATCCAGTCCGAGCCCGCTTCGACGAGTTGGCGCAGCGCGTCGGCGCAATCCATGTCGACGCCGAATGGCCCATCGCCGCCAGGCGCGGCTGCCTTGCCGGGCTTGCGCTTGCCGCGCACGCCGATTGCTTCGTCCGATTCCGCCATGCTGTCCCCACCCCGAAAATCAAGGCCGAACCCTCCCTCCGCGGTCCGTCGGCGGAATGTGCCGCAGAAGCATTAACGATCCGCTAACCTTAACGGCGCAACCGGCCTGTTCCTGCTGCGTTATTCCGTCCGGTTGTGGCGCGGAGCAAGGCCGCGCTATAAGCATGCACAGGGGTGTTGCTAATGTACGGACGGATAGGGCCTTTCTTGCTGGGCGTGGCGCTGCTTTTCGGCGGCGGCTGCTCTCGCAGCTATGACGGCACGGTGGTTATTCCGCGGCCGCTCGACGCCAGGCGAATCTGGGACCGGCCGCCGCCCAATGTCGACTACCAGCCGCAGGTCGACAACAGCGCCTTTCCGGGTCCACCCCAGCCTCCTGGGCGGTTTAACGAGCGCAGGGTCGTTAAGCCTGCGCCTCACAGACGGTCTCAGACCAGGGCGACAACGCCCTCTCCTCCGTCATCGGGCCCCGAAAAACAATTGGCATGCAGGAACGTAAGCGCTCCCGGCCAAAGAGTTCGCATGGTTTGCGACTAATGCATAAAAACAAAGACCTAAAGCGCGGCGCCTGAATCCGCTTCGACGCGGCGTGCTTTGGAACGGTTCGGCTCTATAGCGTTGCCGCGCCCTTCCTCGGTTCCTTGGCGCCGAGCTTGTCGAGAGCAAGCCGAACCTGGCGCAGATCGTCCTGCCAGCCGTCATCGTCGCCCATCGGGCTCTCCGACGCCGCCCGTTGCAGCCCGCGCGCCTCGGACTCGATCTTGCGCAATTCGGCGATCTTCTGGTCGGTAGTCAGGGAGCCGTCTTCGACGATCTCCAGTACCCGCATTTCCCTGAACGTGGCCATGGCGCTTCTCCCTGCCTGATATCGACCACAACGCCAGGAAGCGGCCCCTGTTCCGAAGACGGCCGTTCCCACGAGAACACTCGTGGGTCATTCAGCCGGGAAAAAGGCGGGGCCGACCACACGCACCGTCCGCTGGCCGGCCTCGATCGACTGGAGCTGGGCGGCCGTCGCAGGCCGATGCGTCGAGCCTGCGATCAATCAGGCGTTACCGGTGTCCGGCGCTGAAACCTTTGCCCGTGCTGCTGCGTTGAGGCGCAAAGGAGAACGCGGGATGTCGATGCATTTCACCGTATCGGAGCTGACAAGAAGCCTTTTTCACTCCCTCGGGCTGGATCACGGGCGTGCCCCACGGCCGCTCAACCCCGAGCAAAACCTGTTGCTGGAGTGCTATCTGGCCGGGCAGATTCCGGAGTCGGCCTGGAGCGACTACGTCTTCGAGACCCCGGATCTGGCACGGCATGCCGAAGCACGGCGCCTGAGCCATTGATCTGCGGCGATCGGGGGAAAACGACACCCGACCCGGTTCTCCGGTTCGACGAACCACCCGTGCCGCTCCATGGCAGGCGTTCTTTGGGCGCTACCGCTATTGCTTGGGCGAAACGAATTGCTGCGTGAACACGTTGCCGGCAATCCCTTGCGACAGCTCCGGCGATAAACTCAGCGGCGTGCAATTCTTCACCGCCGCTATTGCCGCATCGATGAACGCCTTACGTGCCTTGTCGTCGCCAGCCACCTTGGCGGCGGTTGGTCGCGGCGGCCCTATCAGAGTACCGTCGCGCTTGAAACTGAAACTCAGGGTTACAGTCGAATCTCCGGCACCGGCAGGCGGTGTCCAGCAGGACTGGATCGCGGTCCCGACATCGTCCATAGTGTTGAGCGTTGCGGCAGATGCGCATACGACACCTGCCGACATCACACCCGCAATCGCCAGTTTTGCAACACGTTTCATCGCAAGCCCTCATCGTCACGACGGTCCGGCAACCCGCCGGACTGCTGGGATCGATGGTAGAGCCGACATGGGCAATGACAATATCCCTTGCCAAAAAGTTGTTCGAAGAAAGCCGACTGCGAAGCCGCCCTGGCGCCTGGCCGATGCGAGCCATGTAGCCCGAAAAAGCAAAAAGGCCGGCACGGAGCCGACCTTTCCTTTCCGCCTCGACAACTGCGCCAGTACATCCGTGGTCGCAGGCCGAAAGCGAATTGTCCCCAGTAGACAGGCTATTGGTAAACCAAACCTTAACCTGCCTGCCGTCCCCACCCGCAAGGCTAGGAATAGATGGCCGCGATGTCCATGATTGTCGCGATAGGACGGCCTACGCGACGGCCCTGAACTCGGTTTCTGGTATCGTTCCAAGTCCGGCACACTGCGCGCATATCATGGTCTTTCCCGGGCAACCGCTTTGATGTGTCCCGTGCGGGCAGCAATACCCTTTTGAGGCACGCCATCTCGAGCAGTCGAAAACCTTTCCACCGCCATGGCAGTGCGTGCATGTCGTCCCAACAGAGGCCATTCCAAACTCTACCCGACCCAAACCCGCGTTGCCGCGAAAGCTATCCCCGCTCCCGCAAGTATCAGAGATCGCAGTGCTTTCAAGCGTCGCGGCTTGACTTAAATTGGGTGGATTCGGGGTATGGGAAGCCCGGCCTCTCGCAGGCTTTGCGTGCTCTTTCGAGGTATGCGGAGCCCATGCGGGACGGGTCCGAAACTGCAGGATTGTCTGTAGGTCAACGACAGGAACGTTGCCTGGTACGCCCAAGGGGAATCGAACCCCTGTTCCCGCCGTGAGAGAGCGCAAGAAATCAGACGCCGACGTCCGCCGCCGTTTACAGAAGTCCATCATTTACAACGGGTTGATGTTTCGTTCGTCCGCCATTGCCCACCGATGTACGCCGATGTATATTCGACGAATATTCGACGTATTCCCGGAAAGGCACGATGGCGAAGGTTCTGAAAGAGGCCGAACTCACGACAGCGAAGGCAAGGTCGCGATTGCCCGTTGGAGAGCATGCACGGCGGCTCGATGCGGAAGCGCATCTTTATTACCGCAAGGGCATCCGGGCGGGCGTGTGGTTTGTCCGCTGGCGAAATTGGGGCGCAGGCGCGAACTACAAGCAAGCGCCCATTGGGGCGGCCAACGATACCAACGACAAGCCCTCGGAGGGTCTTCTTACGTTCCTGCAAGCTGAGCGGGCCGCGCGTGAGCATGTTGAGAAGGCACGGGTTGACGCGAAGGCTGCAGCGGAGGGTCCGACGGTCACGGTCCGGATGGCGGTGGAAGTCTATGTTGCTCGGCGCGATGCGCGGGAAAAGGGTCGGAGTGGGCGCGAAGGCCGTTCCGATGCGAACCGGCGGCTGTCGCGCCATGTGCTTGGCCAGGACAAGCGGGGCAAGCAAGCCGCTATTCCCGCATCGCCGCTCGCCGGGGTGGCTCTCCATGCCCTCAAGGACCGCGATCTGACCTCATGGCGCGATGGCTTGCCCGCCGACATGAAAGCGACAACCGTGCGGCGGCTCGCGAACGATCTTCGGGCGGCGCTAAATGCCGCCTATGTTGCGAACCGCGCTCGCTTGCCGGCGACCGTACCGGGAACAATCAAGCATTCTCTCGCTGCCCCGTCCGGACATGACGAACCGGACGGAGACGATGCGGGCGCTCGTGAGAGCCAAATCCTGTCAGATGCCGACGTAACGCGTCTGCTACGGGCGGCACGAGAGATCGACCGAACAGAGGGATGGGAGGGCGATCTATTCCGGCTCATTGTCTTGCTGGCCGCAACGGGCGCACGGTTTTCGCAGGTTGTCCGAATGAAGGTAGGCGATGTACAGCGGGCCTACGGTCGGGTCATGGTACCCGTGTCTCGCAAGGGTCGCGGGAGCAAGAGTGGTGCAGCGCCCGTGCCGGTCGGGAGCGACGTACTTGATGCGCTGTTGCCGGCCTCGACGGGGCGTCCGAATGATGCCCCCTTGCTTGAGCGTTGGCGGCACAAGCAGGTTGGACCGGCAAAGTGGGAGCGCACCGGGCGTGGCCCGTGGCTTAATGTTGCCGACCTGCGCCGGCCATGGATCGCTTTAACGGCCAAGGCGGGCCTGACAGGCGTCATCCCCTATGCGCTGCGCCATTCGAGCATCGTTCGCGGCATCCGTGCGAACCTACCGATCAGGCTGGTTGCCGCCGTTCACGACACGAGCGTACAGATGATCGAACGCCACTACGCCAAATGGATTGCCTCCGGTCTGGAAGATATGGTGGCGAAAGCGGTTGTGCCGCTGGTGTCAGATGAAGGCGGCAACATTGTCCTACTGGCGAGGAGACCTTAGGCCAAAAGTCTTTTCCGGACCGGACGGCGGCCTATATTTAGGCCGGCTCGGAACAGGGCTGGAAATACATGGACCGCATTGTACATTTGTTGGTTGACGAACCCTAGCGGCTCGTTTATGGGATTAATGCAGGGGACGAAATCCGTTCAAAGGCTCGATCGCACGCGGTCGGGCCTTTTTTGTTTTCAGGCCGGCGTGACGCCAGCATGATCGACTGACCGGGTTCTGTTTGTGTTTGTGCCTTGGTCTAAGAATTTCGGCGAGGCTCGTCCCTTCATCCACCACACCCGGCCCCGTGCCGGGTTTTTGTTTTTGCACGCTGCCCTTCGGGCGAAGGGCGGCGCGCTTTCGTTTGGGGAAAATTATGAACAACGAAACCATGAACCGCAGCCCTGCCATCCGCCTCTACAGCATTCCGCAGGCAGCGGGAGTTTTAAACATTGGCCGATCGACGCTCTACAGCCTGATTGGCGCGGGTCAGATCAGGGCAATCAAGATCGGTAAGCTGGCGCGCATTCCGAGCGTAGAGGTCGACCGCTACATCGCGACGCTTCCGGCGGCGGAAATCGGCGGAGGTCGCGCGGATGGCTGATCGAGTTTCCGGCGGTAAATCCGACAAAGGGGCGCCGGGGGCGAAAAGTGGCGTCATAGGTCGCCCTCGCGCCCTTGAAGCCGACGACAAGACCTTGGCATCAATTCGGGCTCTTTCGCAGATCGACGCGACCGAAGAAGAAATGGCGGCGGTCTTGGGCGTGGCGGCTTCGACGTTTCGCGAGTTCAAGAAGCGTGAGCCGGAGGTGGCGGACATCATTGAGCGCGGGCGCGCGGAGGGGCGGGTCTCTCTCCGCCGGACCATGCGACGCATGGCCGAAAAGAACCCGGCCATGGCGATATTCCTCGCAAAGAACAAGCTCGGCATGGCCGACAAGGTCGAGACGAAGAACACCGGCGAGATCGCCATTCACATCGATAGCGAGGATGCCGAGGTATGAACCGATGAAGAAATTTGTCGACCCCAACGACCCCTACCGGGTTCGCAGACGCAACGCGCCCAAGGGAGTGCCAATGGCGTTCATAGAGGGTGTCTTGCTGACCGAAACCGACGATTGCATCCTGTTTCCGTTCGGCCGCAATGCCGACGGGTATGCGCGGCTCGGCAATGATGAGTACGGCCATGTCATCGTGTGCGAACGGGCACACGGACCGCGCCCGTCACCGGACGATGTCGTCGCTCATAGCTGTGGCAATCCTCCATGTGTGAACAAGCGGCACGTTCGATGGGCAACTCACGCTGAAAATGCCGAGGATAGGGCGAAGCACGGAACAAACCGGCGGCCAAAGATTGCGCAACGTGAGATCGAATTTATCGGCAAGGAACTCGTGCATGTGATGCGCTTTCGCGACATTGCCAAAATGCACGGCGTTTCCGGTTCGACGATAGCCGGGATTGCTAGGAAGGCCGTCGGAGGGGCGGTAAATGGCTCGTAAGAACCATATCAACGGCCTATTCGCCCGAGTAAGCGAGGCGGACTTCCGCAAGCACTTCAAGTCGATGTCGCCGCTCGCGCTTCACGCGTACCTCGCTCTAGAATTGGCGTATTGGAAGACGGACGGCACGAACCCGATGGAGATATCGAAAGTGTGGCTGGCCGAAGCGACAGGATGCGGCCAGAGGACCGCGCCCAAGCTCATAGCAGAGCTTCGCGAAGCCGGATTTCTTCAGGTTGTGCGGCAGGGCAAGCTTTCGGGCGGCCCCCGATCGTCGAGAGGTTCATGGTATCGTTTGGGCTGGCTTGAAGAAAAATCCAACGGTGCAAAATCCGCCCCGTTAACAGTGCAAATTTCGCACCATGAACGGGGCAAAATATACACCGTTGAAAATCCGCTGAACCAAGGCCCCGGCGGGGCCAGCAACTTCATAGACGCCAAGGCTTTGAGGCATCCCGCGCACCTCCGTTTTTAGGGGTCGCCGAAACGGACGTTATAATTACTCTCATAACTCTACCTACAGACAGCAGCGAAGGAGTGGCATGAATGAGCGCGATCGTGATCCCATTTCCCGCCGCGCGGCGGGCAGGCAAAGTCAGGCGGGCCGCCCAAGAGCTAATCAAGCGGGCTGGAGAGCGGCGACAAGGCGAAGGCTGCTGGCAGAACGTGGTTCGTCAGACGGCCGCCCGCATGGCCGCGTCCGGCGTCGACGGCAACACGATCGATCGGGAGTTGAACGATTTCAGCCGAGCGGTCTGCTTTGAAATGGCGCGGCTTCAAACACGTCACGGCGGAGCGGCCTGATCATGTTTCGAGGCCTTATTGAAAATCCCGGCTCATCCGCCACATTGGGAGAGTGGGTAGCGTTCCGCGACAGTATGCTGGAGATCGAGCCTCGCACGCCGGACGTGCAAGTGTTCCTCGACGAGGCCGACGCGGCCATCGAGCGCCTAGAGTCCGACGCGATCACGAGATTTGCCGAGTTCGAAAGGGCGGAGTGGTCCGATGACGAATGGCGTGCGCAGCTTTTGGAGAAGGCAATCGGCGGCGACGGCGACGTTGATGCCTTGATCGTCGCGGGAGTTATGTGGCTGGGACAGAGGCCGGACAGCCAGGACGCGCTTGACGCGCTTGCGGCGGTAACGTCAACCAAAAACGGCAAGCGGCGCAGGTAGGGCACGCGCGCCGTCCAAGAGCATTAGGTTCCAGCTACCGTTTGCGGGAGTTATACGGCGAACCGTTTTTCAGCTTTTGCGCAAGCATCCTTGCCAAGTCCAGTTGGCGTTCGCTTTCCGTCTTCGTCGACATACCGTCCGGCTTTGCTCCAGAACGACCCGCGATCACGGGTCCGGTTGCGAGCCGGGGCGTGCTTGTTCGCGAAGTAGGCTTGGAGGCGTTTTTCAGCCGCTCCAAAGTCGCTTCGGCCGCAGCCTGTGCCAATTCGACGCTCTTCGACTTGGATATACCAGCCGGCGGCCTGCATGAGTTAGCCGTTTTTCTTCCGGTATTCGTCTCGCCAGACGAGGCGAGCGCCTTTGCTTGGACTCGGCATAGTTCTCTCATGCGCTCGATCGCCGCCAAGGTGGTATATTCCTTGTTCGCGATGATCTCTGTGGCAAGGCGACCCTGATCGCGTTCTTTTCGGAGGCCCTTCGCACCCATCGTTCCATCCGGGAACGCGATCTTGGCCGCTGTTTCGAGCCTCAAGGGAGCGTCCTTGTCGTAGTCTGGCTGTCTCATGTACGTCCTTCTCCGATCTAAGCGGTGGCGCGCGGTTTGCTCCACCACCAAGTGGTGGAGTTTAAGGCCGTTGCCATTCCCCCAAACTACCACCTTGGCTCCGGCTGATATGCCATTTGCGAAACCACTTTCGTCGCGTCGCCACGCCCTCGGTACTTCCCAATCACGGCTGCCTCGTCTTCCTCCGAGACTGAACTAACGCGGTAGAGGTTCCACATTTTGTCCTTCGTTGGCGAGAGGCGATATGTCCTGCCGTTGGCGCGGCAATACCAATGCGGGGATTTCTGGAGCTGTGTCCACTTGCAGTCAGCGCCTGACAGGAGCCGCTGTTCGCGAGCCACCCGGTCTTCGTCACGCCATCTCTTATGCCGTTCCTCCTGCTCTACCCGAAGGCGCTCCTCTTCCCGTTCTACGTGGTCTCTGAGAAGGCCGATGATGGCCGGCAACTCGGTACCCTCGGCCCTTTCCCCCTCGTAGATCGCGAGACATCCAGGGCGAAGCTCCTCTCTTGGGTACGAGAAGTATTCGTCGTCCTCGAACGCCCTCAGGCGCTGGCTGACATCCGTCGTCGTAACCTGTGGCCCCGGCATCTCGTTGATGAAATCGCGAAGAGCCTCGACTGGTATCCAACAACCCAAGGCGGACTTGAGCAGGACCTCGCGTTGCCCGTCCCACTTCCTCCAGATGGAGTTGCCCCGGTCGATCCGCCTAACGATCTCCTGCGCCAATCTGATCAGCGAATATGGGTCGCGGATGTGGCGCAGGGATGGGCTTTTCACGTATGCAAACAGAAGTTCCCTAACGATCGAAATGCGTTCGTCTTCTCTCATCGTATAGTCCGTTGGCGTCAGCGGCGATTGTCATATTGACAATTCTAACAAGGACGATATTGTTTATTATGCAAATCGTAACATAAGGAAATTCGCAGATGGCACCACAGTTCGCGTCCCTAGACGATTATATCAGGGCCTTCTCCAAAGACCGAGAGTTGGCAATTGTTCCCATACCGCTTGTTGCGGAGCATTTGGAGCGGAGCGCCCCAGCCGTGACCGCAATGATTAGCTCCGGGCGGCTAAATGAGATCAAGATCGGCAAGAACCGCTTTGTCGCCCTAAAGAGCCTCGTCGACCTGGAGGAAGCGTACGAGAACCAGGTTGATGTTGTGATGCGCTATCTGGCTAAGCAGGCGAAAAATGGAGTGTCCGTCGTATTTTACGAGCCCGTGATGGCCCAAGTGGGCATGAAGACCAGCGTTCCTGCCGACCGTAGTAAGATTGGTGAGATATTGGGAGCTGTCTCCGAGCGCAGCTATGAAGAACACGGCGTATTGCTCAGTGTGATCGTGCATCGGAAAGCTCTTGGGGCTACCACTCCCGGCCCAGGATTTTTCGCACTCGCCGAGGGGATGGGATATGATTGGGAGGACGACATCGCCTTCGTCACCAAGGAGACAAAAAAGGTTATCAAGGCGTACCGAGGGTAACGATCAACGCACCTCTGTAGACGGCGCCGCAGCATTGCGGCGCTGTCCAGGTGCGGGCGGTTTATCGCCAATCAATTGGGTGTACCTCTTGCGAACCGACCCTATGTCGGTTCGATAAATGTCGTTTGACAACTTAAATCGAACTCCATATCGGGGAACCATTTAAATCGAACCGAGGGGTTTTCTATGTTTGTTCGCGCTTATCTCCGTGCCTCAACTAAAGACCAGGACGCCGAACGGGCGAAGGTCGACCTTCAGACATTCGCCAAAGAGAAAGGTCTCGTCATCGCCGCTACCTACACCGAGAACGAGAGCGGCGCCTCACTCCAAAGGCCGGAGCTGTTCCGGCTACTCTCCGAGTGTCAGCCTGGCGATGTTCTTCTGATCGAGCAAGTCGACCGGTTGAGCCGCCTGAACGCTGCCGATTGGAATCGTCTGAAGCGTGAGATAGATGATCGCAGGGTGCGCGTAGTCGCGCTGGACCTTCCTACCTCCCACACGATGATGACAACCACATCCGACGAGTTCACGGGCCGGATGTTCGCCGCAATCAATGGCATGATGCTCGATATGCTCGCTGCAATCGCGAGGAAGGACTATGAGGACCGTCGTCGTCGTCAAGCCCAAGGCATTGAAAAGGCCAGGAGCAGCGGTCTTTATCGGGGCCGGCCCGAAGATGCCAAACGCAACACCGCCATCGTGAAGATGCTCAAGGACGGGCAAAGCTGGAGCAGCATCGTTTCTGCAACCGGATGTTCGCGATCGACATTGAGCCGTCTCTCGAAGCGTGTTTGACAAGCGTCAAGATACGGGCGACCCATCATGAGCCGCATTCATTGGATGCGAGCGCCTCGATTCCGAACAGCCCACTGGGAAAGGGCCCCACACACCTTGGCAGATGACCGTTAAACACCGGAAGCTTGACGTCGCAAAATGATCAGTATATAAAAGCGATGGGTATAGAAAAGCGACACAAGTGCGCTGGGGCATGTTTCGATGTTTACCGCTGATGCAAGAGGGTTTCGATGGGGGGTCGAGCGAAGGCTCGAATTTATTGAATTTCGCCTATTTTGGGAGGGAGGCGTCAATCGCTCTGATTTAGTGGAAGAGTTTGGGGTTTCAGTTCCCCAAGCGTCAAAGGATCTCGCCCTCTATCAGGAGCAGGCCTCTCACAACATCGTCTACGACCGTAGCGAGAAGCGATACTTTGCGTCTGACTCCTTTCGTCCGAAGTTTATCACTCTTGATGCCGGGGCATATCTCGATCGCCTGGCGAGTAAATCGCTAGCAGCTGGGGGCCCAGACAAAGGGCGCGATTATGACGCTTTCTTTGCTGATCGATTACCCATCCCCCAACGTCATATTGCTCCTGGTGTGCTGCGGACGCTGCTAGCAGCCGCGCGCGAAAATCGCTCGATTGAGATCTTGTATCAGTCGATGAGCACTGCGCGTCCCGACCCACTTTGGAGGCGCGTGACGCCTCACGCGTTCGCCAATGATGGGCTGCGTTGGCACACGCGTGCCTATTGCCACATCGACCAGAAGTTCAAGGACTTCATCCTGTCGCGGTGCCTCGACTGCCGAAATCCGGGCGACACTGGGAGTGCAGCCAGCGCCGATCAATTTTGGAATGCTCAATTTCCAGTCGTCTTGGTCCCTAATCCAAAGCTGACTCCAAGTCAGCAGAGTATTGTCGCGGACGACTTTGCAATGGCGAATGGGCGCGTTGTCGTACCCGTTCGCCATGCCATGCTGTACTATTTTAGCAAGCGACTGCGCCTCGATCTGACGTCAAGTGATCCACGCGAAACGCCGGTTGTTGTCATCAATCGTGACGAGTTTGACTCGGCCCTTTCGGAGGCGACGAGATGAAATCTCGTAACTTTGAAGTCCTTCGCAGTATTTGGCCCGAACTCGCATCGCTAGGAGGCTTTGCCGAGGCGTATGCTCACAATGATCCTGCCAGTGCGCTCGTAAAGCTGCGGCTCTTCGCGGAGAACCTCACCAAGGACATCTATCGCGACTTGGGTTTGCCAAAGCCCGAGCACGCAACGTTTGTCGATCTACTGGGTAATCAGTCCTTCGCGGCTATCACCCCGAAAGTGGTTCTCGACAAACTCCACGCCCTTCGAATTCATGGCAACAAAGCTGCGCATGGCGAACCTGCTACCACCCGGAACGCGCTTTGGCTCCTGCAGGAAGCATTTGATCTCGGCCGCTGGTTGTTCGTTCAGTATGGCAAAGGGGACGCTTCGCGTATTCCTGCTTTCGAACAACCCCTGCCAGAGCCCGGCGAAGACAGCAAAGGTCAGCTGAAGCGCGAGAAGCGGCAGGTTCTTGAAAAGCTCGCTGCTCAGGAAGCGCAGATGGAAGCGCTTCTCAGGGAACTTGAGACGGCTCGGCTAGCTAGAGCGACAGCCGAAAAGAAGGTCGAAGAGATCGCGGCGTTGGCATCGTCAGGTGCTGCCACGGCAAATCTGCTCAAATTCAACGAGGCTACAACCAGGGCCAGGATAATCGACAGCCTGCTGGCAACAGCCGGCTGGAACATCGCCCCCGGAACCCAGAGCACAGCCGAAGTTGCCAAGGAGGTTGAGGTCAAGTACCAGCCAACCGCATCCGGTCTCGGGTTCGCGGATTATGTGCTTTTGGACGATAACGGCAATCCATTAGCCGTGATTGAAGCAAAAAAGACAGCCGTCGATCCCGAGCTGGGTCGCCATCAAGCAAAGCTCTATGCTGACGGCCTGGAGAAAATGCACGGCCAGCGGCCGGTCATCTTCTACACAAATGGGTACGACATCTGGATGTGGGATGATGTTCTAGATTATCCGCCCCGCAAGGTTTTCGGCTACTATTCAAAGGACAGCCTTCAGTATCTTGTGAATTTTCAGCGTGCCGGTCGGAAAACCCTAAACTCGCTCGAACCAAAGGCCGAGATCGTCAACCGGCTCTATCAGATTGAGGCGATCAAGCGCGTCTCCGAACGGTTTGCCGGTAGCCACCGCAAGGCGCTTGTTGTCCAAGCGACTGGCACCGGCAAGACCCGTGTTGCAATCGCTCTAGCGGAACTGCTCATTAGCGCAGGCTGGGTAAAACGCGTACTTTTCCTGTGCGACCGCCGTGAACTACGCAAGCAGGCCAAGAATGCCTTCGGCGATTTTCTATCCGAACCCATTCGCATCGTCAGCTCGCGGCTGAATCAGTCGGCGAGCGAGCGCATCTTCCTTGCGACCTATCCCGCGATGCAGAAGGTTTACCAGTCCTTTGATGTTGGGTTCTTCGATTTGATTATCGCTGACGAGTCGCATCGCAGCATCTACAATGTCTATGGCGACATGTTCCACTATTTCGACTGCCTGCAAATCGGCTTGACGGCTACACCCGTTGATTTCGTCTCGCGAAACACTTTCAGCCTGTTCGGGTGCGAAGGCCAATTGCCGACGGCCAATTACGATCTTGAGCAGGCAGTGCACGATGGGTTCCTGACTCCGTTCGAAGTCTTCGAGCACACGACGCAGTTTTTGCGCGAGGGGATCAGGCTCGACATCCTGACCAAAGAACAAATTCAGGAGCTTGAGGAACAGGGCGAAGACCCAGCGCAGTACGATTTCTCATCAGAGCAGATCGACAAGATCATCTATAACAAGGATACCAATCGCGCGATCCTTCGCAATCTGATGGAGAACGGGTTGCGTGAGGCGACCGGTCAGCTTCCGGGCAAGAGCATTATCTTCGCCAGGAGCCATCAGCATGCCGTTCTCATGCGGCAGATTTTCGATGAGATGTATCCGCAGTATGGTGGGCGTTTCTGTCAGGTGATCGACAATTACGATCCGCGCGCCGAACAGCTTATCGACGATTTCAAGGGTGACGGAACAAACTCCGAACTCACCATCGCGATCTCGGTCGATATGCTCGATACCGGCATCGACATTCCAGAAATCCTGAACCTTGTCTTCGCCAAGCCAGTCCGTTCGCCTGTCAAATTCTGGCAGATGATCGGGCGCGGAACACGCCTGAGGCCCGACTTGTTCGGCCCCGGCAAGGACAAGAAAATCTTTCGGATCTTCGATCACTGGGGGAATTTCGAACGCTTCGAAATGGGCTACCGGCCGGCCGAACCGACCCAGTCGAAGCCATTGCTGCAGCTTGTATTCGAAGAACGTGTGTTGCTCGCCGAGACGGCCCTTCGAATGAGCGAAGTCTCAATCTTCGATGAGGTGATTGAGCTCATCGCGAAAGACATCGAGGTACTGCCGGAGGAGTCCGTGTCGGTGCGAGAAAAATGGCGTGAGAAGCGCACGGTTTCAGTTCCGTCAACGCTCAAGGCCTTCGCGCCCGCCACCGTCGCCATGCTTCGACAGGTTATCGCACCCCTGATGCAATGGCGAAACGTTCGCGGATTGAGCGATGCATATGCGCTGGATCTCTTAATGGCTCGCGCGCAGATCGCGGTGCTGCGAAAGTCCGCTGATGTCGCTGATCTCAAGATCGATCTACTTGATCGACTCTCCGCGCTCCAGATGCATCTCAATCCAGTGCGCGAGAAGGCTGAAGTCATCAAGCGGGTAAAATCCGATGAGTTCTGGAATGGCGTGACCGTCGCCGACCTTGAGTCCGTTCGTAAACCGCTGCGCGAAATCATGCATCACCGCGACCGCCAGGGAGCGATGCAGCTGCCGGCGAAGATCATCGACGTGACGGAAGACACCACGGGCTTCCAGACAAATCGCCGGGCAACCAGCCTCAAGACCGTCGATATGAAGGCATACCAGCAGATCGTCGAGGCCGAGCTGAAGCGGCACTTCGATACGAACCCGACGCTGAAAAAGATTCGCGTGGGCGAAGCAG
Source organism: Mesorhizobium sp. B2-3-14 (assembly GCF_006442175.1). Taxonomy (NCBI): domain Bacteria; kingdom Pseudomonadati; phylum Pseudomonadota; class Alphaproteobacteria; order Hyphomicrobiales; family Phyllobacteriaceae; genus Mesorhizobium; species Mesorhizobium sp. B2-3-14. The sequence goes on along the minus strand of NZ_VFVP01000003.1, from coordinate 303,364 downwards.
TTTCCGGGGCCGACATTGAGGCCCTTGTTTCGCTTGTCTTGATCCAAAGCCCGAATGCCAGCCGGGACGTGCTCGAAGAGTTCTTCGCCGACACAGCGCTTCCTTTGGATTTCGCGATACGGTCGATCGTTGGCCTGGACCCGGAAGCGGTCGCCGCGCGGTTCGCAGATTTCGCGCGCCGGCATCCCAGCCTCACGGCAAAGCAAACTCGTTTCCTCGGGTTGCTCCAGAACCATATCGCCCGTTTTGGGTCAGTGACGCTTGATCGCCTCTATGAGCAGCCGTTCACCGTGGTGGACGCCGACGGTTTGGATGGAGTCTTCGACAAACCCGAGGAGATCGACGACCTTCTCGACATCCTTAGTGACTTCGCGCCGCCCGCTGGAGACCGCGCCAGCAAAGAAGAACCTGAAAGGACGAAATACTAATGATCACGGGAGACCTGAAGCGCCGGGTTGACGCCCTCTGGACCGAGTTCTGGCAGGGCGGCATTACTAACCCGCTGACAGTGATCGAGCAGATCACGTTCTTGATGTTTGCGCGCCTGCTCGACATCAACGAAACGCGGGACGAGAACCGCCTGAAGCGAACCGGCAAGCCGTTTCAGCGACGCTTCTCCGACGACGAACAAGGCCTGCGCTGGTCGCAGTTTCGGCATCTCGGCTCCGACGCCATGCTGCCTTTGGTACGGGACAAAGTGTTCCCACATTTCAGAAAGGCATCCACCAGCGGCACCGCCTTTGCGGAGTTCATGAAGGACGCCCAGCTGATGATCCAAAAGCCGAGCCTTCTTGTGAAAGCGGTTAGTATGATCGACCAGCTGCCTCTGACCGAAGGCGACGCGAAGGGTGATCTCTACGAGTATCTGTTGAGCAAGCTGACGACGGCAGGCATCAACGGCCAATTTCGCACTCCGCGCCATATCATCCGGCTGATGGTCGACATGCTTGACCCGAAGCCCACTGATGTAGTCGGCGATCCCTCTTGCGGTACCGGCGGCTTCCTTGTCCAGACGATGCAATTTCTTCTCGAAACTTACACGTCGTCCGAGGGCGTTCTCGAAGAGACCGATCCCGAGACGGGCAAGAGGGAAAGGACCTACACCGGCGACCTGTTGGAAGCGCATCGCGATCACATCCGCAGCGGCATGTTCCACGGGTTCGACTTCGACGCCACGATGCTCCGCATCGCGGCTATGAACCTGATACTCCACGGCGTCGATGATCCCGACATCCATTATCAGGACACGCTGAGCGCGGGCTTCACCGACAGGTTCCCGAAGGCTGCGGCCGAAGGCTTTAACATCATCCTCGCCAATCCGCCGTTCAAAGGGCAGCTAGATTTCGAGGATGTCCACGCCTCGCTGCTGCGTCAGGTGAAAACCAAGAAGACTGAACTGCTCTTCCTCGTGCTCATCCTGCGCATGCTAAAGACCGGCGGGCGCTCGGCAACGATCGTACCTGACGGCGTCCTGTTCGGCTCATCAACCGCCCACGTTGCTCTGCGCAAACTTTTGTTGGATCAGCACCAGCTGGAAGCGGTGATCTCGCTGCCAAGCGGCGTGTTCAAGCCCTACGCGGGCGTATCGACCGGCATCCTCGTCTTCACGAAGGGCGGGCGCACCGATGACGTGTTCTTCTACGACGTGGAAGCAGACGGCTATTCACTGGACGACAGGCGCGACCCGATCGAGAAGAACGATCTTCCGGGTTGCCTTTCAGCATGGCGGCGCCGAGATGCCAAACGGGAGACGGACCGCAAGCAGAAAGCCTTTTTCGTCGCGGCGAACGAGATTAGAGAAGCAAACTATGACTTGTCTCTGAGCAGATACAAGAAGCGGGAGTACGAGGTCATCGAAACTGACGACCCGCAGAATATTTTGGATCGTATGAAATCCCTCAATAACCAGATCGGGATGGATCTCATCGAACTCGAGGGAATGCTTGGATGAGTTGGCATCAAACTACCCTAGGCGAGATCGCTGAAATCGTCAGTGGTTCAACGCCCAAGTCTGATGTTGCGCGCTATTGGGATGGGAAGGTCGCTTGGGCGACACCAACGGATCTGTCTCGATTGCAGGGGAAACACATCACAACAACAGACAGGACGATTTCGGAAGCTGGTCTGAATGAGTGTTCGGCACGGTTATTACCACCGGGGTCAGTGCTCTTTAGCTCTCGGGCGCCGATTGGATTGGTTGCCATTAACACGAGCCCGATGGCAACCAACCAGGGCTTCAAGAGCTTCATCCCAAAGCCAGAAGTGAATGCCGATTACTTGTATTGGTGGCTCCGGGCTAACCGAAAGCAGCTAGATGATTTGGGAAACGGTGCAACTTTCAAAGAGATATCAAAGGCTGTTGTTTCAAGAGTTTCTTTTCCTCTGCCGCCACTGAATGAACAGCTTCGGATCGCGACAATTCTAGATATGGCTGATGCGATCCGCCGCAAGCGGGATCATGTCATCACCCTGGCAGGTGACTTTTTGCAGTCAGTGTTTCTGCGGATGTTTGGCGATCCCACATCGAATGAAAAGGGTCTAAAAAAGAGTCCGTTGGGGGAGATAATCAAAGTTTCAAGCGGAGACGGTCTAATCGCAAGGAACATGGCTCCCGATGGAATATATCCGGTTTATGGAGGAAACGGCATCAACGGCTATCACTCCGATTTCATGTTTGAGGAACCTCAAATAGTTATCGGCCGGGTGGGTGCTTATTGTGGAGCAGTACACGTTTCGGAGCCAAAATCGTGGGTTACAGATAATGCTTTATACGTTCGGGAGTTTAAGAAAAAGATCAACAAGACCTATTTGGCCTGGGCGCTAAGATTTGCGAACCTCAACCAATATGCCGGCCGGGCGGCTCAGCCGCTAATCTCGGGTGGGCGGATATACGAGGTCGAAATCCTGATGCCCGAAGAAATGCAACAAGATGAGTTCGAGAAATTGGTCATGAAGCACCGTGTGCTGTTGGATAAGCTTAGTCTGGACAAAGACGTATCAGGTCAATTGTTTTCTGGCCTCTCCCAACGCGCCTTTCGCGGCGAGATTTAGGATTGCCAAATGCGCCTCAGCCGGATTGAGATCGAAAACTTCAAGGCGATCGGAACCGCGCAGGCGATCGATCTGAAACCGATCACCTTGTTGTTCGGCCCGAACAGTGCGGGCAAGAGCACGATTCTCCAAGCGCTGCACTATCTTCGCGAAATTCTCGAGCGGCGGAATGCCGACCCTGATCAGACCATCGCCGGCGGCTTGATCGATCTGGGTGGGTTTGCCACGCTGATTCACGGCCACGATTTGAACCGCAGCATAGTGATCAAGGTGGCCATCGATGATGTGGACGGTCATTGGTCCGAGCGACTGCCTTTGAACTCGGGGGGCTCCTTGAACTCGGCGGAGTTCGAAAACCTGCCTCTCCGCTACCTTGTGGGCGAGAACACCGATCTGAAGGATTACGCGGTGGTGCAATCCATCGGCGTTAGCCTGTCGATCTCGTGGAGCGATTTGCTGGTCGGCCCTTATGTCGCAGCGATCACTGTGAGTATGGATGATGCGGATATAGCCACGTTGTCGTCGCCGGCTCAGGCCGGTCAGGCGATATTGTCAAATTTCAACTTTGATCACCCGCTGTTCCGTCGTTTTCGAGACGCAGATGAGCCGTCAGATCCAGACGAGGAGATGTCTCCGTATCCCTTTGCGGATGAAATCCTCAATCTGTCCAGGCAAATGTCCAGAGATAGCGAGTTGGAACCCCAGGACTACCGCGTTGGTGTAGAAACGGGGTTGGGCGCGTTGCCGGACTTGAACAGACCCCTAGTGAGCGACCTGCGCGACCCTCAGGTCAAGAAATTCGAGTTGGAGAGTAAGACGCCGCGAGTGCGCGGTCTGAACGCGCTTCTTGACGAGGTGGTGGTCGGCCCCTTGCGAATGACGCGCGATTATCTCAGCGCCATGACATACATTGGCCCTCTGCGCGAGATTCCGAGCCGCAAGTACCGACCGAGGCTGTCGCCTGATGAATCACGGTGGGCGCATGGCCTAGCCGCATGGGACCTGCTTTACACGGACCACTCGGGCAAGCTCTTGGATGAGGTGAATGCTTGGCTGGGCGGCGAAGAAAAGCTGAAGACCGACTACCGGCTTGAGAAATCCCAGTTCAAGGAAGTTCCGGTTCCCGGCCGATTCCACCAGATTTTTGAGCGAGGTCTCGCCGAAGACGATCTTGGCGAACTGCAAGAGCTTTATGCCACTCTCGGCGCGCGGTCCGAAATTGCCCTCTTCGATTTCGAAAAGGGCATCATTGTCGCGCCGAGTGATGTCGGCGTTGGCATATCGCAGATGATCCCTGTGATCGTCAGCTGCCTCCGGGGTCAACAGGGCATTCTCGCCATCGAGCAGCCGGAGCTGCACGTTCACCCGGCCATTCAGGTCGGCCTGGGCGATCTTTTCATTCAGGCGGTTCAGTCGCGCGAAAGCATCGTCGGCGCGGGCAAGACCCTGCTTGTCGAAACCCATAGCGAGCACATCATGCTGCGCCTTCTTCGGCGCATCCGAGAGACGACCGAGAACGAAATACCGCCCGGCGTGATCGGCCTTTCAACGAATGACTTGTCTGTGATCTACGTGGAAAGCGCGGATAGCGGTGTGCGTTTTCAATCGCTTCGCGTGGATAGCGAAGGCGAGTTTGTTGATCGCTGGCCGAAGGGCTTCTTTGAAGAGCGTGCCGAGGAGCTCTTCTGATGCTGTTCGAGTACGCGGTTGAGCCGCAAGCCATTGGTTCAAGCTGGCAGAATTTTCGCTATCTGATCGAGAAGTTCGGCTTTGATCGTGGGCGCTTGATTTCCCAATTCCCGAAAGCCTGGTTCAAAGAGGTCTACACGGCCTCGGCTGCAATGAAACCAGTCGAGCGCAAGCGGCTCGAAGAAATTCTTAATCAGGCAAAGCACTCCAAAGTTATTCGTTCTGGCCGACCGTATGATCCGGGGCTTGGCAATTGGCTTCAGAATGCCATCTCGCAGAACGCCGTCACACCGTTTCACGCCATAATTGCCGAAGAAAATCCGACCGCACTTGCGGAAGTACTGCTTGTGAACGATGTGGACGAAATGAATCCGCTGATGCTCTCAGCGCATACATGGGAAGTGGGACGGGTCGGTGCGACGTTGGCACAGGCTATGGCGCCGCTTCTCAAATCTGCGAAGAGAGTGCTCTTCGTCGATCGATATTTCGATATCAGCAAAGGTCCGTACAAAGAGACCCTCAAAGCGTGCCTCGATACTCTCAATGCGGCGGGGATCAACGGCATTCGTTGCGAAATCCACTTTTGCGATCACGACAAGAGGCCGTCGCCCGACTTCGTTGAGAAAGAAGCGCATAAGTGGCTTCACGGCATACTGCCCGCCGGGATGTCGATTGCTCTCTTCAGTTGGAAAGAAAGAGTTGGCGGAGCCGACTTTCATGCCCGGTATCTGCTGACCGACGTCGGTGGGATTAACGTTGAGGCAGGGTTCTCGGCGGAGGGCGCACATCAAACAGTTCAGTTTGCCCTACTAACGGCTGATCTCGCGCAAAGTAGACTGACCGCGCTCGATCGCACTTCGACCGTCTACGAACTAGTCGGCCCGGTTTTAGAGATTCGATCCGACGGAAGTGTTGTTCGAGTTTAGACATTCACGCGGCGCTTACCGCGCATGTGGGGCCGCTACCAGTCGATTGACTTCGCCAACTCCGCGTTGGTCAACCACATTGCTTCGAATTGACGCTCTTTCTCGCGCTCCGCTTCGAGACGGGAGCTGGTCTCCGCCAGTAACGCGCCGGCCGGCCAGTCAGAACCGCCGCAGTCGCTGGTCCCAGTTCGATACAGACGCTTGACAGCCTGTCCCGCGCCCTTTGGTTTGCCACGCCAAAACTCGCTTGCGCGGATGCGGTGTTCTTGTTCCCGCAACACTCTCATTGTGTCTTCGTCGCGCGTTCGCATGCTGGACATGCTCATTTGTGAGGCTTTCACCTTTCGATAGGCCTATTTTCGATCAGCCATCGCAGAGAATCCGACGGATCATCTGCGACGAGTCACTTCGCTGCCTCCAAGGCGACCATCTGATCGACCGCATTAAGCAAGTTTGGCTGGGGGCCGAATGCCGACGAGGGTACCTTTACCGGTAGGAGCCGGTCCAGGTTTCTTCCGCGTCGATCTGAAAACCCTAATAACACGGTTGTTGATCAGCGAGAAGTTTCCCGGGTCCCCACCGGCAAGATCACCGTCGCCGGTAAATGCGGCAACGCCTACGCCCTGCTTGGTGGCGCGATCAATCATCCGGTTAGCCGGATTTGGGCTGGGTACTGGCAGCGACAAGCGTAGGCGTTCCCTCTACGTCCAGACGGTCTCGCTGGACCCGTCGCATGAGGTACCCACGCGATGCTATGGTTGCGCCTAATTTAAATGACGGGTTCTCCTGCATATCCCGAAAGATGCCCGGCTCGACGTAGCATGTAACTAATTTGCCGCGACGAGACATCATAACAAACGAGTTTCTGCGCGCATTGATAATTTGAATTGTTCCCGTTTCAACAACGGGTCGCATCTCGGCCACCTTAAAGGCTCGAAAGATTCTCTCTCCAGCATTCTCCTGAACAACCAACGAGTCGGTTCTTCCGTTTCTGTAGGATGAAAACTCAGCCCGTTCAATTATACTTTCACCTGTCGGAATCACGTTTTGTATTTGATCCAGCAGTGAGAACCGCTCCTCCACCAGACCAGGTTTTAAGTCACCCTTATTCGCTTCATCAACTATCTCGTCCATCGCATCAAAGAATAAATCACGTTGGCTGGAGAATTCGCCGTAAAAATCGTGCTGATCAATCGACTTCTCTCTCAGTATCCTACGAAGGTTTTGGCTATCAAATATTGGGTCGTTAATAGCTAGAATCAAACTACCGAATTCCGGCTGGTCTATGGTGAAATCAAATGTAGATGTCTTTGTTCCAACGAGTAAGGCTGGGCTCAATATGCCGCGAGCCGCATCATAAGCGTTATCGATAATTCGCCTAAAAATACCATACCGCATGGCGGCAGCGCTAATTTCATCGCCGTCAAAGCCCATACCGAAAAATGCTTTAGCCTGCGAATAGCTATTTGGCGCGGATTTTGTGTACGAGCGCAGAGCGACACTTTTGTCCGGCAGAAACCCAGCAGGAAGCTCACGCCGTGGGCATTCCCAGTGGCGGCGAACGACCAAACCGTTCTCAACCTCTACAATCCAGTAATAATCATGACGTAGAGCGCCCCGCAACGAAATTGCGCCCTCATAGAGGGCCGATATAATTGTTGAGTCCGTTTGGGAGACTAGATATATATCAGAATCTTCTGTCTCATCAACCTTAAGGAATATTACGTTAATAAAGCCAATGTGGCTAGTGAATACCTGAGGGCCGTCATGCTCGTAAAGAATCTTTTCTGGAACAACTTCGTTGCCGCTCCATGCCACATCATAACGTTGGCTAGCCTCCCACATTTTCTAAGTTACCTCTTCCGGTTTTAAGGCGACCGAAAATTTCGCTGACACGTCCAAATCGCGCACCTTCCAAAACGTATGGTGGTCCGGCTGATCGTTTGTTGGCGTAGCCATTAATTCGCCGTCACTAGGGTCAAGCTTACCCGAAACAACGAAGCGACGTCTAAAAACGGGTATTAGCTTCCGCCCATGCTGTGCAGCTTCCAAAGATGGCCAGACCGAGCAACCCCAATGCTGGCATACCGAAGGATTGCTGTATTTCTTCTGGCACTCTACGTCTGACTTAAAATCGTCAGATGAGGCAGGAACTTTTTTGACGCTGCGAAAAACAACTTGGTTTGCAGGTTGTGCCCCATTTGGCGGGCAAGCCGATGGAATGTCCACGTGATATACGTATGGCAAGTGTGCTGGGCCCCCTAAGCAATGCGTGCACCCTAGCTGTTGGCCAGTCACGTGGCAATCTACTACTGTGTCACGCTGCGGATCTTGTGCGGCGGCTAGTCCAATTCTACGCGCTCTTGATGCTGTCAGCCACCGAGCACCATACTAACATTTTTGTGTGGCGGTTGGCCGGCTCCTGATGCGATGGATCGACCAGCGCCGAACAGCCTGTTCCTAGTCGTCATCGTTCGCTACCGTACATAGCCGTTTATTCGGTGAATATTCGACGCTACAGAGCGCAAGTGGTCTAAGTTGTTGATTTCATTGGTACGCCCAAGGGGAATCGAACCCCTGTTCCCGCCGTGAGAGGGCGGTGTCCTGACCGCTAGACGATGGGCGCGCTCAAGAAGGGGCGATATAGGCTGACGGCCGGGAAAAAGCAACTGGGGTTCGGCGGCTTTGCCGCATCGAATGAAAAGCCGCCCCGCGTTACCGTTTCGGCTGGATCAGGTCCCACAGATTGCCATGCAGATCGGCGAAAACCGCCACCGTGCCATAGGCTTCGTGACGCGGCGCCTCGCGGAATTCGACGCCCTTGTCCAGCATCGCTGCATGGTCGCCGGCAAAATCGTCGGTTTCGAGGAAGAGAAAAACCCGGCCGCCGGTCTGGTTGCCGATGCTTTTCCTCTGCGTCTCGTCGGACGCCTCGGCCAGCAACAGCCTGGCGCCCTGCCCCTCGGCCGGCGCGACCGTGACCCAGCGTTTGCCGCCGCCGAGATCGACATCCTCCGTCAGCGTAAAACCCAGCCGCTCGACATACCAGGCGATCGCCTCGTCATAGCTGGCGACGACCAGCGCCACGGTCGCGACACGACGGTGTTCGGCGAAGCCGGTCATGTCGGTGGCAAATGTGTTTGCCGCATTGGCGCCGGCCTATTTGTTGCGGATCGCAAAACGGCCGATCAGGCGGCGCTCGGCGATATCGTAGACGAAGATCGCACGGCTGCCGTCGGCAAGCTCGGCGTCGATCGAAAGGCGGCTGCCCGACAGTGACTGACCGACCACCCTGGCGCCAACCGGCAGAACGATGTCCCCGCTGAGCGGTTCGCCAGCGGGCACCTGGACGTCGCCGGCCAGCGGCGGGCTCACCGGCGTTGCCTTGCGTGATTTGTAGACAATCGCCGCGATCACCACCATAAGAGCCAGAAAGAGCAGGCCGAGATTGATGGCCATGAAGCGGATGAGCTTGCCGCGCAGCTTGTCGACTTCGGGGGCGAGCGGTTTTTCCTGCTCTTCATCGGCATCGGGCCGGGCCATGGCAAACATTCCGGAATGGTTTTTCGATGAGCGCTCATAGCGAAGAGGCCCCCGAATTGATAGAGGACCTGTTGATAGAGGCCGCGCCCACCTTGCTGGTCGCCGGCGCGGATGCGGCCGGCCAACGGCTCGATCAGTGGCTGGCGGCAGCCCTTGGCCCGGACATGTCACGCAGTCGCGTGCAGATGCTGATCAGGCAAGGCGCCGTCGTCATCGACGGCAAGCCGGTCGACGAAACCAAGCGCAAGATGCGCGCGGGCGAAAATGTGTCCGTAGCCATGCCGGAACCGGAGCCGGCGCAGCCGCAGGGCGAGAACATTGCGCTCGACGTGCTCTACGAAGACGACGAGTTGATCGTCATCAACAAGCCGGCGGGGCTCGTCGTGCACCCCGGCGCCGGCAATTGGACCGGCACGCTGGTCAATGCGCTGATTCATCATTGCGGCGACAGCCTGTCTGGCATTGGCGGGGTGCGCCGCCCGGGCATCGTCCACCGCCTCGACAAGGAGACCAGCGGCGTCATGGTGGTCGCCAAGACCGACCGTGCCCACAAGGCTCTGTCGGAGGCGTTCGCCGACCACGGCCTGACCGGCGATCTCGAGCGCGCCTACCTGGCGCTGGTCTGGGGCATACCGCAGAGGCCGACCGGAACGATCGATGCACCGCTTGGCCGCGCCTCCGACCGGGTTCGCCGCGCCGTGGTGCCGGAAGGCCGCGACGACGCACGCCACGCGGTCACCCGTTTTGCCGTGCAGGAGCGTTTCGGCGAGGGCCAGCGGGAATTCGCTGCCGCTAGCCTCGTCGAATGCCGGCTGGAAACCGGTCGCACCCACCAGATCCGCGTCCACATGGCCCATATCGGCCATCCCGTGATTGGCGACCCGGACTACGGGCTAGCCTTCCGCACCAAGGCCAATCGGCTGCCCGAACCGCTGAAACGCCAGGTCGAGGCATTTTCCCGGCAAGCTTTGCATGCATGGCTCCTTGCATTTCGGCACCCGACTACCCATCTAACGATGAGGTTCGAGGCGCCGTTACCGGGGGACATGGAGGAACTCGTCGGCGGCTTTCGCAAGCTCTGAACCTGCCATCAAAAAACCTGAGTGGCATTGTTCACTTCAGCGTGACACACTGTTTCGTGTTGAACAAATGCCTGTCTTTTCTGGTTTTGTTCCTGTATAAGATCTGTTGTCGCGAGCGAGCCTTTTGGTGTTCGCGTCACATGCCTGCCGCGTTTCGGGGGCATCACTCCAATAGAGAGGGGGCGCTATCATGGCCCAGTCATTACCCAGTATCGTTTCCGGTGAAGGCGGCCTCAGCCGCTATCTGGAAGAAATCCGCCGCTTTCCCATGCTTCAGCCGCAGGAAGAGTACATGCTCGCCAAGCGTTACGCCGAGCATGAAGACACCACGGCCGCGCACAAGCTCGTCACCAGCCATTTGAGGCTCGTCGCCAAGATCGCCATGGGCTATCGCGGCTATGGCCTGCCGATCGGCGAAGTGATCTCGGAAGGCAATGTCGGCCTCATGCAGGCCGTCAAGAAATTCGAACCCGAGCGCGGTTTTCGCCTCGCCACCTACGCCATGTGGTGGATCAAGGCCTCGATCCAGGAATACATCCTGCGCTCGTGGAGCCTGGTCAAGATGGGCACGACCGCCAACCAGAAGCGTCTGTTCTTCAATCTCCGCAAGGTGAAGGGCAAGATCCAGGCGCTGGACGATGGCGACCTCAAGCCCGACCAGATCGCCGAAATCGCCACGCGGCTGAACGTTTCCGAGGCCGAAGTGGTGTCGATGAACCGCCGCCTGTCCGGCGACGCGTCACTCAACGCGCCGATCCGGGCGACGGAAGGCGAGTCCGGCGAATGGCAGGACTGGCTGGTCGACGACCACGAAAGCCAGGAAGAGATGCTGATCGAGCAGGACGAGCTGGAAAACCGGCGCGGCATGCTGTCGGGCGCTCTGGCCGTGCTCAACGATCGCGAGCGGCGCATCTTCGAGGCGCGCCGCCTCGCCGAGGAGCCGCTGACGCTCGAGGAACTGTCGGCCGAGTTCGACATCAGCCGCGAGCGCGTGCGGCAGATCGAGGTGCGCGCCTTCGAGAAGGTGCAGGATGCGGTCAAGGCCGCCGCCAAGCGACAGATGCAGGCGCTGCGCACGATCGAGGCACAGCCGGCGGCTTAAAGCCGGCTTCGCGCAGGAAGTAGCAGGGCGGCGTCAGGAAACTGGCGCCGCTTTTTTTGTACGCCGCAGCCGGGACGACGGTTGCCTCAAAGCGAATCCAGCGGAAATTTGAGGTAGCGCCGACCATTGGCTTCCGGCTCTGGCAGCCGCCCCCCATTGATGTTGACCTGCAGCGCATGCAGGATCAGCCGCGGCATCGGCAATGTGCGATCGCGCGCCTCGCGTAGCGCAACGAACTCGGCCTCTGTACGCGCGGCGACAAGATGGATGTTGGTCGCCTTCTGCGCCGCGACCGTGCTTTCCCACATCGGTTCGCGCCCGCCGGCCTGGTAATCATGGCCGACGAACAGCCGGGTTTCCTCCGGCAAGGCCAGGATGCCCTGGATCGAGCGCCACAACCGCGCGGCGCTTCCACCGGGAAAATCCGTTCTTGCCGTGCCGCTGTCGGGCATGAACAGGGTGTCGTGGATGAAGCCGGCGTCACCGATCACATAGGTGATCGATGCCAATGTATGTCCAGGCGAGAACAGCACCTTGACCGGAAGGGTTCCGATCCGGAAGGTCTCGCCCTCGGCGAACAGCCTGTCCCATTGTGAGCCGTCAGCCGGAAGGTCCGGCCAGTTATAGATCACCTTCCACAGTGCCTGGACGTCGACGACCCTGTCGCCGATGGCCATCGGCGCGCCGGTCCTCTGTTTCAGGTAATGCGCCGCCGAGAAATGGTCGGCGTGGGGATGGGTATCGAGGATCCACTCGAGCTCCAGCCCGTTTTCCCCAATGAAATCGAGCAAGCTATCCGCGCTCATCGTACTCGTCGCGCCGGATTTTTCATCGAAGTCGAGGATTGGATCGATAATGGCGCATCGCTTCGTCGCCAGGTCAGCGACGACATACTGGATGGCCCCGGTCGGCTTGTCATAAAAGCCGCTGACCAGCGGCTTCGCCAAAGTTATCTGCACGTCCGGCTTCCCCAGACCTAGCCGGCAGGAACGATTTTCTCCGCCGGAACCCACCGTGAGCATGGTTGTCCGCCCCGACGAACCAGTCAAGCATGACTTGGTTCGCAGGAGCGGAAAACGCCGGAAACCATTCCGGCGTGCTGGCTCAGGCGGAGGGCTGCTTGGTCTTCCTGAGATAGGGCAGGATGGTCTCGTAGGCGCCGAAGCGCTTGATCGCATCCTCGTTGGAAACGGCGGCGGTGATGATGACGTCCTCACCTTGTTTCCAGTTCGCCGGCGTCGCCACTTGATGCTTGGCGGTGAGCTGCATGGAATCGACCGCCCGCAGGATCTCGTCGAAGTTGCGCCCCGTGGTCATCGGGTAGGTAAGCACCAGCTTGATCTTCTTGTCCGGCCCGATGACGTAGACCGAGCGCACGGTGGCGTTGTCGGCGGGTGTGCGGCCTTCCGAAGTTTCGCCGGCGCCGCCTGGCAGCATGTCATAAAGCTTGGCGACCTTGAGGTCCTTGTCGCCGATCAGCGGATAATGCACCGAATGGCCGGTCGCAGTCTTGATGTCGTCCTGCCATTTGCCATGGCTTTCGACAGGGTCGACCGAAATGCCGATGATCTTGACGTTGCGCTTCTTGAACTCACCCTCGAGCCCGGCCATCGTGCCAAGCTCGGTCGTGCAGACCGGCGTGAAATTCTTCGGATGGCTGAACAGGATCGCCCAGCCGTCGCCGATCCAGTCATGGAATTTGATGGCTCCCTGCGTGGTCTCGGCGGTGAAGTCCGGCGCGATATCGTTGATACGAAGACTCATGACCTATCCCTACCCCTTGTGAATGTGGCCGGATCTTCGCCGCCCGGCGCCCGGCACCTGATCGTAGCACCGCAGCGCGACTGATTAAACGCTGGAGATGACGGCCATTCACTCGATGGGCAAAAATTTTTCCCCACACGCGGGATCAGGCCAAAAATACGTCGTGGTATCGGGCATGAGACAAGCGGCAGGGATCAGCGAAGACGCCTCAGGCCTTGTTGATTGCCAGCGTCGCCGTCAAATCTTCCATCCGCTGCGCCAGGGCGCCGAGCGCGCTGGTCAGCACGCTGTCGCTCTTGTCGGCCTTGGTCAGCGCCTCGTCGCGCGTCTTGCGCAAGGTCAGCACTTCGCTTTCCATGCCCTTGACGCGCTTCTGCAGCTCGGAAAGCTCGTCCATCACCATGATGCCGGCCATGACGGTCAGCCGCTGGTCGCCGATCTCGCCGAAGGAATCCTTCAGGTGCGAGACATAGCGGTCGAAACGCTCGGCGAGATCGATCAGATGCTCTTCCTGACCCTCGTCGCAGGCCATGCGGTACTGCTTGCCGTCGATTGAAACCGTGACCTGTGCCATCGGGCCAGCTCCTATCTGTCCAACACGGCGCGGATGGTTTCCATCGCGGTCACCAGCCGTCGCGACACTTCCTTGTTGGCGTCTTCCAGCCGTTCTGCGCGCGCTTCGGAATTGTCGAGTTCCTGCGCCAACCGCGAGCGGTCGGCATTCATCCGCTGTACCTCGGCCTCGGCTTCCGAATAGTCGCGTTCATGCTCGAGCTTGGCCGCGACGGCGTTTTCCAGCCCTTCGATGGCCTTGCCCAGCCTGGCGATCACTTCCTTGAGCGTGGTTTCCCCGGTCATGGCTTCGTCCTGTGCCTGCCCATCACCGAATCGTTCGCGTTCAGAACGCGTTATCCCGGAAACATTAGGCACCGGGTGAAGGCAACGTCAATAAAGCTCTCGCGACTGTCCCCCGCTAACGCTAAAGTAGGTCCGCCGCCGACATCACAAGACCGGCAAATCTGCACCCGATTTGTTGACTAAAAGCCCGCGCCTGCTATGTGTCGCGCACCCTTTTCAAGGGCTCTCCCAAGCCCCCAAACCCCCACCCTGGAGGTACCATGACGTCGCGTGAACAACATGACCGGATGGCCAATGCGATCCGTTTTCTCTCCATGGACGCCGTCGAGAAGGCGAATTCCGGCCATCCCGGGCTGCCCATGGGCTGCGCCGACATTGCCACGGTGCTGTTCACCCGCTTCCTGAAATACGACCCCAAGGCCCCGCATTGGGCCGACCGTGACCGCTTCATCCTCTCGGCGGGCCATGGTTCGATGCTGCTCTATTCGTTGCTGCACCTGACCGGCTACGAAGACATGACCATCGACCAGATCAAGCACTTCCGCCAGTTGGGCTCGAAAACCGCCGGCCACCCCGAATATGGCCACGCCACCGGCATCGAGACCACGACCGGCCCGCTCGGCCAGGGCCTCGCCAATTCGGTTGGCTTCGCGCTCGGCGAGCGCATCATGAACGCCGCCTTCGGCAACGACCTTGTCGACCATTACACCTATGTGCTGGCCGGCGACGGCTGCCTGATGGAAGGTGTTTCCCAGGAAGCCATCGCCCTTGCCGGTCACCTCAAGCTCAACAAGCTGATTGTCTTCTGGGACAACAACAACATCTCGATCGACGGTCCGGTTTCGCTCGCCGACAACACCGACCAGGTCGCGCGCTTCCAGGCCTCCGGCTGGAACGCCAGCCACATCGACGGCACCGATCCGGAAGCGATCGCCTATGCCATCGAGGCCGCCCGCCATTCCGACAAGCCGACGATGATCGCCTGCAAGACGACCATCGGCTTCGGCGCCCCGACCAAGGCCGGCACCAACAAGGCGCACGGCTCGCCGCTCGGCCCAGATGAGATCGCTGGCGCGCGCAAGTTCTTCAACTGGGACTCGCCGCCCTTCGAGATCCCGGCCGACATTCTCGATGCCTGGCGCTCCGCCGGCAAGGCCGGCGTCAAGGCGCGCACGGACTGGGAAGGCCGCCTGGCCAAGGCCGATCCGAAGCTGAAGGCCGAGTTCGAGCGCCGCGCCAGTGGCAAGCTGCCGGCGAATTTCGACGCTGTCATCGCCGACTACAAGAAGAAGCTTTCAGCCGACAAGCCGAAGGTCGCGACCCGCAAGTCGTCGGAAATGGCGCTGGAAGTCATCAATGGCGCGGTGCCGGAAACCATCGGCGGCTCGGCCGACCTGACCGGCTCCAACAACACCAAGACCAGCCAGACCAAGAACATCACGCCGGACGATTACGGCCAGCGTTATGTCCATTACGGCATCCGCGAACACGGCATGGCTGCCGCGATCAACGGCCTGACGCTGCATGGCGGCCTTATCGCCTATGGCGGCACCTTCCTGTGCTTCTCCGACTATGCCCGCCCCTCGATGCGGCTTGCCTCGCTGATGGGCATCCGCTCGATCTTCGTCATGACCCATGATTCCATCGGTCTTGGCGAAGACGGGCCGACCCACCAGCCGGTCGAGCACATGGCGGCCCTGCGCGCCATTCCCAACCACAATGTGTTCCGTCCGGCCGACGCGGTGGAAACCGCCGAATGCTGGCAGATCGCGCTCGAATCCGAAAAGACGCCGTCGACCCTGGCGCTGACCCGCCAGAACCTGCCGACGGTGCGCACCGAGTTCACCGAAAAGAACCTGAGCAGCCAGGGGGCCTATGAACTCGCCGCCGCCAGCGGCCAAGCCGCGGTGACGATCTTCGCCACCGGTTCCGAGGTCGAGATCGCGCTTGGCGCACGCGACCTTCTGGAAAAACATGGCCATCCGACCCGTGTCGTCTCGGTGCCTTGCTTCGAACTGTTCGACAAGCAGACCGACGCCTATCGCAAGAAGACGATCGGCGACGCACCGATCAAGATGGCGATCGAGGCCGGCATCCGCCAGGGCTGGGATCATCTCATCGGCTCGGACGGCATCTTCATCGGCATGACCGGCTTCGGTGCGAGCGGTACGATCGAACAGCTTTATCCGCATTTCGGCATCACCGCCGAGGCGGCCGCCAAGGCGGCGGAAGCCCGCCTGCACGGCAGATGAGGCCCGGGCATGTCGCCCAAAAGTGTCGCGGTCTTGAGATAACGACATGCACGAAACAAAATACCCGGCGAGATCGCGTGAAATGCGGTTTTGCCAGGCTGGCCCAACCTAATCGATTTAAATCCAGCCCGCTGCGGCTGGATTCTTTGCCCGTCCGCCGCTATGAAGCTGCGGATCAATCGTCTGCCCTCCAGCTCCCCGGGAGAGAAAAATGACTGTCAGAGTTGCCATCAACGGATTTGGCCGCATCGGCCGCAACATCCTGCGCGCCATCCATGAGTCCGGCCGCAAGGATATCGATGTCGTCGCCGTCAACGATCTCGGTCCGGTCGAGACCAACGCCCACCTGCTGCGCTTTGACAGCGTGCACGGCCGCTTTCCGCATGAAGTGTCGGTCGACGGCGACCAGATCAGCGTCGGCAAGGAGAAGTTCAAGGTCACCGCGATCAAGGATCCGACGCAGCTGCCGTGGAAGGAACTCGGCATCGACATTGCGCTCGAATGCACCGGCATCTTCACCGCCCGCGACAAGGCCGCCGCGCACCTGACCGCCGGCGCCAAGCGCGTGCTGGTCTCGGCGCCCGCCGACGGCGCTGACTTGACCGTCGTCTACGGCATCAACCACGACAAGCTGACCAAGGACCACATCGTCATCTCGAATGCGTCCTGCACCACCAACTGCCTGGCGCCGCTGGCGGCCGTCCTGCATGAGACGGTCGGCATCGAAAAGGGAATGATGACGACGATCCATTCCTACACGGGCGACCAGCCGACGCTGGACACCATGCACAAGGATCTCTACCGCGCCCGCGCCGCCGCCCTGTCGCAGATCCCGACCTCGACCGGTGCCGCCAAGGCGATCGGCCTCGTCCTGCCCGACCTCAAGGGCAAGCTCGACGGCATCTCGATCCGCGTGCCGACGCCGAACGTCTCGGTCGTCGACTTCAAGTTCATCGCCAAGCGCTCGACCACGGTCCAGGAAATCAACGAGGCGGTCATCGCCGCCTCCAACGGCAAGCTGAAGGGCATCCTCGGCGTCACCCATCACCCGAACGTGTCGATCGACTTCAACCACGATCCGCGCTCCTCGATCATGGCGCTCGACCAGACCAAGGTGATGGACGGCAACTTCGTTTCGGTGCTGTCCTGGTACGACAATGAATGGGGCTTTTCCAACCGCATGGGCGACACCGCGGTCGCTTTCGGCAAGACCATCGCCTGATCGACGATCGATCTTCCCGACACTCGAAACGCCCGGCCTCGTCCGGGCGTTTTCATTTGCTGGAGCAGCAACGCGAAAATCGGCGGCGCCGGGCAAAAAACCACCCTCCCGCCTTGCACTGGTCACGCCTTCGCCCCACTCTGCCGTGAAGCCAGGAGGCAGAGGAATTCGAGGGGCAAATCACGGATGGAGCATGCGATCTATCTCGTTACGCTGGTCGGCACGGCGCTTGTTGTCGCCGCGGCGTTTTCGAGCCTGATCGCCTTTCGCTTCGGCGCCCCGCTCCTGCTCCTGTTTCTGTGTATCGGGCTCGCCACCGGAACCGACGGGCTCGGTATCCAGTTCGACAATGCCCGCATCGCTTATTTTGCCGGCTCACTGGCGCTCGCCGTCATCCTGTTTGATTCCGGTTTCGGCACGCCACTCAACGCCCTGCGGCAGGCGGCAGGACCAGCCCTGTCGCTGGCGACCTTCGGCGTCCTTCTCACCACTGGCCTGTTCGGCGCCGCCGCCTACTACCTGCTCGACCTCAGCTGGCTGGAATCCTTCCTGCTCGGCGCAGCTGTCGCCTCGACCGACGCGGCGGCGGTGTTCTTCCTGCTGCGCGCCGGCGAGATCAATCTGCGCGAGCGCGTGCGCTCCACGCTCGAGGTGGAATCGGGCACCAATGATCCGATCGCCATCTTCCTGACCATCACGCTGGTCGAGATCATCGCCGCCCACGCCAACCCCGAAGCCAATGTCCTGGTCACCAATCTCATCCTCGGCTTCCTCATCAACATGGGGCTTGGCGCGATCGTCGGCGTGCTCGGCGGCCTCGCCATCGTGCGCCTTGTCGACCGGCTCAACCTCGACCATGGCCTGCTGCCGATCTTCGTGCTGACCCTGTCCTTGATGGTCTTTGCCGCCGCCGGTGCCATCGGCGGCTCCGGCTTCCTGGCGGTCTATATCGCCGGGCTCATCGCCGGCAATTCCGACATCCGCGCTGTCACCATCCTCAAGCGCTTCCAGGACGGCATGTCGTGGCTGGCGCAGATCATCATGTTCCTCATCCTCGGCCTGTTCGCGACGCCCTCGCAGTTCCCGGCGATCATGGTGCCTGCGATAGCGCTTGGCCTGTTCCTGATGTTCGTCGCCCGTCCTGTCGCGGTCTGGCTCTGCCTGGTCCCGTTCCGCCTGCCGCGTCCCGAAGTCGCCTTCGTCTCCTGGGTCGGCCTGCGCGGCGCCGTGTCCATCCTGCTCGCCATCACACCGCTGCTCGGCGGGCTGGAAAACGGCCGCACCATCTTCAACGCCGCCTTCATCATCGTTCTGGTGTCCCTGGTCATACAGGGCTGGACCGTCGGCCCGCTGGCGCGGCGCCTCGGCCTGATCGTGCCGGCCCGGCTCGGACCGCTGGACAAGGTCGAACTGGAACTGCCCGGCTCCGCGCATCACGAACTCCTTGCCTATCGTGTGGCGCCGGGCAGTCCGGTGGCGCGCGGCGAACGCATCCCGCGCTGGGCGCGGCCCTCGCTGGTGCTGCGTGACGGCCGCTCGATGCGTTTCCAGGACATGGGCCGGCTCGCCGCCGGCGATCAAGTCTACATCTTCGTGCCCGATCGCTATCCCCGCCTGCTCGACAAGCTGTTCGCCAGCCGCGCCGTCGTCGATCCGGAAGATGCCGATTTCTTCGGCGCATTCGCCGTCGATCCGGCGCGATCCGCCGCCGAACTGGAAGCCGCCTATGCGCCCGGTCTCAGCGAGGCCGAGCAGAAACAGACCGTCGGTGCCTTGGTCACGGCGCGGCTCGGCGGCCATGCCGAATATGCGGACCGCGTGCTGCTTGGTCCGATCGAGCTGATTGTGCGCGACGTCGACGACAAGGGCAAAATCACCGGGCTCGGCCTGTCCTTCGAGCCGACCGCGCCGGTGGCGCGCGTACCTGTCTTCCTGAGCGCCGGCGAGATCGGCGACCGTCTCGCCGCCTTTATCCGCAGCTGGCGCAAGCCGGCTGAGGCGCGGGGGGCCACACAGGCGGATGACACCCCTGAGCCCCCGGTCGAGAAAGCGTCGGCCGAAAGCTGACGCGGGCGACCGTTCGCCCCCTGACATAGGCCGGGCGGTCTTCACGGACTATGTCCCCGTCCGCCTCAAAATTTCGCACCCGGCCCCAGCCAAGCCTTGCATCGTCATTGATGCGAGGTATGGTCCCGGCGATTTCAGACGAAAGGGAACCGGCATGGCTGTCTTCAAGACACTGGACGATATCGGCAACATCAGCGGCAAGCGCGTGCTGGTGCGCGTCGACCTCAACGTTCCCGTCGCTGAGGGCAAGGTCACCGACGCCACCCGCATTGAACGCATCGCGCCGACCATCGCCGAATTGTCCGGCAAGGGCGCCAAGGTCATCCTGCTCGCCCATTTCGGTCGGCCCAAGGATGGTCCCTCGCCTGAATTCTCGCTGGAGCCGATCGCCAGGGCGACGGCTGAGGTGCTCGGCCGTCCCGTTGGATTCGCCTCCGACTGCATCGGCGACACGGCAGGCAGCGCTGTCGCCGCAATGGACAAGGGCGACGTGCTGCTCCTGGAAAACACCCGCTTCTACAAGGCCGAAGAGAAGAACGATCCCGCTTTTACCGAACGGCTCGCCGCCAATGGCGACATCTTCGTCAACGATGCCTTTTCCGCCGCCCACCGCGCCCATTCGTCGACTGAAGGGCTGGCGCACCTCTTGCCCTCCTTCGCCGGCCGCACCATGCAGGCCGAACTCGAGGCGCTGGAGAAGGGCCTGGGCAACCCGGTCCGTCCGGTCGTTGCCATCGTCGGCGGCGCCAAGGTCTCGACGAAGATCGACCTGTTGATGAACCTGGTGAAGAAGGTCGATGCTCTCGTCATCGGCGGCGGCATGGCCAACACCTTCCTCGCCGCGCGCGGCACCGATGTCGGCAAGTCGCTGTGCGAGCACGACCTGGCTCCGACCGCCAAGCAGATCATGATCGAAGCGGCGGAGGCCGGCTGCGCCATCATCCTGCCGGTCGACGGCGTCGTGGCCAAGGAATTCAGGGCGGGTGCGGCCTGCGAGACCATCGCCATCTCCGACGTGCCGGCCGATGGCATGATCCTCGATGTCGGCGCCAAGACCGTGACGACGATCGGCGAGTGGATCGACCGCGCCGCGACGCTGGTCTGGAACGGACCGCTCGGCGCCTTCGAGATCGAGCCGTTCGATCACGCCACGGTGGCAGCGGCCAAGCATGCCGCGGCGCGCACAAAGGCGGGCAAGCTGGTTTCGGTCGCCGGCGGCGGCGATACCGTGGCTGCCTTGAATCACGCCGGTGTCGCCGACGACTTCACCTATGTCTCGACCGCCGGCGGCGCCTTCCTGGAATGGATGGAAGGCAAGCCATTGCCCGGCGTGGACGTGCTGAAGCGCTGAGGGCACGACGGCCCACCGGCAATTCGATCAACTCGAAGGGAGCTGGCGGCAGCGCCGGCCACTTTCGCTCGATTCGAGCTTTCCGGCGTCATTCCTTTGGCGGTAGTGTCCTGCTGGCCGATACCAACCGGTTAGGAGAAGCATGATGAGCGAACGTCTCGAAGACATTGCCGCCGCGATTGTGGCCAACGGCAAGGGCCTGCTGGCCGCCGATGAAAGCTCCGGCACGATCAAGAAGCGCTTCGACGTCATCGGCGTCGAATCTACCCCCGACAGCCGCCGCGACTACCGCGAGATGATGTTCCGCGCCAAGGACGCGATGGCCAAATACATTTCCGGCGTCATCCTCTATGACGAGACCATTCGCCAGAAGGCCGCCGACGGCACGCCGCTGGTCGACATCATCAAGGCGGCGGGCGCAATTCCAGGCATCAAGGTCGATGCCGGCGCCAAGCCGCTGGCCGGCTTTCCCGGCGACACCATTACCGAAGGCCTCGACGGCTTGCGCGAGCGGCTTGCCGACTATTACAAGCTCGGCGCCCGCTTCGCCAAATGGCGCGCGGTGATCGACATCGACACCGGCAAGGGCGTGCCTTCGGTCAATTCGATCAACTCGAACACCCATGCGCTTGCCCGCTATGCCGCACTTTGCCAGGAGGCCGGCATCGTGCCGATCGTCGAGCCCGAAGTGCTGATGGACGGCGCTCACGACATCGACACTTGTTTTGAGGTCTCCAAGGCGACGCTGATAAAACTCTATGACGAGCTCCACGCTGCCGGTGTTGTCCTCGAAGGCACGATCCTGAAGCCCAACATGGTGCTTTCTGGCAAGAAGTCGGGCACGGTGGACAGTCCTGAGCAAGTCGCGGAGAAGACGATAAAGCTGTTCCGCGAGACGGTGCCGGCCGCGGTGCCGGGCATTGCCTTCCTCTCCGGCGGTCAGGAGGACGAGGAGGCGACCGCCAACCTCAATGCCATCAACGCCATCGGCCCGCATCCGTGGAAGCTGACCTTCTCCTATGGCCGCGCGCTGCAGGCCGCCCCGCAGAAGGCATGGAGCGGCAAGGCCTCGAACGTCGCCGCCGGCCAGGCCGCCTTCACCCACCGCGCCCACATGAACCACCTGGCGGCACTTGGGAAATGGAAGGCGAGCCTGGAACAGGCTGCCTGAAGCCCCTGCTATCCTTCCCTTCGAACCCGGGCCGACATGCCCGGGTTTTGTTTTGGCGCACCGGCCTTGGGTCAAGGCATTCGAATTCTTATTTTCTCTGGGCATCCCTGACAGCGGCGATGTCGGGGCGAGCCCATCCCGTACGTCCTTGGGGTGCAGACAGGGAGAAGTTCATGCATCGCAACAAGGTCGTTTCGCGCGAAGAATGGTTCGAGGCTCATAAGGCACATCTGGCCCGCGAGAAGGAACTGACGCGGCTTCGCGAGCGCGTCGCGGCCGAGCGGCGCGAACTCCCCTGGTTGAAAATTCGCAAGGACTACGTCTTCGAGACCGAACGGGGGCCGAAGAAACTTGCCGATCTGTTTGGCGCCAACAGCCAGCTGATCGTCTACCATTTCATGTTCGGGCCGGGCTGCGTCAATCATTGCGAAGGCTGCTCCTTTCTTGCCGATCATATCGACGGTGCCAACCAGCACCTCATGCACCACGACGTATCGCTGGTCGTGATCTCGCGCGCGCCGCTGGACGAGCTTGTAGCCTACAGGCAGCGCATGGGCTGGAAGTTCGACTGGGTGTCGTCCTATGCGTCTGATTTCAACTTCGACATGCAGGTTTCCTTCACCGACAGGCAGATCGCGGCTGGCGACACCACATACAATTTCGAGACCCGAGCCCGGACATCGAAGGAGCTTCCGGGCGCCAGCGTTTTCTACAGGGACGAGAACGGCGACATTTTCCTGACCTTCGTTTCGCGTGCCCGCGGCGGCGAACAACTGATCGGCGCCTACCACTATCTGGACCTGACGCCGAAGGGCCGGGGTGAGACCGGCCTCTACCGCAACCTGATGGATTGGGTGCGGCTGCATGACGAATATGCAGGCGAGCCGCAAGCGGAGCGCGATTGCCACGATGGCTGACCAGCAAAAGTGCGGAGCGCCTTCGGAATTGCGTAAAACAAGCGGGTAGAGCGTTCGAGGCGATCCTGTTTTGGCCGGAAATGCTCGTTCACCTCTCTCGCGACATGCGTTAAATGCTGGTCGCAAACCAGTTCAATGGACCAGCGATGCGACGCTTTCCGACCTTCCTCACCTGGCTCGCCTTCCCGATCTATGTCTGGCAGGGCTTGGGTGTCCGCCGCCGCACCTCGCGCATGCTGCCGGCGCGGGGACCGGTCATGCACGAGATCTCGGGCCAGGCTCCGGCGATCTCGCTGTTGGTGCTGGGCGATTCCTCCGCCGCCTCGGTCGGCATCGGCAATTCCGAAAACGGGCTTGCCGCGCAGCTTGCCGTCATGATTGCGCAGCGCACCGGCGGCGCTGTGCGCTGGCGTGCCGCCGGCTTCAATTCGGCGACATCTGGTCAGATCCGCGACCATGTCCTGCCCAATCTGTCGGCTGATCCGTGGACGCATATCGTGCTCGCCATAGGCACCAACGACACCAAGAATTTTCATTCCGTGCCGCGCTTCAAGAAGGAGTTCGGCGGCCTCCTCTACGCGCTGCGCGCCAAATGGCCGGAGGCGCGCGTGGTATGGTCGCCGGTGCTGGAGTTCACGCGTGCACCGGCCATGCCATCGCTGCTCGGCAAGATCCTCGAGATCCGCGCCACCGCGATGAACCGGATGGGCGAACGCCTCTGCCTGGAGCGCGGCGCGGTGTCGGCACCGCGCCTGCCGATCACCAATCCCGAGGTCGGCTTTGCTTCCGACGGGTTTCATGCCTCGGAGGCAGGCTACCGGGCCTGGGCGGAACATCTCGTCGGCCCATTGCTTGCCGGCTGAAGAGCGACCGCAGCTGTCCCCAGGCCTTATGTCAGGTGCCCGAGCACGGCCGCCAGTGAGATCGCCGCCATGGCGAGCAATGCCAATTTCCAGAAATCGCCGCGGCGCCTGAGCCCCGGCCAGCCGAGCGGCTTGATGAGCTGGATGACCATGAACCCGACGATGACAAGGGCGAGGAGTTTCGTCATGCTGCCTTTGACCAGCAACGCTTGCGCCTGTCAAAGCGGTTCGTTCGGTCTCCGGGAAAGAAAAGGCGCCGCGAACCCGAAGCGGAACGCGACGCACGCCTTGACCGCGCAGCAATCTACTTCAGCGGCTTGAGGCCAGCCTCGATCGATGCGCGTTTTGCCTCCAGGAACGGCGGCAGGGCAAGGCTTTCGCCCAGCGTCTCCAGCGGCTCGTCGGCTGTGAACCCTGGCCCGTCGGTGGCAATCTCGAACAGGATGCCGTTCGGCTCACGGAAATAGAGCGAGCGGAAGTAGTAGCGCTCGACCTCGCCGCTTGACGGCAGCCGGAATTCGGCCAGGCGCGCCGTCCACTGATGCAGCGTCTCCTCGTCCGGCGCCCTGAAGGCGACATGGTGAACCGCACCCGCGCCTTGCCTCGCGGGTGCCAGCCCGGGCTGCACGGCCACATGAAGCTCCGCCGCCGGCCCGCCCGCGCCCATTTCGAAGACGTGGACCTGGCCCTCGCCATCAGGCGAGGCATAGTCGCGGACCTTGCGCATGTTCATCACCCCGGCCAGCACCGCCTCGGTGTTGGTGATGTCGGGAACACTGATAACGATCGGCCCCAGTCCGCGGATCTGATGCTCGGCCGGAACCGGGCTTTGCGCCCAGGGATGGCTGCCGCCCTTGCCGCCATCGCTGACGAGCCGCAGGCGCTGGCCTTCGGGGTCCTCGAAATCCAGTGACTTGTAGCCGCCGATATCGGCAATCTCTCCTGTCACGATGCCCTCGCTGGCAAGGTGCTGCTTCCACCAGCCAAGGCTCTCCTGGCTGCCGACCCTGAGGCTGGTCCGCGCGATGCTGTGTGTGCCGCGCCGTTCGCGGCCGATCGGCCAGTCGAAGAAGGTGAGGTCGGTACCCGGCGTTGCCTCGCCGTCGGCATAAAAGAGGTGGTAGGCCGAGGTATCGTCCTGGTTCACTGTCTTCTTGACCAGCCGCAGCCCCAGCACCTTCGTGTAGAAGTGAAGATTGCCGGGCGCATTGGCGGTGATGGCGGTCAGGTGGTGAATTCCTATCAGTTGCAAGCTCATGGTGGTCTCCCTGTTTTTGGGGAAGAATTTTCTCCTTTCATATCAGAACTCCGGTCACTTCGCTGAAGGCCGCCTATCCCGACAGTCCGTCGCCAAGCTATGAACAATACTGCCTCGATTAGCCCTGCCTTAGTGAACAATCCGCGCTCGCGTGACCCGTCACGACAAGAACGGAACAGTCGCCACACGACCTGCCATCCTCCTGACAGACTGCTGTCAGGAGGGGTGTGCGATAGTGTCTCCGGTTAGAGAGAGGAGATTGGTCATGAACGGTTTTACCATTCTGCGCGGCATGCAGCATTATGTCGGCAAGATCCGCACGATGCGCAACGAGATCCGGACCCAGCGGTTCATGAACGCGCTGCCCGCAGACATTCGCAAGGATATCGGCTGGCCGGACATGTATGCCGAGCGTCGCCATCACGGCAATTGAGACGAAATTTTCAACGCAGCGGTTGGATGCTCACGCGTCAGCACCCAGATATCAAGTCCGGCGCGCGAGGGATGGAGCGAGCTCATGCCCGATCAGAAGACAATCGGCTTTCTGCTCATCGAAGGTTTTGCCGACTGGGAATATGGGCTGCTGGCGGCCTCGGCGGTCGAATGGTTCGGCGCTCGCGCCGTGTCGCTGACGCCCGACGGCAAGCCGGTGACCGGAATCAGCGGTTTTAAGCTGATGCCAGACCGCTCGGCCAGCATCAATGAGAATACCGATCTCGATGCCGTGGCGGTCATCGGTTCCGACCACTGGGCGGACAAGGCGCCGCCGGATGCTGCCGAACTGCTGATGGCTGTCGCATCGCGCGGCGGTATCGTTGGTGGCATCTGTGCGGGAACGCTGGCGCTGGCCCGAGCCGGCATGTTCGAGAACGCGAGGCATACCAGCAATGGCCGTGACTGGATTAGCCGTCACGAGTCCGGCTATGCCGGCGATGGCAATTATCAGGATGTGCCACATGCCGTGGCCGACGGCAAAATCGTGTCCGCGCCAGGTTCGGCGCCCGGCACTTTCGCCCTTGCCTTCCTGCAGACGCTCTACCCGGAAAAAGGCAGCGAACTCGCGCAGATGCGGACGCTGTTCGCCAAGGAGTATGCTGAAGCCTCCTGACAGCATGCTGTCAGGAGGTGCGTGCGATGGTGGGACAATGCGCATGGCCGGCCAAGGACGATCGATGAAACACTGGAACGACAGGCTGAACGCGCCTGGCATCAACGGCGTGAAGCCAACGCCGCGCACGGTAGGGGACGTTATCGAAGGCCAGCCCATGCTGGTGCCGACCGCGCGCCAGGTCGACGATTTCATCCGCTCCATCCCCGAAGGCGTCGATATGGACGTTCGCGCGCTGCGCACGGCCCTTGCCATCGAGCATGGCGCCGAAGTGACATGCCCGGTCACCATGGGCTATCATCCGCGTACGGTCGCCGAGGCTGCCAAGGAGGATCTCGAGCGCGGCATGACGCTCAGCGACGTCGCTCCCTTCTGGCGCGTTCTCGATGCGAAGACGCCGACAACGAGGAAACTGTCCTTCGGCGCGGAATTCGTCGCCGCGCAGCGCAAGCGCGAAGGGCTGAAGCCGTAATGCATGTCATGTGGAAGTGGATCCGGTCAGGGAGCCACGGCATGCATGGGAAAAACACTGGGGAAGCAAACGATGCGCCGCGCCGACAGGCTCTTTCAAATCGTGCAGCATCTGCGTGGCGGCCGCCTGGTCACCGCCCAGAAGCTCGGCACATGGCTCGAGGTTTCCGAGCGAACGATTTACCGCGACATAGCCGACCTGCAGTCGACCGGGGTGCCGATCGACGGCGAGGCTGGCGTTGGCTACATGATGAGGGAGGGTTTCGACCTTCCGCCGCTGATGTTCACGCGTGACGAGATCGTGGCGCTGGTGGCCGGCGCCCGCATGGTGCGCGCCTTTGGCGGCGCAGCCATGGCGCGGGCCGCCGACGAGGCACTGGTCAAGATCGGTGCCGTGCTGCCCGATGCCGAGAAGGACCGCATCGCCCGCACCGAGATCCACACGCCGATGTGGGTGGTCAGCGATGCCGCCCGCGAGGCGATCGACCTGATCGAGCGCGCGGTCGAAAAGCGCCAGGTGCTGACCATCGACTACTCGGACGAAGCCGGCCGCGGCACCGCGCGCGATATCAGGCCGCTAGGCCTGTGGTTCTGGGGCAAGGTGTGGACACTGGTCGCCTGGTGCGAGATGCGCGATGATTTCCGCGCCTTCCGCATCGACCGCATTGCCTCCGTGGTCATCGCCGGCCGAATCTTCAAGCCGGAGCGCGGCAAGCAGCTTGCCGATTTCTACCGGGCGGTGGAGCGCAGCGAGGACTACGGCATGGCGCCCGACCGCGCGGCGCGAAGCTGAGACTTGCCGGCCGCACAAAATAGCCCGCTCGAAGCGGGCTATTTTGTTCCGTTCGCGAAAAGCCTATTCCTCGTCGTCCGTATTGGTGTCCTTCGACTTCAGCGCCGACAGCTTGGCGAAGACGGCGTTTGCATCGAGCTCCGCGTCCTCGTCCTTCGGCTTCTCCGGTGCAGGCACCAACCGCTCGGTCAATGCCGCCGGCAGCAGCGTGTCGCCGACCGGCTGCGCCTGCTCGCGGCCGCGCGAGGCGCGGTTGACTTCCATGTCGAGGTCGATCTGCGAGGCGAGACCCAGCGTCACCGGGTCCATCGGCTGCAGATTGGCCGAATTCCAGTGCTTGCGTTCGCGGATCTGCTCGATCGTTGACTTGGTGGTGCCGACGAGGCGCGAAATCTGCGCGTCCTTCAGCTCTGGATGATTGCGCACCAGCCACAGGATGGCGTTCGGCCGGTCCTGACGTTTCGACAGCGGCGTATAGCGCGGACCCTTGCGCTTGGATTCGGGTACCCGCACCTTGGGGTCGGAAAGCTTCAGGCGCTGGTTCGGATCCTTCTCGGCGCGCGCGATCTCGTCGCGGGTCAGCTGGCCGGTCATGATCGGATCCATGCCCTTGATGCCTTGCGCCGATTCTCCGTCGGCGATCGCCTTGACCTCAAGCGGATGCAGCCCGCAGAACTGCGCGATCTGCTCAAAGGAAAGCGCGGTGTTGTCGACCAGCCAGACGGCGGTCGCCTTGGGCATAAGCAGCGTATTGGCCATGTGCAAATCCTTCTCGTTCGCCCGCGTTCCCGCGCGGGCGGTGGTTTAGAGCCACCAAAATGGGAAATTCGCGGCCTGTATAACTGCTCTCAGGTCGTTTCGCAACGTTTTTGGAAGAGCTGGGAACGACGTGGCCAACCAAGGCACGCGGTGACGGCTAACGTTTGCCACGGCGGTCCAAACCCTGCCGCCGCATTTGCCGCGGATCGCCATGGCATATCACGCCGAAGCCGAGATGAATCCAATCCCCCCAAAAGACAAAACCCGCCGGACAGGGTCCAGCGGGTTTGGAACCGGCGACGACAAGCGTCTGCGGCGGCTCTGCATTGCGACCCTGCCTTGCGGCGGGTCGCGCTTGCGATCAGATCGCCTGACGGGCGATCCGCTCGATGTCGCCGCGGTTGATGCCGAGGTCGCTGAGCTGACGTGCGTTGAGGCGGTTCAGTTCGCGAACGGTCTCGTTGTACATGCGCCAGTTACGGAAAGCACGGATCGGGTTCATGGTAGTCCTCCTGAATTGGGTTCGTTTCGGTGATGCTCAAATAGTGATCATCGAGCGGGACTTGAACAGCCGATTTTGCATAGCAATGATGCAAATGCTGCATTGCACCATTAAGCTTCTGTTCATCTTGTAGGCAGGGGCCAAGGGCGCTGGCCAGACCGTGTCGAGATCCGGTCGGGCCGAGCCGAAAATGCTGGCGTCCTAGCCGACGTCGAGCACGATCTTGCCGATATGCTCCCCCTCCTCCATCCGCTCATGCGCGCGCCATGCGTCGGTAAGCGGGTAGATCATGTCCATCACCGGTGCCACCTTGCGCGTGCCCAGCAGAGGCCACACCTGTGCCTCCAGCGCCGCCGCGATCGCCGCCTTGAATTCGACTGTGCGCGGCCTGAGCGTCGAGCCCGTATGGGTCAGCCGCTTGACCATGACCTTGGAAAAATCGGCACTGGCGACAGCACCTGCCTGAACCGCGATCTGCACGATCCGGCCCTCAACAGCGGCAGCCTCGTAGTTTCGCTGGACATAGTCGCCGCCGACCATGTCGAGGATGACGTTGGCGCCTCGGCCTTCGGTCGCCTCCTTGACCGCGGTGACGAAATCCTGCTCGCGGTAATTGATCGCACGGTCGGCACTGATCTTCAGGCAGGCGTCGCATTTCTCCTGGGATCCGGCGGTGGTGATCACATAAGCGCCGAAGGCCGAGGCGAGCTGGATCGCCGTGGTGCCGATGCCGGACGAGCCGCCATGGACGAGCAGCGTCTCACCCTTCTTCAGGCCGCCGCGTTCGAACACATTGTGCCAGACGGTGAAATAGTTTTCCGGCACCGCCGCCGCTTCCGTGTGGGTGAAGCCCGCCGGCAGTGGCAGAACGCTGCCTGCATGAACCCTGACATATTCGGCATAGCCGCCGCCGGGCGTGAGCGCGCAGACCCTGTCCCCGATGCGCCAGCGCGATATCTGGTCGCCAAGAGCGGCCACTTCTCCCGACACCTCGAGGCCCGGCAGGTCCGATGCACCGGGCGGAGGCGGGTAGGCCCCCTTGCGCTGCTGCACGTCCGGCCGGTTGACGCCGGCGGCATGCACCTTGATCAGGATTTCGCCGGGGCCGGGCTGCGGTACGTCGCGCGTTTCCGGTTTCAGCACCCTTGGGCCACCCGGCTCCGAGATAGCGATCGCCGTCATTCGTGCCGGAATTTTCTGTCCGCTCGCCATGAAGTTTTCCGTCTTTCCTCGCCGCACTCTTACCGGCTGTTTGCATCGACGCCCTTGCCCTATGTATGCTCATTGCCAAATCAGGCAAATGGCCAATCTGGTCTGGCGGAGGAGGAGCAGCCATGGCGATCTTCGACGACGAACCCAAGAAGAAGGCACGTCCGCACGAGATCGGGCAAGACCTGTCGCTGCTTTCCGTCGGTGAACTGTCAGAGCGCATCGGTATCCTGCGCGACGAGATCGCCCGGCTGGAGGCCGAACTCAAGACCAAGGACACCACCAAATCGGCTGCCGAGGCGCTGTTCCGCCGCGGATAAATCGCTGGGGCAATCGCCCGCCGCCGAAAAGCCCGAATGCGACTGTCTTCAAACCCGCGTCCCCGCCCAGTCCCCCAGTCGGATCAAAAAATGCTCGCAGCCTACAGACCGATCCTTTCCCTGCTTCGCGGCACCGCCTTTCTTCTGGCGGCATCGGGATTGCACGGGCTGCTGCTGCCCTTGCGCGGCCAGGTGGAAGGGTTCTCGACCGCTTCGCTCGGCCTGATGGGGACGGCTTGGGCCGGCGGCTTCGTCACCGGCTGTTTCTTTGCGCCGCGCATCGTGCGCCGCGCCGGACATGTGCGCGCCTTCGGCGCCTTTGCCGCGTCCGGCGCGATCGTGGCACTGCTCACCGGCCTGATCATCGACGAGTATGTCTGGATCCTGCTGCGTGCCTTTACCGGCTTCACCATGGCCGGCGCCTTCATGGTCATCGAGAGCTGGCTCAACGAAAAGGCCACCAACGAGAACCGCGGCACCGTCTTCGGCCTTTACATGATGGTCACCTATGCCTCGATCATGGGCGGCCAGATGATCGTCGCCGGCGGCGACGTGAAATCGGCGTCGTTGTTCATGATCACCGGCATCCTGTTTTGCCTGTCACTGATCCCGACCGCGGTTTCGACCGCCTCGCATCCCAAGCCGCTGCAGGACGTCAAGCTCGACGTCAACGGACTCTACGCCAACTCGCCGGTGTCGGCGATCGCTTGCCTTTTGATCGGCATCGCCAACGGCGCCTGGGGCACGCTCGGCGCCGTCTACGGCGCCCGCATCGGAATCTCCACCGCCGAGATCGCCTTGATGATGAGCCTGGTGGTCGTCGCCGGCGCCGCCATGCAACTTCCGGCCGGGCGCCTCTCCGACAAGACCGACCGGCGTTTCGTGCTGGCCGGTGCCGCCTTCGGCGCGGCGCTGTTTGCGCTGCTCATCTTCCTGTTCGAGCCGCGCTCGGCGGTCTTCGTCCTCGTCTTCACCGCCGCCTACGGCGCTTTCGCCTACACGCTCTATTCGATCGCCGTGGCGCATGCCAACGACCACGCCAGTGCCGAGGATTTCGTCAAGGTCTCGGGCGGCCTGCTGCTGCTCTATGGCTTCGGCACCATGATCGGCCCCTTGCTGGCGGCAGCGCTGATGGGCTGGATGCGCCCGGAGGGCCTGTTCCTGGCGACAGCCTTCGCGCATCTGTCGCTGGCCGGCTACACGCTGCTGCGCATCAGCCGCCGCGCGCCGGTGCCGATCGGAGATCGCGATGCCTTCAAGACGCAGCCGGCCGACCGTTCGGTGACCCCCGAAGCATTGCGGCTCGATCCGAGAAGAAAAGCAGAAGCAAACAGTTGAGATTTGAAAAACTTTGCCTCACAAATGAGGCATGATGTTTTCCGACGCCTTCATGGCGATCGCCGATCCCAATCGGCGCCATCTTCTGGAAGAACTTCGACGCGGTCCGAAGACCGTCAACGAATTGGCGGCCGGGCTGCCAGTCTCCCGCCCGGCGGTATCACAGCATCTGAAAGTGTTGCTCGACGCCGGACTGGTCAATGCCAAGGCTGAAGGGACGCGGCGTGTCTATACGGTGAGCAATGCCGGCTTCCTCAGACTCAACATCTGGCTCGATCAATTCTGGGAAGCCTGATCCTCTTCGGTCAGCAGCCACAACGATCAGGTTTCCATCCGCAAAAACTTGCCGAGAAGATCGAGCAACACCCCGGTCCCATGCTCGCGTGTGCCGGACGTGTCATGGCCATCCAGGAAAGCGCCCTGCTCGGTCAGCACCAGGCGCGTGCTCTTGTCTTCGGCAAAAAGTTCGATCGTGGCCAGCGACACCGAAATTCTGATATCGCCAAACAGCATGTCGTAGCTGTAGACGATGCGCTGGTCGGGCACGATATCCCAGTAAGTGGCGGTGTAGACGTGGATCGGCCCATCCTTCGGCCCTCCGGCATTGATCTCCTTGCCGCCGACGCGAAAGTCCAGTTCGTATCGGCTGGGCATCGGGTTGCCCGGATCGGTGAACCAGTGCCGCTTGGCGTCCGGATTGCTGAGCGCGAAAAAGACCTTCGATGGCGCCGCCGGATAGAGGCGCTCGATAACGAAGGTGGAGTGGACGACGGAACGTTCGGTCATGGCTTGGGTCCTCGCTGGTCAACTCGATTGGTTCGGCGGAATGAAGACACCGTTGCGATAGGCAGCACCGAAATAGACCTCGACACTACGCAGCCGGCCGCCGCGAAACACGTGTAGCTCGGTGTTGCGGAAGGATTTTCCGTCCACCGTTTCGCAGCCATACAGAACGAAGGCGGCAGCCCCGTCTTCGCAAATCCGCTCGATCGTCATCGACCGGAACAGCTTGCCATTCGGCCAGCAGCGCTCGAAATAGGTCGTGCGATCGATGGCGTCGTCATAGGGGCTGGTGAAGGTGAAATCGTCGGCAAGGGTCGCCTCCATGACGGCGCGGTCGCCGGCCTGAAAGGCCGCGAAATAGCCGCGGACCAGATCGGATTTTCTCTTTGACATGGCATGCTCCTCTTCAGTTCTCCGCAAGAAAATCGCCGAGCCGATCCAGCCGGCGTTCCCATGAGAGGCGCCGCTCATTGATCCAGTGTTCGGCCGCGCGCAGCGCCTTCGGCTCGATCTGACAGGTGCGCACCCGTCCGACCTTTTGCGTGCGCACGAGGCCGCTCGCCTCCAGGAGATTGAGGTGCTGGACGACCGCCGACAGCGACATCGCCAGCGGCTCGGCCAACTGGCTCACCGACGCCGGGCCGCGTGATAGCCGGTCGACCATCTGCCGCCGCGCCGGATCGGCGAGCGCCTGGAACATCAGGTCGAGTTGGGCGGGATCGTGCAGCATCGCGATCAGCCGTTGTTGTAGGGAAAGAACTTGAAGTAAGGCTGCGCCTCCTCGATCACCCTGGTGAAGGCGGCGCGCTGCAGCAGGCGGTCGTGATAGCGCTTCACGGCGGGATAGCTGTCGCCGAACGGCTCGACCTTGTTGGCATAGAAGAGCGCCGGAGACGCCGCGCAATCGGCCATGGTGAAGATATCGCCCACAGCCCATTCCCTCGACAGCATCTCTCGTTCGATGATGGCGTAGGAATTGCGCAGCTGGCCCCGTGCCTGCTCGACACCGAATGGATCGGTCTTGTCCTGGGGCCGCAACCTGTCGCCGACGATCTTCTGCATCGGCTCCTGCACATAGAAATCATAGAAGCGGTCGGCCTGGCGGACCGCCAGCGCCAAATCGATGTCGGCTGGAATGAGTTCGGCCGGTCCCGGATAGTGCGCGGCCAGATATTCCACGACGATGGTCGATTCCAGCACCGTCCGGTCACGCGCGTCGTCGCGCAGCGCCGGCATCTTGCCGGTCGTCGAAACCTTCAGAAAGGCCGCGCGCGATTGCTCATCGCCTAGGTCGACGATGACGGGCGCAAAAGGCGTGGCGTTCTCGTAGAGCGCGATCAGCGGCTTCCAGCAAAAGGAGGCCAGCGGATGGAAATGCAGCGTCAGGGACATTCTTGTGCTCATCTGTTCTGTGGAAACACTGAAGCATTTACTTAACTATTGCGGCAGACCTCGCTCGTCAAGGCTCGCCCACGAAGTCTCAGCTGGATCGGACATGCTCGACAATGGCGGCTTCTATATCAGGCCAGTCATCCGGATGCAGTTCGTGACCGCCGCCTTCGACACGAAGGAGTTTCGCGCCGGTAACTGCTTGGGCCAAGGCCTCGCCATGCTCGACCGGAAAAATCGGATCCGACGTGCCGTGGATGACCAGAAGCGGCACCGCCAGTTCGTGCAGGCGACCCTTCCATTGGTCATTGCCCTTGAGCATGAAATGATTGGTGGCGCTGAGCAAGCCGCCGGACCTGGTATAATCCCGCTCGATGAACGCCCTCATCCCGGCCTCGTCGAACCGATGCGCGGTGCTGGCGATCGCGCGTGCATCGCTGACCATGAAGTCGATGACCTGGCGGCGGTCCGCCCAGTCGACTTTGGCCCCATCGGCCGAATGCTCCATATAGGCATCGGTCGTTTGCGGCAGATGCGACGTGTCGGTCCCCACGGGCGAACTGCTGATCACGGTCAGCGAAGCGACGCGCAAAGGGTGCCGGAGCGCGACGAACTGCGCGATCATGCCGCCCATCGACATGCCCGCGACATGCGCCTTGCCGATGCCGTAACTGTCGAGAACGGCTATCGCGTCGTCAGCCATGTCGTCGAAAGTGTAGGGCGGCTGTCCCACCAGATATTTGGTCGACCGGCCGGTATCGCGATTGTCGTAGCGGATCACGTAAAGGCCGGCGTCCGCGAGCTTCCGGCAAAACGCCTCCGGCCACCACAGCATCGAGGCCATCGCGCCCATGATCAGCAGCAGCGTCGGATCCGCCGGATCGCCAAACGCTTCCGATATGATCTCGGGACGGTCTTTGCTCGTCATTTCATGGCCTCCTCATCTGCTTGCATTTTGCAATTGGTTGCACGATAATAAAACCGATACGATAATGCAACCGGTTTTGCGGAGAAAATGGAATGACCCTCGATCGCCGGTCCGGCTGCCCGATCAACCTTTCGCTCGAGGTGTTCGGCGACCGCTGGAGCCTGATCATCCTGCGCGACATGATTTTCGGCGGCAGGCGCCATTTTCGCGAGCTGCTCAACGGCTCGATGGAGGGTATCGCCTCCAACATCCTCGCCGACCGTTTGAAGCGGCTGATGGAGCTCGGCATGCTGACCAAGGCGGACGACCCCAGTCATAAGCAGAAGGCGATCTACAGCCTGACCGAGATGGCCATCACGCTGGTGCCCATCCTGGCCCATCTCGGCGCCTGGGGCCGCGTCTGGCTGCCGACAAGCGAGGAACTCTCGATCCGCGCCGAACTCCTGGAAAAGGGCGGACCTCCAATGTGGGAGAAATTCATGGACGAATTGCGCCATGAGCATCTCGGCACCCCCCTCGACACAGCGCCCGGCTCCTCTGTCCGCGCGACGCTGCAGGCCGCCTATGAAGCGGTGGTTGCTGAAAAGCCCCGCAACGCCAGCCCGGCCGTCTGACCAACTATTTTCCCCGTTGAAAGGCCGGCTCTGCTACAAAGGACGGAAATCACACTTCACGGGATTGGATACGCTCTTGGTTGAGAACTCTAGGGACACTGCCCGCGCGCGTGCCGATCTGCGCTTCAAGAAGCAGGAAGAGGCGGCGACGGTCCGGCAGAAAGCCATGGCCGAATACGTCGCCGAGAGCGATGCCCGCAAGGCCAAGACCGACAAGCTGCGGGCGCTGCGGCTGGCCAAGGAAGCCGAAGATCTAGCCAACGCGCCTGCCGCACCTGCCAAGAAGCCGGCCCGCGCCAAGAAAAAATAGCCCCCGTCTCTCCGCCAATGCCTCGCCCTGGATCGAGCGGTCGTAACGCATCCGACAGGCACGCCTTCATCCCGCTGCTTCGCGGGAAGCAATTTCAACCGAAAGCGGGATTGCCTGGTCCGGCTGGCCGGCGATGATTGGGCTGTTCAACAGGAGATTGCCATGACCGCGCTGTCGCTCGAAAAAGCCGTAGAGATCATCAATGCCGCCTTCGCCAGGGGCGCCGATCTCAAGCTCAAGCCGCTCGGCGTCTCGGTGCTCGACGCCGGCGGGCACCTGGTCGCCTTCCAGCGCCAGGACGGCGCCTCGTTCCTGCGCCCGCAAATGTCGGCCGGCAAGGCTTATGGCGCGCTGGCGATCGGCATGGGCTCGCGCAGGGTCGAGGCCTTCGCCAAGGAGCGCCCGCATCTGGTTGCCGGCATTTCCGACGTGTCGGGTGGACGCGTGCTGCCGGTCGTTGGCGGCGTGCTGATCCGCGACAAGGCAGGCAGTGTCATCGGCGCTGTCGGCATTTCCGGCGACACGTCTGACAATGACGAGGCGGCCGCGATTGCCGGCATCGAAGCCGCCGGCTTCGCCGCCGATCCGGGCTGAGGTTCCGGTCTAATTCAAATTGATGTCGCGGCTGGCCGACCGCATCGACACCGCGAACCCGGCCAGCACGTCGAACAGCGCGATGATCATCAGCGTGAAGAAGATGGAGTGCGCGGCACCCTTCACCAGCAGGAACTCGACCAGGAACGCAACGAAGACAAGCGTCGACAACAGATGGTCCATGATCGAGGCGGTGGTGGTGCGCGCCGACTTCACCATTTCAAGGAACAGAAAAATCAGCCCGATCAGCACGATCAGGTCGCCGAGCGTCATCGAGAACACCCCGCCCGACATCATGCGGAACGAGAACATCTCGCTCGCCCACGGATCGTCGCCGCCGCCGAATATACCGAGCAGGCCGAGATTGTAGAGCACGAAAGGCACGATCAAAAGCGGGACGGCACCGAACATCTGGCGTCTCCATATGGGGGCACCTTCTGTAGAATGCTCCACAGGCACGGCGTCAAGATTTTTCGTGCGCGGCCGCAAACACGGTCGAATACCGGATGCAACAACCATGTCAGCCGGTTGCCCGGCCGACATGAAAATCGAGAGACGAAAGCTCAGCGCTTGAAGTAGCCGGCGCGCACGGCAAGGCCAAACGCAAAAAAGACCGGCCAGAAGCCGGTCTTTTGTAACTCGGTTGCTTGGGAAAAGCTGGTCTCAGCTTTCCTTGGGCGTCAGCACCTGGCGACCGCGATACATGCCGGTCTTCAGGTCGATGTGGTGCGGGCGGCGCATTTCGCCGGAGTTCTTGTCCTCGACATAGGTCGGGGCCTTGAGGGCGTCGGCCGAGCGGCGCATGCCGCGCTTGGACGGAGAGGTTTTGCGTTTCGGAACGGCCATGGATATGCTCCACTACATGGTCAAAAGCCCCGCCCGCCCTCGTGAAAGGGCCATGTCGGGGCCTAAATCTGAGAAAGTCGGGTGCCTATACACGCCTGACACCGTTTTGGCCAGCACCGCAGTGAATCTTTTTTATACCGGCTAGTCCAGGCAACCGACATAGCCGCCGGAGCGGCCGGCGCGCCGCTCGATCAGATTGGCGAGCCTTCTCAAGCCCGGCCCTGGTTTTGCCGGATTGCGGGCGATCGGATTGGGCAGCGTGACGGCGAGAAGGGCCGCCTGCCGTCTGGACAGCTGCTTTGCCGAAATGCCGAAATGGTGCCGCGCCGCAGCCTCGATGCCGTAGATGCCGGGCCCCCACTCGGCGATGTTGAGATAGATCTCCATAATGCGCCGCTTCGACATCACCGCGTCGAAATAGACGGCCAGCGGCAGTTCGACGACCTTGCGCACCGAGCCCAGCGGCCGCGACCACAGGAAGAGGTTCTTCACCGTCTGCATGGTGATGGTCGAGGCGCCGCGCGTCGCCTCGCCGGCCAGCGCATCATCGACGACCCCCCTGAGCTCGCCGAGATCGACGCCGCGATGAAAGCAGAACTGCCCGTCCTCCGACATGATAACCGAATGGGCGAGCACCGGCGCGACATCATCGATCGACACCCAGCGCCGGTCGTAGCCGGAAAAGGTCGCAAGGTCCTTCAGCATCAGCGTCGACACTGGGTGCACGAAGGACGGTAGGTAGAGAAAGGTCAGCACCACCGGGATGAGCGCCAGCACGGCGGCCACGACGATGCCGCGCCGGACCCAGCGCCTGAGACTGCTGCGGCTCACGCCTCGCGATCTCGTCGCCATGTCCAGCTTTTCGGTCTCATGATCGACGATCGGTTCCGCCAAGCCGCCCAACCCATGCCAGAGAACTCGCTTTGAAACTGGCTCCCGTGAGTCATGTGAGGGTGTTTTCGAGAACCGGAGCGGAGCGTACATTCGAGTACGTGAACACCGGAAGCGCGGAAAACGCCTTCAGATGACCGCAGGAGATGAGTTTCCAAACGGGCTCTTACCGCCCCGGCATAATGGCGCTTGCCTTCTTGCGCAACGTCTGAGTGTCGGCTACCGGTCCCGGCCATGACGAATGACGACGAAATGGCGTTCGAAATGGCGCTCATCAGGCGCGCGGCCGCCGTCGAGGTGATGCTGCGTCGCTTGCTCGACGATCGCCCGCTTTCGGGTGAGATCGCTCGGCCCGATCGTCTGATGGCGGCGATGCGCCATGGCGTGTTGAACGGCGGCAAGCGCCTGCGCCCCTTCCTGGTCATGGAAAGTGCCGCCCTGTTTTCCGCCGATGGCGAAGCGGCGTTGCGCGTCGCGGCGGCGCTCGAATGCGTGCATTGCTATTCGCTGATCCACGATGACCTGCCGGCGATGGACAACGATGACCTGCGCCGCGGCCAGCCGACCGTGCACAAGGCCTTTGACGAAGCCACCGCCATCCTGGCGGGCGACGCCTTGCTGACTCTGGCCTTCGACATCATCGCCGGCGAAGCGACGGCGCTGCCGGCCGAACGGCGCGCAGCCCTGGTGCTGGCGCTCGCCCGCGCCGCCGGGGCCGGTGGGATGGTCGGCGGCCAGAAGCTAGACCTCGAAGCCGAGCAAGTGCGACCGGACGAGGCCGGCATCATAACACTGCAGGCGATGAAGACTGGCGCGCTGATCCGCTTCGCCTGCGAGGCGGGTGCGATCCTGGCCGGCGCACAGTCGGATGACCTGGAAAGGCTTGCCGAGTTCGGTTCGGCGATCGGCTTGGCCTTCCAGCTCGCCGACGACCTGCTGGATCTGACGGCCGACGCCGAGCAGATGGGCAAGGCGACCGGCAAGGATGCCGCCGCGGGCAAGGGTACGCTGGTGGCCCTGCACGGCGCGGATTGGGCACGCAAGCAGCTCGACGGCCTCGTCGGCCAGGCGCACGCGCTGCTCGAGCCCTATGGCGAAAAGGCTGCCCTGCTGAAGGCCGCAGCGATCTTCGTCGCAACCCGTAACAGCTGACGGCAGGCTCATGTAGGTTGCGCGGTGCACCTGCGGTCCACCAACGAAATCTTAATGTAAATGAAGCGTAATCCCAATCCTTAGAATGATGCGTATGTGTTGGGGTTGCGCATGCCGGAATATTCTTCCTTTATCCGGTCCGTCCGGATACGTTATCTTTCAGGATTGTTGGTTTTCGCGCTGGCTTCAGCCGCCATCATGGTTGCGCTCAATCGCGTCAATTCCTTGCGCCATGAAATCGATGCGCTGAGCAGCAATCTCGTCATTTTCACCCGCGATCTGCGCAACGCCACCAGCTTCGCCGAGACAACCAGTTCCGCCTGGCGGATCGAGACGCGCGATTCGCTGACGGCTTCGGCGCGCGACCATTCCGAGCGGCTGACCGGCGAGATCGAGACACTGACCGCCCAGCTCGCCGCGATCCGCCCGCGCCTGTCGGCCAAGACCGTCAGCGAGCTCGCGGCCGCTTCGGTCAATGGCGACCTGTTCTGGTCGCCGCGTGACATGGTTCGCAACTTCAACCTGATGTCGGTGGCGCAAAAGACTGATGAATGGAGCACTCGCGAGATCCGCAACCAGAACGACCTGTTCGTTCAGCCCATGCTGGTGCGTGTCCGCACCGCGATGGACGACGAACGCCATCAGGCGGATGCCTCCAGCGACCGGCTGCTTTTGTGGGCAAGCGGCCTGTTGTTTGCCGTCCTTGGCATCGTCGCTTTCTGGATCTTCCGCCCGATGGAACAGGCGATCCGTCGCGCCTTTGCCCAGTCGGCCGAATCCTTGTTCAAGGCAGAGGCCGCCGACCGCGCCAAGTCGGAATTCCTGGCCAATATGAGCCACGAGATCCGCACACCGATGAACGGCGTGCTCGGCATGGCCGAATTGCTGGCCAAGACCGAGCTCAACCCGCGCCAGAAGACGTTCACCGACGTTATCGTCAAGTCGGGCAACGCGCTGCTCACCATCATCAACGACATCCTCGACTTCTCGAAGATCAATGCCGGGCAGTTGACGCTCGACCCCGCCCCCTTCCGCCTCTCGGAAGCGGTGGAGGACGTGGCGACACTTGTCTCGGCGCGCGTCGCCGAGAAGAACCTGGAACTTATCGTGCGCGTCGACCCCAGGCTGCCGGCCTATGTCGTCGGCGACGCCGGCCGCTTCCGGCAGATCGTCACCAACCTGGTCGGCAATGCGGTGAAATTCACCGAGAAGGGCCATGTGCTGATCGATGTCGGCGGCGAAACCGTCAACGACGTCGTCCAGCTCAAGTTGCGCGTCGAGGACACCGGCATCGGCATCCCGGCCGAGAAATTGCAGAACGTGTTCGAGAAGTTCGCTCAGGTCGATGGCTCCTCGACCCGCCGTCACGAAGGTACCGGCCTTGGGCTCGCCATCGCCGCCCGCCTCGTCGACCTGATGGCCGGCAAGATCGGCGTCGAGAGCGAGATCGGCCGCGGCTCCGTCTTCTGGTTCGCCGTGCCGCTGCCGGTCCACCGTGCCGAGGCGCGCGACGCCATCGTGCCGGTCGACGTCACCGGCGCGCGTGTGCTGGTCATCGACGACAATCCGGTCAACCGCGAGATCCTGCTCGAACAGCTCAGAAGCTGGAGCTTCGACTGCGCCGCCGCCGAAAGCGGCGCGGTTGGCCTCGCCTTCCTCGATCGCGCCTGCCAGCTCGGCGCCAGCGTCGACTGCATCATCCTCGATTATCAAATGCCCGGCATGAACGGCGCCGATGTCGCCCGGGCCATCGCCGCCGACAGCCGGCTGTCCACCATCCCGGTCGTTATCCTGACCTCGGTCGACCAGGTCGATTTCGGCAAGATGATCATCGACTTCGGTATATCGGCGCATCTGACCAAGCCGGCGCGCTCGGCGGTTCTGCTCGGCACCGTCATCTCGGTCATCCAGAAGGCGCGCTCGCAGGTCGGCAAGGCGCACTTCATTCGCGAACCGATCCAACCGATGCCTCAGCCGGCTCCGCCGGCCTTCACGGTTATCCGCGGCCCCGCCATGCCGATCGCGGCAGTGCCGGAATCGAATGCCGCGCCGAACAGCCCGATCGACATCCTCATCGCCGAGGACAATGACGTGAACCAGATGGTGTTCGGCCAGATCCTCAATGGGCTGGGCTTGAGCTACCGCATCGCAGGCAATGGCCGCACCGCGGTCGAGATGTACCGGTCGCTGCATCCGAGGTTGGTTCTGATGGACGTCTCGATGCCGGAAATGAACGGCTACGAGGCGACACGCGCCATTCGGGCGATCGAGGCGTCGTCGGGTGGCCACATCCCGATCATCGGCGTCACCGCGCATGCGCTGAAGGGCGACCGCGACAAGTGCATCGAGGCCGGCATGGACGACTATCTGCCCAAGCCCGTTTCGCCCGATCGCCTCGGTGCCAAGATCGGCACCTGGCTCAGCGAAACGGTGGTGGCCAAGACGGCCTGAACTCCGTCCGGCGTCAGACGGTTGCGTCCAGATGGTAGCGGCGCATCCAGTCGAGGCTTGTCGCGTCGGCGAGCTTCGCGACACCCGGTTTCACATCCCCGGTGTTCGGCGACTGTACGCCCAAGGCCTGACAGATGGAAATCAGCGTTGCCGCCGGGCTGCTTGAAAGCCGCTCGTAGCCAATCCGCAGCGGCGTTATGTCTTGCTCGGCGAACCATGTGTTCCACGCTGAGTCATAGGCTTCGAGCTCGGCGACTTCGTCCCTGATACGCTGGAAGTCGTACCGCGGTTCTCCTGGCGATCCGACCCTTTCGATCTCCGTTCCATCGGGAGCGACGTGCCAAAGGCCGGTCTGCTCCGCCTTGACCAGGGAGACAGCCTGCGCAAGCTTGTTCTCACGCGACAGATGCACGTAGAGAACGCGACCGAAAGCCCTTTCGAAACGCGCTTTGCCCGACGCAAGCCCCGGAAAAATCCGGTCGAGGATCGCTGAAAGCTCGTCCAGGTTTTCCCGCATCAGGCGCAGACCGAAGATTTCCGTACCACCCTTGCCGGCATCGATCGCCGCATTGAGATAGGCAAGCTGGAATTCAAGCTCGCCCATCGTGTCGCGAGGCGGCAGGTTCCATTCTTCGGCCCACTCCGACACATCCTGCCGCCGATAGAATGAGTGTGGATCGCCGGTCGTTCCAGTGGCCGCCAGCAATTTGCACAGCAAGGTGCTGCCGGTTCTGGGCGTGCCGCAGATAATGTACGCGTCGAACATCGCTGTCCCAGTAGCTGTCGAAGGGGGGCCAGCCCACCGGCCCGGCGCCGCTATAGCTGAAATCGTTGCTGGATACGATGGGCACACTCCAACGGCGTGTGCCCCGTGCAGCCCAACCCTCCTCGGCTACCGGTTGCGCACCACCACGCAGGCGCCACCGATGCTTTGCAGTTTCTGGCAGATGACATTGGCGGCGGCGCGGTCGTCGATGCCGATCCGGACCGCGTAGATGCCGCGCCGGCCGATCGGCGTACGCACTCGGCTGACCACCGGATCATGCCCGGCAAGCAGGGCCGGAAAACGGCCCCGCACCCTGAGCCATTGGCTGATCGCGGCGCTGCGGCGGAAATTGCCCGCCACCTGGATGCCCCATGGCTTGATGTTGATCGA
Organism: Mesorhizobium sp. B2-3-14; assembly: GCF_006442175.1. NCBI lineage: Bacteria > Pseudomonadati > Pseudomonadota > Alphaproteobacteria > Hyphomicrobiales > Phyllobacteriaceae > Mesorhizobium > Mesorhizobium sp. B2-3-14. Next base: position 260,634 of record NZ_VFVP01000003.1, on the reverse strand, counting down.
GGCCATCGCGACGGTTCTGGACATGATCACCGGCAGCTTGCGGCAGGCGACCGCGAAACCCAGCTTGGCATCGAGTGGCTCGACTTTGCCGGCATAGGCCCGGTCGGTGAACTTGTCGACCGGCTCGCCCATCACGTCGAAGACATAGCTTTCCGTCTCCATCGGCAGGAAGCCACCGGAATTCAGCCAGCGCGACACCCGGCTCTCGCCGGCATTGTAGGCAGCGGCCGCCAGACCGAGATTGCCATAGCCGGCCTTCATTTCGGCGAGATATCTGGCCGACGCCGGAATTGCCTGGTTGATGTCGAAGGAATTTTCCAGCCCCCGCATCTTGGCTGTGCCCGGCATGAACTGGGCAATACCTTCGGCGCCGACAGGACTCACGGCGTTGGGATCGAACCGGCTTTCCTTCCAGATCAGGCGGGCGAAGAAATCCCGGGGCAGGCCGTTCTGGTCGGCATGCGCCTGGATCAGGTTACAGACCTTGTCGATCAGCCGCTGCTTGGCCGATTGCGGTGGATCCGCCCGGGCAAGCGTCGACCAGGCCATACCACACAGGAGTATCAGCGCCACCCACAGGAAACGCCGCATCTGGCTTACTCTGCCGCGGCCTTGCCGCCCCGACCGAAGCGCTGGTCAATATAGTCGGCGACCATTTTCTCGAAATCCGCCGCGATCGACGGCCCGCGCAGCGTCGCCGCCTTCTTGCCGTCGACGAAGACCGGCGCGGTCGGCGTTTCTCCGGTGCCGGGCAGCGAAATGCCGATATCGGCATGCTTGGATTCACCGGGACCGTTGACGATGCAGCCCATCACCGCGACCTTGAGGTTCTCGACGCCCGGGTATTTCTCCCGCCACACCGGCATGTTCTTGCGCAGGTCCGCCTGGATGTTCTGCGCCAGTTCCTGGAACACGGTGGAGGTGGTGCGGCCGCAGCCCGGGCAAGCCGCGACGATCGGCACGAACTGCCGGAAACCCATGGTCTGCAGCAGTTCCTGCGACACCTGCACCTCGCGGGTGCGATCGCCATTGGGCTCCGGCGTCAGCGAGATGCGGATGGTATCGCCAATGCCTTGCTGCAAGAGGATGCCCATGGCCGCGGAAGACGCGACGATGCCTTTGGAGCCCATGCCGGCCTCGGTGAGGCCGAGATGCAGCGCATGGTTGGAACGGGTCGCAAGCTCGGTGTAGACGGCGATCAGGTCCTGCACGCCGCTGACCTTGGCCGACAGGATGATTTTTTCGCGGCCAAGACCAATTTCCTCGGCCATCTCGGCCGACAGGATCGCCGACTGCACGATTGCCTCGCGCGTCACTTCCTGCGCCGTCAGCGGGAAACCCTTGTCCTGGTTGTCGTCCATCAGCCGCGTCAGAAGCTCCTGGTCAAGCGAGCCCCAGTTGACGCCGATGCGCACCGGTTTGTCATGTTTGATCGCCATCTCGACGATCGCCGCGAACTGCCGGTCCTTCTTATCCTTGAAGCCGACATTGCCGGGATTGATGCGGTACTTGGCCAGCGCCTCGGCGCAAGCCGGATGATCGGCCAGGAGCTTATGTCCGATATAGTGGAAATCGCCGACCAGCGGCACGTTGATCCCAAGCCGCTGCAGCCGCTCATGAATGCGCGGCACGGCGGCGGCACTTTCATCGCGGTCGACGGTGATGCGCACGATCTCGGAGCCGGCGCGGTGCAGCGCCGCGACCTGCGCGACTGTCTGGTCGATATCGGCCGTGTCGGTGTTGGTCATCGACTGAACGACCACCGGCGCGCCGCCGCCGACGACCACGCCGCCGACATCGACGCCGACCGAGGTGCGGCGGGGGAAGGGAGAAGAAAAATATCCGGTCATGCCGGCAGCCTTTTGTCTCTGGAGCGCTATGCGTCTCTCTGAAGCGCGTGCGTCCACCTGGACGCACAAGCCGGGGCCGATGCGTTGAAGTCCGGCATGAGGTGGAGGAGCAAAGATGGCTTGTCAATGGCGACAGGTCGCCACTGGCAGCAATTGGTCCCGGCCGGGACCTGAAACAGCACACGAGCTGGCAGCGGCCAAGCGGGCAAGATGGGTCCGAAGGATATTAGTTTCCGCTTATGGTGCAGCGCTGAAAATCGCAATCACTGCACCGGCGGCTGGCGCCGCCGGCAAGGAAGACCGCCAGTGGTGAGCGGCTATGTCAGGTGAGGATCAATGCGTGGTTGGTTGCGCCCTCAGTTTCTCAATCGCATCCTTGAGTGCCAGCTTGCGTCGCTTGAGATTCCCGATTTCGAGGTCATCAACCGACGGGTGATTCATCGCGTCATCGATTTCGCGTTCGATGTCGCCGTGTTTCCGCTGCAACTCATCAAGATGGGATGCAAGAGACATGATTGGTTCTCCCTTTCATGGTTTCCTCGATTGCAGCCGCCAAGGCACGTCCACCGCAGGTCGTATCTGTGACGGCACAATGACAGTGTGCCACCATCGAGCAGCGATGTCGAATGCTGCGTGGTAGCATTCCACGACAACGTGAAATGTGATATGGGCTGCGCGCCGGTGGCAGAAATTGCCGCCCCCGCCCAACCAGGCCCAGTTTTGGGCGCCGCAGACGTGCAGACGGTAGAGAATGTCCGATCAGGAACAGGCCGATACTCGCCTCGAATTTTCCCGGCTGAAGCAGGAACACGCCGATTTCGATGCCGCGATCAACGCGATGATCGCCATGAATTGCGACCCGCTGCAGATCCAGCGCATGAAAAAGAAGAAGCTGTTCCTCAAGGACCGGCTGATGAAGCTGGAAGACAGGATCATTCCAGACATCATCGCCTGAGACGGAATCGCGCCGCCGGCACTTTCCGCCTATGCGCCGATCGAGAGCCCGGCGGCGCGGCCGCGCAGCAGGCCGATGAGATCGGCGGTCCGCTCCTCCGACGTATCGATCGGAACCACCAGGCACATCGTCGCCTCGACCTTGCCTGGCGCTGAAAAGACCGGCACGGCAAGGCATTTCGTGTAAGCGTCGACCAGGCCCGAGGTGACGCAGTAGCCGGTCACCCCTGCCTTTGCGATGTCCGCGATGAAATCGTCGAGCCGCAGCTTGCGCCCGTCAGGCAGCACGAGATCGTCATCAGACACCATGGCTTCGATCGCGGCTCTATCCAGCCCCGCAAGCAATAGCCGTCCAGACGCGGTCCAGGGCAGCGGTATCTGCAGGCCGGTGGCCGAACTGATGCGGAACGGCCTGCTACCAGGGCTGGAATGGACGATCGTGTAGCGGCCGCTCTGCAGCATGCACAATTCCGAGGTCTCGCCCGTCTCGCGCGACAGATGGTCGACCTCCTGTCGCCCGCGCCGCAACAGGTCGTTGCCGCGCACATAGTCCATCCCGTAGAGGTAGAGCTTCTTGCCGAAATAGACGCGATTGCCGTCGCCGGCCATTTCCAGAAGGCCGGCGTCGACCAGCGACCGCACCAGCGTGTAGGTGGTCGAACGCGGCGCATTGACGCCCTTGGCGAGATCGCCAATCCCGATCGCACGCTGCGTCATGTGAAGGAACTCCAGGATCTCCAGGACCCGGTTGAGGCCCTTTTCACGGGACCCCGGCGCCTTCTCGTCGGCCGAAGCAGCCAAAACACTACCATCTTGCATTGTCGATTCCCGGTGCTAGTATCTGTCTTGTACAGGATACATGCGTCTCTTGTAAGAGACAATCTTTGACAATCACTGCCGCGTGTATGGGCTGTGCATAGGGGAACACAACACGAAAGGAGGTCGCCGTGAACGACACATCCGGAAGACGTGATTTTCTGAAATTGGGAATGGCGGGACTTGCCACGGCCGGCGTGCTGGCAGCCGTCGATGCGCAGAAGGCCGCCGCACAGGCCGCATCCGACAGCCTGCTGCGCACCGTGCTCGACAGAGGCAAGCTGATTGTCGGGACCGGCAGCACCAACGCGCCCTGGCATTTCGAGAACGATGCCGGCGAACTGGTCGGCATGGATATCACCATGGGCCGCATTCTCGCCAAGGGCCTTTTCGACGACCCGACCAAGGTCGAGTTCGTCATGCAGGATCCGGCCCAGCGCATTCCCAACGTGACCACCAACAAGGTCGACATCACCATTCAGTTCATGACCATGACGGCGCAGCGCTCGCAACTGATCAATTTCTCCCGGCCCTACTATGTCGAAGGCGTTGCCTTGCTGACCCTGCCGACCGCCGAGAACAAGACCTTCGACAAGCTGCTGGCCGGTGGTTCGGCGACACGCATTTCCATCCTGCAGAATGTCGACGCCGAAAGTTCCGTCCACTACGCTCTGCCGCAGGCCCAGGTGTTGCAGATCGACACCCAGGCGAACGTGCTGCAGGCGTTGGAGTCCAAGCGCGCCGACGCCGCCGCGGTCGACCTGTCCACCGTGCGCTGGCTCGCCTCGCGCAATCCCGACAAGTATTTCGATGCCGGCAAGAGCTGGTATTCGATGCTTTACGGCGCCGCGCTCCGGCAAGGCGATTTGGACTGGCTGACCTTCGTCAACCAGACTTTCACCATCGCCATGTTCGGCCATGAATCGGCACTCTATGACGCCGCCTTCAAGGACTATTTCGGCCAGGAGCCGCCGGCGCGTCACCCCGGCTTCCCCGTCATCTGATCCCGGATTACGGAAGGGTGGCGTTGTCGCCCTTCCGTAATCGACTCTACGTCCTTCACACAGAGGCGGATGCATGGGCTATGCCCTTAATTTCAACCTGATCTGGCGGCATTTCGACAAGCTCTGGGGCGGCCTGCTGCTCAGCCTCGAGCTTGCCGTGATCTCGATCGCCATCGGCGTTGTCATCGGGCTGGTGCTCGCGGTCTGGTACGTCTCGGCCGGACGCGTCGTGCGGGCGGTGATCGCCGCCTATGTCGAATTCATCCGCAATGTGCCGCTGATCCTGCTGGTCTATCTCGTTTTCTATGGCCTGCCCACCGTGGTCGACCTGGCCTACAGCGCACCAACCTCGTTTGTATTGACCCTGTCGGTCTATAGCGGCGCCTATCTGGTCGAGGTGTTTCGCTCCGGGCTCGAGGCTGTCCCGCGCGGCCAGCTCGACGCCGGCAAGGCGATCGGCCTGACCCCGTGGCAGAGGCTGTTGCACGTGCGCCTGCCTACCATGCTGCGCATCACGCTGCCGGCGCTCTCCAACACCTTCATCTCGCTGTTCAAGGACACCTCGATCGCCTCGGTCATCTCGGTGCCCGAACTCACCTTCGGCGCCCAGTGGATCAACTTCAACACCTTCCGCATCGTCGAGGTCTACCTAGTCACGACGGCGATGTATCTGGTAACCGGCTATGCGCTGCTTTTCGGGCTGCGGGTCGTCGAGCGCCGGTTCAGGGCGGCGCGCTGACATGCTGAGCCAGATCCTCTACGCACTGCCCTTCCTTGCCCAGGGCTTCGCCGTGACCTTGTGGGTGTCGCTGCTGGTCGTGGTGCTGTCGCTCATCGCCGGCGTCCTGCTGGGCGTCGGCCTGGTCTATGGTCCCGCCCCTTTGCGCTGGGCGGTGCGCATCTTCTCGGATACCATTCGCGGTATTCCGATCCTGGTGCTGATGTTCTTCGTCTATTACGGCCTGCCTGCAATCGGGCTGCATCTGCCATCGTTCTGGGCCGCGGTGTCCGCGCTCACCCTGTTCAAGACGGCGCAGGTCATCGAGTATCTCAGGGGCGCGGTCGGCTCGATCCCGAAGGGACAGTCCGAAGCCGCGATGGCGATCGGGCTGACCTTTCGCCAGAGGCTCACCTACGTCATCTTTCCGCAGGCCTTCAGGCGCTTCCTGCCGCCCTGGATCAATGGCGTCACCGACGCGGTCAAGGGCAGCGCGCTGGTGTCGCTGCTCGGCATCACCGATTTGATGCAGGCTATCAACCAGGTCATCGGCCGCACCTATGAAGCGATGCCGCTCTATATACTGGGCGCGCTCCTCTATTTCGCGGTCAACTACGCACTCTCGCTCGCCAGCCGGCGGCTCGAGCGGCGTTTCTCCTTCATCCGGGAATAGCAACGATGTCCGAAGCCCCAAACGCCAGTCCCGCGCTGCTCGACGTGCGCGATGTCTCCAAGGCCTTCGGCGCCGTCGAGGTGCTGCGCTCCGTCAGCCTTCAGGTGAAGCGTGGCGAAGTGGTGACTGTCATCGGCCCTTCCGGCAGCGGCAAGACCACGCTGCTGCGCTGCGTCAACTTCCTGGAGAGCTACGACAGCGGCTCGATCCGCATCGACGGCAAGGAGGTCGGTTTTCGCGAAGCCGGAACGCGTCAGCGCCGTAGCGAACGCGATCTTGCCGCCATGCGCGCCGAGACCGGCATGGTGTTCCAGAGCTTCAACCTCTTCCCTCACCTGACGGCGGCCGGCAACATCATGCTGGGTCTGACCAAGGTGAGGGGAAAGAACGAAGCCGAGGCGCGATCGATTGCCGAACACTGGCTCGGGCGCGTCGGCCTTGGCCACAAGGCCGACAGCCTGCCGGCCGAACTCTCCGGCGGCCAGCAGCAGCGCGTCGGCATAGCCCGCGCCGTGGCCATGGAACCGAAGATCCTGCTGCTCGACGAGATCACCTCCGCGCTCGATCCCGAACTCGTCGGCGAGGTGCTGGCCGTGGTGCGCAGCCTCGCCGAGGATGGCATGACCATGCTGATGGTAACCCACGAAATGGCCTTTGCCCGCGACGCTTCTAGCCGCATCGTCTTCATGGCCGATGGCGGCGTCAGCGCCGTCGGGCCGCCGAAGGAGATCCTCGCGGCGGAGACCAGCAACGAACGCCTCCGCACTTTCCTGGCGCGCTTCCGAGCCTCGCATTTCTAAACTCAGGCGGCCAAAGCCGCCCAAGGAGCCTTCATCCATGACGCCTTATATCAGGCTCGCCGAACTCGGCCTGACGCTGCCCGAGCCGCCGACGCCGATCGCCAACTTCGTCACCCATGCCGAGAGCGGGCGGCTGATCTTCCTCTCCGGCCAGGGGCCCCTGCGCGCCGACGGCACGCTCTGCACCGGCAAGGTGGGCGAGGACGTGACGGTCGAGCAGGCCTATCAGCATGCCCGGCTGACCGGGCTCAACCTGCTTGCCGTCATGCATGCCGCCGCCGGCGATCTCGGCCGTATCGTACGCGTCGTCAAGCTGCTCGGCTTCGTCAACGCGACGCCGACCTTCAGCGACCACCCGAAAGTGGTCAATGGCTGCTCGGACCTGTTCGCCGATGTCTTCGACAAGATCGGCGGCCATGCCCGCTCGGCGATCGGCGTCGGCTCGCTGCCTGGAAACATCACCGTCGAAATCGAAGCGGTCGTCGAGATCGCCGCCTGACCTGCCACCCACGGGATTAGCTCACATGAAAACCTCTTCCGACACCGGCTCCAACACCACCATCCGCGAACGGCTGGGATTGCGGCCGATCATCAACGTCTCGGGCACCATGACCGCGCTCGGCGCCTCGATCATCGTCCCGGAAGCGATCTCCGCCATGGCTGAAATGGCCTCGCAATGGGTGGAAATGGACGATCTGCAGCGCGCCGCGAGCACGGTCGTCGCACGCCTCACCGGCGGCGAGGCCGGCTTCATCACCGCCTGCTGCGCCAGCGGCATCACCATGGCGATCGCCGGTGCGATGACCGGAACCAGCCTGCTCGCCATCGAGCGCCTGCCCGACGACACTGGCGACCTCAAGTCGGAGGTCGTCATCCAGCTCGGCCACATCGTCAATTACGGCGCCCCGATCGACCAGTCGGTCCGCGTCGCCGGCGCCAGGGTGGTGCCCGCCGGCACGGTCAGCGTGACCCAGGACTATCATGTAAGCGAGGCGATCAACGAGCGCACGGCCGCAAGCCTCTACGTCGTGGCCCACCACACGGTGCAATACGGCATGCTGTCGCTGGAGGAATTCTGCGATATCTGCCACGCCAAGGGCGTGCCGGTGATCGTCGACGCCGCGTCCGAGTATGATCTGCGCGGTTTTCTGGCGCGCGGCGCCGATGTCGTCATCTACAGCGGCCATAAATTCCTGAGCGGGCCGACCAGCGGCATCGTCACCGGCCGCAAGGATCTGGTGCGGGCCGCCTATCTGCAGAACCGCGGCGTCGCGCGCGCCATGAAGGTCGGCAAGGAAAGCATCGCCGGCACCATGGCGGCGCTCGAAGCCTGGGAGAAGCGCGACCATGCCGGAATCCGCCGGCGCGAGGAAGCAGCGCTGAACCTGTGGAAGGACGCGCTGCGGGGACTGCCCGGCATCGTCGCCATCATCATTCCCGACCCCACCGCCAATCCACTCGACCGGCTGCAGATATTCGTCTCCCCAGAGAGCCGCTTCACCGCCGCCGGTCTTGCCTCGGCCCTTGCCGCCGGCTCGCCGCCGATCATCGTGCGCAACCACGAGGTCGAGCGCGGCCATTTTTTCCTCGACCCCTGCAACCTTCACCCCGGCGAGGCGGAGATCGTCGCCGAACGTCTGCGCGCCGTGCTGACGGCGAAGGAGCGCCCGGCCGACGCGATGAAGGTCGCCCGCAAGGATTCGTCAGGCGTCTTGCGCTGGCCGGATTGATCGCTAACCGAGCATGCCGACGGCATCGGCTGATCACGCGACTGTGAACAGCCGGATTTTGCCCAGGCGGGAATAAATCGTCTCTTCAACAAGTCTCCTCGACATACGCCACGGCTGGCGTTGAGGAGACTGGCATGCCCCATCATCGCGAGCACAGCGAACACGGCTGCGGCGTCAGCCGCCGTCATGCGCTGCCGAGCATGATCGTCATCAGTCCCTTCTCCATGGCGCCCCTCCTTTTCATAGCGCCCCTCCTTTCATAGCGCTTGACACTGGTGACGCAGATGAATTCACTTTCAGCAAGGCAGACGACTTTGCCTGTTTCCGGGGGCTTTGCTCCTGCAAGCCAGGCAAAATCGCTGTCGCATCTTGAGGCGGCACGGCCTGTCCGCTCCGGAGGGGATCATGGTGCTGCTTTGAGCGACAAGGCCCTGGCAGAGCGTTTCAACGACGTGGTGCTGCCGCATCTCGGCGATGCGCTGGCGCTTGCCCGCTGGCTGACCGGCAATGCCGCCGACGCTGAGGATGTCGTTCAGGACGCCTGCATCAAGGCGCATGCCGGCATATCAGGCTACGCCGGCGGCAATGCCCGTGCCTGGCTGCTGACCATCGTGCGCAACACCTCCTACACCTGGATGGCGCGCAACCGGCCGCGCGGCATGATGGCCGTCGGCGACCTCGGCGATCTCGACGACATGGCGGCCGCCCATGGCACCAGCCTGCCGGACGAGGACGGTCCGGAAGCGAGCCTGATCGCCAGGGCCGACACGGCGGCACTGGAGGCTGCGATCGCTGCCCTGCCGCAGCCGTTTCGCGAAACGCTGGTGCTGCGCGACATTAACGGCCTCAGCTATCGCGAGATAGCGGCCATGCTCGACGTGCCGATGGGTACGGTGATGTCCAGGCTGGCCCGCGCCCGCGGCCTGCTGGCGTCCGAACTGGGGAGAGCGCCATGACCGGCCATGACGATGGACTGCCCAATGATCCCGAAGGTGTCAGACTGATGATCCACGCCCTTGTTGATGGCGAGCTTGATGCGGCGGCGGCCCTTGCGGTGGAGCGTCGCATCGCCGCCGATCCCCGGCTTGCCGCCGAACATGCCCGCATCCTTGCCTTGCGAGGCGCGGTCAGCCGCCTGCCGCGCCCCGACGTGAGCGACGCCTTTCGGGCCCGCATCGCGGCGATCGGCATGGCCAGCACCGAGCAGCCGGCGACAGCCGAGGCAGCAGAGCCGCAGCGCGGCACGCCGTCGGCGCTGCCGGGCTTGATTGCCGGCGCTGGCGTCGGCCAGCGGCGTGAAGCCGGGACGCGTCCTTCGCTGGCGCGGAGATCGCCGAGGGCAAGCCGCTTCGGGTTCGACTGGCGCGCCATGGCGGCATCGATCATGATCAGCGCGGTGCTGGCCAGCGGCGCGACGCAATGGGTAATGTTCAACGGCGCCGAAGACGGCTTGGCCGCAGCCGTCGCCAGCGGCCATCGCCGCAGCCTGCTCGCCGCGAGCCCGATCGACATCGTCTCCTCCGACCGCCATACGGTCAAACCGTGGCTCGACGCCCGCATCGGCGTCTCGCCGCCGGCGCCGGACCTTGCCCAGGAGGGCTTTGCCCTCATCGGCGGCCGGGTCGAGGTGATATCAGGCCGGCCGGTACCGGCACTGGTCTACCGCCACCGCGAGCACCTGATCACGTTGGTCGCCGAACCGCAGCAGGGCGGCAAGACCACCCAGCCGGACGATCTTTCCTCCGGCGGCTTTTCGATGGTGCACTGGAGCGACGGCGCCTTCTCCTATTGGGCGATCTCCGACATGGAGCGCCCCGAGCTCGACGACTTCGTTGCTCGCTTCCGCAAGGCGGCGGTATGAGCCGGAATGTGGCCGTCGGCATCTCTCCGATGGCCTGAAATCCTTGCGGCCCCGCACGAATTCCGCTAAGGCGCGCCTTTGTCGCCGGGGAGCAGAAGCTTGGACGATCAACGCGCCGACGTCGCCATCATCATGGGCAGCCAATCCGACTGGGCGACGATGCGTCAGGCAGCGGAGACGCTGGAGGCGCTTGGTGTGCCCCACAAACGGCTGATCATTTCGGCGCACCGCACGCCCGACCGGCTCTATGAGTTCGCCAAGGGCGCCAAGGCCGCCGGCTACAAGGTCATCATCGCCGGCGCCGGCGGCGCCGCGCATCTGCCCGGCATGACGGCGGCGATGACACCACTGCCGGTGTTCGGCGTGCCGGTGGAATCGAAGGCGCTGTCGGGCCAGGATTCGCTGCTGTCGATCGTCCAGATGCCGGCCGGCATTCCTGTGGGAACGCTGGCCATCGGCAAGGCTGGTGCGGCCAACGCCGCCCTGCTGGCCGCCGCCGTGCTGGCGCTCAACGACGACAAGCTTGCCCAGCGCCTCGATGCGTGGCGCGCCTCGCAGACCGCCAAGGTCGCGGCCGAACCGACGGACACGCCGTGAGCCTGCCCGCCGGATCGACCATCGGCATCATTGGCGGCGGCCAGCTTGGCCGCATGCTGGCAATGGCCGCCGCCCGGCTCGGCTACCGCACCATCGTGCTGGAGCCTCAACCGGATTGCCCGGCGGCACAGGTCGCCAACCGGCAGATTACGGCCGCCTATGACGATCCGGCAGCGCTTGCCGAACTGGCGGCGGCAAGCGCCGTCGTCACCTACGAGTTCGAGAACGTGCCGGTGGCCGCCGCAACCGCGCTTGCCGCCAAAGTGCCGGTCTATCCGCCGCCGCGCGCGCTTGACGTTGCACAGGACCGGGTGAGCGAAAAGACATTCCTCAACGGCATCGGCATCGCCACCGCCGCTTTCCATCAAGTCGGCACCGACGACGAGCTGGCGGCGGCGCTGAAGGCCTTCGGCGGCAGCGGCATCCTCAAGACGCGGCGCATGGGCTACGATGGCAAGGGCCAGCGCGTCTTCCGTAACATGGAAGCCGGCGGTTTCGCCGGCACCTGCGAGGCGATGGGCAATGTGCCGCTGATCCTGGAAAGCTTCGTGCAGTTCGAGCGCGAGATTTCCGTCATCGCCGCGCGAGGGCTGGACGGCACTGTCGCCGCCTACGATCCAGCCTGGAATGTGCACCGCGACGGTATTCTGCACACATCGACCTTGCCGGCCGGCGTTGCGCCGGCGACCGCGCGGGCCGCGAAAGACGCGGCGACGAAAATCCTGTCGGCGCTCGACTATGTCGGCGTCATCGGTGTCGAGTTCTTCGTACTGGCCGACGGCTCCCTGCTGGCCAACGAGATCGCGCCCCGCGTCCACAATTCCGGCCATTGGACCGAAGCCGCCTGCATCGTTTCGCAGTTCGAGCAACATATCCGCGCCATTGCCGGCCTGCCATTGGGAAGCTCGAACCGTCATTCCGATTGCGTGATGGAGAACCTGATCGGCGACGACGTGCTGCGTGTTCCCGCCTTGCTCGCCGAGCCCGACCTGATGCTGCACCTCTACGGCAAGGCCGAGGCCCGGCCCGGTCGCAAGATGGGTCATTTCACCCGCATCAGCCGCCGCGGCTGATACCAGACACGCCTATTGCACCTCGTCGCTGTCCGCGTCGGGGCTGGCGCAACTTGCGTCGCCTTCCTCGCAATTGGCGGAGGCGGCGAGCTGCTTGATGCGATCATTGGTCAGCCTGGTCAGGCATTGCGAGACCTCCATCGCATGGATGGACCCGCCCTGGCTGGCGGCGGTGTTATGCGCGCATTCGGCATCCCGGAAGCTGATCCAGGCGCGTTGTGCCACCTGAAGCAATCTCTTGCCGTCGGCATCATCGGAGCCAATCAGCGCCTGATAGGCCGCATTGAGCCTGGCGTCGGCCGCCTGATAGTCCTCGCCGGCACAGATATTCATCATCTGCTGGCTGTCGTCGGAGCGGTCGCATTCTTGCCCTCGGGCAGCCGAGCTCGCCGCCAGGATGACGAGGCAGGAGGAGAGGAATATTCGGCGCATGGTCGTTCCCAAATCGCTTGCGATGGACGACATCATCCCAGCCGGCTCATGGCCGCGCAATGCCACGGGGCCGACATGGCGGATATTTGATGATATCGGGACGCGGAGCGCGCTTGCGGTTGACTTACGGTTGACATGGGCAAGTCTCCTCGTTTATGAGCCACCCACCGTTCAAAAGGCGCGTCTTCTAGCGCGCCTTAAAAATTCGACCCCGAACCGGGTCCAGACCGACAGGCAAGACCATGAAGATCAAGAATTCGCTCAAGGCGTTGAAGGCGCGTCACCGCGACAACCAGCTGGTTCGCCGCAAGGGCCGCGTTTACATCATCAACAAGACCGCCCCGCGCTACAAGGCGCGCCAGGGTTGAGTTTTCGGCCGGAGGCTTTTTCGTCTCCGCCCACTGATGCTTGTCGGCCAGCCGACCTTCCCACGCTAAAATCACTTTGATGTTCCGCCGCCCGGGATTAAACTCGGGCGATGCGGATTCTTTTTGTATTCTTGACGACTTTGCTGGTTTCCGGCGTCATCCCCCTGCCGGCCCAAGCCGGTGATCGGCCGATCGCGGTGGCGGCCGCGGATGGTCAGCCGGCGCCCGCCGATGCCCAGCCAGCGGCTCCGGACACTCCGGCCACGCCGATGACGAAACAGGCCCGGCTCGACAAGTTGTTCTCCGACCTGAAGCGCGAGCGCAACGAAAAGGCCGCCGAGCGCATCGCCGGCAGCATCTGGAACGAATGGTTCCAGTCCGGCAGCGCCTCGATCGACCTGATGATGCAGTGGTCGCAAAAAGCGATGAATGATCAGAAATTCGACGTCGCGCTCGATTTCCTGGACCAGGTGGTGACCTTGCAGCCTAGCTACGCCGAAGGCTGGAACCGTCGCGCCACCGTGCATTTCATGATGAAGAACTACGGCAAGTCGATGGCCGACATCGACCGCACGCTGCAGCTCGAGCCACGCCATTTTGGCGCGCTGTCGGGCCTGGCCCAGATCATGGCCGAGACCGGCCACAAGCAATCGGCGCTCGAGGCCTGGCAGAAGGTGCTGGCCATCTACCCGATGATGCGCAGCGCCCAGAACCAGGTCGCGACCCTGTCGGAAGAGCTTGCCGGCGAAGGCATTTGATAGATCAGGAAATAGCCATTAGGCGCTGGCGCTGGAGCCAGCCCTACTGCCCTACCCCACAACTTATCCCCCTCCATCCCCGTATATCCCAGCATGAACCTGATCTATGCCGCGCTCGCCTTCCTGATGGCGCTTGTCCTTGCCCTGGTCGGCGTCACCCGCGCCGGCTCGTGGCTGATCGAGCGCCGCGGTCCTTCGGTCGGGGCGTTCGCCGACATCGACGGTGCCCGCATCCACTACGTCCACCTCCCCGCCCCAGCCAGTGCGGATCTGCCGCCGATCGTCTTCATCCATGGCGCCAGCGCCAATTTGAAAGACCAGATGCTGCCACTCAGGCCGCTGCTTGAAGGCCGCGCCGAAATGCTGTTCTTCGACCGGCCTGGTTTTGGCTGGTCCGGCCGCGGTCCAGGCAACAATGAGGACCCATCGGCGCAAGCCGCAACCATCGCCGCCCTGATGGACCGTCTCGGCATCAAGAAGGCAATCATCGTCGGCCATTCCTTCGGCGGCGTGGTGACGGCGGCTTTCGGCCGCGAGCATGCGGACAAGACGCTCGGGCTGGTCTTCCTGGCGCCGGCGACCCATCCCTGGCCGGGCGGCGCGACGTCCTGGTACTACGACCTGACCACCATTCCGGTGATCGGCCGGCTGTTTTCCGAGACGCTGACCTATCCTGCCGGGACGCTGTGGATGGCGGACGCCACGACCTGCGTCTTCTCACCCAACAAGGTGCCCGACAATTATCTCGCCGCAACTTCGATCCCGCTGGTGCTGCGGCCGTCGGCCTTTCGCGCCAACGCCACCAACGTTGCCGGCCTCTATCGCTATGCGCTCGCCGCCGCACCGCACTACAAAGAGATCACGGCCCCGACCGTGGTCATCTCCGGCGACCGCGACAAGGTCGTCTATGCCCGGATCCACTCCGTCGGCCTGGTGCGCGACATCCCGGGTGCCGAGCTCGTCTGGGTGCATAATCTCGGTCATAAGCCGGACTGGATCGCTTCCGACCTCGTCGTCGGCGCCATCGAGAAAGTCGGCGGCAAGGATATCGATCTGGAAGCAATCGCCAGGACGGTGGAGGCACGGATTGCCGGCGACACGTATGGCACGGGCAAATGCGCCGACATCAAAGAACCTGAAGCGGAGCTCGCGCCGACCTGATGCGTGCCATCCGAAAACGGCCACCGCAGCCCGCCATTGGGATCAGAGCGGCATGTACGTCCTGAAACACGGCATAAAGAGAAATCCGGAAAAGCGATGGGCGCTGCCGGATCGCATCTTCTTCGGTCACGGCGCATGCGCCATTCTCGCCGGCACCTTCCTCAAGCATCCGCCTTTGGAGGGATTTTACGGCGAACGGATCATTCCTGACGAAGGCTTTTCAGGAAACCATATCTATGTGACGAACGGCCTGATCGCTTTCGACTATCATGGCTATTGCGCCCGAGAGCGGTTGCTCGAACACCATGAAAGAAGCTGGGCTTCGCGCAACGCCGGATGGCGTTGCACGATTGCGAAAGTGGATTTCGATCTGCTCGATAAGACCGAACTCAACCGGCGAAAGATGCTCGGCCCGGATCAGTATCTGCATGACCCCATTCCTCGCGCGCGACGGTTCCTCCAGCGAAAAAACCACGCGGAAGCCGCGGTAAGAGCGCTCAGGACTGCAACGACGCTGGGGGCCGACTACCGGCCGGCTGTTTCCGATCCGACATAGGCGATGCGCAGCATGTTGGTCGATCCCGGAGTCCGCAGCGGCACGCCTGCGGTGATGATGACCCGGTCGCCCGGCTTGCCGAAGTCTTCTTCCAGCGCGATGCGGCAGGCGCGGTTGACCATGTCGTCGAGATCGGTGGCATCGGGCGAGACGACGCAATGCGTGCCCCACAAAAGCGACAGCCGTCGCGCCGTGTTGAGGATCGGCGACAGCGCGATGATCGGCACCTGCGGACGCTCGCGCGCGGCGCGCAGGCCGGTGGTGCCCGATGCCGTGTAGGTGATGATCGCCGACAGTTTCAGCGTCTCGGCGATCTCGCGGGCGGCCAGCGAAATGGCATCGGCGCCGGTCGCTTCCGGCTCCGAACGCTGTGCGTTGATGATGCCGGCATAGGTCGGATCGGTTTCGACCTTGGCGGCGATGCGGTTCATCATCGCCACCGCCTCGACCGGATAGGCGCCCGCTGCCGATTCCGCCGACAGCATGATCGCGTCGGCGCCTTCGAAGACGGCAATCGAAACGTCGGACACTTCGGCGCGGGTCGGCACAGGGGCGGTGATCATCGATTCCAGCATCTGCGTGGCGACCACCACCGGCTTGCCGGCACGGCGCGCGGCGCGCGTGATCTGCTTCTGGATGCCGGGCACCGCCTCCAACGGCATTTCGACGCCGAGATCGCCGCGGGCGACCATCAGGGCGTCGGACAATTCGATGATCTCGGCCAGCCGGGCCACGGCCTGCGGCTTTTCGATCTTGGCCATGATCAGCGCCCGGCCGCGGGCGATCTTGCGCGCCTCGGCCAGATCTTCCGGCCGCTGCACGAAGGATAGCGCGACCCAGTCGACGCCCGTGGCGAGCACCGCGTCGAGATCCTTGCGATCCTTCTCGGTCAGCGCGCCGACCGGCAGGTCGGTATCGGGCAGGCTGACGCCCTTCTTGTCGGAAATGGTAGTGCCGGCAATGACGGTGCAGACGATCGACTTGCCGTCGCTCTTTACCGCCTTCAGTTCGAGCTTGCCGTCGTCGATCAGGAGGCGATGGCCAGCCTCGACCGAGCTCAGGATTTCAGGATGCGGCAGGTAGACCCTTGTCGAGGTGCCGGGCTCGGGATTGTCGTCGAGGGTGAATGTCTGGCCCAGCGTCAAGACTTCCTTGCCATTGGCGAACTTGCCGACGCGCAGCTTCGGGCCCTGCAGGTCGGCCAGGATGCCGATCGGCCTGCCAACTCTTTCCTCGACCGCGCGGATGCGGGCGACCAGCGTGCGCATCAGCTCATGATCGGTATGGCTCATATTGATGCGGAACACATCGGCGCCGGCTTCGAACAGCTTTTTCAGCATCTCCTCGGAGGAAGATGCCGGACCGATTGTGGCTAGGATCTTGACCTTGCGGCTACGTCTCATTGACTGTTCGTTCCCGGGGCGGCTGGAGCGCCTCCCGTTGCGGGCTCGTCGGTGAGCTGGACCATCCAGCTTGCCTGCTCGCCCGTGTCATATTCCTGGAATCCGGCGCGCTGAAAGCCCCTGGCGACGCAGTCGCTTACGCCGGCAATCTTGAACTCTTTTTCAGCCACGCACATGTTGATCGGGCCGTCCCAGCGTCCACCGCGCTCGGCGTCTTCTGCATAAAGATAGTAAAACCTTGATGACAGCGGTCCTTCGATCAACGTCTTGCAACTCGATCCCTCGATGTGCCACCATCCCTCGGTGATCCAGCCGGCCTTGGCCCGATAGCCGATACCGACGCCGACCAGGTTCTGCGTGGCGTTGCAGACGCGAAAGTCGGCGCGCGCCGGTGAAGCTGTGACCATCGCTGACAGTCCCACGGCGAGCGTCAGGAGCGGCATGGCTAAGGCAAAGCGCGCGCGCTGCCCGCCGTCGGAACCCATCCTAAAACCCCTCAAGAACCACATCAGCATCTCTCTGCGCCCCTTTTCGGAAAAGTCCGGGCGCATGTCAACGCGCCGTTTTGACCAATTCCAATCGATTTAGGAAGGCTCCCGGCGCACGACCGTCGCCCCGTGCCAGATTTCCCGGGAAACCTTGGCTAAACAACGGCATTGCGCACAGGTCGTCTTCGTGGAATGACGATAGCATCCTCCCCGAAGGCCAGCGAACGACCATTTTCCGCCAATGACCCGATCCACAGTTTTCGCGCCCTTCGACATTGTCGAGGGCGACCGCAAGCGAGGCATCGTGCTTCTGGCCGATCACGCCCGCCGCGACCTGCCGGAAGAATACGGCAGCCTGGGGCTGCCGGCGGCCGAATTCGACCGCCATATCGCCTATGACATTGGCGTCGAAGCGGTGACGCGCGAACTGGCGGCCCTGCTCGATGCGCCGGCGGTGCTCGCCAATTTCTCGCGGCTGCTGATCGATCCCAACCGAGGCGATGACGATCCAACACTCATTCGCCAGCTTTACGACGGCACCATCATTCCCGGAAATTATCCCCTGGCGCAGGAGGAACGCGAAAGGCGGCTCGATCGCTTCTACCGCCCTTATCACGACGCGGTCGGCGCCATGATTGCGTCGGTCGCGCAGGCTTCCGGGCAAGCGCCTTTCATCTTCTCGGTGCATTCCTTCACCCCCGCCATGCAGGGCAAGCAACGTCCGTGGCATGTCGGTATCCTGTGGGACAAGGACGACCGGGTGGCGCGACCGCTGATCGATATGCTGGCTGAGGACAAACAACTCGTGGTTGGCGACAACGAACCGTATGATGGCGCGTTGCGCGGCGACACCATGTTCAGGCACGCCATCGTCAATGGCTATGCCCACGCGCTGATCGAAATCCGCCAGGATCTGATAGCGGACCAGAAGGGCATTGTCGCCTGGGCCGGGCGGCTCGCACCGATCGTTGACGCGATCGACCGCCGTCCCGATATACATGCGGTAAAGATGTTCGGCTCGCGCACCGGGCCGCTATGACGGAGGTTTCGATGACCGAACTCAGCAACGAACAGAAGCGCGACTTCGAGGCCGCCGCCTTTCGGCGACTGGTCGAGCATTTGCGTGAACGGGGCGACGTGCAGAACATCGATCTGATGAACCTCGCCGGCTTCTGCCGCAACTGCCTGTCGAACTGGTACCGCGAAGCAGCCAATGCCGAAGGCGTCGAGCTCGGCAAAGAGCAATCGCGCGAGATCGTCTACGGCATGCCCTATGCGCAATGGCAGGCGCTCAACCAGATAGAGGCTTCGGACGCCAAGAAGGCGGAATTCGAAGCACGGCGCCCCAAGGATCACTGAGCCCGTTTAGCCCAAATGCTTTCCCACAACAGCGCTTGACTGAAAATTGAATCGATCTAATTTGCCGCGCAAAGCCATTTTCTGACCGGATTCGTGCCATGAACGCTTCGAACGCCATGCAGACTGCCATTCGCGGGCGATGGGCCGTGGCGGCCATTTTCCTCGCCAATGGTTTCCTGACCGGCAGCTGGGCGCCGCAGATTCCTGTCTTCCTGACCCGGCTGGACATCTCGAAATTCACGCTCGGCCTGCTGATCCTTTTGTTCGGCGCCGGCGCGGTCACCGCCATGACATGGTGCGGCCACCTGATCTCCAAACACGGCTCGCGCACCGTGCTGCGCTGGTTCGGCCTGTGCGGCAGCCTCGGCCTGCTGGTCGTGGCGCTGGCACCCGACGTGCCGCTGGCGGCCATCGCCATGTTCATATTCGGCGGCTCCATCGGCGGCATGGATGTCGCCATGAATGCGAATGCGGTGGTGGTGGAACGGCGGCTGGGGCGCGCCATCATGTCCTCCTCGCACGGCTTCTGGAGCCTCGGCGGTTTCGCCGGCGGCGCCCTTGGGGGCTTCGCCATCCAGACTTATGGCCACCTCGCCCATGCCGCGGTGGTGACCGCGCTTGCCTTCGCGGCAATCGCGGCGGCGGTGCCCCACATCGTGGCCGAAAACAAACCGCAGGCGGTCGAGCATCATAAATTCGCTCTGCCGGCAAACCCATTGGTCTACCTCATCGGCCTGATGGCCCTGTTGACGATGATTTCAGAGGGCGCGGTGCTCGATTGGGCGGCGCTGTATCTACGGCAGGAACTCGGCGCCGACCTCGCCGTCGCCGGTCTTGCCTATGCCGCCTTCTCCGGCGTCATGGCGATCATGCGCTTTTTCGGCGATGGCGTCCGCAACCGCTTCGGCGCGGTGATGACACTGCGCGGCTCGGCCATCGTCGCGGCCGCCGGCATGCTGATCGCCGGCCTGTCACCTTCGCCTTGGCTCGCCATATCAGCCTTTGCGCTTTGCGGCTTCGGCATCGCCAACATGGTGCCGATCATCTTTTCCGCCGGCGGCAACCAGGAGGGCATGTCCTCGGGCACCGGCATGAGCGTCGTCACCACCATGGGCTATTCCGGCATTCTGGTGGCGCCGTCGGCGATCGGCTTCGTCGCCGAGCATTCCAGCTTCGGCCCGATCTTCATCGCCATGTCGGCTCTGCTGATCGTCGTCTTGCTGATGGCCGGTTTGGCTCACCGCGCCGAATTCGCTCCGGATGCCGCGCCTGCCGAATAACGTTTCAATTCCTCATGGAGAAAATCAGCCACGCGGCGGATGCGCACGCTGGTGCGCACGTCGCGATGCATGGCCAGCCATACCGGCAGGGCAGGCAAGGGCAGGCCGGGCAACACCTTTTCCACCAGCGGATCGCGGTCTGCCAGCGGCTCCTGGCCAAGACCAATGCCGTTTCCCGCCCGCACCGCTTCCCAAAGCACGATCTGATTGTCGGCCCTGAAACGAAAGCTGTTTCGGGTGACCGGGATGCCATGCTGGGAAAAGGCTCGGATCATCTCGTCGCTGCGATCGAAGCCGATCAGGGCGTGATTGACGAGGTCGGCCGACCCCAGCGGGCGCCCGCGCCTGTCGAGATAGGATACGGCCGCGCAGGCGCAGAGTGCGATATCGCAGACCTTGCGCGCCACCAGTTCGTTCTGCGCCGGCTTGACCATGCGGATGGCGATGTCGGCATCCCGGCGTAGCAGGTTCTCGACCTGGTTCGAGGCAACGATCTCGACCACGATGCCGGGCTCCTCGATGCCGAGCCGCGCCATCATGTCGGGCAGCACATAGGCCGCTACCACCTCACTGGCCGCGATGCGCACCGTGCCTTCGATCGCCTCGACCGAACCCAGTGCGAGCCGTGAAAAGGCGCTTGCCTGCTCGCTCACCGTCTTGCCGCGCTCGAACAGCGTGGCTCCCGCTTCGGTCAGCGCATAGCCGCTTCGACCGCGCCGGAAAAGTGTGACTCCGAGCGCCTGTTCCAACTCCCCGATGTGACGGCCAAGCGTCGGCTGGCTCGCCGACAGCTTTCGCGCCGCGGCCGACAGGCTGCCGGTTTCCGCCACGGTGACAAAGCTCTTGATCAGGTTCCAGTCAATCTCATCCATTCAATAATGAATATCAAAACTGCATTTGTAGTCAATTTCAATTCATCGATGAAGCAATCATATTCAC
Organism: Mesorhizobium sp. B2-3-14; assembly: GCF_006442175.1. Lineage (NCBI taxonomy): Bacteria > Pseudomonadati > Pseudomonadota > Alphaproteobacteria > Hyphomicrobiales > Phyllobacteriaceae > Mesorhizobium > Mesorhizobium sp. B2-3-14. The sequence continues at coordinate 239,814 of NZ_VFVP01000003.1, read as the reverse complement.
CCTGCAAACACCGATACGGACTGCAACAACCAACCAGGAGTAATGCAATGACCAAGATCGCACTCGCAACCGCCGCCCTCCTCATCGCCGCCAACACGGCTTTTGCCGGCAGCGACAAGTTTGGCTCGGACAATGCCAGCCAGACCGTCGCCACCACCGACAATGTGACCACCACGTCGATCAGCAAATCCGAGGCGACCAATCAGAAGCCTGTCGTCCAGGGCAGCAACCGCGACCTCTTCGGCAGCCGCTGAACGGTGGTCCTCGAAAATCCAGAAGCGGCGGGCTCGTCCCGTCGCTTCTAGGCAAACCCCGCACTTGAAAACAAATAAGGAGACGAAGAATGACCAAAATCGCAATTCTCGGCGCCAATGGCCGGCTCGGTCGCGTGGTTGCCAAGGCCTTCATCGACGCCGGCTTCGACGTCCGCGCCGTCACCCGTACCGGCATGGTGCCGGCCGAGCTTGAGGGCGCCACGGCGGTTGCCGGCGATGCGCTGGACCGTCAATCGCTGATCCAGGCCACCGAAGGCGTCGACATCACCTTCAACGGCCTCAACCCGATCTACACCGACTGGGGCAAATGCCTGCCAATGGCCGAAAATGTCATGGCCGCCTGCCATGCCAACGGTGCGCAGCATCTCTTCCCCGGCACGGTCTACAATTACGGCTCGCCCATGCCGGCGGTGATCACGGAAGACACGCCGTTCCACCCGACGACCGAGAAGGGCCGCATCCGCTGTGCCATGGAGGATCTGTTCCGCCGTGAGGCCGAGGCCGGACGGGTGCGCACCATTGTTCTGCGGGCCGGCGATTTCTTCGGCGGCACCGGCAGCGGCTCGTGGTTCGACCTGGTCGTCGCCGCCAAGATCAACAAGGGCATCTACACCGCGCCCGGTCCGGCCGACCTCGTGCATGAATGGGCCTATTTGCCGGATTTCGCCGTCGGTTTCGTCGCGCTGGCCCGCAATCTCGACAAGCTCGGCTTCTATGAGGCGCTGAACTTTCCGGGCCATGCCGTCACCGATCTCGAGATCAAGGTGGCCGCCGAGAACGCCGTCGGCCATCAACTCAAGATGACTTCCATGCCTTGGTGGGTGCTGCGCGCCGGCAGCCCGTTCGTGGCGATGTGGCGCGAGATCGTCTCGATGTCATACCTGCGCTTCGAGCCGCACCGGCTGATCTCGACGCGGCTGGCAGGCATCATCGGCGAAATCCCGCATACGCCGCTCGATCAGGCGGTGAACAAAGCCTTGCAGGATATCGGCATCGCCGTCGCGCCCGCCCGTCGCCAGGCCGCCTGATCGAGCTTGCTGGCAGGTGAGAACAGCTGCGCCCAGTAAGGGTCCGGCGGCGGATCGTTGCCGGTCAGATCCTGCCCAGCACAAGCAGGATCAGCACCACGACCAGTATGACGCCGACAATGCCCGATGGTCCGTAGCCCCAGGAGCGCGAATGCGGCCATGCCGGCACAGCGCCGATCAGGATCAGGATCAGGATGATAACGAGAAGTGTGCTGATCGTCATTTTGAGCCCTCGCCGTCTGGTTGCATTCGAGGGAACAATGCAAAAGGCCGCCCGGTTGTTCCCGGACGGCCTTTGTTGCTTGGCCTGCGAAATGCTCTATTCCGCCGCCTTCGGAAAGCTGACTGCCGGCTCGGCGCCGACATCTGCCAGAGGCCCTTGGGACGATATCTCGCCCTGGCCGCGCCGGAAGAGACGGCTGATTAAGCCGCGTCGCGCGCCGGGCTTGACCTTGGCGCGGGTGAACACCATCAGCATCGACGGCGTCACAACCAGCGTGAGAATGGTGGCGAAGGACAGGCCGAAGACGATCGCGGAGGACAGCGAAATCCACCATTGCGTCGACGGCGCATTGATCGTCGTCTCGTGATGGAAGATTTCGAGCCCAAGGCCGAAGGCGATCGGCAGCACGCCGAGAATCGCCGACACCGCCGTCAGCACAACCGGTCGCGCACGCTCGCGGCAGGTCTGCAGCACCGCGTCCATCTTGTCCCAGCCCTCCTCACGCAACCGGTCGTAGGTGTCGATCAACACGATGTTGTTGTTCACCACCACGCCGGCCAGCGCGATGACGCCAATGCCCGACATGACGATGCCGAACGTCTCGCCCGTGATCAGCAGTCCAAGGAACACGCCGATTGTCGCCATGACCACGCAGGACAGCACCAGCCATACGCTGGTGAACTTGTTGAACTGCGCCAGCAGCACCAAGAAGATCAGGAAGATCGCCGCGCCGAAGGCCTTGCTGAGGAAGGCGCTGGCTTCCGCGCTGTCCTCGTTCGATCCGGCGAGCTTCCAGCGTATTCCGCTGCCCAGATTCATATCGGTGACGGCCTGAGTGACCTGCTGCTGGACTGCCGCGACCTGTTGGCCGGCGGCAACATTGGCCTGCACCACCACGGTTCGGGCACCGTCGATGCGGTTGAGGATGCCGACCGTCGGCTCGGGTTTGCGCACGACGAAGTTTGAGATCGGCACCGACCCTTGCGAGGTCTGCACCCTGAGCTCGTCCAGCGTCGACAGCGTGCGCCGGTCTTCCGGAAGACGCAGGCGGATGTCGACGGCGTCATCGGCACCAGCAGGCCGGTATTCGGAGAGCTTCAGTCCGTTCGTCACCAGCTGCACCACGGTGCCGACCGAAGTCGGGCTGATGCCGTATTGCGCGGCCTTGGCGCGGTCGACCTCGAGAGCCCAGTCGACGCCGGGCGGCGGCAGGCCATCGGAAATATCGATGACGCCCGGCACCTTGGCGATACGCGCCGCGACGGCGCGCGCCTTGTCGTCGAGGCCGGCTGGATCGACGGCCGATAGCCTGATCTGGATCGGTTTGCCGGTCGGCGGACCGGCTTCCGGCACGCGCACCTCCACGTCGACCCCGGGAATGCCGGCCATCACGCCGCGCAGATCGCTTAGGATCTGGTTGGCGGACTTGCGTTCGCGCCAGTCGATGAATTCGTACTGGATGACGCCGACGACGTCCTCGGGCACGTCCTGGCCGCCGCCCTGCGTCTTGCCGACGCGGGTGTAGACCGACTTCACGCCAGGCCACCCGAGCAACCGGCTCTCGGCGATCTTGGTCGCCGTATCCATTTCGGCCAGCGAAAGGTTGCCGCGGGCATGCACGTAAAGCAGGCCGTAGTCAGGTTCGACGCTCGGGAAAAACTCGACGCCGGCACCGTACTTTGAATAGCCAACGAAAATACCGGTCAGCAAGACGACGGTGAGCACCATCACGGTGATGGGAAAGCGCACCGCCTGCTTGACGACAGCCATGTACCAGCCGTCGCGATTGCCATCCTCGTGATGCTGCGGCGCCTTGGCGAATATAGCGCCCAGCGTCGGCGCGAAGACCAGCGCATAGAGCATCGAGGCCGACAGCGTGACGATCAGCGTGATCGGCATGTACTTCATGAAATCGCCGATGATGCCGGGCCAGAACAACAGCGGCGAGAAGGCGGCGATACGCGTCATCGTCGCGGCGATGACCGGGCCGGCCATGCGCTTGGCGGCAAGCGCGAAGGCTTCCTGCTTCGGCATGCCTTCGCTCATCCTTCGTTCGGCGAACTCGGTGACGATGATGGCGTCGTCGACCAGCATGCCGACCGCCAGGATGAGGCTGAACAGCACGATCATGTTGATCGTGTAGCCCATCATGGCAAGCAGCAGGATACCGATTAGGAAGGACGACGGAATGGCCAGGCCAATCAGCAGCGAGGCACGGCCGGACAGCGCGTAGAGGATGACGATGAACACCAGGATGACGGCGATCATCACATGGTTCTGCAAGTCCCCCAGCAGCTGGTTGACGAAGACCGACTTGTCCTGCGTGTAGGTGACGTGCATGCCCTCGGGCATGGTCTTGACGAAGGCATCCGACACCTCCCTGACCTTGGTCAGCGTATCGATCAGATTGGCGCCGATGCGCTTTTTGACTTCGATGGCGATGGCCGGCTTGCCGTTGAGGCGCGTGATTGTCGTCGCGTCGGCGAAGGTCGAGCGTATCGTCGCGATGTCCTTGGCCTGCACCACGGCATTGGGCCCGGCGACCACGGGAAGTGCCGCCACATCCTCGGGTGTCTCGATCAGCGACGGCACCTTGACGGCATATTTGCCTTCCGAGCCCTCGATGTTGCCGGCGGCGACCAGGCTGTTGGAAGCACCGACCGCGCCGATCAGCTGGTCGAGCTGCAGGCCATAGGACGACAGCTTCATCGGATCGATGACGACCTCGACCAGATCGTCGCGCGAGCCCTGCAACGAGCCTTCGAGCACGCCGGGCACTTCCTCGATGCGATCACGCAGTTCGCGCGCCGCGGCAGCCAGCACGCGTTCGGGCAATTCGCCGGACAGCGTGACGACGAGCACCGGAAATTCGGAAATGTTGACCTCCGTGACGACAGGCTCCTCGGCCGCCTGCGGCAGGTCGGCCTTGCCGTCCTGCACCTTGGAGCGTGTGTCCTGCAGTGCCGTCGCCAGGTTCGTCTGCGGCTGGAACTCGACCAGAACGTAGCCGCCGCCCTGGAAGGCGGCCGAGCGCATCTCCTTGAGGCCCTTCAGGCTTTTCAACTTGCTTTCCATCGGCCGCAGCAGAAGACGCTCGGAATCCTCCGGCGAAATGCCTTGATAGATCAGGCTGACATACATCATCGGAATCGGAACGTCGGGTTCCGCTTCCTTCGGTGTCGATTGATAGGCGACCCAGCCTGCAATCAGCAGGAAGACCAGGACCGAGATGGTCAGGCGGGCATTGTTGATTGCGAGTCTGACGATATCCATGACTTATGCCTGCTGTTGCTTTCGGGAGTGGCGAACGGACATGCTGTCGCCGGACAAGGCCCGGCGCCGGCGCCCATGCGCTACTGCGTCCCGGCGGTGGCTTCGCCGATCAGTTTTTTGATGGTCGCCTGATCGGCCTCGACCGGATGGACCTCGTCGCCTTCCTTCACCAGTTCCTGGCCGGCAACGATGATGCGCGCATCGGCCGGGATGCCGCCAAGCACGAGACCGGTCGGCGTATCGTCGACCAGATCGATCGGGAAGAACGCCACCTTGTTGTCCTTTCCGACGGCGCGGATGCCGAGGTCGCCCTTGTCGCCGAGCGTCACCACCGAGCGCGGCAAAAGCACCGCGTCGGTCGGCAGCGCGCTGAGCCGGATTTCGGCCGTCATGCCGGCCGGCACCGAGCCATCGGCATTGGGGATGGCAATCTCGACTCGGAAGGTGCGGGTCGCCGACGAGGCGTCGCGGCTGATATAGCGCACGGTGCCTTCGACGGTCTGGCCGCTGACCAGCCGAACGCTGGCCTTGTCGCCGATCTTGAGATAGCCGAGGTCGCGCTCGCTGATTTCGCCGCGCGCGATCACCGGATCGAGCTTGAGGATCGTCGCCACCTCGCCGCCCTGCATGACGGAGCTGCCGAGTTCCACCGGCATCCGGTCGATGACGCCGTCGAACGGCGCCTTCACTTCGTTGCGGTCGAGCTCGGCCTGTGCGGTGTCCAGCTGCGATTGCGCCTGGGTCAGGTTGGAGCGGGCGGTGTCGAGCTGCAGCTTCGGCAAATTGCCTGTCTTGGCCAGACGCTCGGCGGCGTCGAGTTCGGCCTTGCGCTGCGCCACAAGCTGCTTGGCGTTGTCGACCATCGAGATCTTTTCCTCGGCGGCGAGCATCAGCACCAGGTCGCCGGTCTTGACGTGGTCGCCCTGCTTGACCGGCAGCTTGTCGATGACGCCGGCGACGCGGGTTGCCAGCACCGCGCGCTTGTCGGCTTCGGTCAGCCCGGAAATGCGGATGGCGCGCGCATAGGTCTTTCGCGGCGGCGTCACCACAGCGACGGTACGCAACGGGGCCTTCGGTTCGGCTTCCGCCGTCTTCGGCTTGCTCGCGTCCGGCGTCTTGCCCTGCTCGACTTCGGCTGCCTTGGCCTTGTTCGCCGCTACGCTGCCGACCGACGAGAACTCGCCTGTCCCCATCCACGCCGCGAAACCGATGAGCACAACAATGGCTGCAAGCTTGTGAAACCTGATTTTAGGCATCGTCATTTTTCCACTGCGGGTTCGGCCAGCACCGCGTCTGATGACGCGGGCGCGTCGCCGATATGGGTGCGCGCTTGACCATGTTCAAATTGCCGTGATCGGCGAGCGCGCTTCTACATCAAAGTTGCATCGCAATATAGTCCCAAAGTTGCAGCAGCATTGCGTAGCCGAACAAGGTGTGGCCGCCATGAAACGGTACTTCGTCACTTGCCAGGCTACTTGGTGAAGCCGGCCGCCGGCTCACAATCCGGCTCTGAAACATCGTCCACCGGAGACCAGCGCGGCTCGCCACAGGCCCGTCCGGCCGTCTCCGAAATATAGCCGCGATCCGCATTGCGTCGCCGATCGAAGTGCAGGCACAAACCGACGATCCGCGTCAGTGTGATCGGCGAGAGGCAATGGTCGAGACACCATAACACTCGACTAAAGGGCTGGAATTGTTCGAAAAAAGGCACGGCAACCTTTCAGGTCAGGTTTGCCGCCGCCAAGGCCCGAGGTCGAACCTGATGCTGAAAAACTCAACGCGCCCGCATTCTTACGCCTTGGACCATCGCGTCGCGATACGCGCGACATAGGGCTCGGCACGAGACAGGTGCGGGAACACCGGGTGTGTTTCGTCCCATTCGCAATTCGGGTCGAGCATTGCGCCCGATCCCTTCGGACGTCTTCCGCCCGGCGTCATCTGACCGTTGGTGGCAACAGGCGTCAGCATGATGACGGCTCTTCCGCACGCCAAGGTTGCTGTCACGCCAGCAGCGCTGGACTACGCGCTGCTGCGGAGACCCCGCCATGCCGCCGGCGGGCTCAGGCCCGACGGCGCTCTGCCTCCGGATTCTTGCGAACGGCGAGAAACTCCTTCACGCGACGGCCCGGTGCTGGACCGCGGACCGGCTTGAAACCGTCGTCGAGTTCGCCCGAGAGATCGAGCGTGGCATGCTTGCCGACGGCAGCGTAATTCTCTTCAAGCCAGTCGCTGGCGGCGGTGCGGCCGAGGTCGCGCAGATAGGTCAGGAAGGCCCATTCGGCATTGACCTTCGAGGATGCCGACAGGCCCTTGAACGCCTCGTCGGCATCGATGCGGTGCATGCGGATGTCCCGGTATTCGCCATGCGGCAGACGCCCGGCGGCGATCAGTTCCTTGACGAAGGCGATCGAGCGGAATTCGCGCAGCAGCCCGGCATTGAAGGTGATCTCGTCGATGCGGTTCTGGATCTCGTTGGCGCTTCTCGGTGTTCCCTCGCGCACCACCGGGTTGATCTGCACCAGAAGCACGTCCTCGGTCGCCGCCGTCTTGAAGAATGGATAGAGCGCCGGATTGCCGCCATAGCCACCATCCCAATAGGGCACGCCCTTGATCTCGACAGCACGGAACAATTGCGGCAGGCAGGCCGAGGCCATCACTGTGTCGAGATCGATCTCGCCATCGGAAAACACTCGCAACTGCCCTGTCTCGACATTGGTGGCGGAGATGAACAGTTCCATCGGCTTGCAGGCATGGACATTCCCGAAATCGATCTCCCGCGCGACGACGTCGCGCAGCGGATTGAGGCCGAGCGGGTTGGCGACATAGGGCGAGAATACCCGCGACATGGTGTCGAAGAAGACATAGCCCGGCGTGTTCTCGATCGACCAATTGCCCCAGGCGACATCCCACGGCATGCGTTGCACCGGGCTGAACCGTCCCTTCGCCGCCACCGCGCGCCAGAAATCGTCCAGCTTCTTGCGCGCGCCCTCGACCCCGCCTCTGACAAAACCGTCAGCCAGCGCCACCGCGTTCATCGCGCCGGCACTGGTACCGGACACCGCCGATATCTCCAGCCTGCCATCCTCCAGCAGCCGGTCGAGCACGCCCCAGGAAAAGGCGCCATGCGAGCCGCCACCCTGGAGAGCGATGTTGATCTTCTTCTTTTCCTCCGCCTTGCCGTTCTTCGTCATGGCGTTCCTGTCATCCTGATACGCCAGCCCGCCCCCCACGTCATTCGAAGGAAGCAGCTATCGCCAGCTTATGTTGCAGTGCAGCATATAAGGATGGGCCAAGGCAAGAACACGAACACGCTCGCGTGATCACATGAAATTTCGGTCATGCGAAAGCCAATCGCTGCATGCGGAGAGACCGCGGCTTTCGAAACAGACATGAAGCCAGGCAAATGGGAGCTAGGCGACGAGGTCCGGCACAGGCCCGATATAGCGTGACTGCGGACGGATCAGCCGTCCGGTGGTCTGCTGCTCGCGCGCGTGCGCGACCCACCCGGCGACGCGTCCGGCTGCGAAGACATTGCTGAACGCCTCGGGCGGAAACCCTGCCGCTTCCAGCACCAGTGCGGTGTAGAATTCGACATTGGTCTGCAGCGAACGCTGCGGCTTGGCGACCCGGAGCACGTCGAGCGCGGTTTGCTCGACCGTCTCGGCGAAAGCCAGCCGCCTGCCGGTGTCGCCCTCACCGCCAAGCTTGCGCACCACCGCTTTCAGGACATCGGCACGCGGATCGCGCACGCGGTAGATGCGGTGACCGAAGCCCATGATGCGTTCGCCATGCGCGATCTCGTCGCGCAGCCAGGTGGCCGCATCGCCATGCGCGGCGATGGCGTCGAGCATCTCGATGACCGGGCCGGGCGCGCCGCCATGCAGCGGCCCCTTGAGCGCTCCAAGCCCGGCTAGCACCGACGATGTCAGGCCCGCCAGGGTCGAAGCGACGACGCGGGTGGCGAAGGTCGAGGCATTGAGGCCATGATCGCAAACGGTCACCAGATACGTGTCGAGCGCGTTTGCCAATGCCGGCGACGGGACCGATCCCCTGAGCATCCGCAACATGTCGGTGGCATGATCCGCCTTGCCGTCGGGTGCGATCGGCTGCTCGCCGCGCCGCAGGCGCAGCAAGGCCGGTGTCAGCACCGCCGGCGCAGCGATCAGCCGCAAGGCGTCCGCCAGCGTTTCGCCATCCGGCAGCAAGGCCATGCCGGCGCGCATGGCGCTGTAGATTTCGAGCGGCGCCAGCAGGCGCAGCGAAGGCGCGAGCCGGTCGAAGACCTCGGTGCGTGCCCCGCCTAACCTTGCCGCCAGTTCGGCGTCACCGGGCAGATCGTCGAAGAAGCCGTCCAGCAGCAGGCGGACGACCCGGGCGTAACTCCATCGTCCAGCCAAGTCCCCAAGCGAATGGCCTCGGATCGTCAGGCGGCCGCCCAGGCCATCCACGTCGGACAGCACGGTTTCGGCCGCCACCACCTCATCGAGCCCGTTCGCCATGGCCTTGTCTCCTTGAAGCTTTTCCTGGTGGGAGATAAGGATGGGCGCCATAAGCATCAATCTTGATCAATAGAATCAATATCCGAGCTCGATATGTCCGAATGGTTGTCGCGGGAAGAGGCGCTGGAAAGGCTCCGGGTGAGGCCGCAGACGCTCTATGCCTATGTCAGCCGCGGCCGCATCGGCATGCGCCCGGATCGGGCCGATCCGCGCCGCAGCCAGTACCGCGCCGACGACATCGCGGCGCTGGCAACGCGAAGGGCGCGCGGGCGCAGCCCCTCGGCCATTGCCGAAAGCGCGATCGCCTGGGGCGAGCCGTCGCTCGTCACCGCGATCTCGACCGTCTGGCACGGCAACCTCATCTATCGGGGCCGGGATGCCGTTGCGCTGTCCGACCATGCCACGCTGGAAGAAACCGCTGGACTGCTCTGGGCTCTGTCCGGCCCGGTCCATTTCGAAGCATCGCCACCAGATGCGCCGCGCCCGACCGGCCGCGCCCAGGCGTTCGTGCAACTCGCTTTGCTTGCCGGCCTGGCGCGGTCTTCGCTTGGACGAAATGCTGCCTCGCTGTGCACTGATGCCGCACGCGCGATCGGTGTGCTGGCCAGCGCCCTCGGTGCCGAGGCGGGGCCGGAACCGGTGCACCAGCGATTGGCGCGGGGCTGGTCGGTGGACGATGAAGGCGCGGATGCGATCCGGCGTGCGCTTGTGCTGCTTGCCGATCACGAACTCAACGCGTCGACCTTCGCGGCCCGCGTCGCCGCCTCGACCGGAGCCTCGCCCGCCGCTTGTCTGCTGGCCGGCCTGACGACACTGTCAGGTCCCCGCCACGGCGGCGCCGGCGAAGCCGTGATGCAACTCGCCGAAGACGCGGGACGGCATGGTGCCGATGCCGCGATCCGGCACTGGCTTGGCCACGACCGGCCACTGCCGGGATTCGGCCACCAGCTCTATCCCGAGGGCGATCCCCGGGCCACGGCGCTTCTGGCGGCCTTCGACAACACCGATGAAACATTGCGGTCGCTGGAAACCGCCGCCATGGCGGCGACCGGCGCCCAACCGAATATCGATTTTGCCCTGGCCGTGCTGGCGCGCAGCCTTGGCTTGCCGCGCGATGCACCGTTCCACCTCTTCGCGCTTGGACGCAGCGTCGGCTGGGCGGCACATCTGGTCGAACAGATCGTGACCGGCAGCATCATCCGGCCGCGCGGCCGCTATGAGGGATTGCTGCCGTAAATCGCGTGAGCGCTATGCGCTCACGACATCGTATCGAGCTTGCGCTGCATGGCCGCGATCTGGTCCTTCAACTGCTGCAGATCGTCGGACTTCTCCGGCGCTTCCTTCCTGGCCGGCTCGGCGGGGGCCGCTGCCGGTGCCGAGCCGGCGGGCGGAAAAGGCGTGAACAGCCGCATCGCGTTCTGGAACATTTCCATGTTTCGGCGCGTCTGTTCTTCCAGCGCCTTGATCGGCGTCGCCATCTTCATCACGTCCAGTGGCGACTTGCCGATGGCGCCCTTCATCTGCTCGCGGAACCGCTCTTGTTCCTTGGAGAAGGCGATCATCGATTGCTCGAGGAAACTCGGCACGATCATCTGCATCTGGTCGCCGTAGAAGGCGATCAGCTGGCGCAGGAACGGGATCGGCAGCATGTTCTGCCCGTCCTTGTTCTCCAGCTCGAAGATGATCTGGGTCAGCACCGGATGCGTGATGTCGTCGCCGGTCTTGGCGTCCTGGACGGTGAACTCCTCGCCCTTCTTGACCATCTCGGCCAGATCCTCGAGCGTCACATACGTACTCGTCCCCGTATTATAGAGGCGGCGATTGGCGTATTTCTTGATAATGATAGGGTCGTCTTTTGCGGCCATCTGCATCCTCCCCGGATCCCGGCACGCCTGAGTAAGCAGCCGGTAACGATTGCGCCCTTTTTGAGGATATGCGCAAAAGCCCTACAATTCCAAGCAGTTTGTGCACTGCGGGATCATATAATGCTGCATAGCAGGCAAAATATGCTGCGCGGCAGCGACCGGACCGCCGACACCACGATGCGCGGCCCGCTTGCGGCGCATCGGCGCCATGCCGATTTCCGGTTTGACTTGGGGGTGGGAAAGGGCAAAAAAGTCCTCAACGGCACAACAACACCCTTGAAGTCTGGAGAAGAAAATGTCCGCTTCCATTGTCATTGCCAGCGCGGCGCGCACGGCTGTAGGCTCCTTCAACGGCGCCTTCGCCGCCACGCCCGCGCATGAGCTCGGCGCCGTCGTCGTGCAGGAACTTTTGGCGCGTGCCGGGGTCGAACCGGCCGAGATCGACGAGGTCATCCTCGGCCAGGTGCTGACCGCAGCGCAAGGCCAGAACCCGGCCCGCCAGGCCTCGATCCTTGCCGGACTGCCCAAGGAGACCACCGCCTGGGGCCTCAACCAGGTTTGCGGTTCGGGCCTGCGCGCCATCGCGCTCGGCATGCAGCAGATCGCCACCGGCGACGCCAAGGTGATCATTGCCGGCGGCCAGGAATCGATGTCGCTGTCGCCGCACGCCGAGCACCTGCGCGCCGGCGTCAAGATGGGCGACTACAAGATGATCGACACCATGATCAAGGACGGGCTGTGGGACGCCTTCAATGGCTACCACATGGGCAACACCGCCGAGAACGTCGCCCGCCAGTTCCAGATCACCCGCGACGACCAGGACCAGTTCGCACTGGCCTCGCAGAACAAGGCCGAGGCCGCGCAGAAGGCGGGCAAGTTCAAGGACGAGATCGTCGCCTTCACCATCAAGGGCAAGAAGGGCGACACGGTTGTCGATCAGGACGAATACATCCGCCACGGCGCCACGATCGATGCCATGACCAAGCTGAAGCCGGCCTTCGACAAGGATGGCACGGTGACCGCCGCCAATGCCTCCGGCATCAATGACGGTGCCGCCGGCGCGCTGCTGATGAGCGAAGCGGAAGCCGCAAGGCGTGGCATCACCCCGCTGGCGCGCATCGCCTCCTGGGCGACCGCCGGCGTCGATCCGGCGATCATGGGCACCGGACCCATTCCCGCTTCACGCAAGGCCTTGGAACGGGCCGGCTGGTCGGCAGGGGATCTCGACCTTGTCGAGGCCAATGAGGCGTTCGCCGCACAGGCCTGCGCCGTCAACAAGGACATGGGCTGGGATCCCTCGATCGTCAACGTCAATGGCGGCGCCATCGCCATCGGCCACCCGATCGGCGCCTCGGGCGCCCGCATCTTCAACACGCTGGTCTTCGAAATGCGCCGACGCGGCGCCAAGAAGGGGCTGGCCACCCTATGCATCGGCGGCGGCATGGGCGTCGCCATGTGCGTGGAGGCCTTCTGATAGGACGGGCGGCGCAAGCCGCCCGTTTCACATGTGGTTCCTGTCGTAAATCCAGTGCCTGCCAAGCCCGACAACAGGGCGATTTCAAAAAGGGGAAATGCATGACCAAGGTTGCAATCGTCACGGGTGGATCGCGTGGCATCGGCGCGGCGATCTCGATCGCTTTGAAGAACGCCGGCTATTCGGTTGCCGCGAACTACGCCGGCAACGACGAGGCGGCGGCGAAGTTCAAGGCGCAGACCGGCATTCCGGTCTACAAATGGTCGGTCGCCGACTATGACGCTTGCGCGGCCGGTATCAAACAAGTCGAGGCCGACCTCGGCCCTGTCTCGGTGCTGGTCAACAATGCCGGCATCACCCGCGACGCCATGTTCCACAAGATCACCCGCGAGCAGTGGAAAGAGGTGATCGATACCAATCTGTCCGGTGTCTTCAATATGACCCATCCGCTGTGGGGAGGCATGCGCGACCGCAAGTTCGGCCGCATCATCACCATCTCCTCGATCAACGGCCAGAAGGGCCAGGCCGGTCAGGTCAATTACTCCGCCGCCAAGGCCGGCGACATCGGCTTCTCGAAGGCGCTCGCCCAGGAAGGCGCCCGCGCGGGCATCACCGTCAACGTCATCTGCCCTGGCTACATCGCCACCGAGATGGTCAAGGCAATCGACGAAAAGGTGCTCAACGAGCGCATCATCCCGCAAATCCCGGTCGGCCGCCTTGGCGAACCGGAAGAGATCGCGCGCTGCGTGGTCTTCCTCGCTTCGCAAGATGCCGGCTTCATCACCGGCTCGACCCTCACCGCCAATGGCGGCCAGTACTTCGTCTGAGACGTCTGCTCGCGCAGTCCAACGCTGCGGATCCATGCGTGCCCTGCGATAAGCGGACCGGAAAATCGGTCCGCTTCCAAATGGCGCCTGACTCTTGGAAGACGCCGCTGTGACGCAATGCCCCAATCCGGCACGCAAAGGTTAATGCCGGTAGGCGCGTCTGCGCGAACCCTGTGATTAAGCCTGTGGATTCTCGGTGGATAAGCTGTTCACAAGACAAGATATTGAGGGAACAAAAAGAGAAAATATGGCCGGCGCTGCTTTGTCGCCGATTCGTTCCGGCTTTGAGCCCAATGTTAAGATTAATGGCCGCGATAAGCTGCTATTCTTTAACGTCGAGTTTAGAAAGATTAACAGTTTCATAAGTTTAACAGGGCGCACACCGAATCGCCCTCATCGTTCCCGGCGAGAGTTAACGGCAGGACCCGCCTAGCATAAAACGGGCCAGTTCGGTGATTCAGCATGTGGTGAAACTCGTGGTCACGAAATCCATATCTAGCCGTGAACAAAAGCTGAATCTGACGGAGTCGCCGATTCGTCGCTGATTCGTTCCAGACTCGTTCCAACTGTTAAGCAGGGGCTGATTTGCGGAGTGAGGCGGGCGTCTCCGGAACCCTGCCGGAACATTCTGCTTTCGCTTCGCGCCCGAAATCCCTATGTGTCGGCTGTCATACGCGCCGTCCTGGCACGCTCCCGACCACGAGAGGCCAGAAAGCCTAATTTCCGAGCCGATGAACATCCAGCCGAAACACACCGAGCCGCTGATCCTGTCGGGCCGCGACGTGACCGCCGTGCTTGGGCCGACCAATACTGGCAAGACCCATCTCGCCATCGAGCGGATGGTGGCGCACGAAACCGGTGTCATCGGCCTGCCGCTGAGGCTGCTGGCCCGCGAGGTCTACACGCGCGTCTGCGAAAAGGTCGGTGCCAACAAAGTGGCGCTGATCACCGGCGAGGAGAAGATCCAGCCGCCGGGCGCCAGATATTCGGTCTGCACCGTCGAAGCCATGCCGCGTGAAACCGACGCCGCCTTTGTTGCCATCGACGAGGTGCAACTGGCCGGCGACCTCGAACGCGGCCATATCTTCACCGATCGCATCCTGCATCTGCGCGGCCGTCAGGAGACGCTGCTGCTTGGTGCCGCCACCATGCACGGTATCCTGCAGCGCTTGCTGAAGGGCGTCTCGGTAGTGACGCGGCCGCGGCTGTCGCATCTGGCCTATGCCGGCTCCAAGAAACTGACCCGCCTGCCACGGCGCACCGCGATCGTCGCCTTCTCCGCCGACGAGGTCTATGCCATCGCCGAACTCATCCGCCGCCAGCAGGGTGGTGCGGCCGTCGTGCTCGGGGCGCTGTCGCCCCGCACCCGCAATGCTCAGGTGGCGCTGTTCCAGTCGGGCGATGTCGACTATCTCATTGCCACCGATGCGATCGGCATGGGCCTCAACCTCGACCTCGACCATGTCGCCTTCGCCCAGAACCGCAAGTTCGACGGCTACCAGTACCGCAATCTGACGGCGGCCGAACTCGGCCAGATCGCCGGCCGCGCCGGCCGGCATCTGCGCGACGGGACGTTCGGCGTCACCGGCCAGGTCGATCCGCTGGACGAGGACCTCGTCCAGAAGATCGAGGGCCATGACTTCGACCCGGTGAAGGTGCTGCAGTGGCGCACCGCCCAATTCGATTTCGCCAGCCTCGATGCGCTGAAGCGCTCGATCGAGACCAACGCCCCGGTCGAGGGCCTGACACGCGCGCTGCCGGCCGTCGATGCGCAAGCGCTCGAACATCTCTCCCGCGACGAAGACATCCGCGCGCTCGCCACCAACGCCAAGCGCGTGGCGCTGCTGTGGGAAGCCTGCGCCCTGCCCGACTATCGCAAGATCGCGCCTGCCCAGCATGCCGACCTCATCGCCTCGATCTACATGGATCTCGCCCGGCAGGGCCATGTCGACGAGAACTACATGGCCGAACAGGTGCGCCGCGCCGACACCACCGAGGGCGACATCGACACGCTGTCGCACCGCATCGCCCAGATCCGCACCTGGACATTCGTGTCGAACCGGCCCGGCTGGCTGGCCGATCAGGCACACTGGCAGGAAAAGACGCGCGAAATCGAAGACAGATTGTCGGATGCGCTGCATGAGCGGTTGACGAAACGCTTCGTAGACCGCAGGACTTCCGTCCTCATGCGGCGCCTTAGAGAAAATACCATGCCTGAAGCCGAAATCAGTCCTACCGGAACCGTCCTTGTCGAAGGCCATCATGTCGGCGAGTTGCAAGGGTTCCGCTTCACCGCCGACCAGACCGCCGGCGGCGAAGACGCCAAGGCCGTGCGCACTGCCGCGCAAAAAGCGCTTGCCGCCGAGTTCGAGGCACGCGCGGAGCGCTTCGGCGCCTGCGCCAATGGCGATCTCGCGCTCGGTTCGGACGGCACGCTGCGCTGGATCGGCGCGCCGATAGGCACGCTGGTCTCGGGCGAAGACGCGCTGAAGCCGCGCCTGGTGTTGCTGGCTGACGAACAGCTGACGGGTCCGGCGCGCGACAAGGTCGCGGCGCGAGCCGAACGCTTCGTCAATTTCCAGATCGAGTCGTTGTTGAAGCCGCTGGTCGATCTGAAAAATGCCGAGCAGATTTCCGGCATCGGCCGTGGCATCGCTTTCCAGCTGGTCGAGAATTTCGGCCTCATCAACCGTCGTGACATCGCCGAAGAGATGAAATCCTTGGACCAGGAAGGCCGCGCGGCGCTGCGCCGGCTTGGCGTCCGCTTCGGCGCCTACCACGTGTTCGTGCCGGCGCTGATCAAGCCGGCACCCGCCGGGCTGGTGACGCTGCTGTGGGCGTTGAAGAACGACGGCAAGGACAAGCCAGGCTTCGGCGACGTCGTCCACGCGCTGGCGTCGGGCCGCACCTCTGTTGTCATCGACCCGGCCTTCGACAAGGCCTTCTACAAGCTCGCTGGCTACCGCAATCTCGGCCGCCGCGCCGTGCGCATCGACATTCTGGAGCGGCTGGCCGACCTGATCCGCCCGGCGACCAACTGGAAGCCCGGCCTTGGCCAGCGTCCGGACGGCGCCTATGACGGCCAGTCCTTCATGGTGACGCCGCCGATGATGTCGATCCTTGGCGCCACCGCCGACGACATGGAAGAGATCCTCAAGGGGCTTGGCTATCGCGCCGAGCCGAAGCCGGCCGCGGAAGTCAAGGCACGGCTGGAAGCGCAGGACAATGCCGCGCGGGAAGCCGCCGCGGCCAGGCAGGCAGCCGAAGAAGCAGCCCGCGCGGAACAAGCCAAGGCGGCGGAAGAGTCGGCCGCCGAGGGAGCCGAACTGGTGCCGGATGCGGCAACCGACGTGGAGACGGAGGTTCCAGCCGAAGTCGCCGCCGACGCGCCGGTGGAAGCTGTCGCGCAAGAGCAGGCGGAAGCCACCGCTGAAGTTGCGGAGGAACCTGTAGCCGAAGCCGCTGTTGAAGCCGCCGAGCCGGCGCCAGTTGAGCAGCGGGCCGAACCTGAAACTGCCGAGCCCACCGAGGAAACCGCAGCGGCGGAGCCCGCCGTCGAAGCCTCCGCGTCGACGGAAGCCGCCGAACCGGCTGCAGTGGCGGAAGCCGCCGGCGAACCCGTGCCGGAAGCCGAAGCGCCAAAGCCGATCCTGCTGTGGCGCCAAGGTCGCTTCGACCAGCGTCCGCGTCATCGCGACGGCCGCAACAACCGGCCGCAAAACGGACAGGCGCGCGGCCGAAGCAACGCGCCGGCCGGCGGCGAACAGGCAGCAGCCGCGCCCGCGGACCGTCCCGCGCACGAAGGGCGCCGCGACGGCGCCGGAAAGCCGCGCTTCGACCGCTCGAAGTTCAAGCCCAAGCCGCAAGCTGAGGGCGCTGAGCGCCGCGACGGCCGCCCGCAGGGCGAGCGTCCCGAGCGCCGAGAAGGCCGGCCAGACTGGAAGGGCGGCAGGCCGGAAGGCAAGGGTGCCGATCGCGGCGGAAAGCCCGCTTTCCAGCCCAAGCCCCGCGAGGAGCGCCCGGTGCGTTTCGATCCGGACTCGCCCTTCGCCAAGCTCGCCGCCTTGCGCGACCAATTGAAGAAGTAAACTCGCTTCGATGGTTGCTGAAGGCCGTCAGCGCATCGACAAATGGCTGTTCTTCTCGCGCGCGGTGAAATCGCGCTCGCTGGCGGCCAAATTGGTGGTCGCCGGCCGCGTGCGCATCAATCGCGACAAAGCAGCGCAGGCCTCCGATCTGGTCAAGCCAGGCGACGTGCTGACCATCACGCTCGACCGGCGTATTTTCGTCTGGAAGGTGCTCGGCGCTGGCGCGCGGCGCGGCCCGTCCGAGGAAGCCCGCACTCTTTATCAAGACATGTCGCCTCCGCCCGCACCGAAGGGCGACGCCCCGCCCGATGCTATCCCGGCGCTGCGCCAGGCAGGCAGCGGCCGACCCACCAAAAAAGAGCGTCGCCAGACCGACCGATTGCGCGACGAAGATTGAGCCTGCCGATCAATGCGGATGTGCTCTTCCGCGGCAACGGCAACCAAAACAGATTTTGCACCGGCAAACCAACGTCGGTAAGGGATGTGGGACCGTCCTGGCACCGCCGATCTGAAATTCAATTTCCCAAACTCTGGCGCCGCCGGGAATGGCTACCCTTGCAAGCAGCCCATAAAGGCGTTACCTCACGGAAAAAGCCAACAAAAACGGGACGTCCCGGAGCCGACCGATGACCTATGTCGTGACCGACAACTGCATCAAATGCAAATATATGGACTGCATCGAGGTCTGTCCGGTCGACTGTTTCTACGAAGGCGAGAACATGCTCGTCATCCATCCCGACGAGTGCATCGACTGCGGCGTCTGCGAGCCGGAATGCCCGGCCGACGCGATCAAGCCCGACACCGAGTCCGGCCTCGACAAATGGCTGCAGATCAACACCGAATATGCCGATAAATGGCCCAACATCACCGCCAAGAAGGAGCCGCCGGCCGACGCCAAGAGCTTCGACGGCGAGGCCGGCAAATTCGAGAAATACTTCTCCGCCGAGCCCGGCGAAGGCGATTGACAACACCGCTGTAAAGGCTTGTATGACGCAGCGTAACAGGCACGCCGGATTAACCGCCTTGACAGGCGGCGATTGGTTGTGGCCTTCGCTTACGCAGCAAAACCTTGATTCTTCCGACTTTTTGTGTTACATCAGCGAAACATGCCGGTGACACAACGTCGATTTATGGCGCAGACGCCCCAAATCACTGAAAGGTGAAAATCCCATTCCGGACCAGAGCGATCTGGGCCAGGCGGTCGCAATTCTTGCGGTTTGCCGGTCCCGGCTTTTCCGGTGGGTCATCTGTTGTGCGGCTAATGATCGGTGACCCCGATCACGTGAGTTCAGCCGGCACCGCCGCCGGCCCACAACAAGGAGTTCAGGGCGTAATGGCAACGATCACCCCGCAGAAGAAGTCCACAGCTGCACGTCACGGTTTCAAGACCGGCGAGTTTATCGTCTATCCGGCGCATGGCGTCGGCCAGATCGTCTCGATCGACGAGCAGGAAGTGGCCGGCCACAAGCTGGAACTGTTCGTCATCGACTTCCAGAAGGACAAGATGCGCCTGAAAGTGCCGGTCGCCAAGGCGACCTCTATCGGCATGCGCAAGCTGTCGGAAGAGGATTATGTCGAGCGCGCGCTGAAGGTCGTGCAGGGCCGCGCCCGCGTCAAGCGCACCATGTGGTCGCGCCGCGCCCAGGAATATGATGCCAAGATCAATTCGGGCGACCTGATCTCGATCTCGGAAGTCGTGCGCGACCTCTATCGCGCCGACAACCAGCCGGAGCAGTCCTATTCCGAACGCCAGCTCTACGAGGCGGCACTCGACCGCATGGCCCGCGAGATCGCGGCCGTCAACCGCATGTCGGAAACCGAAGCCGTGCGCCTGATCGAGGTCAACCTCAACAAAGGCCCCAAGCGTGGCGCCAAGGCCGACAATGAGGAAGCCGAGCAGGAAGAAGCTGCCTGAGCTTTTTCGCATTCAAGTTGACGAAAACCCGGCCTCGCGCCGGGTTTTTGTTTTTGGGGAAGGCCGCGATTGTCGCGCCTATGCGCCTCCCTCTTCCTCCGCCGCCTCCTGCTTCAGCGTGGCGATAAACCGCTTGGTGCGTTCGCGCTCCGGATTGCCGAACAGCTTGGCGGATGCCCCCTGCTCGACGATGACGCCGGCGTCGAGGAACACCGCCTCCTGGGCGATCTTGGAGGCCAGGCGCAAATCATGCGTCGCCATCACCATGGTCGTTCCCTCGCTGGCGAGCTGACCCAGCACATCGACCACCTCCTGCGCCAGCTCCGGGTCGAGCGCCGAAGTCGGTTCGTCGCACAGCAGCACCTTCGGCGACGGCGCCAGCGCACGGGCGATCGCCACGCGCTGCTGCTGGCCGCCCGACAGCGTCGCCGGCCAGGCATCGGCCTTATGCACCATGCCGACCTTCTCCAGCAGCGCGAGTGCCCGCTCATGTGCCTTCTGCGGCGACCATTTGAGCACCGTAACCAAGCCTTCCATGACATTTTCGATGGCGGTGCGATGCGGAAACAACTGGAAATTCTGGAACACCATGCCGGTCTGCAGGCGCAGACGCCTTATGTCCGCCGCCGGCACCTTCCCGCCCGGGCGGAACTCAAGCGTCTCGTCGCCGATCCGCACCGTGCCCGAAGTTGGGATCTCCAGCAGGTTGATGCAGCGCAGCAGCGTGCTTTTCCCCCCGCCGGAAGGGCCGACAAGCGCGGTGACGCTGCCTTCGGCGATGGCGACAGTCACCCCCTTCAGCACGAGATTGTCGCCGAAACGCTTTTCGATGTTGGTGAGGCTGATCATGAGCGTGCCTCCAGGAAGCCGCCATAGCGGTTGAGCCGCTCCTCCAGTCGCGTCTGCAAGGCCGACAGTACCGAACTCATCGCCAGATAGAGGATCGCCGCCTCGACATAGAGGATGAGCGGCTCATAGGTGGTGGCGACGATGCGTTGCGCCGCCTGGAACATTTCCGGCACGGTGATGGCGGCGGCCAGCGACGTGTCCTTGACCAGCGAGATGAAGGTGTTGGAGAGCGGCGGCACCGCCACCCGTCCGGCTTGCGGCAGAATGGTGCGCCGCATCGCCTGGCTCCAGGTCATCCCGATCGAATAGGCGGCCTCCCACTGGCCCTTGGGCACCGAGCCGATGGCCGCCCGGATGATTTCCGACGTGTAGGCCCCGATGTTGAGCGTGAAGCCGATCAGCGCCGCGGTGAAGGCGTCAAGCAGGATGCCGACCGACGGCAGGCCGTAGAAGATCAGGAAGAGCTGCACCAGGAGCGGCGTGCCGCGGAATATCCAGACATAGAAGCGCACGAGCGCCACCAGAGGCTTCGGGCCGAACAGCCTGCCGAGCGCCGCGCCCAGCCCTACCGTCAGGCCGAGCACGAAGGACAGCAACGTCAGCGGCACGGTAAAGATCAACGCTGCCCACAGCAGCGAGGGCAGCGAGTCCAGCATCAGTTGCAGCCAGTGCGGCACGAAAGATCCTCCGGAATGGACGGGGAACGTCATCGAAGCGCGAATGCGCCAGCCATATCACGACAAAAGCGGCGAGCCGTCAAAAACGACTCGCCGCTGGATACGTCACAGGGCGACAGCCGGCCCCGCCTGGTGAATTACTTCGAGACGTCCTGGCCGAAATAGGTGTTGGCGATCTTCTGGTAGGTGCCGTCCGCCTTGATGTCGGCCAGCGCCTTGTTGATGGCCGCGACCAGCTCCGGATCGCCCTTGCGCACGATGACGCCGGAGTAATCGGCATTCTCTTCCTGGGCGGCGATCTTCACATTGGCGTCGGGCTTGTGCTTCTTGAAGTCGAGGAACGACAGGCTGTCATTGATGGTAGCGTCCGCACGGCCGGTCAAAAGCAGCTGGATCGACTGGTCGAAGCCGTCGGTGCCGACCAGTTCGGCGCCATTGGACTCGGCCAGCTTGCCGAAATTGGATGTCAGCGACTGCGCCGACTTCTTGCCCTTGAGGTCGGCGAAGGTCTTGATGTCGGTGTTGTCGCCGCGCACGATCAGCACTGCCTTGGAGGCGATATAGGGATCGGAAAAGTCGTACTTGGCCTTGCGGGCGTCGGTGATGCCGACTTCGTTGATGACGGCATCATAACGGTTGACGTCGAGGCCGGCGATCAGCCCGTCCCACTTGCCTTCGAGGAACTCAGCCTTGACGCCGAGCTTATCGGCGATCGCCTTGGCGATCTCGACATCGAAGCCAACCAGCGCGCCGGAAGCGTCATGGTAGGTGAAGGGAGCGTAGGTGCCCTCCGTACCGACCTTGATGATTCCGGCCTGCTTGATCTGGTCGAGATTGGCGCCGGCGTGGCCCGATGCGACGGCCAGGGCCTGCAACGTTCCGGCGATGATGAGTGACTTGAGCCATTTCATTTTTCTGTGATCCCGTCCTTGGCCGGTAACCCGGCATGTTGTGAGGGCTGGAAAATGACAGATGCAGGTCGAAAAAATAAGGAATGAAATTTCAAAGAGAGCGTCTTCTAGAAATCAAATTCTCCGGAAGGAATTCATTCGCAGGCTCGGAAGTTGCAGGCAGCTGCGCGGACGCTAGCGCTCGCCCTGCCCGCACCGGCGGAACCTTTCTCGCGCATGACAGTTTTGGCTGTTGTAGGGCACGCCGCCGTCATTTCAAGCCGGTGTCTGCCATTTGCCTCGCCGAGCCACGGAGCGCCTTATGATGGAAGACACGGCAGGACGGATCATGGTCCGCGCGGCAATGAAGGCACCCTATCTCGAGCGCGAGGAGGAGCATCGGCTGGCATTGCTCTGGAAGGAAGACAACGACCAGAACGCGCTGCACAGCATCACCGTCGCCCACATGCGGTTGGTCATTTCCATGGCCTCGAAATTCCGCCATTACGGACTGCCGCTCGGCGATCTGGTTCAAGAGGGCCATGTCGGACTGCTCGAGGCCGCCGCCCGTTTCGAACCGGAGCGCGAGGTGCGGTTCTCGACCTACGCGACGTGGTGGATCCGCGCCTCGATGCAGGACTACATCCTGCGCAACTGGTCGATTGTGCGTGGTGGCACCAGTTCGGCGCAAAAGGCCCTGTTCTTCAATCTCAGACGCTTGCGTGCGCGTCTCGCGAACGGCGCCGAGCCGCTCTCCAACACAAATCTCTACCGCGAGGTTTCGGTTGCGCTTGGTGTATCCGAGGCTGATGTGGCGATGATGGATTCACGGCTGTCGGCTCCGGATTCTTCGCTGAACGTGCCGCTGGCCGACGATGCGGGCGGCACCGAGCGGATGGATTTCCTGGTCTCGGACGATCCCTTGCCGGACGAAATTGTCGGCGACAAGATCGATGTCGCGCGCCGCTCGCTCTGGCTGAAGGAAGCGCTTCACGCGCTCAACGCGCGTGAACTCAGGATCATCGAGGAACGCCGGCTGAATGACGAGGGGGCCACGCTCGAGGCGCTCGGCGAGACGCTCGGCATCTCAAAGGAACGTGTCCGCCAGATCGAGGCGCGCGCCATGGAAAAGCTCAAGGTCGCGCTGGTGAAGCAGAATCCGGAATTCATGGCGACCGCCGCCTGATCTCCCGCTCGGGCTTTTATTTGTCGGTGACGATCTTGACCTTGTCGCCGGCCGAAACCGCGGCCCCCGGCGACAGCGCATTGAGCACGCGGAACAGGTCGAGCTTGCGGTCGACGCCAACCATCTGCGCGGCAAGCGATCCCATGGTCTGTCCCGGCTGCACGGTGAGCACACGAATATGCAGTGGCTTCAGTGCCGCCTTCTCGGCGGGGCTGAGGATACGGAAGGAGCCGCTGACCGAGCGCGCCACCGTTTCAAGCGAGGTGCTGGCCGAGGGGGCCGCGGTCAGCAATCGGTAAACCTGGCCGCCGGCGCGGATCACAGCGATATCGAACTGCCAGCCTTCGGCGCCTGCATGGGCGGTCGCCGCCTCATTGCCGTTGATGGTTTCCTGCTTGACGGTGCTGTCGTCGAGCCCGGCCACCCAGCCGCTTCTGATATAGTCGGTCAGGGCGCGGTTCTTGTCGATCGAAACGCCGTCGAAGCGGATCGCTATGTCGCCGGGACCGGTCGCCGTCACCGCCGCCGCCGAATTGTCGATGATGAAACCGTCCGGCACCGTGAACGACACGCCCAAGCCTGGATGCAGGAAGGTTTCGCCGCGCACATAGCCTTCTTCCGGCGTGTCGCCGTAAAGCAGGCCGTCTATGCCGGCGAGGAAGGAATCGCGGTCGCGTGTACCGAAGCCTGGCGCACCGAACTGGCGGGCGTGCCGCTGTGCCAAATCGATGCGTTGCGGCGTGTTGGGGTGCGTCGCCAGGAAGTCAAGGCTGGCGTCGGTGGCGCCGCTGATCGAGCGGAAATCGGTATAGGCCGACATCGATTGCAGGAAGCGGCCGGCGGCATAGGGATCGTAGCCGGCTTCGCCGATCGACTTGATGCCGATGGCGTCAGCCTCAAGCTCCTGGTTGCGCGAGAACTGCGCCAGCCTGAGCTTGCCGCGGATAAGTGCAGCCTTGGCGGTCGGGCTGTCGCCAAGCACATCGGAAACGACCTTGGTCGCCAGACCTTCCTCGGCCTCCAGCTGCTGGCGCTGCAACCCATGATTGGCGGTGACGTGGCCCATCTCATGCGCGATGACGGCGGCGAGCTCGGACGAATCATTGGCCAGCGCCAAGAGGCCGCGCGTTATGTAGAGATAGCCGCCCGGCAGCGCGAAGGCGTTGACGTTGGGCGAATTGAGGATGGTGATGCGATAGGTCTGGGTTGGGTTCGCCGACACCACGGTCAGATTGCCGACCACCTTGGCGACCATGCGTTCGAGCTTGGGATCGGAATATTCGCCGCCATAGGTCGCCAGGATGCGCGGATGCTGCGCCTTGGCGAGTTCCGCGAGCTTGTTGTTAGCGGCGACATTGTCGACCGTGATCGGCTTGTCGGATGGCTGGAAGCCTGATTCCTGGACTTCCGGAGGCGTGAACATCTGGCAGCTTGCCAGCGCCA
Source organism: Mesorhizobium sp. B2-3-14 (assembly GCF_006442175.1). NCBI lineage: Bacteria > Pseudomonadati > Pseudomonadota > Alphaproteobacteria > Hyphomicrobiales > Phyllobacteriaceae > Mesorhizobium > Mesorhizobium sp. B2-3-14. The sequence goes on along the minus strand of NZ_VFVP01000003.1, from coordinate 215,302 downwards.
CGGCAAAGCCGGCCAGCGCCAGAAAGCGCGCCAGCGGGTTCATTCGTAGCCTGTCAACGCCGATCGCCAGAACGGCTTCCTTTCAGGTCCCTGCACATGACCACATGCGCAAAACAAACTGCTACAGTATCCGTCACGCGCCCCTCGGAGCATGCGGCGGAAGCTGTAGGCAAATCACGGCCTGTGCCGGACCGGTATCGAGCGGACCTAGCCACACTACTCCAGTCATGGCAAGCAAGCGCCACATCGCATCGGGCCGGTTTGAGCGTAAATTATGTCCGCTTCCGGGCAATATCTCGTGATAAGGAATCCCCGGCCCCGGCTCCGATATAGCGCCGGAATGCCTCCGGACCAGCCCCGGCAAAGAAATCATCCGCCGTGCCGATAGCGGCGACCGCGCCGTTCTCGAGAAACACCACCCTCTGACCCATGCGGCGGGCATCTTGCGGCTGATGCGTGACGAACAGCACCGTCATGCCACGCTCGGCATGCAGGCCGGCAACCAGGTCGAGCATATCGTCTCGCAAGGCGGGCCCAAGCGAAGCGAAGGGCTCGTCGAGCAGCAGCACCGGGCGGTCACGCACCAGCACGCGAGCCAGGGCGACGCGCTGGCGCTCGCCGCCGGAAAGTTCGCGCGGCAGCCGCTTCTCCTTGCCGGCAAGGCCGGTGCGCGCAAGCGCATCGGCGATCGCAGCGCGATCGGCTTCGGCCAGCCGCAACGATGGCGAACGGCCGAGCCCGACATTCTGCTCGACGGAAAGATGCGCGAAAAGGTTGTTTTCCTGAAAAACCATCGACACTGGCCGCGTCGCCGGTGGCGCGGTGCTGACATCGGCCCCGCCGATCAGCACGCGACCGGATCGCGGCGGCTCGAACCCGGCCACCAGATTGAGCAGCGTCGACTTTCCGGAGCCGCTCGGTCCCATGATCGCGGTGATTTGCCCCGCCGTGAACTCGGCATCGAAGGTGAACAACGTCTCGCCATAGCTGAACGAAACCTTGTCCAGCCGCACCGAAACCCCTTTGCCGCCAGCCGCCCCGTCAGACATTGCGGGCCGTCTCCTTTCCCAGCCGGTCCGCTGCCAGCACCAGTGCCAGGCAGACAAGGCCGAGCAGCAGCGCCAAGCCGGCGGCGTCCTCGGTTCGGTAGCTGCCCATGCGCGCCAGGAGAAGGTAGGGCAAGGTCTGCACGGAATCACTGCCGAACAGGGCGATGACGCCGAGATCGCCGAGCGACAGTGCCATGGCGAAGGCAAAAGCGGTGGCCAGCGGGCGCCGCAACGTCGGCCAGTCGACCAGCCACAGTCTTGACCAGCCGGAAATTCCGAGCTGCGCGCAAAGCCGCTCGTGACGCTCGCTTGCCGCATCATAGGCGGGACGGATGGCGCGCAGCGCGAAAGGCATCGCCATGACAGCGTTGACGGTGACGACCATGAGCGGCGCGATGGCAAAGATATCGCCGACATGGCGCAGCAACAGGAACCAGCCGGCGCCGACGACGATCGGCGGCACGACCAGGACAAACCCGGCGCCGGTATCGGTGGCATGTTCGAGCAGTGTCCTTGCCCCGAAGCGGCGGTTCGACGCCAGCGCCCTGCGCGCCATGGTCAATGCCAGCGAAAGCATCACCGAAAGCAAGGCCGAAAGGAAAGCGAGCACAGCACTGGTCAGCGTCGCCTGACGGACAGTGGCCTCGCCGGCAAGCCGGCCGAGGTCGGCGCCAAGTCCGGCCGCCACGGTCGCCACCATCGGCCCGGCAACGAAGAGCAAGGCCAACACGATGAGCGTGGCATTCAGCCAGGCTTCGGTCCTGTTGACGGAGAGATAGCGGCGCGGCGCGACCGGCAGGTTGATGTCGGCGACGACGTCGGCTCCGAGTCGGGTCAACGCCAGCACCACGATGAAGGTCAAGGCGATCTGCAGCATTGTCAGCGCGACAGCCCTCGCGGGATCGAAATCGAAGCGCAATGCCTGATAGATGCCGACTTCGAGCGTCGTCGCGGCCGGCCCGCCGCCGAGCGTCAGCACGATGGTGAAGGATGTGATGCACAGCATGAAGACAAGTCCGGCGACACCGGGCAGCGCGGCACGCAGCGTCGGCCACTCGATCAGCCGGAATGCCGGCGCCGCCCCCATGCCGAGCTGGCTCGCCAGCCGCCACTGGTCGGAGGGAATGGTCTGCAGCGCCTCGAGGAACAGGCGGGTGGCCAGCGGCAGGTTGAAGAAGACATGGGCGACGAGAATGCCGGACAGGCCATAGATGCCCGGCCAACCCTGGCCGCCGACGGCGCTGAGAAAGCCGGAGAAATAGCCGGCGCGGCCATAGAGCGCCAGGATGCCGAGCGACGCGACGATCGCCGGCAGCGCCAGCGGCACGGCGAAGAGCTGCAGGATGAAGGCACGGCCGAAAAACCGTGGATGCCGCGACAGCGCCCGCGCCACGAACAGGGCCGGCCCGACCGAGAGCAGCGTCGACAGGGCCGCCTGCCAGAGCGTGAAGCGCACGACCCGGAACAGGTAGGGATCGAACGCAGCCCAAGCGCCGGAAAAATCGCGAGCGCCTTCGACAAGCAGCCCCGCAAACGCGCCGCCGATCAAAATGGCGATGGCAGCGAGCCCTATCACGCCGGCTGTGATGCGGGGATCAGAGCGGGTTTGCACGCCGCACCGTCAACGATTGGGTGAAGCTTGTGGAGCGTCGCCGTAGAGCGTTCATCTCACGAGATTAGCCCACAAAACCTACTTGCTCATCACCGCCAGCCATTCATCGACCCAGGCCTTGCGGTTGGCCGCCACCTCCTCCGGGCTGAACAGCAAGGTCTTGGTCGGCTTGACCAGTTTGTCGAAGGCGGGGTTGAGCGGCTTGTTGGTCTTGCCGGCCGGGAACATCCAGTTGGTCTCGGGGATCGCGTCCTGGAATTTCGGCCCGGTCATGAAGGCCATGAACTTTTCCGCCAGCGGATTCTTGGCGCCGGCCGTGGTGATGCCCGCGACCTCGATCTGCAGGTATTCACCTTCCTCGAACGACGCCGCCTGATAGCGCTCGGTGTTCTCGGCGACCATGTGGTAGGCCGGCGAGGTGGTGTAGGACAGCACCATCGGCGCCTCGCCCTTGGTGAACAGGCCATAGGCCTCGCTCCAGCCCGGCGTCACGGTCAGCACCTTGGTCTTGAGCTTGGCCCAGGCCTCCGGCGCCTTGTCGCCATAGACCGACTTCACCCACAACAGCAGGCCAAGACCGGGCGTCGATGTGCGCGGGTCCTGGATGACGATCTTGTCGTCGGCGCTGCCCTCGACCAAATCCTTCAAGCTCTTGGGCGGGCTCTTCAGCTTTTCAGTGTCGTAGACGACGGCGAAGTAGCCGTAATCGAACGGGACAAAAGTGTCATCGGTCCAGCCGCCCGGCACCTTGACGTCCGTTATTGCGCCATGTGGCGCGAACAGGCCCGAGGCCTTGGCATCGGCGGTGAGATTGGTGTCGAGACCGAGCACGATGTCGGCCTTGGTCGAAGCGCCTTCCAGCTTGACGCGGTTGAGCAGCGCCACGCCATCGGCGACCGAGACGAACTCGAGATCGCAGCCGCATTCTGCCTCGAATTCCTTCTTCACCACGGGACCTGGACCCCAGTCGGCGGTGAAGCTCTCATAGGTGTAGACGGTCAGCTTGTCCTTGGCCAAGGCCGGCCCGGACAGGGTCACTGCCGTGGCGGCGACCAGAGAATATAAAAACGCGCGCATCGGCGCCTCCTTCGTTTGCGTTGAAAGGAATTGAGGCGTCGGAGTGTCCGAAACGTCTAATCCCTCCGCCGGTACAAACCGGATCAGGTTCAGCGGGTTGGCGAGACTGCCTCTCAGCCGGCCCGCGAAATTCGCGTCCGGCACCCCGTTAGAGCGTTTCGACACATAGGCCGGGCCGATCACCCGCGCAAGTGGGACTTTGCCGCCTTCCGTTTCCCGTGCCGGGCTGGTAAGGCGACGGGATATGAGCACATTCACCATCCTGCTTGGCGGCGACCTCATCCGCACGCCTCGGCTCGACCGCCAGGTCGAAGGCTCGCGCGTCATCGCCGCCGACGCCGGCATCGGCCATGCGCGGATGCTGGGCCTCGTGCCGGAACTGTGGGTGGGTGATTTCGACTCGGTCCCGGCTGATCTGCCCGCCGACCTCGCCGCCGTGCCGCGGCAAACCTTCCCGGCGGAAAAGGACAGGACCGACGGAGAACTGGCGATCGCGGCCGCACTGGAGCGCGGGGCGACCCGCCTTGTGCTGGCGGGCGCCTTCGGCGGCAAGCGCGCCGATCACGCCTTCCTGCATCTGGCGCTTGGCCTGCGGCTGGCCGAGGCCGGAATGGATGTGCTTCTGACCAGCGGCGCCCAGGAAGGTGTTCCCTTGCCGCCCGGCAGGGCCGGCTTCGATTATGCCGACGGCACGCTGTTCTCGATTCTCGGCTTCTCCGAACTCTCCGGCCTGACCGTCGCCGGCGCCAAATGGCCGCTCGACAAGGTCGAGGTGGCATTCGGTTCGTCACTGACCATTTCCAACGAGGTCAAGTTCGGCAAGACCGGGGGCCGCCTCGACATAGCGCTCGGCCATGGCCGCGCGCTGCTGCTCGCCCATCCCTATCCATTGCCCGAAAGCTGACATGGCCCCGCCTCTTCTCAATCTCGACGGGATAAGACTGACCTTCGGCGGCGCGCCGCTGCTCGACGGCGCCGCCTTGACCGCTTCGGCCGGCGACAAGATCGCGCTGGTCGGCCGCAACGGGTCCGGCAAGTCGACGCTGCTCAAGATCGCCGCCGGCCTGATCGAACCACAGGACGGCGAGGTGTTCCGCCAGCCTTCGGCGACGGTGCGTTATCTGCCGCAAATGCCCGACATGGACGGCTTTGCAACCGTGCGCGCCTATGTCGAGGCCGGGCTCGGGCCCGCCGACGATCCCTACCGCGCCAGCTATCTGATGGAGCATCTCGGTCTGTCGGGCGAAGAACGGCCTGGCGACCTGTCCGGCGGAGAGGCCAGGCGCGCCGCGCTTGCCCGCGTCATGGCGCCGGAGCCTGACATCCTGCTTCTTGATGAGCCGACTAACCATCTTGATTTATCTGTCATCGAATGGCTGGAAGAAGAGCTCGTCCGGACCTCCTCGGCACTCATCGTCATCTCGCATGACCGCCGCTTCCTCGAGCGCGTGTCGCGCGCCACAGTCTGGCTCGATCGCGGCCAGACGCGCAGGCTGGACAAGGGCTTTGGCCATTTCGAGGAATGGCGCGACCTGGTGCTGGAAGAGGAAGAGCGCGAGCAGCACAAGCTCGGCCGCCAACTCGTGCGCGAGGAGCACTGGCTGCGCTACGGGGTGACGGCGCGGCGCAAGCGCAATATGCGACGTCTGGGCGAATTGCAGACCATGCGTCAGCGTTTTCGCGGCCATCGCGGCGCCGAAGGCACCGCGATAATGGCGGCAAGCGACGCCGCCGAATCCGGCAAGCTGGTGATCGAGGCCAAGAACATCGAGAAGAGCTTTGGCGACCTCACCGTCGTCAAGGGGTTCTCGACCCGCATCCAGCGCGGCGACCGCGTCGGCCTTGTCGGGCCGAACGGCGCCGGCAAGACGACACTTCTGAAGATGCTGACCGGCGAATTGGCGCCGGACGCGGGTTCGATACGGCTTGGCACCAATCTGGAGATCGCCACGCTCGACCAGAAGCGCGAGGCGGTCGACCCGCAAGAGACGCTGGCGCAATATCTGACCGACGGGCGCGGCGAGAACCTCGTCATCAATGGCGAGCAGCGCCATGTCGTGTCCTATATGAAGGATTTCCTGTTCAAGCCGGAACAGGCCCGCACACCGGTGCGCGAGCTGTCCGGCGGCGAACGGGCGCGGCTGATCCTGGCGCGCGTGCTGGCACGGCCAGCAAACCTCCTGGTTCTCGATGAGCCGACCAATGATCTCGACATGGAGACGCTGGAACTGCTGCAGGAACTGGTCGCCGGTTTTGCCGGCACCGTCATCCTGGTCAGCCACGACCGCGATTTCCTCGACCGCACAGTCACCAGCATCATCGCGCCGGACGGCGGCGGCCGCTGGGTCGAATATGCCGGCGGCTATTCCGACATGCTGGCGCAGCGCGGCGGCACCAGGCTTGACGACCGCAAGGCGCGCGCCAAGGCGGAAGCCGGCGATGCGCCGGCACCGGGCAAGAGCGATCCGGCGGCGCCAAAAGGGCCGGCGAAGAAATTGTCGTTCAAGCAGAAGTTCGCGCTGGAGTCCCTACCCAAGAAGATCGAGGCAGTGACCGCGTCGATCTCGCGGCTGGAGAACAACATCGCCGACCCGGCCTATTACGAACGCGACCCGGCCTCGTTCCAGAAGACGATCGCCGCCCTCGACAAGGAGCGTGCGACGTTGGCCACGCTCGAGGAAGAATGGCTGGAACTGGAGATGCTGCGCGAGGAGATGGAAGGGTGAAGAGCGGTCGCCCTTGGGCGGATCGATCGACAACGATTTGTCGATTGAAGCGACGGAGCGCCTGAGCCATAGCGGGGCGGTCCGTCTGCTGCGCCTGAGCATTGCCTCCACATCGCAATGCGCATACATTATGCGCATGTTGCGGAGGCCATTATGCGTAAGATTGCCTTGAATGCGATCCGTCAGCCAGCAAATCTGTCGATCGACTCGAACCTCATGCGGGAAGCCAAGGGGCTTGACGTGAATGTCTCGCGCGCTGCGGAAGCCGGCATCGCGGAGGCGGTGGCAGCTGAAAAGGCGCGGCTGTGGAAGCTTGAGAACCGTACCACGATGGATGCGTGGAACGACTACATCGACAAGAACGGTATCCCATTGGAAGAGTATCGGCAGTTCTGATGCCCCGCTATGATGTCTTCGCCGGTCGCGTTGAAGACAACTATTTGCTCGACGTCCAATCCGACCTGCTCGACAATTTCAAGACGCGGGTTGTCGTTCCGCTTCTGCCGGTCGCAACGGTGCCGCCGCCAATGCGAAAGCTTCATCCGATCTTCGAGATCAATGGACGGAAGCTGGTCATGGCGACACACCTGATCGCCACCGTTCCCGCAAGCGAATTGGTTGAAAGTCGGCTGAACCTGGCGAAGCATCACGATGACATCGTTGCCGCGCTCGACATGCTGTTGCAAGGATTCTGAACGGAGGCGACCGTCACGCCGCCCGTCTCAACCCGCCGTCTCAGCCCGCCGTCTTGGCCTGCCAGGCCTTGATCGCCTCGTCGAACACCTTCTCGCCGGGAATGCCCTTTTCCATGGTCAGCAGTGCCCGCCGTCCGGTCTTGTAGACGACCGGCACGTCGATCCAGTCCTGGCCGCGCAACAGGGTCATGTTGGCGTCTTCGTCGGCCTTGGTGTCGTTGAGCGCGACGAGGAAGAAGCCGTCGGCGATCTTGGCCGGGATGCCGATCAGCGGGCTGCCGGCGTCCTGTTCCGAACTCTTCATGGCAACGCGCAATATATTGTCGACGCCGCCGCCCTCGAACCCGTCTGGGGTCAGGAAGATCATCTCGATGATATGGCTGGCCGGCAGGGTCTGGTCGGTGTTGCGACGGATGGTCATGCGCAACTGGATGTCCTTGCCGGGAATGGTCGCCTCGGCACGGATCGCCGGCTCGGGCGGCAGGTCGCCGCCGGGCGATTCCTGCACCAGCGACCAGACGATGCTGCCGGGCTCGGCTGAACCCTGCGCGGTGCTGGTGCGCTCCTCATAGAAGATCGCCTTCTGGCCGACCGGAACCGAGGTTGGCGCCACGGCCGGAGCCGGTGCCGCCGGCGGCGTTGCGGCTGCCGGTGCGGGCGGCGGCGTGGCGGCGGCATCGGCCGGGGCCGCGGGCACGGTTCCGTTGGTGGGCGGTGTCGCGGGCGGGGTGCCCGCCGCGGGCGTGGTCGCGGCTGGCGCGCCTGCCGCGGGCGTACCGGCAGCAGGCGTATTGGCAGCCGGCGTATTGGCAGCCGGCGCGGGAACCGCCGGCGCTGCCGTAGCCGGCGCATTCGTTGCCGTTGGCGGTGTCGTCAGCGCGGCGACGGATTCGCCCTCGCCTACGCCGCTTTGCCCACCGGCTGGGCCGGGGTCGGTTTCGCCGCCTTCAGGCGTCAGCCGCTGCGTGAATTTCGTGCCTTCCGCGCCGGTCGCGAGCGCCGGCGGCGTGGCCGTGGTATCGGTCGCCGGCTTGGCCGGCGTCGTTTTCACCGGTTCGGTCTTGGCAACAACCTTGCTGCTCTCCAGGCCCAGCATCTTGCCGAAGGCATCCTTGTTCAGCCAGATGCCGTAGCCGCCGCCGGCAACGACCAGCAGTGCGACGACGGCGGCGATCAGCCCGCCATAGCTGCGCTTGCGTTCGGCCGGGCGCAAACGCTCGAAAGTGTCGGTGGCGGCAGGCGCTTCGTCATCGGCAAAGACGTCGTCCTGGTCGTCGTCCCGATCCGCGTCCATCCCCGGCAAGGTCTTCTCGGAAAAGTCCGGAGCGGGCTGCACCGGCGCCGGCCTTTGCCAGCCTGGCTCGACCTTGGCGGCTGGAGCGGGCCGGTAGGGTTCGGGGTTCGCCGCCGGCTGTGCCGGCTTGTACGGCTCCGGCCTGACCGTGGCCGGGGCGGGCCGATACGGAGACGGAGCAGGAATTGCGGCAGCCTCCGCCTTGGCCGGCTGCTTGACGTGGTTCGACTGGTTCTTATTGCGGTCGATGGAGGAAAAGATGTGTTCCAGTTCCGCGAGCGGATCCGGCTCGGGCACACTCTTGACATAGTCCCGCTCGACGCCGGCAATGGCGTCGTCCAGCGCGCGTTTCTGTTTGTCTATGGCCTCGGAAGCCAGCGGCGGCGAATATTCCGCCAGCTTCTTGGCCAGCATGGCGCGCACGCTGTTATAGATGCGCGTACGCTTCTCGGGCGTCTCGTCGCCGTGCTTCTCGAACGCGTTTTTCAGAACAGCAACGAAATCTGCCATGCTTCAGTCGACCTGTATTTTTTGCCTCCGCGCCGGCCCCCGCAAATCAGCCGCGATGCCCGGAAAGGCTTCAGAAACTAGTCTTGAAACGGATCAGTCACAAGTATCGTGTCGTCCCGTTCCGGGCTGGTGGAGAGGAGCGCGACCGGCGCGCCGATCAACTCCTCTATGTATCGGACATATTTGACGGCCTGGGCCGGAAGGTCGTTCCAGCTGCGTGCGCCGGCGGTGGTGCCTTTCCAACCCTCCAACGTCTCGTAGATGGGTTCCACGCGAGCCTGGGCGCCCTGGCTTGCCGGCAGATAGTCGATCGTCTCGCCGTCCAGCCTGTAGCCGGTGCAGACCTTGATCTCATCCAACCCGTCGAGCACGTCGAGCTTGGTCAGCGCGATGCCTTTGATGCCGTTGACGGCAACCGCCTGGCGCACCAGCACCGCATCGAACCACCCGCAGCGGCGCTTGCGCCCGGTGACGACACCGAATTCATGGCCGCGCGTGCCGAGGAATTCGCCGATCTCGTTCTTCTGCTCGGTCGGGAACGGACCTTCGCCGACACGCGTCGTGTAGGCCTTTGTGATGCCGAGAACATAGCCGATGGCGCCCGGGCCGACGCCGGAGCCGGCGGCGGCCTGGCCGGCGACCGTGTTGGACGAGGTGACGAACGGATAGGTGCCGTGGTCGATGTCGAGCAGCGTGCCTTGCGCGCCCTCGAACAGGATGCGCTCGCCGGCGCGGCGCTTGTCGTCGAGCACCTTCCAGACGCGGTCCATGTAGGGCAGGATGTCGTTCGCGACCGAGGTCAATTCCTGCATGATCGCATCATGCGTGACTTCGTCATGGCCGAGCCCGCGACGCAGCGCATTGTGGTGCGTCAGCAGCCTGTCGACCTTCAGGGGCAAAGTTTCCAAATCCGCCAGATCCATCACCCGCACCGCGCGCCGGCCCACCTTGTCCTCGTAGGCGGGGCCGATCCCGCGTCGGGTCGTGCCAATCTTTGTTCCGGAATTCGAAGCGGCATCCTCGCGAAACCCGTCCAGCTCCCGGTGTACGGACAGGATAAGCGCCGTGTTTTCGGCTATTTTCAGGCGATCCGGCGTCACGTCCACGCCCTGGCCTTTCAGTTTCTGCACCTCGGCGACGAAAGCATGCGGATCGAAGACCACGCCATTGCCGATGATGGACAGCTTGCCTTCCCGCACGACGCCCGAAGGCAGCAGCGACAGCTTGTAGACCTTGCCGTCGACGACCAGCGTGTGGCCGGCATTGTGGCCGCCCTGGAAACGCACCACGACATCGGCGCGCTCCGACAGCCAGTCGACGATCTTGCCCTTGCCTTCGTCGCCCCACTGCGAGCCGACGACCACCACATTGGCCATGTTTCTTTTCCCTTGAGACGCCGCCGCGCGGCTTGGATATGGTTCGAAACGACAGGCCTCTATAGCGTCAAGACCTCGCGAGTGCGACCTTTCTTTGCCGCCGAAAATGCCCTGAGGCACAACAATTTTCGGCTTTGACATCATTTACTTGGGCTGACCGGGGCAATAGGCCGGCAAACACCGCGGCCCATCCCGCGGCCGGAAGCCCGCGATGCATCGAAACGCCTACATGTTCCTGCTGCTCACCACCTTGCTGTGGGGCGGCAATTCGGTGGCCGGCAAGCTGGCGGTCGGCCACGTCTCGCCGATGACGCTGGTCTTCCTGCGCTGGATGCTGGCCGTGGCGATCCTGCTGCCGATCGGCTGGCGCACGATCCAGGAGGATTGGCCCGTCGTGCGCCGGCGCTGGCTCGTGCTGGCAGCGCTTGGCGCCAGCGGCTTCACCCTGTTCAACACCATCTTCTACACCGCCCTCAACTACACCACGGCGATCAATGTCTCGATCGAACAGGCGGCGATGCCGATCCTGATCATGACAGCCAATTTCGTTTTCTTCCGCCTGCGCGTGAACTGGGCGCAGATCGCCGGCGTGGTGCTGACCGTCTTCGGCGTCATCCTGACCGCCTGCCATGGCGATCCGCGCCGGCTGCTGACGCTGGAGCTCAATTTCGGCGACGCCATCATGCTCGTCGCGGTCGTTCTCTACAGCAGCTATTCGGTCGGGTTAAGGCTGAAACCGGCGATGCACTGGCAAAGCCTGATGCTGGCCATGTCGTTCGCCGCGCTCATCACCTCACTGCCCTTCTTCCTGTGGGAAGCCGCCGCCAGCAAGGTGATCGTGCCCGACGCCTGCGGCTGGGCGGTCATCGTCTATACGGCGATCGGCGCTTCGGTCATCTCGCAGATAACCTATATCAGGGGCAACGAACTGATCGGCGCCAACCGCGCCGGCTTGTTCATCAATCTGGTGCCGATCTTCGGCACGCTGCTTTCGGTGCTGATCGTCGGCGAGACCTTCCAGCTCTATCAGGCGCTGGCGCTGGTCCTCGTTCTGGGCGGCATCGGGCTCGCCGAGTACAGCGGGCGCAAGATGGCGTCCGGCTTCTGAGGTCGCCCCCGGATTACTTCACCAATTCCTTGCGCACCGCCGCGATATCGTCCGACGAGACCGCCGGAGCGGAATTGCCCCAGCTGCCGCGCACATAGGTCAGCACGTCGGCGATTTCCTGGTCCTTCAGCCGCCATGCCAATGAGGGCATCGAAGGCGTCGTCGGCGCGCCGGCCGTGTGCACGGCCTGGCTTCCGGCGAGAACGATGCGGGCCAGGGTCTCGGGATTGCCCTGCGCGACGATCGAGTTGCCGACAAGCGCCGGGAAAAGCGCTCCGGCCCCGGCGCCATCGCCGCCATGGCAGGCCGAACAATTGTCATGATAGATCGCCGCGCCCGCCACCATCCGCGCCTCGTCGGGCTTGGTCGCCTGCGCATTGCCGGTGTCCGGCCCCAGGCTCTTGAGATAGACGGCCACGGCCTTGAGGTCGGGATCCGTCATTTTGGAAGTCGAGTTCTCGATCGCCTCGGCCATCGGACCGGATGCGATCGAATGCGCGTTGACGCCGGTCTTGAGGTAGGCGACCACATCCTCTTGCGACCATTGGCCCAGGCCGGATTGAGCATTGTTGGTGATGTCGGGGGCGAACCAGCCTTGCAGCGAGGCGCCTTGCAGGAAGCCGCTGTCTTGGTCCGCTCCAAGGAACGATTTGGGCGTGTGGCAGGTGCCGCAGTGCCCGGCGCCCTGGACGATATAGGCGCCGCGGTTCCATTCCGCCGATTTGGAGGGGTCGGCCTGGAAGCTTGCCTCGCTGAAGTTGAGGAGGTTCCAGCCCCACATCGCCAGCCGGATGTTCAGCGGGAACGGCAGCTGGTTGGCTTCGACCTTGTTCGAGACCGGGTCGACCGTGGTCATGTAGGCCCACAGGTCGGAAATGTCCTGCTCGTTCATCCTGGTATAGGCGGGGTAAGGCATGGCGGGATAGAGCCGCACGCCATTGTGGCCGACGCCGGTCTTCATCATGTTGCGGAAATCGCCCTCGGACCAATTGCCGATGCCCGTCTCGTCGTCGGGTGTGATGTTGGGCGGCACCAGTGCGCCGAAAGGCGTTTCGAGCGGCAGGCCGCCGGCCAGCGGCTTGCCGCCCGGCCTGGTATGACAGCCCGCGCAATCGCCGAGCACGGCCTGATATTGGCCACGGATGATCTGGTCGGCCTGGTCGGCGGCGAGCGCCGGCGTGATCGCCAGCACGGCGGCGCCAGCGGCGGCGGCGGCGAGCGTCCTCACGCCTGCACCAAGGGGGTGCCGGGATTGCGCAAATAGTGATTGCGGATGCCGTCAGCGGCGCGGTAGGCGAGCGCGCCGACCGTTCCCGTCGGATTCTTGCCGGCATTCTGCGGAAAGGCCGAGGCGCCGATGACGAAGACGTTGGGTACATCCCAGCTTTGCAGGAAGCTGTTGACCGCACTCTTCCTAGGGTCCGTTCCCATGATGGCGCCGCCCGTATTATGGGTACTTTGATAAGGGACGCTGTCCCAGCCCTTCTTGCGGCGGCCGACATTGTACTGCTTGCCCCCAAGCGTCTTGGCGATCTCCTCCATCCGGTCGCAGAGATAATTCGACATCCGGATATCATTGTCGGGAAAATCAAAGGTCATGCGCATGAGCGGCCGGCCGAAGCGGTCCTTGTAGGTCGGATCGAGGTCGAGGTAGTTGGTGCGCGTCGCATAGCTGCTGCCCTGCGAGGAGAAGCCAAGCGTGCTTTTGTAGCCCGCGACGGTCGCCTTCTTCCAGGCGCTACCCCATTTCGGCGTGCCGGGCAGCGTCGGCCTCGTCCCGATCGGACGTCCATTGGTGGGAATGCAGTTGATGCCCGCGCCGCCGACGAAATCGAGGCCGCCATGGTCGAAAGCGTCGCCATTATAGTCGTCGATCGTCTGTCCGAGCGCGCCCGCGGCAATGAACGGATTGAAGTTCTTATCGTCGAAGAACACCTGCACGCCGGCATTGGTCTGGTAGCAATAATTGCGCCCGACGGTGCCCTCGCCGGTAGCGGGATCGTAGATCTTGCCGATGCCCGACAGCATCATCAGCCGGGCATTGTGCAGGCCGTAGGCGCACAGAAGCACGAGATCGGCCGGCTGGAAGAATTCCTGCCCCGACGTATCGACGTAAGTGACACCTCGCGCGGACTTGCCGCCGGCGGCGAGATCGACATGCAGCACCTCGCTGTCGGTGCGCACCTCGAAATTGGCCTTCTTCATCAGCACGGGAAGGATGGTGGTCTGGGCGCTGGATTTGGAATAGTTGGCGCAGCCGAACCGCTCGCAGAATCCGCAGTAGGTGCACTGCCCCATGGTGATGCCGAGCGGATTGACATAGGGCCGCGACATGTTGGCGGACGGTGTCGGGAACGGGTGCAGTCCCATGGACCTGCCGGCATTGGCGAACAGGGTCGGCGCGTAGGTCATCTCCATTGGCGGATTTGGGTAATCCCGGGACCTCGGATCCTCGAACGGGTTGCCGCCTTCCTGTATCTGCCCCTGGATATTGCCGGCCTTGCCCGAGATTCCCGCCAGATATTCGAACTGGTCGTAATACGGCTCCATCTCGGCGCCGGTCACGCCCCAGTCCTCGACCTGGAGATCGGCGATCCGCGCCGCGCCATACTTCTTGGTCAGGTTGGTCTTGATCTGGAAGTCGGAGTCCCAGAACCGCCAGGTGTGGCCGTTCCAATGGACGCCTGCGCCGCCGACGCCGTTGCCGGGCAGGAACGAGCCGAAATCGCGCATCGGCAGCGCCGTCTGCGAAGGGTCGTTGCGCATCGTCATGGTTTCGACGGCTGGCTGCAGGAACAGGTCGCGCCGCACGCTGTAGCGCAACTCGTCCTGCGCATAGCCGATGTTGAAATCGGTCGCCGTGTCGCGCCAGGGACCACGCTCGATGGCCAGCACGTCCAGGCCTTGATCGGTCAGTTCATGCGCAAGGATGGACCCCGTCCAGCCGAGGCCGACGATCACGACGTCCTTGCGGGGCAGTATCGTCGTCATGGTCAGCTCCTTTTCACGAGCCATTCCGGGCTGCCCTCGATCGAGACGGGCGGCCGCGGATAGGGCTGATTATGCTTGCTGACGTGATCCCGGTAGTCATAGCGCGCGCCGGGGAAACCAAGCATGCGCCACGACACCATGTCCTTGTTGCCTCCATAGACCGGATCGGCAAAGAACCCTTCCATCGTGTTCTGCAGCAGAAGTCCGAAGAAGCCGGCAGCCTTGACTCCATTGGGCAAGTCGACCTTTCCAGCTTCCATCGCGGCCAGGAACGTATCCTGATCGGCCGGCTGGAGTTCGGCGAATGTCTTGCCATCGCGCTGCTTCAGGAAAGCGTCGATGGCGGCGAGGCCGGAGCGGTAGCGCTGGCCGGGGTTTGCCTCGCCCTGGTAGCCCTGCGTGGGCAATCCCGGCAGAAACGGTCCTTTTGTGTAGAGCCGGCTCGACGTTCCGAACGCGCCCGTCAACTGACGGTCTATATAGACGGCGCAGCCGGCCTCCTTGCCGCCCATCGACAGATCGTCGGCGGGGATGATGCGGTCGACGATAGCCTCGACCAGCGCGGCCTCCTGCGGCGTGAAGAACTGCCAGCCGCCGGACACCACCTGCATCGGAGGATCGGAAGACAGCGGCGCCCAGGGCAGCGAGCCGGACAAGGATCGGGCAAAACCTGCCGATGTTGCCGTCACTGTAAACATCGCAGCCGAAGACAGAAAAAGACGCCGGCTCAGTCGGACAGTATTGCGATGATCCATCGAAGGCACCTCGACAGCAACAGAGGCGCGCCGGATATTGCGCGCAAAATCATGACCAACTCAGTTAAGTTTAGATCATATCCGTCAATTGACCGCAGCGTGCGAAAAGAAACCGGGATCGTCAAGCAGATCACAAAATCGTTAGATTGGGCCAGACCTTATGCTTATCTACATCCGCTAATGTACTGACGGCTAAAAAGGATATCTTGCAGCAGCTTGACGCAAGGATGCGGCGCCCGCAACGCCGCAAACCGTCGGGCGGCGCCAGCGGTCGTGGAAACGCCCCGCATGCATGCCGGCAAACGGGGCGTCTGATGTACGGCTTGTCACCTCAGAGGGTGTGGAGAGCTAGATCCCGCCCACATCGAACCGCAGCCGCTTTGCCGAATCGATCGACTTGTGGTCGCGCACCTGCTCCAGCACTTTCTCCGGGAACGGGGCGTCGAGATAGAGCAGTGCGATAGCGTCACCGCCCGGCCGGTTGCGGCCGAGCTGGAAGTTGGCGATGTTGACGTCGTTCTCGCCGCAGACAGTGCCGAGCAGGCCGATAATGCCGGGCGCATCGGCATTGGTCGTATACAGCATGTGTTGGCCGACCTCGGCGTCGAGATTGATGCCCTTGATCTGAATGAAGCGCGGCTTGCCGTCCGAAAAGCAGGTACCGGCGATCGAGCGCGTCATGTGCTCGGTCTTGACGGTCAGCTTGATGTAACCGTCGAAGACGCCAGATTTGTCGCGCTTGACTTCGGCGACGATGATGCCGCGCTCCTTCACCATGATCGGCGCCGACACCATGTTGACGTCGGCGACCTGCGGCCGGATCAGTCCGGCCAGGGCGGCACTGATCAGCGCCCGCGTGTTCATCGTCGCGGTCGAGCCGTCGAACAGGATCTCGACCTCGCTGATCGGATCCTCGGTGACCTGGCCGACAAAGGCGCCCAGCACTTCGGCGAGCTTGACGAAAGGCTTCAGCCGCGGCGCCTCTTCCGCCGTGATCGAGGGCATGTTGATGGCGTTGGAGACCGCGCCCTTGATCAGGTAGTCGGCCATCTGCTCGGCGACCTGCAGCGCGACATTCTCCTGCGCTTCCGCCGTCGAGGCGCCAAGGTGTGGTGTCGCCACCACGTTCTCCATGCCGAACAGCGCATTCTGCTCCGCCGGTTCGACCTCGAACACATCGATGCCGGCGCCTGCCACCTTGCCGCTCTTCAGCGCCGCGACCAGGTCGGCCTCGACCACCAGCCCGCCACGCGCGCAGTTGATGATACGCACGCCATTCTTCATCTTGGCGATCGCCGCCGCATCGATGATGTTGCGGGTCTTATCGGTCAACGGCGTGTGCAGCGTGATGAAGTCGGCGCGGGCGAAGAGTTCGTCCAGTTCCACCTTGTCGACGCCGAGCTCCTCGGCGCGCTTGTCCGACAGGAACGGATCAAAGGCGACGACGTGCATCTTCAGCCCGACGCCGCGTGTGGCGACGATCGAACCGATATTGCCGCAGCCGATGACGCCCAGCGTCTTGCCGGTGATCTCGACGCCCATGAAGCGGTTCTTCTCCCATTTGCCGGCATGGGTCGAAGCGTTGGCTTCCGGGATCTGGCGGGCGAGCGCGAAGATCATCGCCACGGCGTGTTCGGCCGTCGTGATCGAATTGCCGAAGGGCGTGTTCATCACGATGATACCCTTGCGGCTTGCCGCCGGGATATCGACATTGTCGACGCCGATGCCGGCGCGGCCGACGACCTTGAGATTGGTGGCCGCGTTGATCAGCTTCTCGGTGACCTTGGTCGCCGAACGGATGGCGAGGCCGTCATACTTGCCGATCACTTCGAGCAGCTTTTCCTTGTCCTTGCCGAGGTCGGGCAGATAGTCGACCTCGACGCCGCGATCCTTGAAGATCTGCACGGCGGTGGGAGAGAGTTTGTCAGAGACGAGAACGCGGGGCGCCATGGCGGCCTCCTTGAAAATGAAATTGATCCGGGAACGGACGGCCCTCGGGGCCGCCACGGAAACTCTCAGGCGGCCGCTTTGAGCGACGCCTTCTGGCTGGCAAAGGCCCAGTCGAGCCAAGGCAGCAGCGCTTCGAGATCGGAGGTCTCGACGGTTGCGCCGCACCAGATGCGCAATCCCGGCGGGGCATCGCGATAAGAACCGATGTCGTAGGCGACGCCTTCCTTGTCGAGCGTCGAGACCAGACCCTTGGCAAACGCCGCCTGTCCATCAGCGTCGAGCGCCGCGATATTGGGGTCGGTGAAGGACAGACAGACCGACGTGTTCGAGCGTGTCGCCGGGGCCACCGCAAGATGGCCGAGCCAGGATGATCTTTCCACGAACCGGTCGAGCACGGCGGCATTGGCATCCGCCCTGGCAATCAGCGCATCGAGGCCGCCGACCGACTTAGCCCAGTTCAACGCGTCGAGATAATCCTCGACGCAAAGCATCGACGGCGTGTTGATGGTTTCGCCCTTGAAAATGCCCTCGATCAGCTTGCCGCCCGAGGTCAGGCGGAAGATTTTCGGCAGCGGCCATGAAGGCTTGTAGCTCTCCAGCCGCGCTACGGCACGCGGCGACAGGATCAGCATGCCATGCGCACCCTCGCCGCCCAGCACCTTCTGCCAGGAGAAGGTCACGACATCGAGCTTCTCGAAGTCGAGCCTTTGCGCGAAGGCCGCTGAAGTAGCGTCGCAAATGGTCAGGCCCTTGCGATCGGCGGGAATGAAGTCACCGTCCGGCACGCGCACGCCCGAGGTCGTGCCGTTCCAAGTGAAGACCACGTCGCGATCGAAATCGATCTTGGTCAGATCAGGCAGCGCGCCATAACCGGCCTCGATCTTTCTGATATCGGCGAGTTTCAGCTGCTTGACCACGTCGGTGACCCAGCCGGAGCCGAAGCTTTCCCAGGCGACCATGTCGACGCCGCGTTCGCCGAGAAGAGACCACAGCGCCATCTCGACGGCACCTGTGTCGGAAGCCGGCACGATGCCGATGCGGTAATCGGCAGGAACCTGGAGGATTTCGCGGGTCAGCGCGATCGCCTGTTCGAGCTTGGTCTTGCCGATCTTGGCGCGGTGGGAACGGCCGAGCGCGGCAGCTTCCAGCGCCTCGACCGACCAGCCGGGACGTTTTGCGCAGGGACCAGAGGAAAAATTGGGATTTGCCGGACGGAGTCCGGGCTTCGTAAGCGTCGTCATCGTGGTCTATCCTTCCAGATAGTGGCCCCTCGTTGGGGAGGGGTGGCCCACGGACGGCGATATGCGTTCAGGCTTCGGGCGTCAAGAGGAAAGTTTTTGTCGCTGCCGGGATACCGGATGCATGTCGCCGAAAAGTGCGCGGCGGTTTTGGGGCTACGACATGCATCAAACAGGAGGCTCCGCGATCAGGATCGCGTGACTTCAAACGCAAACGGCGGACCACAGGGATCCGCCGTCAAGAGCTGGTGTGCCCAAGTCTACCAGAGATCGTAGCGCAGCCCGAGCTTGATCTGGTGATTGCTGATCCCTTTCTCGACCGGAAAGGAAGTCAGGCTCGCGGCGGTCGCGTATTCGACGCTAGGCGCGGAAAAATACTGATAGCCGAGATCGACGGAAACATTCTTGGACACTTGATACGCAAGACCGGCATTCAGCGTATAGGCGAGGGAATACTGCGTCTTGCTGTCATCAAGCGTGAAATCGTTGGCGGGGGTGGCCTCGTCGGCATAGCTGGCGGAGAGGCTGCGTTTGCTCACGACGACGCCGACACCCGCACCGACATACGGTGTGATTCCAACATAGGTGCCAAGGTCAACATAGCCATTGAGTATGCCTGAGAACGCATAGTTCTTCAGGTTTCCCGATCCCACGATCGACGTTCCAGCCGGTGCGGTAGCAGTATCGTCATAGCCGAAGCTTGCCTTGTTACCCGGCAAATAGCCGAAGTTGAGATCGGCGCGGAGGTAATCGTTGAAATGATATCCGAAGCCGACGCTCGCAAAAATTGCATCTTCGCTCTCGCTAAAGTTTTCGTTGTTGATCGCCGACGGGAAGGTGAAATCCCCATTCTTGAAGCTCTTCTGCGCCAGATAGGAAACATCGCCGCGCAGGTACCAGCCGGAGCCGACCTCGACCGGCACATAATCCGGCGCCTGGTCGACATAGATCGGCGGATCGTAGTCGGCGGCGATTGCAGGCGTCAGCGGCAACAGCAGTGCGGCAAGCGCCAGCGCCATACGCGATATTGATATCATGGTCCCCGGCTCCCGAATTCGGCGCCGTCAAACAAGCAACGGCGGCCAACGTTTCATGAGCCATTGTTAACCATAGTGGTTAAGTGCCGGTTAAGGCTAACAGAGGGTTAGCGAATTGATTTCGAACGGGCTGACCTCGGCTCATCTCAAACGAAAACCGCCCGGCTGATGCCGGGCGGTCGACGAATTCCTGGAAACTTCGAAGCGATTACTTGGTGTAGATCGGCTCGGGCTCCGGCTGATAGGCCACCACCGGCGCGGCGCAACCGTTGTTGCCGCCGAACTGGTAACGCAGACCGCCGCGCACCTCGTGGGTGTTGAAGCCGTGATCGAAGCCCGGCCCGGCGCCCGGCGTGGCGCCGGCTGGACCATACTCGAACATGCGACCGCCTTGAATATGGGAGAAACGGTAACCAGCATCGAGGATGACTTTGTCGGTCAAGCAGTAGGAGGCGCCGGCCATTACCGCGTACGCGAAGCGCCAGCTGGATGTTCCGGGGTTGGACTCGGTTGCGCCCGGGGTCGGGTCGTAGACAGTATCCCATTTGACGCGCGCTCCGCCGATACCGGCGCCGACATAGGGCGTGATGCCGTGCCAGGTGCCGATATCGACATAGGCATTTGCCAGAAGCAGCAAGGCGCTCATCTTCGACGACTCGACCGAGACCGTGGTGAGATCCGAGGTGCCGCCGTTGAAGTTCGACTTGAACCAGTAGTCGGCGGTCAGGTCGGTGCGGAAGTGTTCATTGATCTTGTAGCCGACGCCGCCGCCAAGCGAGAAGCCGCCCTTGAGCTTGCCATAGTCGAAGGACTTGCTCCCGGCGACCCCGACAGGAGGCCCGCACGGGCAAGGCGCGGCGCCGTAGGTGATGTAGTCGATGTCACCGACCTTCGACTTGTGATAGTCGAGGTCGCCACGGATATACCAGCCGCCGACATCGACCGGTTGCTCATAAACCGGCGGCGGCGCTTCTTCGACCTGCGGCTCGGGCAGGTCAGCTGCGAACACCGGCCAGGCCAAGCCCGCGAACAGCAGCGCGAACAGGGCCTTTCTTGCTGTATTGAACATGCTTGTCACCCCTAGAAACCTCGGAACGGCGATCGCGTCCGAATAAGATTGGCTTTCAGGCGTGGATAATGAATTGCAAAAGTTAAAAGGCGTTTAACCCTGTCGATTAACCACGAATCTCCAGAATCCCGGAGATCTGGCAAGGATTTCGACAGAAAGAGACCGATCCTTTGCCAACAAAAAAGCCCGCCGGAGGGGCGGGCTTCGATGCAATGAAGGCGGCGGCGTGACGCCTTCGAGGCTGGCGGGGATCAGGCGGCGCTGCTGCGGGTTTCCGAGATGACCCCGACGATGTCGTTGACGACGGCCTCGACCAGTTGCGGATCGTCGCCCTCGGCCATCACACGGATCAGCGGCTCGGTGCCGGATGGACGGATGACCAGCCGCCCGGCCTTGCCGAGACGATGGCGGGCGTCCTCGATCGCGGCCTTGACCGGGGCTTCCTCCAACGGTTTTCCGCCGGCGATGCGAACGTTCTTCAGCAGTTGCGGCACCGGCTCGAACTTCTTCGACAGTTCGCTGACCGGGCGGCCTTGCCGCTTGATGCAGGCCAGCACCTGCAGTGCCGAGACCAGCCCGTCGCCGGTGGTCGAGAAGTCGGACAGCACGATGTGGCCCGACTGCTCACCACCGACATTGAGCCCATGCGCGCGCATATGCTCCACGACATAGCGGTCACCGACCTTGGTGCGATGCAATTGCAGCTTCATGTCGCCGAGAAAGCGCTCGAGGCCGAGATTGGACATGACCGTCGAAACGACGCCACCGCCAGCCAGCCGCCCGCTCTGGTGCCAGGACTCGGCAATCAGCGCCATGATCTGGTCGCCGTCGACGATGGCGCCGTTCTCGTCGACGATGACGACCCGGTCCGCATCGCCATCAAGCGCGATGCCGATGTCGGCGCGCACTTCGTGCACCTTTTTCTGCAGATCGGCGGGATGGGTCGAGCCGCATTCCTTGTTGATGTTGAAGCCATTGGGTTCGACATTGATGGCCACGACTTCGGCGCCCAGTTCCCACAGCGCCTCGGGCGCCACCTTGTAGGCCGCGCCATTGGCACAGTCGACGACGATCCGCAGACCCGAAAGCGACATCGAGCGCGGCAAGGTGCGCTTGGCGAATTCGATGTAACGGTCATGCACGCCGTCGACGCGCTTGGCGCGGCCAAGCCCGTCGGAATCGGCGAGCGCCAGTTCGATATCCTTGTCGAGCATGCTCTCGATGCGCTCTTCGATCTCGTCGGACAGCTTGTAGCCGTCTGGGCCGAACAGCTTGATGCCGTTGTCGTAGTAGGGATTGTGAGAGGCCGAGATCATGACGCCAATGTCGGCGCGCAGCGAGCGCACCAGCATGGCAACCGCCGGGGTCGGGATCGGGCCGAGCAGAAACACGTCCATGCCGGCGGCGCAAAGGCCGGCCACCATCGCGTTTTCGATCATATAGCCGGACAGCCTGGTGTCCTTGCCGAGCACGACACGATGGCGATGGCTGCCGCGCTGGAACGAAAGGCCGGCGGCCATGCCGACCCGCATGGCGATTTCCGCGGTCATCGGAAACTTGTTGGCGCGCCCGCGAATGCCGTCCGTGCCGAAGTAATTCCCTGCCATGCCAGTCAGTTTCCTTGGTTGTCCTTAGCCGACACGTCATGCCACAATTGGCCGTCGCGCCTCGATCACATTGTGTGATTATATGTTACCAATCCTTAGAAAATCATTGTTGTGCGTTGCACACAACATGGCCGCAGCCTAGCACGGAGACGCTGTGGCGTCACATATACCAGTTTTGCCAGCCATTCGGCGCGGATACATCCCGAGAATTCTTGCCTCGGCGGCAGTCAGGCCGAATGATTTCATCACCTTGTCGTTAGAAAGCGATTTCGGCGATATATAAGCCGCCTGGCATCTGGCGCAACCGACCGTTGAGCGTTATTGATTCGCTGGGACGTATAATGGGCTGCAGCCACGGAGAAACGCTATGCTCATCCACCGAATTGCTACTCTGACCGGCCTTGCGGTCGCGACGTTGTTCCTGGCCGCGCCAGCCAACGCGCTGACGATGGCCGAGTGCAGCACGAAGTACAACGCCGCCAAGGACGCTGGGACACTTGCCGGGGCGACCTGGAACCAGTTCCGCAAGGCACAGTGCGGCACTGACGCCGCCGCCACCACCGACACCAAGGCGGCCACGACCAAGGCTGCTGAAACCAAGCCGGCCGAAGCCAAGCCGGCCAAGACCACCAAGGCCGCCGCAGCGGCCAGCGACAGCACGGCCAAGGGCCTGACCGCCAAGGAATGCAGCACCAAGTACCAGGCGGCCAAGGCCGCCGGCACATTGAACGGCATGAAGTGGAACGACTTCCGCAAGGCCGAATGCGCCGCTGGCGCATCCGCCGCCGCCGACACCGTCAAGCCGGCGACCACCAAGGCTGCGACCACGACGGCCGCAGCTTCCGGCAAGGGCCTGAGCATGGCCGAATGCAGCACCAAGTACCAGGCTGCCAAGACGGCGAACACGCTGAAGGGCATGAAGTGGAACGACTTCCGCAAGGCCGAATGCGGCGCCAGTGCCTCGGATGACGACAGCGTGCCCGCTCCAAGCGAGGCGAGCTACACCAAGGAACCCGCAAAGCCGACGACGGTTGCCCCCAAGGGCGTCACCTTCCCGTCCGCGATCTCGGCGAAATATGCCAGCGAGACCCCCGGAAAAGGCCGCATGCATACCTGCCTTGACCAGTACTATGTCCTCAAGGACGCCAACGCACTCGGCGGTCTGAAGTGGATCCAGAAGGGCGGCGGCTTCTACAGCCTCTGCAATGCCAAGCTGAAGGGCTGAGCCGCGCATAGCATCCCCCCGGGATCGATGGGGCATGACGGTGAATTGAATTAGATGAAATCTGGCAAGGCCAGGCAAAGGCCCGCGATGCATCTGCTTCGCGGGCCTTTTGTTGCGCACGAAGACGCCAGGGTCTTGCTCGCGTCTGCATATCGCGGAAGCTGCCTGCATCATCAATTCGCTTACACTCTCGCCGCGAGGCTGATTGGTAACTCATGAAAATTCTGATTGAACATATAAGGAACAAACAGTATACAAAAGACGTCTGAACTTGTCATCAACCAGGAGGATCTTATGCCCAGTTTAAAATTGGCGGTATTGGCTGTGACGGCATTGGTTGCTTGCGGCGTCGCCCCTGCAAGCGCATTGACGATGAAGGAATGTGGCGAGACCTATCGGACAGCCAAGGAGAGCGGCACTCTGAATGGCATGGACTGGGCCGCTTTCCGCAAGGAGAAATGCGCGACGTCGGCTGCGGAGAGTGTCAGCGCGGATAAGGTCGAAACCGCACCGCAGCCGAAAAAGGAAACCAGCGCGGCACTTGCCCCCACCGTAGCGCCAGCGGGCGTAACATTCCCGACCACCCTCGCCGCCGAGTTCGAGACCGAAAAGCCCGCGAAGGCACGGATGAAGACCTGCCTGCAGGGTTACCATGGCAACAAGGAGGCAGGTACGTTGAACGGCCTTCGCTGGATCCAGAAGGGCGGTGGTTATTACAGCCTGTGCAATGCGCGGCTGAAAGCTGAATCATAAAAAGCGATAACGGCGGAAAGCGGTTCACCGTTTTTCCCGCAGACGTGGCCGTTATCCTCAGGCTGTCCCGAGGATCTGCTGTCGGGCGACATCTGGACCTCGGGCTAGCCCGAGGTTGACGTTCCAAATGTACGTCCGGCCAGCCTCCTGATGCGATGTCGCCCAAAGGTGGTTTGGGGGCGACGACATACTTAGAAGCAAAGACTTAAAGCGCGTCGGGGATAGCGTCAAAGAACAGAGCGGTTCTGCGTTCCGTGAAACGGTGAACCGCTCTGGTCTAGCTTGACGGCTGTGGCTCCATGCCGCCTTCGGGCTCGGGACCCTTCTTGCGGCGGCCGCCGGACTTCGGCACGGCCGAGCCACGGCTCGGCGGCGTGTCGTCGCCGAGGTCGCGCGAGGGCTTGTTGCCCGCGATCAGCTGCTTGATCTCCTCGCCCGACAGCGTCTCGTATTCGAGCAGGCCCTGCGCCAGCGCGATCCATTCCTTCTTCTTCTTGGTCAGCACCGACTTCGCCGTCGAATAGGCCTCGTCGATCAGGCGGCGCACTTCGCCGTCGATGATCTGCGCGGTCTCTTCCGAGATGTTCTGCGTGCGCGCCACCGAATGGCCGAGGAACACTTCCTCCTGGTTGTCGCCATAGGCGACATGGCCGAGCTTGTCGGAGAAGCCCCAGCGCGTGACCATGGCGCGCGCCAGCTTGGTCGCCTGCTCGATGTCGGAGGAAGCACCGGACGTGATGTTCTCCTTGCCGAACTTGAACTCCTCGGCAACGCGGCCGCCCATCATGATGGCGAGGCGCGAGACCATGTATTTGTAGCTCATGGAATAGCGGTCGCCTTCCGGCAACTGCATGACCATGCCGAGCGCGCGGCCGCGCGGGATGATGGTCGCCTTGTGCAGCGGATCAGCCGACGGCACGTTGAGCGCCAGGATGGCGTGTCCGGCCTCGTGATAGGCGGTCAGTTCCTTCTCGGCCTGGGTCATGGCCGACGAGCGGCGCTCGGCGCCCATCATGATCTTGTCCTTGGCGTCCTCGAACTCGGCCATGGTGACGAGGCGCTTGTTGCGCCGCGCCGCCATCAGCGCGGATTCGTTGACCAGGTTCATCAGGTCGGCGCCGGAGAAGCCGGGCGTACCACGGGCGACGACCTTGAGGTCGACATTGGGCGCCAGCGGCACGTTGCGCACATGCACCTTGAGGATCTTCTCGCGGCCGACGATGTCTGGGTTCGGCACCACCACCTGGCGGTCGAAACGGCCTGGACGCAGCAACGCCGGATCGAGCACGTCGGGCCGGTTGGTGGCGGCGATCAGGATGATGCTTTCGTTGGACTCGAAGCCGTCCATCTCGACGAGCAGCTGGTTCAGCGTCTGCTCGCGCTCGTCATTGCCACCGCCGAGGCCGGCACCGCGATGGCGGCCGACGGCGTCGATTTCGTCGATGAAGATGATGCAGGGCGCATTCTTCTTGGCCTGGTCGAACATGTCGCGGACACGGGATGCGCCGACGCCGACGAACATCTCGACGAAATCCGAACCCGAAATGGTAAAGAACGGCACGTTGGCTTCACCGGCGACCGAACGGGCAAGCAGCGTCTTGCCGGTGCCGGGAGGGCCGACCAGCAGCACGCCGCGCGGAATCTTGCCGCCGAGGCGCTGGAACTTCTGCGGATCGCGCAGGAATTCGACGATCTCTTCGAGGTCTTCCTTGGCCTCGTCGACGCCGGCGACGTCCTGGAAGGTGACGCGGCCATGCGCCTCGGTAAGCAGCTTGGCCTTCGACTTGCCGAAGCCCATGGCGCGCCCGGAGCCGGACTGCATCTGGCGCATGAAGAATATCCACACGCCGAGGATCAGGATCATCGGCAGCCACGAGATCAGATAGCCGAACAGCGAATTGGAGCCGTCGGTCTCGGGCCGCGCATTGATGGTGACGTTCTTGTCCTGCAGCCGCGAGACCAGCTGGGGATCGCCGGGCGAATAGGTCTGGAAGCCGCTGGAATTGTCGGTGTAGTTGCCGGTGATGCGGGCGCCCGCGATGGTCACCGTCTTGACCCGGCCGGCCGCGACATCCTGCAGGAACTGCGAATAAGGCACATCGCTCGAAGCCCCGCGCGTCTGCGGCGTCTGGAACAGATTGAAGAGGGCGATGAGCAGGACCGCTATGATCGCCCAGAGCGCGAGGTTGCGATAGTTCGGATTCATCAATTGTCCCGTTGGCGTCCGCGAGCGGACAGCATCATGAGAGGAAACTTGGGCCTAACATAGGGAGAGCGTACCCCCTTGCCAAGCAGAACAGCATGTCTGGGTTAAGCTTTCGCCCAGCATCAACCGGCACTAGGGCCACGCAATGGCAGGGCGGGAAGCGGCGCCGCGCCGATCAACCCGGCGACGGCGCGCGCCGGGGCCAGGTCGAAGGACGGCAGGAAGCGGGCAAAGGGAGCAACGACCGGCGAGGCCGCGAACCCTTGAGATGCCGGCCAATCAGGCTCCGGACCCACCTTCTCGGCGGCTTGCAGCCAGCCTGGTTCCGTCGCCAATGCCGCACGCAGCAGGCTTGGCGGGGTTTCGTCCCGGCCTACAGCCAGCCGCTTCGCCGCCATTGCCCCGAATGGCGCGATCAACAATGCGCCGCCGGCGTCGTTCAATGTGATTTGGCGGCGCCCATCCCAGATGGCGCCGTCGATCGTTGCCGCCGCCGCCGGCAAATCGCGCATCTCCCGACGCAGGAAGATGCCGGCGCGCCGGAAGTCGACCACTGTCCGCGACAATGTGGCGCAAAGAAATCCGGCTTTCAGCCGGGCGAACAACGCCTCGCCGCGGGCCTGGTCCGGCAGGAAGGCAATCCCGCCTGACGTCGCCAGGAGAACGCGCAGTGCGTATATCGCCGCCCGATCGGCGCCGGCGCCGAGCAGGGCCGGATCGAGCCGGATGAGGCCCGCCGCCGGCTGGCTGGCAAAGCGCTCGATCAGACGGGCGGCCTCACCGCCAAGCCGCGTCCGGTCGCCGGCCTGCCGCGCGGCCAACGCCAGCGCGTCGTTCACGCGCTGCGCGCCGGCCTCCCCGGCAAGGGCTGCGCGCATGCGCGGCCGCTCGAAGGCTTCATCGGCATTGGTCGGGTCCTCGGCCCAGCCGACCTGTTGGCGCCCCAGGAAATCGCGCAGCGCATGGCGCCGCACGCCGAGAAGCGGTCGCACGATCCAGTCGCGCCAGTCATGCAGGGTGGCGGGCGCCATGCCGGCGAGGCCCCGCCCCTCGTCGCGGATCGCATCGTTGCGATCGCGCCGCATCAGCACCGTCTCGGCCTGGTCGTCCGCTGTATGTCCGGTCACGATCAGGCCGATGCCTTCCGCCCGGGCGGCGCTGGCCAGCAGCTGGTAGCGCGCCTCGCGCGCCGCCGCCGGCAGGCCGGTCGACGGCTTGGCGCCGGACCAGGCCAGAATGCGGTGCGCCATGCCGCGATCCGCGCAAAGCTTCGCCACGGTCCGCGCCTCATCGGCCGAACCTTGCCGCAAGCCGTGGTCGATTGTGACCGCGAGCAGCTTCGCGGACGGTGCGGTTTTGTCGAGATGCTGTTTGAGAAGGAGAAGGAGCGCAGTCGAGTCGCTGCCCCCGGATACGGCCGCTACGGCGCCGTTGGAAAAATCGATATGCGAAAAGAGTCCGGTCGAAAGATCAGGCCCGGTATCGAGCATCAATCCATGTCGCCAAAAAGCGGTCCCGGTTTTGGGACTGCGAGACCCCCAGAAAAAATCAGCACGCAGCCAGGGCCTTCTCCTGCTTGACGCGTTCCTTGAGTGTGCTGGAAATATCGGGATAGCGCTTGCCGACCTCGCTGAAGGTGGCGCAGGCAACATCGTGCTGCTTGAGACCGACCAGCGACACGCCCAGCTTCAACAGCATGTCGGGCGCCTTCTTGGCTTTGGGATAATCCTTGCTGGCGGCGAGGAACACTTCCGCCGCATCGCGGTATTTCTGCTGGCCAAGCAGCGATTCCCCCAGCCAGTAATGCGCGTCCGCCGCCTTCGCGTCCTTGGGGAAGCGCGAGATATGATCGCGGAAACCCTGTTCGGCGGTGCCGTAGTCACCCGACAGGATGAACTGGTAGGAGTTGCGATAGAGCTCTTCGGGATTGTTGGTCGCGGGCAGCGCCGCGACCACCGTGCCGCCGGACTTGCCGGCTTTGGCCGGCGCGCTGGCGGCTGGTGCCGTGTCCTGTGCCGGCGCGGTTGCCTGCGTGCTGCCGCCGGCATCGATCACATTGCCGTTCTTGTCGACAGTGATGGACCCAAAGGTCTTTTCGGGCGCTCCCTTGCCGGGGATCACCTTGCCGGGGTCACCGTCGGGTGACTCGACGATGACGTCCTCGACCGTCTTGCCGCCTGTGGATTGATCGCCGCCGGGCGCGGCCCCGGCATCGGCCGGCGCCTGGGTTGCCGGGGCCGAGGCCACGTCGGTGTTGGTCCCGGTGGTGGCATCTGATTTCTTCTGCGCCGGCGGTTGTCCACCTTGCGAGCCGCCTTCAAGCTGCTGGAAGCGGAACTCGTTGTCTTCCTGCTGTTTGCGGATCTGCTCCTGCATCTGCAGGATCTGGAAATTGAGTTCCTCGACCTTGCCGGTCAGTTGCCGCATTTGGTCCTCGAGCCCGGTCACGCCGGCGCCGCTCGACTGAGCGAGTTGGACCTGATCTTGCTTTTTCTTCTCGCCGAAAAGGCTGGGCAACTCGAGTGTCGGCAGATGGAAGGAAAAGCCGGTCTCGGCTGATTGCCCTGTACCGCTCGCCGAAGCGGTTACGCCTGATAGGAGCAGCAGCGCCAGCGTGCCGCTCAGAACCGATCTCAAATGCATGTGTCTCTCGCCGTCCAATCGTTAGCTTGTTCGCGCCTTCCAATCGATGTGAGACCAGCCAAGCGCCCTCGGCTCATAGCAGGGCGCGAGACTTCGGCCAAATTTTGTTTCGGGTGTCAGGATATGAAAAAGGCGGCCCGAGGACCGCCTTTCGCAAAGATGTGTTGTATTTTTGCCATCTGTGCCGTGCGCGCCTTTCGGCGCGCGACGCCTCAGGAACCAGCGCCGCTGAGCGTGGTGACGGCGCGGCGGTTCTGCGACCAACAGGAGATGTCGTCGCATACGGCGACCGGACGTTCCTTGCCGTAGGAAATCGTCTTGAGACGGCTCGCCGAAACGCCCTTGGAAACCAGGAAGTCGCGCGTGGCGGCGGCACGGCGGGCACCGAGCGCCAGATTGTATTCGCGCGTGCCGCGTTCGTCGGCATGGCCTTCGACGACGATGGCATACTGCTTGTACTGGTTCAGCCACTGTGCCTGGCGCGACAGCGTCGTCTGTGCGTCGGCACGGATCGAGGTCGAGTCCGTATCGAAGAAGATACGGTCGCCGATGTTGACGGTGAAGTCCTGTGCCGAGCCGGGTGTTGCGGCACCCGCGCCATTGAGGCCAAGGTCAGCGGCGCTGTTCGGCGTCTTCTTCGAAGCGCAACCGGTGATGGCGAGCATCGCCACCAGCGCGATCATGGCCGGGTTTCTGGTCAGTGCTGCGATACGGCCCATGCCGCCTCTCCTTCGTATTCGAGTGATCATGTTTCGAGTGATTTCGTTGATCACCCAGTAACCACGTTTGGGTTAACCGGCATTCAAGAAACACGGTTAAAATTTGGTTTAGGCTGCCCGTCCGCAGCTGTTTTGTCATAGGCCACAGTTGGCGCGGACCCTAGGCGGAAATGCGGCCAAAACGCGACGAAGGCATGGAAAAGGGGAATGTAAGGGGGAATTGAAGAGTTGGAGAACTGAAGAATTGAAGAAGGATGTTCACCCTAGCTTCACTCTGAGGTTCACCAGCATTCCGTACACCTGGCCATACGATTGTAGCCACTCGTCCCGTTGCGCCTGCGAGATGTATTCGAGATCGAACGCGTATGAAATCCACGTCTCCACTTCACTGCACGATCCTATGGCCATCGAAATGAACCGGGCAAATTCAGCTTTGGAGTGGGTCTGTTTGGCAAATCCCTCGGCCAGATTGGCGCAAATCCCTTTGCTGGAACGCCGCAACTGATCGGCCAGCGCGTATTGCTCTATCTTGGGAAAAGCGAGGGTGGCCTTGTGAACCGCCAGAGAGACCACGCAAGCGCGCTTGTAGACCTCTAGATCCTTTGCTCGCTTAACGTAGCCCTCTGCTTTCACCATCTCTTCAATTCTTCAGTTCGCCAATTCCCGTTCTATTCCAGCAGCGGCGACCAGGCCGGATCCGAAGCAAAGTTCGTCGTCGGGATCGGCTGCTCGTTGCGGCCGGTGAGATCGACGGAAACCAGTTTCGGGCCGCCATTGGCGTCGCGGAAGAACATCAGCACGCGGCCGTTCGGCGCCCAGGTCGGGCCTTCCTGCTGGAAGCCGGACGACAGTATGCGCTCGCCCGAGCCGTCGGTCTTCATGACGCCGATCTGGAATTCGCCGCCGCTCTGCTTGGTGAAGGCGATGAGGTCGCCGCGCGGCGACCACACCGGCGTCGAATAGACGCCGTCGCCGAACGAGATGCGGGTCTGGCCCGATCCGTCGGCGCCCATGACGTAGATCTGCGCGCGACCGCCACGGTCGGAGGTGAACACCACCTTGCTGCCGTCGGGCGAGTAGGAAGGCGAGGTGTCGATGGCGGTCGAGTTGGTCAGCCGCGTCGTCGAACGGCTGCGCAGGTCCATGGCGAAGATGTTGGAATTGCCGTCGTCGCGCAGCAGGCTCATGATCACCTTCTGGCCGTCGGGCGAGAAGCGCGGTGCAAAGGTCATGCCTGGAAAATTGCCGACCAGCTCACGCTGCCCGGTCTCGATCTGCAGGAGATAGACCCTGGGCTGGCCGCTCTCATAGGACATGTAGGTGATTTCCTGCCGGTTCGGCGAGAAGCGCGGCGTCAGCACGATCGACCTGCCGTCCGAAAGGTAGCGGACGTTGGCGCCGTCCTGGTCCATGATGGCGAGGCGCTTCTTGCGCGCGTTCTTGGCGCCGGACTCGTCGATGAACACGACACGCGTGTCGAAATAGCCCTTCTCGCCGGTCAGCCGTTCATAGATGGCGTCGGCGATGATGTGGGCGACGCGGCGCTGATTGGCGTCGTTGGCGAAGAACTGCTCGCCGGCCATCTGCTGCCCCGCGAATGTGTCCCACAGCCGGTACTGGGCGCGGATGCGGCCGTCTGCTTCCTTGCTGACGCTGCCGGTGACCAGAGCCTGCGCATTGATCACCTTCCAGTCGTCGAAGCGGGGGGTTGCGTCCGGATTGGCGATCTTCTCGATGAAGGCGCTCTTGTCGATCGGCGCGAACAGGCCGGAGCGCTTCAAGTCGGCGGTGACGATCTGGGAAATCTGCGCGCCAAGTGCGTCGCCGCCCTGGAAATCGGTGATGGCGATCGGCAACGGCTCGACATTGCCCTTGTTGACGTTGAGTTCGACCAGCGCCCAGGCAGGCATCGGAACGATGGCCGTCATGCCCAGCGCCATGGCTGCAATCGTCAGGAGCGGCTTGAGGATTGATTTCATGTCTTCTCGCTTCTCATACTGATCTTCGGATATCAGGGCCTAGAGGCCGAGCATCTCCCTTGGGTCGAATGTGACCCGGATGTCGTTCCAGATGTCCTGCTTGCCGGCGGGAACTTGCAGGCCGGCCATGTCGCATTTCTGAACCGCGCGCACCGCGCTCTCGTCGAACTGCCTGTTGCCGCTCGACGTTTCAACGGAAGGACGGCCGTCGAGCTTGCCGGAGTTGTTCAGGTTGAAACGGACGACGACGACGAAATTCTCCGAACCTTCAAGCCCGGCCGGCAAGGTCCAGCAACCGCCGAGCTGGCTTTCCAGGGCGCCCTGCTCCGACTTCGACAGCTTCTGGCCCTGATCCTTGTCGCCGCCGAGCGACGCTTGCTGCGTCGAGCGCTTGGCGCCGCCGCCGGACGGCTTCTGCTTGTCGAGCAGCGCCGAAATCTCGTTGGCGTTGAACTGCTTGTCGTCCGACTTTGGCTTGGACGAGGCTTCCTTGACCGGCTTGTCGGCATCCTTGCGTTCAGGCGCCTTGGCGCTTTCGGCCTGTGCCGGCTGCGGCTTCGGCCGGGCCTCCGGCGCGGGCGCCGAATTCGGCAACTGCGTCTCCTCGGTGGGCGGGTCCTTGGCTATGGCCTCGGCGACGGCGTCGGGCTTGACCTCGGGCGTCGGATCGATGGCGGCGGTCTTGTCCTGCGGCGGCGGTGTCGGCGCGGGCTTTGCCGGAGTGGGCTTCGGCTCGGTCTGCTTGACCGGCTCAGGCTTGACCTCTTCCTTGGGCGTCGGCGCTGGCGCCACTTCCGTCGCCGGAATGGGCTTGGGCTTTTCCTGCGGCTTCGGCACGTCCTCGGTCTTCGGGATTTCCTTCGGGGTCGGCGCGGGCGCCGGAGCCGAGGTCGTGTCGACGGGTTTCGGCTTGGCTTCAGGCGTTATCGGCTTGTCGGTGTCGACGCTGTTTTCGCCGACCTTCTGTGCATTCGGCACGATATCGGGACGCTGCGTCGGCAACGGCGCCGGCTTTTCATGCATCACGGCCTTCTTGTCGCCCTGCAGGGTCTGCGCAATGGCTTCCATCGGCACGATATCGACCGCGACGGACTCGACATCGGCGGACGGAAGCGCGGCCGGCGCCGACAGCGTGAACAGGCCGAAGGCCAGCACCGCCGTGTGCAAGATCACCGATGTGGTGAGGCCGGTCCTCATCGTGCGTCTATTGATCCTGTTCCTGCATTGAAACCAGGCCGATGTTCTTGTAGCCAGCGGCCGAAATGCGGGCCATCACCTTCATCGCCGTGCCGTAGTCGGTCGACTTGTCGCCCCGGATGAAGATGCGCTCTTCATAGCCGGTCTTCGAGATCGCCTGCAGCTTGGCCACCAGCTCCTCGATCGGAATCTCGGTTTCCTGCAGGAAGATCTTGCCGGTCGCATCGATCGACACGGTGATCGGCTGGGTGTCGGCATTCATCGCCTTGGCCTGCGTGTCGGGCAGGTCGATCGGCACGCCGACCGTCAGCATCGGTGCGGCGACCATGAAGATGATCAGCAGCACCAGCATCACGTCGACCATCGGCGTGACGTTGATCTCCGACATCAATGCATGGTGACGGCCGCGCCGTCGATGACCCCTGCCGCCACGTCCACCACCTGCGCCTACAGACATTCCCATGATCGTCCCTCAGGCCTTCGGCGCGACTTTTTCATCGATTTGGCGCGAGAGTATGGCGGAGAACTCGTCGGAGAACCCCTCCATCCGCACGGCGATCTTGCTCGCATCTGATGACAGCTTGTTATAGGCGATGACCGCCGGAATGGCGGCGAGCAGGCCGATGGCCGTCGCCAGCAGCGCCTCGGCGATGCCGGGCGCGACCACCGCGAGACTGGTGTTCTTTGAGCCGGCGATGGCCTGGAACGAGGTCATGATGCCGATGACGGTGCCGAACAGGCCGATGAAAGGTGCCGCCGAGCCGGTGGTGGCGAGAAAGCCGAGGCGGCCCTCCAGCTTTTCCATCTCACGGGTCAGCGCCAGGTCCATGGCCTTGTCGATGCGGGTCTGCAGGCCGAGCGGCGACTTGGCGCCTTTCTCGAAACTCTTCTTCCATTCGCGCATGGCGGCGACGAAGATGGCGCCCATGCCTGTCGTCTTGCGGTCGGCAAGGGTGCGATAGAGCTCCTCCAGCGACTGCCCGGACCAGAAAACCTGCTCGAAGCGGTTCAGCGCCAGGCGCATGCGGCCATAGGCAACCAGCTTGTCGACGATGATCGCCCAGGTCCACACCGAGGCGCAGAGCAGCCCGATCATGACCAGCTTGACCACCCAGCTGGCCTGCATGAACAAGGCCCAAATCGACAATTGCGCGCCCGGTTCGGCGAGTGCGATATTTTCCATCGTTACGTCCTTAAGATTTTCCGGGCGAAGCTGGCGGCTGGCCCATGGCATCCCTTGTGGTCGGTTCGCAAGAAGCTACCGGACACCCCAAACCGTGCCGTTAGCGGCCTTTTCGGGGCAAATATTGGTGAAAGGAAGGCGCTGGATAACGCCAATCTTCACCAATCTCTTCATGAACCGTTATGGTTAAGGATGGGTTAGTCTAGAAGGCGCGGCGCATTGCCGCGCCCCAGCGGCGGCGCTGGCGAAGTCGGCACGCGATCCGTCCAATCAGTCCTGGGGAACGACCTTGGGCATGAACGCCGCCACCCATTCCCTGGGAAAACGCCTCGGCCGGCCGTTCTCGCCGATGATCGCCGCCTCGACCTTGGCCTCCACCAGCACCTCTTCGCCGCGCTTGAGCTGCTGCGCCATGAAGATACGCGCGCCGGAAATGGTCTCGGTGCGGGTGTCGACGGTCAGGATGTCATCGATACGGGCGGGGATGCGGAAGTCGATCTCCATGCGGCGCACCACCCACACGATCTTCTCGCCGTGCTTGCCGTCGGCGAGTTCGGTGTGATGCACGCCGGTGAGCCTGAGATAGTCGGAGCGGCCGCGCTCGAGGAATTCCAGATAGCGCGCGTGATAGACGACACCCGAGAAATCGGTATCGGCATAATAGACCCGCGCCATCAGCCGGTGGCCGAACGCGGTCAGCGCACCGGAAAGCCCTGCCAGCAATGCCGCGGATTCACCATGATCGCCCATTGCGCTTCCCTTTTGGATGCCGACGCGGCAGGTATTTTTGGCGCATGAACCCGATGGCACTGTTAACGACGATGATCAAGACCTTGATGGCGGTCGTGCTGGCGCTGGCCGCTTCTACACTGTCGGGTGAGGCGGCGACCTTCACGATGAAGCGCGGTCTCAATCTCGACCAGTGGGTCACCTGGCCCGGCGAGGACCAGTGGGGTGATGCCAAGGCCATCCTGCCCTACCCGGAATGGCGCAAATTCCTCAACGAGGACGACCTCAAGGCGCTGAAGGATGCCGGCTTCGATTTCCTGCGCATGCCGGTCGATCCGTGGCCTTTTCTCTCGGACAAGACAACGGACCTTCGTGACCAACTCTATGCCAGCGTGCTGGACTCGGCGCGCATGATCAATCGCGCCGGACTGAAGGTCATCGTCGACATGCACCTGATCCCGGCCGGCGGCGGCCGCAAGATCGGCATGGGCGAAGTGATGGACGACCCCGCGACCTTCGACCGCTATGTCGAGGTGGTTCGCGGCATGGCGCGCACGCTGGCCGCCGAAGATCCCGAGAAGGTCGCTTTCGAACCGATGAACGAGCCGATCGTCGATTGCGACAGCGACGGCACCAGCCTGTGGCCCGACCGCCAGCGCAAGCTGTTCGCGGCGGCGCGCGCCTCGGCGACGAAACTGACGCTGATCCTGACCGGAGCTTGCTATTCCGCTGCTTCGTCTCTGGAAAAGATCGACCCGAAGACGATCCCCGACGACAACGTCATCTGGACCTTCCACTCCTACGACCCGTTCCTGCTCACCCATCAGGGCGCGACCTGGGCCGGCGACTTCATTCCCTATGTGACCGGCCTGCCCTATCCTTTGACCGCGGTGCCGAAGGCGCAGCTTGATGTGACGCTGGACACCATCCGCGCCCGGATCAAGGCCGAGGCGCCGTGGACACGGCAGAATGGCCTGCTTGCCTACCTCGACGAGCAGGTCGCCAGCATGGACAGCGCCGACAAGCTGCTTGGCCTGATGGATGCGCCGTTCAAGGCTGTCGAGGCTTGGGCGAAGGCCAACGGCATCAAGCCGGAAGACATCACGCTGGGCGAGTTCGGCATGATCCGCCAGGAGTATGGCAATGCCTACGTGATGCCGGCCGAATATCGGGCCGCCTATGTCAGGGACATGATCGCTCGGGCCGAAGCGCATGGCTTCTCATGGTCGGTGTGGAGCTATGGCGGGGCTTTCGGCATCGTCGACGCATTCAATGGCGACAAGGCCGAGCCTGACGTGCTGGACGCAATCCGAAGCCTGCCATGACCCGAAGCCTGCCATGACGCGCCGGTCAGCCGAGGTCTATCTGCAGGATTTCCGGGCGCATTCCGAAACGGATCGGCAAATTGCTGAAGCCAAGCCCGCCCGAGACGATGAGGTTGCGGTCGTTCTCGACGACATGGCCATAGGCGTAGCGATTGCCGAACTGGGATGGCACGATCGGCGAATAGCCGAACAGCCGCACCTGCCCGCCATGGGTGTGTCCCGATAGCGTCAGCGACACACGCCACGGCACTTTTGGAAAAATGTCCGGTTCGTGCGCCAGCAGGATGACGGGCGCGGCGTCGCTGATTTTGGCCAGCGTGCCGTCGAGATCGTCCAATCCCCTGGGAGGCTCGTGCTTCTTTTTCGGCAACAGCGCCAACTGATCGGCGAGGCCCGCGATCCAGACGCCATGTCCGTCCTTTTCCAGACGCACGGCGTCGTTCTCCAGCACCGGGATGCCGGCTTTCTCCAGAGCCTTGCGCGCGATCGTCGGGCCGACTTCGGCACGCTGCGCAAAGCCGTCGGCCCACCAGTCGTGATTGCCGAGGATCGACACCACGCCGAGCGGCGCCTTGAGGCCCGACAGGGCGCCAGCCCATTCCGGCGGCGTCACCCTTTGCGACACCAGGCGCATGCCGGCTATGTAGTCGCCGAGCAGCACGATCAGGTCCGGCTGCAAGGCATTCGCCTCTTCGGCAAGCGAAGCGATCCGCTCCGGCGTCATCCATGGCCGGCAGGCATGGATGTCGGCGAGCGCGACGACGCGCAGCTTCAATCCGGCCGGCCAATGCGGTGGCGTCAGCGCATAGCGCTTCACATGCGTCAGCAGCATCGGCTCGATACCGACGGCGTAGGCGCTGAAGGAGGCGACCGACAGGAACGACCCGCCGATAAAGCGCAGGAACCCGCGTCTGGTTATCATCAAGTGGCTCCGGCACCTCATTTCGGCATGCGCTGCTACATGTCGCCCAAAAGCGATCTCGGTTTTGGTTGGACGACATGCATGGATGCAGCGAACTCGATAAAATCCAGCAATACGCCGGTAAGCCGGCGAAGATGAGGAGAATTTGCGCAGGCCCGTTCACTGATGCTTGATCGCTAGTCCGCGAAAGCCGCGCCTGATCGCTTGCGTGGCTATTCTTCCTGGAACAGATTGATCTGCTGTTGCGCCAAATCCTTCGGCGCATCGAGGCCGAGATGGCGCCAGGCATTGGCGGTCAGCATGCGTCCGCGTGGTGTGCGCTGGATGAACCCCTGCTGGATCAGATAGGGCTCGATGATGTCCTCGATGGCATCGCGCGGCTCGGACAGGCCGGCGGCGATGGTCTCGATGCCGACCGGACCGCCGCCGAAATTACGGGCGATCATGCTGAGATAGCGGCGGTCGAGGGCGTCGAGGCCAAGCGCGTCGACTTCGAGCCGGGTCAAGGCCTCGTCGGCGATCAGGCGGTCGACATGGCCGTCGCCGGCCACCGAGGCGAAATCGCGCACGCGCCGCAGCAGCCGTCCGGCAATGCGTGGCGTGCCGCGCGCGCGCCGCGCGATTTCCAGCGCACCGTCGTCGCCGAGTGGCATCTGCAGGATGCGCGCGCCGCGCCGCACGATCTGCTCCAACTCCTCGACGGTGTAGAAGTTGAGCCGCACCGGGATGCCGAAGCGGTCGCGCAGCGGATTGGTGAGCAGGCCGAGCCGCGTGGTGGCGGCGACCAGCGTGAAGTGCGCTAGGTCGATCTTCACCGAACGCGCCGCCGGACCCTCGCCGATGATCAGGTCGAGCTGGAAATCCTCCATCGCCGGATAAAGGATTTCCTCCACCGCCGGGTTGAGCCTGTGGATCTCGTCGATGAACAGCACGTCGCCTTCTTCGAGATTGGTAAGCAATGCCGCGAGATCGCCGGCCTTGGCGATGACCGGCCCGGAGGTCGAGCGGAAATTGACACCGAGTTCGCGCGCCATGATCTGCGCCAGCGTCGTCTTGCCCAGCCCCGGCGGTCCGACGAACAGCACATGGTCGAGCGCTTCCTTGCGGCCCTTGGCGGCCTCTATGAAGACCTTGAGATTGGCCCGCACCGCCGCTTGGCCGACGAAATCGTCAAGCGTTTGCGGCCGCAGGGTCTGCTCGGCATCCTCGCCGCGCTTTTCCGGTGCAATGAGGCGGGGGGAAAGGCTCATGGGACCTTCCTTGCACAGGGCAGCGCCCCGGACAAGCGATGGCTCACCGTGCCAGTTCCTTCAACCCAAAACGGATCAGTTTGGACGCATCAGCGCCCTCGCCCGCCGTCTTCAGCGCTGCTGACACGGCGTTGGCGGCGGTGTCGCGGGAATAGCCGAGATTGACCAGCGCCGAGACGGCGTCGGTGATCGGCGCCGGCGCTACGCCTTCGCCGAGTTCCTGCTTGAGCCCAATGGTGCCGGTGGCGGTGCCCGCATAGGCCGGCGCCTTGGCCTTCAATTCGGTGACGATGCGCTCGGCCACCTTCTTGCCGACGCCGGGCGCGCGGGAAACCATGGCGATGTCGCGCAGTGCAATGGCATTGGCAAGGTCAGCCGGCGCCAGCGTCGACAGGATGGCCAGCGCCACCTTGGCGCCGACACCCGGCACATTGTTCATCAGCAGCCGAAACCATTCGCGCTCGAGCTGCGACTGGAAACCATAGAGCCGGATCATGTCCTCTCGCACATAGGTCTCGATGAACAGCACCACCGCTTCGCCAGGCGAAGGCAGCGCGGCAAGCGTGCGGGTCGAGCAGTACGCGACGTAGCCGACGCCGTGGATATCGACGAGACAATGGTCTTCGTCGACCTCGTCGAGCGTACCCTTGAGCTTGCCTATCATGCCAGATCTTTCATGGGAGATAAGCCCCTCATGGGTGCGTTTCCGGAGAGATGATATCGAGATCGGGGAAATAACTGCGATAGCGCGCGGCGTCGCGGGTCAAAAGACGATGTCCGGCAACAGCCGCATGAGCACCAATAAAGAAATCAGGCAAGGTGCGTTCCCGAACGCCACCGGCCCGGCGATAGCGGGAA
Source organism: Mesorhizobium sp. B2-3-14 (assembly GCF_006442175.1). Lineage (NCBI taxonomy): Bacteria > Pseudomonadati > Pseudomonadota > Alphaproteobacteria > Hyphomicrobiales > Phyllobacteriaceae > Mesorhizobium > Mesorhizobium sp. B2-3-14. The sequence continues at coordinate 176,219 of NZ_VFVP01000003.1, read as the reverse complement.
TGCGTGACGCCCGCAAGGAATGCCGCGTCCCAAGGTACAAGTTCGCGATCCATTTCGAGCATGTCGACGGCTCTTCGAAGCGCCGTCTCCGTCGGGATCAGCGGCGCGAGCTCAGACCAGACGATTGTATTGACGACCAATGCGCCGTCGCTACGGCATGAAACGATTGCAGACGCTGACCATTCCGTCAGCGGCCCGGTTGGCCCCCAAACGTCGATGAGGACATTGGTGTCAATCAACGTCGAGATCTTCACGCGGGCCTCTCAACCACTCCATGTAAGCGTCGGCGGTCATGCCTCCCAGATCCAGTGTGCCCGCCATGCCGTGGAGAATATTCCTGAACCTGCGCGCGACTTCTTCATCGGACAGGTTTTCATTGACGGCAACGAGCCGAGCCCCTTCCTCGGTGGCCACGAACTCAACCTCGGAGCCCGGTCCGATGCCCAGATGGTCCCTTATCGGCTTGGGGATTGTGACTTGGCCCTTGGTGGTCACGCGCATGGTAATACCTCTAGGGTATTACTACGCGCGCAGCGTGAACAAGTCAAGAACATTGCTATTCGGCAAGCGCCATCCGGTAAGCGGCACTTTGCCGGTGATGCGCGTGACAAATCGCGATGGCCAGCGCGTCGGCGGCATGTTCGGTGTCGAAGATCGCTTTCGGCAACAGCACCTTCACCATCATGTGGATCTGCTTCTTGTCGCCATGACCGACGCCGATCACCGCTTTCTTCACCGCGTTCGGCGCATATTCGGCGACGACGAGGCCGGCGCGCGCCGGCACCAGCATGGCGATGCCGCGCGCCTGGCCGAGCTTCAGCGTCGCCACGGCATCCTTGTTGACGAAGGTCTGTTCGACCGCGGCTTCATGCGGCATGGCCCGGTGCAGGATGTCGGCGAGCCCGTCATGCAGCTGGCAGAGCCGCGTCGCCAGCGCCGCCTTGTCCTCCGAGCGGACGGTGCCCGCAGCAACAAAGCGCAAGGAATTGCCGAGGCTCTCGACGATGCCCCAGCCGGTGCGCCTGAGCCCCGGATCGATCCCGATGATGCGAATCGCGTCCCCCATGCCGTGAGTGTACCTCCGGCGGACAGCGATGCCAGCGAAAAGTGAACAAACCGGAAACGTTCAGCCAACCGGGAGGCCTCGACGTTTCTCAGTTGCGGGCGAAAGCCGTGTTGAGCAGGCTGATCTGGTCCGACACCGGATTGGGCCGGCGGGCCACGGGCTGCATGTCGACCACGGCGCCTGCGCCATAGATCTCTTCGTCCATGCGGCGCACCAATGCCTGCAGGCGCAACGACCGGTTGACGAGATCGAGGAAATCGGTCGGCAGTTCGGCCCAGCCGGCCGCCTCGTCATGGGCGGAAGCGGTGTCGAGACGCACCTTGGATTTTTCCGAAGCGACCTGATCGCGCGTCATCTCGCCGGAATTCGCCGCACGCTGCAAAAGCAGCCACGAGGCAACTTGCATCAGCCTGGTGGTCAGCCGCATCGATTCGGCCGCGTAGAGCGTGGCCGCCAGCCGCGACAGTTTCTTGGCCTCTGCCCGGCCCTTGCCGTCGAGATACTCCGCCGCCTGTTCGACCAGGCCCATGCCTTCCTGGTAAAGCGGTTTGAAGGAGTGCGAAAACACCCGGCGTTCCGCCAGCTTGACGGTTTTCGCAATGCCCTTCGAAGGCTCGTTCATTGATACGCCCCTGCACTTGCGACCGGCCGATTCGGCTCTCTGCCGATACACCCGTGACCCTATAAAACTGAAGCTTGAAAATGCGCTTCGTCCGGGGTGAAGGCAAGCACATGTTTAACAGAAGGTTAACGGCGTTCGGCCGTGCGGAATGCCGCCTGGGTGCGGACAAAAAAAGAGCCGCGGATAAGGCGGCTCTCAGGAGTTTAACAGGGAGGCGTCAAACAAAGTGGCTCCAACCACTCGGTAAGAATCCAGATCACTGGATGGACATAGTAAACGCCTGTAAAGCTTAATGAACCCTTAACGGCTCTGATGTTTTTTTACCCAACACCGTGCTCCTGTGCCGTAACAACACAGCCGCACCGGCTGGGTTTCAGCCTTCACTCAGGCTTTTTTTCCACACCACCGGCAAGGCGATGAAGGCAAACAGCAGCATGCCTGCGTAGAAGCCGATCGAAGATATCCCCAGCAACGGCTCGATCCCCGGATTTCCGGCAAGCAGTATATAAAGGCCGATCATCAGCCCGATGCCGCTGATTGCCGTCAGCCAGAAATGGACAAGGGCCAGCGTCTTTTGCCCGGCAGCCGGAAACAGGTGGTAAAAGAACGCGAAAACCGCCGACATCAGCCAACCGGCCACCATCGTGTGGGCGTGGGTCGGCATCTGGCCGTGGTCTTCGCTGATCGCCATGTGGATGCCGAGCGCCATGCCGCACAACGCGTAGATGATCGCCAGCGTGAAGAAATTCCGTGCTACCCCTTGCATATTAGTCCCCCGAATTGCCTTTTTCCCAAGCTGGGAATGGGTTGATCGTCAGGCGAGCGCTGTCGCCGCCGGACTTCCGGCGTCGGCACTAGCATCGGCAGTGTTTCCGGACGATGTCGCTCCCCGACGCTGCCGACGATAGCAGAAAACCGGGCGGTGGGTTCATCATATTAGTCTCTCCTTTCGTTAGCCGGCAGCCTGAAACACAGCCGGTTTTTCCACGACATCGTCCTGAAACAGCCGCGGCGCTAAACGCTGCGGCATCGAAGCGGCGGGCGGGCAATGGCGCGGCCTCGCCAGCAACCATTGGACATCGGGGAAAAAGCCATGGATTGGTATTCCATCATCAAATTGCTGCACATCCTTTCGGCGATGCTTTGGGTCGGCGGCGGCTTCACGCTGATGGTGCTGGCGACGCTGGCGGATCGCGCCGGCAACATCCAGGGAACGCTGCAGGCGATGCGCGCCACTGGCGAACTGGGCAACCGCTTCTTCGCTCCGATGTCGATGCTGACATTGGTCTTCGGATTGATCATGTGCTCGTTCTGGGTCGGCTTCTCCGATCTCTGGGTCCTGATCGGGCTTGCCGGCTACGCCACGACCTTCTGCATTGGCATGTTCGTCTTCAAGCCGACCGCCGACCGCATGGGCGCGATGATCGCCAGGGATGGCGTGACGCCTGCGGCACTTGGCTATGGACAGCGCATCCTGCGGGCGGCGCGCTTCGACTATGCGGTCATGCTCATCATCATCACCGACATGGTTCTGAAGCCTACCCTGCACGACGTCGGGATTCTCGCCGGCATGGTGGTGGTCCTTGCCGCCGGTGCCACAATGGCGCTCAGCCGGCCAAGACGCATGGTGCCCAGCGCCGCCTGACGCGGCTGGAGCGCTACATGATGCCGGCGATCCCGTCCCACAGAAGCTTCACTGCCACGACCGCCACGGTCGCATAGGTGAAGGGATAAAAAATTTCTGGCCGCATCCGCCGCACCAGCCAGGCACCGGCGATGGTCGACAGTGGCGCCAGCGGCATCAGCACGGCGGACGCCGTCAGATTGGCGGTGTCGAACTGGCCGAGCGCGAAATAGGGGATGAGTTTCAGCGCGTTGGTAGCGGCGAAGAAGATCGCTGCCGTGCCCGACAACACCTTGGGGTCGAGCCGGATCGGCAAGGCATAGACCTGGAAGGGCGGGCCGCCGACATGGGCGACGAAGCTGGTGAAGCCTGCGACCGTGCCCCATATGGCCGCGGCCACGCGATTAGGTGCGGCCGCATGGTCGGAACCATGACGAAATTGCAGGTAAAGCCAGCGCAGCACGAAGATGATGGCAACGGCGCCGACGATGAGCCGCACCGCTTCCTCGGTGACCAGTGCCGCCGTCAGCCAGCCAAGCCCGATGCCCACGATGGCGCCCGGCATCATGTCGACCAGCATCTTGCGGTCGTACACGCCCCACCATGTCCACACCGAGACGATGTCCATCAGGCACAGGATGGGCAGCAGGATGGCGGCCGCTTGAACCGGCGGCATGGTCAGCGCCATCAGCGGCACGCCGACGAAACCAACCGCGCCGCCGAAGCCGCCCTTGGACAGGCCGACCAGGATGACCGCCGGAATGGCGGCCGCGTAGAACCACGGATCGAGAAGCAGGCCTGACATGAGGAGGAACTGATCTGGAGGGAAAGCGCGTCGACGCCTGAATAGCCCACAATCTTGAGTCGAGCGACAGCAAAAGCAACCCGCGCGCCTCGCCATGCCCCTATTCTATCGGCACGCCGAAACCAGCAGGAACATCGGCCGCTCGAGTTCTTCCGCCAGGTCCGGTCTGGCCGCGATCTGCGCGTCCGTCGGACGGAATTCCTCGACATGCTCGATCGTGAAACCCGCGCGGATCAGGGCGTTGAGCGTGGTGCCGATGGTGCGGTGATGTTTCACCACCCCCTTGGTCAGCCAGTTGGTCTTGCGCGGCCCTTCCACCAGATATTGGTCGACAGGCCAGGTCCTTTTCCCCTCCCCATCGATCGACCAGCCCGGATTGGTCGGCGCCATGTAGATCGGATGCTCGGTCGAGAAGACGAAATGCCCGCCGGGCAACAGGGCTTCGTGCACGGCCCCGAACAGGCGCTCAATGTCTTCGACGTAATGCAAGGCGAGCGAACTGTAGGCGAGGTCGAAGCCGCCTTGCGGCAGGCTGAGCTGGTCGAGGTCGGCTCTCTCGTAGGTGATGCCGGTGTCCGGGCCGGCCGCTCTCGCACGGGCCAGCATCTTCTCCGACAGGTCCAGCCCAAGGACTTCCCTCGCTCCATTTTCATGTGCCCAGCGGCAGAACCAGCCAAAGCCGCAGCCGAGGTCGACGACCCTCAGGCCACCGACATCGGGCAGCATCGCGCGCAACGCCGGCCACTCGGCGGCACCATCCAGGCCTTCGACGGAGCGGCCAAGCTGGCTGTAGCCCGCAAAGAAATCGGGTTGATCATAAATGTTCTGCGCCATCTTTTTTGGCTCCTCGGACGGTCATCCGGCGGAAGACTGACAGATGGTGGACTGGCCGCGCCTTTCCACCACTGCCATGCCGTGTCAAGCCTACGAGGCCGCCGGCAACCCCAGTGGCGGCGGTCGCCGCCGGATCGGCTGTGCCTTGATAATGGCGGTGCTGGTCTCGGCCTTGTCGGCGATGCGATCGAGAATGCCGTCGAGGTCGCCGATCGAGCGCACGAACAGCCGGGCGACGAAGCAGTCGTCGCCGGTCACCTTGTCGCATTCGCCAAACGCCTCAATCTCCTCGATCAATTTCTGAACGATGTGCAGCTTGCCCGGCAGAGGCTTGATCCGCACGATCGCCTGCAGCGTATAGCCGAGCGCCAGCGGATCGATCTCGACGGTGAACGCCCGGATGACGCCGCGCTCCTCGAGGCGCCGCAGCCGCTCCGAAACGCTCGGCGACGATAGCCCGACCTGGGCCGCCAAATCCTTCAGCGAGGTTCGCGCATCCCTGACCAGGATTTCCAGCAGATTTCGGTCCAAATCATCCAGCATTTTCTATTTCTCGTTGATTTCGAGCGGATGCCTAATTTAATTAGGCACTATCATTATATTGCCTTTCCTAGGAGATGGATAGCCCAGACCTCACATGAGATTATGCCGCCTCAACGGGTTCAGAGGCTTATTATGAACGATACGGTACGAGGCACGGTCGAAATGTCGGCCGCAATGGCGATCCTGGGAACGATCGGCTGGTTCGTCATCATGTCCGGTCAGCCGATCATGGATGTCGTGTTCTGGCGCTGCGCGTTCGGCGCGCTGACGCTGCTCTTCATCTGCGCTTCGCTTGGATTACTGCGCAACAGGCTGTCGTTGCGCGTCATCGGCCTTGCCGCGCTTGGGGGTGCGGCGATCGTCATCAACTGGCTGCTCTTGTTCAGCGCCTTCTCGCGCGCGTCGATCTCGATCGCCACCGCCGTCTACAACACGCAGCCTTTCATGCTGGTCGGCTTCGGCGCGCTCTTGTTCGCCGAGCGGCTGACATTGACCAAGCTGACATGGCTGGCAATCGCCTTCGCCGGCATGCTGCTGATCGTCGCCGCTGCTCCCGATGCCGCTGATGTCGGCACGAACTATTTCGCCGGGATCCTGATGGCCCTGGCCGCCGCCTTTTTCTGGGCCGTCGCGGCAATCGTCACCAAGAAGCTCAAGGGCACGCCGCCGCATCTGATCGCGCTGATTCAGGTCTGCGTCGGCGTCGTCATGCTCGCGCCCTTCGCCAATCTCGCGCATCTCCCCGGCGATCCATGGAGCTGGGCCATGCTGGCAACGCTCGGCATCGTCCACACCGGCCTGATGTACATCCTTATGTACGGCGCCATCCAGAAGCTGCCGACGCATCTGCAGGGGTCGCTATCCTTCATTTATCCGGTCGTTGCCATCCTGGTCGATGTCACCGCCTTCGGCCACCGGCTGCACCTCAGTCAGGTCGCCGGCGCCGCCGCCATCCTGATCGCGGCCGCCAGCATGAACCTCGGCTGGACATTGTGGAAACCGAGACCGGCCGCCGCGAGCCCCGAGCCGATCAAGTAAGGCGACGCGCCGGCTGTCCGGCGGATCAAAAATCGCGATCCCGGCTGCCCGCCTGTTCAAAGCGGGCAGTTTGCTCTATGCCGCAATCCAACCATCTTCGCCCGGCATAGGCGAAACCCGGGATCGAAGAACCATGAATGACGCAACGCCCCCCAACCGCTGCCGCATCGTGCTGATCGCGCCGTCCGGCGTACCGGCGGATCGGATCACGGCCGCTTTCGACGGCGGCGATGTTGCCTCGCTGATCCTGCCCGAGAACGGCATGGACGAGGCCTCCTTCCAGGCCTTCGCCGAGCGTATCGTGCCGGTCGCGCAGGCCGCCGGAGTGGCCGTCATTATCGCTGGCGACACCCGCATCGCGGGCCGCGTCCAGGCCGACGGCATCCATGTCGAGGTCTCCAAGGCCGAACTCGCCGAGACGATCGAACATTTCCAGGCGAAAATGACGGTCGGCGCCGGCGGCGCCAAGACGCGTGACGACGCGCTCGAACTCGGCGAAGCCCGGCCCGACTACATTTTCTTCGGCCGGTTCGGCTACGACAACAAGCCCGAGCCGCATCCGCGCAACCTGTCATTGGGGCAATGGTGGGCGCAGATGATCCAGATCCCCTGCATCGTCGAGGCCGGTTCCGATCTTGCCTCTGTCGAAACCGTGGCCGCCACCGGCGCCGAATTCGTCGCGCTGTCGAGCGCCGTGTTCGCCGACGGCATCGATCCGAAGGCGGCGATCGCCCGGGCCAATGCGCTGCTCGACGAAACAGCGCCGCGCCTCGAGGACTGACGTGTTCCTGGCAAGGCTTTCCCTTCAGGCCATGCTCGCGGCGGTGATGATCCAGGCCGCCGCCGCCGAAACCATACCCTTGCCGCAGCCCAAGCCTGAAACCGGCGTGCACACCGACAAGCCGATCGAAAAGCAGCTGCCGCAGCCCGCCACTACATCCGAGCCCGCGCCGTTGCCATCGGCCGACAGCGTCAATCCCGACCGCTTTGGCGCCAAGCCGGCGGACGCTGCCTATGGTGCCTTCCAGCGTGGTCTTTACAAGACCGCCTATAATCTGGCGCTGGTCCGCGCGCAGAATGGCGATCCGGCGGCGCAGACGCTGGTGGCCGAGATCCTGTCGCGTGGGTTGGGCGTGCCGTTGAACGCGGCCGAAGCCGCGAAATGGTATGCGCTTGCCGCCGAGCAGGGTGTGCCGGAATCGCAGTTTCAATATGCGCTGATGCTGCTCGACGGCCGCTACGTCAAGAAGGACGCGAAGGAAGCCTATGCCCTGATGCAGGCCGCCGCCGAAGCCGGCAATCAGCTTGCGCAGTTCAATTTCGCGCAGATGCTGGTCCAGCAGGATCCCGGCAACGCCGGCCTGGCCAAGGCGGTTTCCTACTATGAGCGCGCCGCCGCGACCGGTCTTGCCGACGCGCAGTACGCCATGTCGCAGATCTATGCCAACGGCGTCGGCGGCAAGCCGCGCGACGATGCACAGGCACGGCGGCTGCTGGCGCAGGCCGCCCGTCAGAACTACGACACCGCGCAGATCGATCTCGCCGCCTGGATGATCGAGGGCCGCGGCGGCGCGCGCGACCTGAAATCGGCCTTCGGCTGGACGAAGCAGGCCGCCGAAGGCGGCAATGTCGCGGCCCAGAACCGGCTGGCAAAACTCTATATGCAAGGCATCGGCACCGATCCCGACCTCGTGCTCGCCGGCGCCTGGTACATCGTCGCCCGCCGCGCCGGCCTCATCGATCAGCAGATGGACGATTTCCTGCAAGGGCTGAGCGATGACCAGACCAAGCAGGCCCTGCAGAAGGCCAACCGCCTGCCCTGATGGCGGTAGGCGGAACCGGCCGGTGCCCGCCCCCGTTGCTCAGCCGCAACCCGCCCTCCCTTGCCTCTCCGGGCGATTTGTGGTCTTGGAGCCTAAAATCGCCTGTCACGGCGAACATCCCATCCCAATGGCCCGGCCGTTGGCAGCATCCCGGATCCCATCATCATGGCCAAGATCAATGGCAACGAAATCCGCCCCGGCTACGTCATCGAACACGATGGCGGCCTCTGGGTGGCGGTCAGGACCAACACCGTCAAGCCCGGCAAGGGCGGCGCCTACAACCAGGTTGAGCTGAAGAACCTCATCAACGGCACCAAGCTCAACGAGCGCTTCCGTTCGGCCGAGACGGTCGAGCAGATCCGGCTAGACCTGAAGGACTTTTCCTTCCTCTACGAGCAGGACGACGCGCTGGTGTTCATGGACACCCAAAGCTATGAGCAGCTCGAACTGAACAAGGATTTCGTCGGCGACCGTGCCGCGTTCCTGCAGGACGGCATGATGGTGACGGTTCAGCTCTACGAGGAGCGGCCGATCGGCATTTCGCTGCCCGATTACGTGACGCTGACCATCACCGAGGCGGATCCCGTGGTGAGGGGCCAGACGGCGGCATCCTCCTACAAGCCGGCGGTGCTGGAAAATGGCATTCGCGTGCTGGTGCCACCCTTCATCGGCGCCGGCGAACGCATCATCGTCGACACCAACGAAATCACTTACGTGCGCCGCGCCGACTGATGCATGCATGTCGCCCGTGGCCCCGGTTTGGGTCACCGGCATGCATCGAGACAGAATTTAAAGCGCCGCACCAGGAAGAAGCACTATGGCACGCTCAGCCCTCCTCAACGTCATGGTTCAGGCCGCAATGAAGGCCGGCCGCTCGCTGTCGCGCGACTTCGGCGAGGTCCAGAACCTGCAAGTCTCGATGAAGGGCCCCGGCGACTATGTCAGCCAGGCCGACCGCAAGGCCGAGGACATCGTTTTCGCCGAACTGTCGAAGGCACGTCCTGGCTACGGCTTCCTGATGGAAGAGCGCGGCGCCATCGCCGGCGATGACAGCCAGCACCGCTGGATCGTCGACCCGCTCGACGGCACCACCAATTTCCTGCACGGCATCCCGCTGTTCGCCGTCTCGATCGCGCTCGAGCGCCAGGGCCAGATCGTGGCTGGCGTGGTCTACAATCCCGCCATGGACGAGCTCTACACCACCGAGCGCGGCGGCGGCGCCTTCATGAATGATCGCCGCCTGCGCGTTGCCGGCCGTACCAAGCTTGTCGACACGGTGATCGGCTGCGGCGTGCCGCATCTCGGCCGGGGCCATCACGGCAATTTCCTGGTCGAACTGCGCAACGTCATGGCCGAGGTCTCCGGCGTCCGCCGCATGGGGTCCGCCTCGCTCGATCTTGCCTATGTCGCCGCCGGCCGCATGGACGGCTTCTGGGAAGTGGGCCTGTCGGCTTGGGACATGGCCGCCGGCCTGCTCTTGATCCGCGAAGCGGGCGGCTTCGCCTCCGACATGGATGGCGGACAGGACATGCTGGACACCGGCACGGTCGTCGCCGGCAACGAGATCATCCAGCGCGCATTGCTGAAGACGGTGAAAAAGCCGCTCCCGCCGCGCTGAAGCAATTCCGGGAAAAATGTTCGCGGTTTTGCATCTGGCATTGCGTCAAGGCAAAGCGCGCAGTCGTAAAACCGCAAACAAAGCTTGAAATACTGTCCGTCGGTTGCCCAGATATGGGGTGATGCAGGACGATAGATGACCAGTACCCCGCCACAGATCGAGATCCCCTTCATCGGACGCTGGCACTATTCGCGCGCCGAGATGATCGCCGACGGGATCGTCCATGCTGTCGGGATCGTGCTGGCGATCGCGGCCGGTTCGGCACTGCTGGCGCTCGCTGCCTTCCGGGTCGGGCCTGGCGAATATATCGCCGCCGCCTTCTATGTCGTGTCGCTGCTCACCGTGCTCTCGGTATCGCTGACCTACAATCTGTGGCCGGTGACCTCGCCCGCGAAATGGATCCTGCGGCGCTTCGATCATGCCGCTATCTATCTCTTGATCGCCGCCACCTACACACCCTTTCTCGCCCAGTTGGGAAACTCTGCGCTGGCGCGCTGGATGATCGTCCTGGTCTGGGCCGCGGCCGCAACGGGCATTGCCATCAAGGTGTTTTTCCCCGGCCGTTTCGACAGGCTGGCGATCGTCTTCTATCTTGCCATCGGCTGGAGCGGCATCGTTCTCGTCAAGCCGCTCGTCGAGACGCTGCCGACCACGTCGATCGTGCTCATCGTCGCCGGGGGCGTCGTCTATTCCTGCGGCGTGATTTTCTTCGCCTGGAAGGCGCTGCGCTTCCACAACGCACTGTGGCACGGCTTCGTCGTCACCGGCGCCGGCCTGCATTTGGCGGCCATGGTCGACTGCCTCGTCATCAACCGCCTCTGATGCGCCGGCTCCAAAGGCCGCCTGTGGCAATATTGCCAAGCACCATTCAATTTGGTCATAATTCCGTTTAGAGTTGCCAACTACGTGATCGGCGGCAGCGGCATCGGAAACGGGGCACGGATGGCTTTTCTCAGATCCTTCGGCATGGGCAGGCGCTCCGACGTGCTGATCTACGACCCGCATAAACTGTCCAGTCCGCAGGTCTTCCTGCTGACCATGGTCATCTTCCTGGCCATCGTCGCTTTCATCGCCGCCATCCTGACCCGCCAGGTCACCACCGCTTTCGTCACCAACCCCGGCCTTAACGGCCTGATCGTCGGCGTGCTCGTCGTCGGTATCCTGCTGGCCTTCACGCAGGTCGGGCGGCTGTTTCGCGAGGTCCGCTGGGTCAACTCTTTCCGAGCCGGCTCCGAAACCACCGAACCGGTGCTGCTGGCGCCGATGAAGGCGATGATCGGCCGTTCCTCGTCCATGGCCTTTTCGACCTCATCGATGCGCACAATGCTCGATTCCATCGCCACCCGCCTCGACGAAAGCCGCGACACCTCGCGCTACCTTGTGGGCCTTTTGGTGTTCCTCGGCCTGCTTGGCACTTTCTGGGGCCTGCTGAATACGATCGGCTCGATCCGCGAGACCATCGAATCGCTCGATCCCGGCACGGGTGACGCCGCCGCGGTGCTCGATTCGCTGAAACAGGGCCTGTCGGCGCCGCTGGCCGGCATGGGCACAGCCTTCTCATCCTCGCTGTTCGGCCTGTCCGGCTCGCTCGTGCTCGGCTTCCTCGACTTGCAGGCCGGCCGCGCCCAGACGCGCTTCTACACCGAGCTCGAGAACTGGCTATCCTCGGTTACGGATCTGTCGTCCGACATCGTCGTTTCCGACCCGGCCAAGGCCGACTCTTCCGACGAGATCCGCGTCCTGTCGGAGCGGCTGCGCAGCATGCAGGAGAATGGCGGCGGCTCCAACCCGCGCGTCGCCACCGCCATGGCCAATCTCGCCGACGGCATTTCCGGCTTGGTCAAGAACATGCGCTCCGAACAGCAGATCATGCGCGACTGGGTCGAAGCCCAGTCGGACGAACAAAAGGCGATGCGCAACACGCTGGAAAAGATCGCCGACGCGCTGAAGAAGCCCGGGGTGCACTAGCATGGCGCTTGCCAGGGGCCGGCGTACCGATCGCCGCATCGACTATTGGCCGGGCTTCGTCGACGCGCTTTCGACGCTGTTGCTCGCCATCATGTTCCTGCTCACCGTCTTCGTGTTGGCGCAGTTCCTGCTCGGGCGCGAAATCTCCGGCAAGGACACGGCGCTGTCGCGCCTCAATTCGCAGATCAACGAACTGACCCAGCTTCTGGCGCTGGAGCGCTCGACGGCGCAGGACAAGGACGATTCGCTGGCCAACCTGCAGGCGTCGCTGTCGGCGGCGGAGGCGGAGAAGAGCCGGCTCGAACAGTTGCTGGCGCAAGGTGCGGGTGCCGGCGACGCCGCCAACCAGCGAGCCGCGGCGCTGGGCGGCGAACTGGACAACCAGCGCCAGATCAGCCAGCAGGCGCTGAGCCAGGTCGAGATCCTCAACCAGCAGATCGCGGCATTGCGCAAGCAGATCGGCGCGCTCGAGGATGCCCTCAACGTCTCCGAAACGCGCGACCGCGATTCCAACACCAAGATCGCCGATCTCGGCCGTCGCCTGAACGTGGCGCTGGCGCAGCGTGTGCAGGAACTGAACCGCTACCGTTCCGATTTCTTCGGACGTCTGCGCGAAATCCTGGCCGATCGCGAGAACATCCGCATCGTCGGCGACCGCTTCGTGTTCCAGTCGGAGGTTCTGTTCCCGACCGGATCCGAAGTGATCAACGATGCCGGCAAGGTCGAGATGAAGAAGCTCGCCGACGCCATCATCGAACTGCAGAAAGAGATCCCGCCGGAGATCAACTGGGTGCTGCGCGTGGACGGCCACACCGACAACAAGCCGCTGTCCGGCACCGGCCGTTATCGCGACAATTGGGAACTGTCGACGGCGCGCTCGACCTCGGTGGTCAAGTTCCTGATCGAGAATGGCGTGCCGGCCAACCGGCTCGTCGCCGCCGGCTTCGGGGAATTCCAGCCGCTCGATCCCGCCGACACGGAAGAGGCGCGCAACAAGAACCGCCGCATTGAACTGAAGCTCACCGAACGTTGATCCATGATCACGCGAACTCACGCGAAATTGTTCGCCGGCTCAACTCTAGGGCGCAGGAATCGGCCGGCAAGGCCTGAAAAGATTATCTTTTTTTAATTACACTTCGCGCCGAAGCGCTCCTAGCTTGCTGCGCAGGGCCGAGAACCGCCGGCGATGCCTCCCATCGCGACGCGACGGGACTGGACGACCCAAAATGGTCGGGAGGCGAGGCGGCGCGGCCGCTCTCCCTTCCCAGCAGGAGGAAGCGCATCATGCGCCCATCAGCATCTCTCAAGACTGCAACGCTTGCCGCAATTCTCATTGCCGTCCCGCTTGCCGGCGCCTATGCCGCTGGCCACCACAAGGGCGCTCTCGATGCGACCGCCCCCACCGACATGGCAGGCCCCCGTGTCGAGGCGCTCGTTCAGCAGGTCCAGGGTGTTCATCAGGGCATCGTCGACGCCAGGCAAGCCAACCACATCACTCCGGCCGTCGCGGAGCGCCTGGAAATGCGCACCGCCCGTATCAGTCAGGTCGCCGAGAGGATAGCCGCGTCGGATCACGGCAGGATCCCGGCCGCGCAATACCATGACCTGCTGCGCCGGCTCGACAATGTGGATCAACGCCTGATGATCGACACCGGCAGCGGTTTCCTGATGGGTGATGGCGCCGACGGCGGAAACTATCCGAACGGCTGAGGCTATTCCGGCCTGGAAACCTCCTCGGGGAAGGGACCCATTGACGCCTTCGGGACCCCAATCCCGCTGGCGTCCTTTTTTCCTTACCAGCCCATCCTGCCTACCAACCGAGCCAGGCCGCGACCAGGGCGACCACCGCCGGCATGGTCTGGATGTACAGGATCTTGCGGCCGACCGTCGCCGCGCCATAGAGACCGGCAATGGCCACGCACAACAGGAAGAAGACCTTGACCTGGAAACCGGCGGCGCCGAGGTAAAGCCCCCAGATCAGGCCGGCGGCGAGAAAGCCGTTATAGAGACCCTGATTGGCGGCGAGCACTTTGGAGGCGCCGGCGAATTCCGGGGTCAGGCGGAATGTCTTGTGCCCGCGCGGCGTGTCCCAAAGCACCATCTCGAGATAGACGATGTAGACATGGATCAAGGCCACCAGCCCGACCAGGATGTTGCCGATCATTCTGCTCCCCCTTCATCCATCGCCGGCAGCATTTCATGCCCAACCTCGCTTGCGCAAGCTGCATCTGCCGGATGGTATCCGAGGGTTGCCAATGCTTTTGCGTTGGTGTCTTTTCGCCCCGTCCCCAACCACGGAAGCCGCCATGTCCTTTCACAAACTCGACGATCTCGGCCGCAAGCTCGAAGCGCTTGAGCACGCGCTGGCCATCCTCGGCGCCGATGAGGCGACCCACATGGCCGTCGGCGGTGGCGAGAAGCGCGCCGAGGCGATGGCGGCCCTTGCCGGCATGTATCACACCAGGGCGACCGCGCCGGAAATATCGGACTGGATCGCCGCGGCCGAAGGCGAGGAATTGGACGATGAGCAGCGGGCGGCTCTCGCCGAGCTGCGGCGGCAATACACCAACCTGACCTGCCTGCCGGTCGAATTCGTCGAGCGCCAGACGACGGCGCGCATGCGCTGCGAGCAATTGTGGCGCGCCCTGCGCGCCAAGAACGATTGGGCGGGTTTTCAGCCGGCGCTTGAAGGCGTGGTGGCGCTGGTGCGCGACGAGGCCGCCCTGCGCTCCGACGTGCTCGGCCTTGCCCCCTATGACGCGCTGATGGAACAATACGATCCCGGCAATCGCACGGCCGACATCACGCCCGTCTTCGCCGACCTCAAGGCCTTCCTCAAGGGCTTCGTGCCGGAGGCGCTGGCGATCCAGGAAGCGCGGCTGCGCAAGCATCCGCTGAAGCCGCTTTCGGGTACCTATGCCATCGACCGGCAGCGCGAACTCGGCCTTGCCATGATGGCGGCGGTCGGCTTCGACCTGACGCACGGCTCACTGTCGGTATCGCACCATCCGTTCTGCGGCGGCGTGCCCAGCGACGTGCGCATCACCACGCGCTACAAGACCTCGGATTTCCTGTCGGCGCTGATGGGCGTGCTGCACGAGACCGGTCATGCGCTCTACGAACAGAACTTACCCAAGGCGTGGGCGCACTGGCCGCTCGGCAAGGCCCGCGGCATGGCCGTGCATGAGAGCCAGAGCCTGTTCGTCGAAAAGCAGATCGGGCGCAATCCTGCCTTCTGGCGCTGGGCGCTGCCGGTGGTGGAGAAGCATCTCGGCGAAGCCTGGTCGCTCGACGATATCCTGCCGCATGTGCATCGTGTCGAACGCGGCCTAATCCGCGTCGACGCCGACGAGGTGACCTATCCCTTGCATGTCATCCTGCGCTACGAACTGGAGCAGGAGCTTGTTTCGGGCAGCCTCGAAGTGGCTGACCTGCCCGAAGCCTGGGATGCCAGGATGCGCGACTATCTTGGTCTCTCGACCATCGACAACCCCGCCGACGGGCCGATGCAGGACGTCCATTGGCCGGGTGCCGCCTTCGGTTATTTCCCGTCCTATACGCTGGGCGCGATGATGGCGGCGCAGCAATGGGCCGCGCTGACGCGCGAGCATCCTTCAGCCGACGAAGATCTTGCAAAGGGGAATTTCGAGGCGATCAACGGTTGGCGCCGCGAGAAAATCTGGTCGCAGGGGTCGCGCTGGTCGACGCCGGACCTGCTTGAGCGCACCACCGGCGAAAAGCTCAACGCCAAGCATTTCGTCAACCATTTGAGGCAGCGCTACGGGGGCTGAGATGCCGCCTGGGACGACAATTTTCGTTACGCCGAGGCGAACTGAACCTGCTACTCCGCCGCGCCCCTGAAGGCGCTGGCGCCGGTCTCGAACTGCAGCTTGGCGAGCCTGGCATAGATGCCACCCTTGGCGACCAGGCTCTGATGCGTGCCTTCCTCGACGATGCGGCCGCCATCCATGACCAGGATCCTGTTGGCCTTCAGCACCGTCGCCAGCCGGTGGGCGATGACGATGGTGGTGCGCCCCCGCATCAGCCGCTCGAGCGCGGTCTGCACCAGCGTCTCGCTTTCGGCGTCGAGGGCCGAGGTGGCCTCGTCGAGCAGCAGGATCGGCGCGTCGCGCAGGATGGCACGTGCAATCGCCACACGCTGGCGCTGGCCGCCGGACAGCGTCACGCCACGCTCGCCGACCTGGCTGTCATAGCCGTTCTCGAGCCTGAGGATAAACTCGTCGGCCAGTGCGTCCTTGGCCGCGGCCTCGATCTCGGCCTCGCTGGCGCCTGGCCGGCCGAAGCCGATATTGTCGCGCGCGCTCGCCGCGAAGATGGTGACGTCCTGCGGCACGATGGCGATGCGCTGCCTGACCACGACGGGATCGGCCTCGCGCACATCGACGCCGTCGATCAGGATCTTGCCGGTTTCCGGATCGTAGAAGCGCAGGATCAGCGAGAACACCGTGCTCTTGCCGGCACCCGAGGGACCGACGATGGCCACCGTCTCACCGGGCATGACTTGAAAACTCAGGTCGTGGACGGCGGCACGATCGGGCCTCGCCGGATAGGAGAAGGACACATTCTCGAAGACGATCGCGCCCTTGGCAACCGCCGGCAGCGGCTTCGGATCGGCCGGCGCCTGGATTGCCGGCGTCTCGGCCAGGATCTCGGTCAGCCGTTCGGCGGCGCCGGCGGCTTGCGCGAGTTCGCCCCAGACTTCCGACAGCGCGCCGAGCGCGCCGGCGGCGAACACCGAATAAAGGAGGAATTGGCCAAGCGTGCCAGGCGATATCGTGCCGTCGAGCACGTCGCGCGAGCCGAACCACAGCACCGCCACGACCGAGGAGAAAATGGTGAAGATGGCAAAAAAGGTGAGGAAGGAGCGCGCGAAGATCGAAGCGCGCGCTGCCTCGAAGGCCGCTTCCACCGCGCCCGAGAATCGTCCGGTGACCAGTCTCTCATTGGTGAAGGCCTGCAGCGTGCGCACCGCGCCGATCTGCTCGCTGGCATAGGCCGTCGCGTCGGCAAGCGTGTCCTGGGCCTGCCTTGACTTGCGCCGCACCGAGCGGCCGAAGGCGACCAGCGGCAGCACGATCACGGGGATCGCCCCGATGACCAGGCCGGAGAGTTTCGGGCTGGTGACGACCATCATGCCCACCGCGCCGAGGCCGAGGATGACGTTGCGCAGCGCCACCGAAGCCGTGGCGCCTACCGCCGACTTGACCTGCGTGGTGTCGGCGGCCAGCCGTGACACGATTTCCCCCGACTGGGCGGTGTCGAAGAAGGCAGGCGACAGCGTCGTCACATGGGCAAAGACATCGCGCCTGATGTCGGCGACGACGCGCTCGCCGAGCGTGATGACGAAATAGTAACGGCCGGCCGACGCCGCGGCCAGCACGGCGGCCATCGCCACGAGGGCGCCGAAATATTCGGCGATGAAGGTGGTGCTGGCCGACGAGAAACCGTGGTCGATCATGCGCCGGACGGCCAGCGGCAGTGCCAATGTCGTTGCCGCCGCGATGGCCAGTGAGATAAGGGCGCCGACGACCAGCGTGCGATATCCGGCGATATACGGAAACAGGCGCCTGAGCGGCTTGAGCGAGCGTCGGCGCTCGTCTGCGCTGCTTGATTGCGCCATCTCGGTGTTTCCTCTAGCCACTTCAGCTTATATGCGCCTCAATATGCGCTTGCCGCGGCCTTGTGATTCAATTCCGGCTGATGTATAGGCACGCCGACCGTTTTAGAAGCCGTGACTCCTCAATAGCTGCGGCTTCGAGTTTTAAAAAGAGGCGCATCGACGCAGGCTTATGCCCGTCCGCCGCGCCGGCAAGCCAGGAACAGAGCCATGAAGAGCGCAATCCATCCCGACTACCACACCATCAAGGTCGTCATGACCGACGGCACCGAATACACGACCCGTTCGACCTGGGGCAAGGAAGGCGATACGATGAACCTCGATATCGACCCGACCACGCACCCGGCCTGGACCGGCGGCCAGCAGACCCTGCTCGACCGCGGCGGCCGCCTGTCGAAATTCAAGAAGCGCTTCGAAGGTTTCGGCCTCTAAGGCGAAGAGCTTTTCGCGGATCAAAAAGCCCGCCCTTGTGGCGGGTTTTTTGTTGCTTGGCCGAAGGCTGGGTCTTCGGCCCTATTCGGCCAGCAATTCCCTGAGTGCCATGCGCTTGTAGGCCGCGACCAGCCTGTCACCCTCCTGCCTGTCTACCGAGATCGCCAGCCGCATGGCCGCCTCGCCCATCTGCCAGACCAAGAATGCCGTCGTGTCGAGCGCCACCGGATCGGCATCGGGCCGAAGGCGTTTGAGTACCGCGATCAGAAATTCCGCGTTCGCGCGGCTGTCGGCGAGTTCGAGCTGGCGCAGCGCCTTGTCGGCCTGCGTGCCCGACCAGATGTCGCGCATCACCGGCTCGGCCAGGAACAGCTCGTAGTAAATATCGACCAGCTCCGAGAAAGCCTGCCGCAGGCCTTTGGCGTCGCTGACATCCCTGAGTGCCGCCGAGATACAAGCCTGGCTTTCCGCTGTGTAGCGTTCGGCCAGCGCCCAGACGATCGCCCTCTTGTCCGGAAAGAACTGGTAGAGCGAGCCGATCGACACCCCAGCCCGCTCCGCCACCTCGCCCATGCGCATGGCGTCGCTGCCTTGTTCGGCAATCAGCGCCGAGGCGGCGGCCAGCATGCGCTCGACCCGCTCGCGGCTGCGCTGCTGGCTTGGCGCTCGGCGCGGCGAACCGATCCGCTCATTGGTTTGCGTGCCTTCCATGACCGTCTCCAACAAACGCGCCCGGCAAAATCGCCGGGAACGACTTGACTTACAAAATACGAGGGTTTATCACGTTTTGCAAATGTGAGGCATGCTCATATTTTTAGAGAGCAAACCGCCGCAACCGGCGTCTGGAGCAACTGAGATGATCAAGCTTCTTCCAACCCTCACCTTCATTGCCGCGATCGGCGCGGGCGTCGTCGGTGGCGTATTCTTCGCCTTTTCCAACTTCGTCATGGCGGCCCTTGCCCGGCTGCCCGTCCCGGCGGGCATCGCCGCGATGAATTCGATCAACGTCACGGTGATCACCCCGGCCTTCATGACAGCGCTGTTCGGCACCGGCCTCATCTGCCTCGTCCTCATTGTCGCCGCTCTCTTGGGCTGGAGCCAGTCGGGCACCTACTGGTTGCTTGCCGGCGCGGTGATCTATCTGGTCGGCAACCCTATCGTGACCATGGTCTTCAACGTGCCGCTCAACGATGCGCTCGCCGCCGTCGATCCGGCCAGCAGCAACGGCGCCGCCGTGTGGGCAAACCAGATGAGCCAATGGGTGATGTGGAACCACGTCCGTACCATTACCGCCATCGTGGCGATGGCGTGCTTTATCTTCGCATTGCTCTGAAGAGGTCTAACGAGACGCAGAAAAACTCCGCTCAGGCGGGGTCTTTCTGCGTGTCACCCTTGTGGCCTTTGCGGTCGGCGTGACCGAGATCCCGATCCGGATCGATCACGTCGCGGACCAGTTGCTTGAGTTTGGCCGCGTCCGGAAAGCCGCCGTCGCGCTTGCGATCCCAGACCAGCACTTCATTGCAGGAGATGGTGAAGATGCCGCCGGTGCCCGGCACCAGCCTCACCTCGCCGAGATCGGTGCCGAAGGTGGAGAGCAGCTCCTGCGCCATCCAGCCGGCACGCAGCAGCCACTGGCACTGCGTGCAATAGGTGATGCGGACGGCCGGCAACTCAGCTTTGCTCATGTCGGACGACCTTCGCTCACGCCGCGCTGAGCTTGGCCATCGTCTCGTCGTCGACTTCGAAGTTGGCGTACACGCTTTGCACGTCGTCATCGTCCTCGAGCGTGGCAACCAGCTTCATCAGCGACTGCGCCCGCTCTTCGTCGACCGGGACATTGTTCTGCGGCTTCCAGATCGCCTTGACCGATTCGGCCTCGCCGAGCGAGGTTTCAAGCGCCTTGGACACCTCGCCGAGAGTCTCGAAGGCGCAATAGATCGTGTGGCCTTCCTCGTCCGATTCGACATCGTCGGCGCCGGCTTCGATCGCCGCATCCATGATCTTGTCGGCGCTGCCGGCCGAGGCCGGATAGTAGATTTCGCCGGCGCGGTCCCACATGAACGACACCGATCCGGTTTCGCCGAGCGCGCCGCCGGCCTTGGTGAAGGCGGCGCGCACATTGGACGCCGAACGGTTGCGGTTGTCGGTCAGCGCCTCGACGATCACGGCGACGCCACCAGGCCCATACCCTTCGTAGCGCACCGCTTCGTAGTTTTCGGCGTCGCCCATCGAGGCCTTGTTGATGGCGCGCTGGATGTTGTCCTTGGGCATCGACACCGCCTTGGCGTTCTGGATCGCCAGGCGCAGGCGCGGGTTCATCGATGGGTCCGGCGTTCCGCTCTTGGCGGCGACGGTGATTTCGCGCGCCAGCTTGGAAAACATTTTCGACCGCACCGCGTCCTGACGGCCCTTGCGGTGCATGATGTTCTTGAACTGTGAATGGCCAGCCATGGCACCCCTGTCGTGTTCGGCTAGAGCGTCTTGCCGCGAGATGCGTCATCTCGCCTTTGCAAAAGGCTCGAATTCAATTTCAGAGCGTCCCGATGCGTCCGGGTGAACGTACGGCGCCCTGTGTCGGAATGGCCGGCTTATAGATAAATCGGCTCAATTCGTCCAGCCGCGCCGCGTTGCCGGGCACTCGGCATGCGGCGGCCCGGCAAGCAGGCTTTGCCCGGCCTTTGTCCTACCCTTCCAGATCGGACTTCAGCCGGTCGATGATGCTGAGCGCATGGCCGGCATACTGGCTGATCCAGCGGTCGTGTATCTGCTTGATCGGCAACGCATTGAGATGGTTCCAGCGCTCGCGTCCGTCGCGGCGCGCGACGATCAGGTCCGCCTCCTCCAGCACCTTGAGATGCAGCATGACCGTGCAGCGGTCGATATCGGGAAAGGCTTCGCACAGCATGCCGGTGGTCTTTGGCTCGTCTTTCAACCGATCCAGCATTTCGCGCCGGCGCGGATGCGCCAGCGCCTTGAAAACATTGTCGTCCTGCGATCGGCTTGACATGTTATATTTCTATAACATAACGTTGGCTCGTTCAAGCAAGGAGCTGTGGATATGTCTCTTGGATTCAGCGTTTCAGGGCGCATCGGCAAACCGGTCGCCGAAGTCTTCGACGCGGTCGTCAACCCAAAGAAGCTGAGCGGCTATTTCACCACCATCGGCGGTGCCAGCGCGCCATTGGTGGCCGGTTCGGGTGTCGTTTGGTGGGGCAAGGTGCCGGTCGAGGTCGACGAAGTGGTCAAGGACAGCCGCATCGTGCTGCGCTGGGATGCCACCGACGCCGACGGCAAGCCCGCCTACAAAACCCGCATCGAGATGAATTTCGAGCCGCTCGACGATGGCGGCACCTTCGTCACCATCGCCGAGAGCGGCTGGCAGGAAGGCGCGGTCGGCCTGAAGAAGTCCTACCTGAATTGCGAGGGCTGGTCGCAGATGCTGGCCTGCATGAAGGCCTATGTCGAATACGGCATCAATCTGCGCGACGGCTATTACCGCAGCGAGATGAAGGGCGAACCCGCCAGCGAAAACAACATTTGAAAAACGGAGCCCAGTCATGACCGCGAAGATCACCGGCGGCATCAACATCGCCATGAGGGTGCCATCGCACCAGTACGAAGCGACGATCGCCTTCTACCGCGATGTCGTCGGCCTCAAGCCGTTCACAGCCAAGGCGCCGGCCATCGGTTTCGAGTTCGGTCCCAACAGGCTTTGGATCGACGAGGCGCCGACGATGAGCCAGGCCGAGATCTGGCTGGAGCTTTTCACGCGGGATTTTCCGGACGCCGCGGATCATCTGGCCAAGGCGGGAATTGTGCGTTGCGATGCCGTCGAGCCCTTGGACGGGGGTTTCCGAGGTGGTTGGATCACCAACCCGGCCAACATCATCCATATGGTGCGCGAACCCGACGCCTGGTGAGGGCGTATTCGAAAGGAGATCGCCATGGAAATCCGTGAGACACCGACAGCCGAAGCCGCCATGCTGATCCGGCGGCCGGTCGCTGAGGTTTTCGAAGCCGTCGTCGATCCGGCGATCACGACCAAATTCTGGTTCACCCATGGCAGCGGCCGGCTTGATGGCGGCAAACCGGTTCAGTGGGAGTGGCGCATGTATGGGGTCTCGACGGCAGTCGAGGTCAGCGAGATCGTCAGGGACAAGAAGATCGTCATGACGTGGAGCGATCCGCCGACCACGGTGGTCTGGACCTTCACCGAAATGCCTGGCGAAGCGACATTCCTCGAGGTCCACAATTTCGGCTTTGCCGGCAATGGCGACGAGCAGGTGAAACAAGCGGTCGGCTCAACCGACGGCTTTGCGCTTGTGCTCGCCGGCGCCAAGGCCTGGCTGGAACAGGGCCTGACGCTCGGCTTGATGGGTGACCGCCATCCGAAGGGTGTTCCGGGGCACTAGGCTCGCCCCGGCCGACCAGTATCAGTGGCCGTCGCCGGTTTTCGCTTTCTTGCGCCGCCGCGCCAGCATGTTGAGGCCCTCGACCAGCGCCGAAAAACCCATCGCCGCATAGATGTAGCCCTTGGGCACATGATAGCCCATGCCGTCGGCGATCAGCGTCATGCCGATCATCAGCAGGAAGCCCAGCGCCAGCATGACGATGCTGGGGTTCTTGGCGATGAAGTCCGCCAGCGGTCCGGCCGCCAGCATCATCACGGTCACGGCCGCGATGACCGCGATATACATGATGGCGATCTCGTCGGTCATGCCGACGGCGGTGATGATGGAATCGATGGAGAAGACGAGGTCGAGCAGCAGGATCTGGAAGATCGCGCCGGCAAGCGAGATCTTGAGCGTTTCGCCTAGCATCGTGTCCTGATGGTCGTCGGGATCGACCGTGTGGTGGATCTCCTTGGTCGCCTTCCACACCAGGAACAGACCGCCGGCGATCAGGATCAGGTCGCGCCAGGAGAAGCCGTGGCCGAACGCCGTGAAGACCGGCGTCGTCAGTTGAACGATGATGGAAATGGTGGCGAGCAGCACCAGGCGCATGACCAGCGCCGCTGAGATCCCAAGACGCCGCGCGCGAGCTCTCTGCTCCACGGGCAGCTTGTTGGTGAGGATCGAGATGAAGATCAGGTTGTCGATGCCGAGCACGATCTCGAGCACCACCAGCGTCAGCAGCGCGACCCAGGCGGTCGGGTCCGAAACGAATTGAAAATGCGGCGCCAGGAATTCGATAAGCTGCATGGAGGTCGTCCCCTACGATCTAGAGCAGTGTCGCCGGCAATTAGGTACTGCGACCCCCTATATCAATGTCACGCCCAGAAGGACGGAGCCGTTTCTTCCAGCCTTGGCCCGCGACGAAACGGCGCGATCTTCTCGGTCAGCCCCGTGCGGTCGGAAATATCGACGCCGACGCCGCACAACGTCGCCGGTCCCGTCGCTGCCTCGAAACGCCCTTTCGGCACTTTCGACAGGAACCGGTTGAGCGGTTCTTCCTTGTCCATGCCGAGCGAGGAATCATAGTCACCGCACATGCCGGCATCCGACAGGTACCCGGTGCCGCCATTGAGGATCTGGTGGTCGGCGGTGGGCTGGTGCGTGTGAGTGCCGACGACGAGACTGGCGCGGCCATCGACAAAATGCGCGAAGCACATTTTTTCCGAGGTTGCCTCGGCGTGGAAGTCGATCACCACCGCATCCGCCTGCTCGCCGAGCGGACAGGCGGCAAGCTCGCGTTCGCCGGCCTGGAACGGGTCGTCGAGTTCCGGGTGCATGAACACCCGGCCCATAATGTTGGCGACCAGCACGCGCGCGCCGTTTTTGGCGATGTAGACACCGGAGCCGCGCCCGGGCGTGCCTTTGGGGAAATTGGAAGGCCGCAGGAACCGCTGCTCGCGCGGCGCGAAGGCCAGAGCGTCGCGCTGGTCCCAAACATGGTTGCCGGTGGTCACGACATCGCAGCCCGCCGCGATCGTCTCACGCAAGATCTCTTCGGTGATGCCGAAGCCGCCGGCCGCGTTCTCGCCGTTGACGATGACGAAATCGAGCTTGAAGTCGGAGATCAGGCCAGGCAGTTGTTCCCATACCGCGGTGCGGCCCGTCTTGCCGACCATGTCCCCGAGGAAAAGAAGTCGCATCTATGCCTGATCCCGAAAAGTTGCATGACTTTTCGGCAAAGATCATGCGTTTCAAAGAACTATCTACAATTTTGGCGCAAAGCGGCGCAACCCGCTCTCGGTGAGTATTTCCGGGATGACGACGTCATGGGGTTCGTCTGGAACTTGCGAAACTTCTTGGCAGTCGAAGGCGATGCCGATCAGCCGGGGCGCGAGCCCCTTGTCGACGAGCTTCGCGATCGCCCGGTCGTAATAGCCAGCGCCATATCCGATGCGGTGACCGCGCACGTCGAAGGCGGCGAGCGGCACCAGCACGACCGAAGGATCGAGAACTTCGGCCTCGGCATGCGGCCCGACCGTGCCAAAGCCCATGTC
Source organism: Mesorhizobium sp. B2-3-14 (assembly GCF_006442175.1). NCBI lineage: Bacteria > Pseudomonadati > Pseudomonadota > Alphaproteobacteria > Hyphomicrobiales > Phyllobacteriaceae > Mesorhizobium > Mesorhizobium sp. B2-3-14. The sequence continues at coordinate 151,760 of NZ_VFVP01000003.1, read as the reverse complement.
GACCATCGGCGCGCCGCGAACCAGTTCGCGAAAGACGATGGTGGTCTTGTCGAGAATGGCAGGCAGACAAAGCCGTGCGCCCTTCTCTCGCAAGGCGAACATCAGCGGCCTGACATCGACCTCCGAGCGCATCGGCCAGAAGCCGGAGACGATCTGACCGGGCCCGATCTCCAGATGGTCGCGCGCCGTCTCCGCCATTTCGAGCGCAGCCTCCACCCGCCAGAATGCATCGAGGCCGTCGCGGCGGGCGAGTGCCTCGAGGCGCAGCTTTTTTTTCAGGTCTTTGGGAGAGGTCATGCGGCCAAGGTAGAAAAGGTCAGAGCTGTGCGGGGTCTCAAGTGCGACGTTTTCCACCGCATCATCCACCAAGATGCGTGGACGCCTTGCGACAAGTGACGATCCACACAACCGGTGGAGAGAGCGATCCCGGGAACCTACAAAGTAGGTGGGCGCCGTGTGAGAAAACCCACGGGTCTTCCCAGGGACAGCTCCCTAAGGATCGTTAAGGCCCCGGGGAAAATGTTCTCCTGCCGGGAAGCACAGACCGTCCTGCCCAATATAGGCCGCCGGTGTCTCAAGCGCCAGTGACGCAGGCAGTCTCGGCGGCTTTATTCGCCATCCGCACCGCACCCTTGCACAGCCGCGGCGGCGTCCTTACGGTCGCGACGACCAACCAAGGAGCAAAAATGCGTTTCGAAGGCACGGCGGCCTATGTCGCCGACAAGGATCTGATGGTTGCGGTCAACGCGGCGATCGCGCTGGAGCGGCCCTTGCTGGTCAAGGGCGAGCCCGGCACCGGCAAGACGGAACTTGCCCGCCAGGTGGCGGCGGCACTCGGCCTCGAGCTGATCGAGTGGCACGTCAAATCGACGACGCGGGCGCAGCAAGGTCTCTACGAATACGATGCGGTGTCGCGGCTGCGCGACAGCCAGCTCGGCGATGTCAGGTTCAACGACATCAAGAACTACATCAAGCGAGGCAAGCTTTGGGAGGCATTCGCGGCCGACAAGAAGGTCGTGCTTCTGATCGACGAGATCGACAAGGCCGACATCGAATTCCCCAACGACCTGCTGCAGGAACTCGATCGGATGGAGTTCTTCGTCTACGAGACCGGCGAGACCATCCGTGCCGCCGTTCGCCCGATCGTCATCATCACCTCCAACAACGAGAAGGAGTTGCCGGACGCTTTCCTGCGCCGCTGCTTCTTCCACTACATCCGCTTCCCCGACGTCGACACGCTGCACAGAATCGTCGACGTGCACTATCCCGGCATCAAGCAGAACCTGGTGCGCGCGGCCCTCACCCAGTTCTATGAAATTCGCGACGTGCCAGGCTTGAAGAAGAAGCCATCGACCTCCGAGGCGCTCGACTGGATCCGCCTGCTGGTCGCCGACGACATCGCGCCGGAGGATTTGCGCGCCGACCCGAAGAACGCATTGCCCAGACTGCATGGCGCCCTGTTGAAGAACGAGCAGGACGTGCATCTGTTCGAGCGGCTGGCATTCATGGCGAGAAGACAGCAATAGGGCAGCGCTTTCCCGGCTGTGGACCGTTGCCGCGGGCCAAAGAGAAGGTCAGCTTCGGCCAGAACCCTTCGGAGGAGATAAAAATGTCTGAGATCGTTGTCCGCCCGCTCGCGCAATCCGACCACGCCGACTGGCACCGCCTGTGGACCGATTATCTGACCTTCTACGAAACCAAGCTGCCGGAAGAGGTCTATGCCATCACCTGGAAGCGGTTATTCACCGAAGGCGAGTTCGAGCCGAAGGGTTTTATCGCCACATCGGACGGCAAGGCCGTCGGTCTCACCCATTATCTCTACCACCGCTCCGGCTGGTCCGAGAAAAACAACTGCTACCTGCAGGATCTGTTCGCCGACCCGGATGTGCGCGGAAAGGGCATCGGCGCGGCCCTCATCGAGGCGGTGAAGCAGGAGGCCGGCAAAATCGGCGTGAAGAACGTCTACTGGATGACGCACGAAACCAATGGCACCGCCCGCAAGCTCTACGACCATGTCGCGCGCAGGACGGGCTTTATCGAGTATGATTTGCTGTAACCGGCCATGTTCATCCCCTTCTTCCTCGAGCTGAAGGCAGCGCGCGTTCCCGTCTCGCTCAGGGAATATCTCTCTCTGCTGGAGGGGCTGGACGCCGGGCTGGTCGATTACGACGTCGAGGGTTTTTATTATCTCGCCCGTGCCGCTTTGGTGAAGGACGAGCGCCATATCGACCGCTTCGACCAGGTCTTCGCGCATGTCTTCAAGGGCGTCGAGGCACTGGGCGGGCCGGATGCGGTCCACGTCGCCAATATTCCCGAGGAATGGCTGCGCCGGCTCGCCGAAAAGCACCTGACCGAGGAAGAGAAAAAACTGGTCGAGGCGCTGGGCGGTTTCGACAGGCTGATGGAGACGCTGAAGCAGCGGCTCGAGGAACAAAAGGGCCGCCACCAGGGCGGTTCGAAATGGATCGGCACCGGCGGCACCTCTCCCTTCGGCGCCTATGGCTACAACCCCGAAGGCGTGCGCATCGGCCAGAACGAAAGCCGCAACCGTCGCGCGGTGAAAGTCTGGGACAAGCGCGAGTTCCGGAATTTCGACGATGCCGTCGAACTCGGCACCCGCAACATCAAGATCGCGCTGAAGCGCCTGCGCCGCTGGGTGCGCGACGGCGCAGAGGAAGAATTCGATCTGCCCGGCACCATCCACGCCACCGCCGAGCACGGCTATCTCGACGTCCAGACACGGCCCGAGCGTCGCAACGCGGTGAAGCTCCTGATGTTCTTCGATGTCGGCGGCTCGATGGACGATCATATCAAAAGCGTCGAGGAGCTATTTTCGGCCGCCCGCGCCGAATTCCGACAGCTCGAATATTTCTATTTCCACAACTGCCTCTACGAAGGCGTGTGGAAGGACAATCGCCGCCGCCATGCCGAGACGATTTCGACCTTCGACCTCATTCATAAATATGGCGCCGACTATAAGGTCATCGTCGTCGGCGACGCCTCGATGAGCCCATACGAGATCGCTCACCCAGGCGGCTCGGTGGAACACTGGAACCCCGAGGCAGGAGCCGTCTGGCTCGGCCGGCTGCTGCGGCAATGGCCAAACGCGGTTTGGCTTAACCCCGAGAGCGAAAAGAACTGGGGCTTTACTCATTCGATCGCGATAATCCGTGACATCTTCGGCGGCCGCATGTTCCCGTTGACACTGGCCGGACTGGAGGGCGCCACGAGGCAATTGTCGCGCAAACATTGAGATGTCCGGAGCGCTCGGGACTGGGCAGGTCTGTAACAAACCCCTATCTTGTTGCGAATATCCGGTTGCAACCAAGAACGAGCCGCCAAGGCTGAGGAGATCAAATGGACACCCACACTTACCCCGTCACCCGCACCGACGCCGAATGGCGCGCCCGGCTGACGCCGGAGCAATACGCCGTCATGCGCAACCATGGCACCGAGCGGCCGGGAAGCTGTGCCCTGCTGTACGAGAAGCGCGCCGGTACTTTTTCCTGCGTCGGCTGCGACCAGCCGCTGTTCCAATCCACGCTGAAATTCGAGAGCGGCACCGGCTGGCCGAGCTTCAACGATCCCGTGCCGGGCTCGGTCGAGAACACCGTCGATCGCAGCTACGGCATGGTCCGCACCGAATGCCATTGTGCCCGTTGCGGCAGCCATCTCGGCCATGTCTTCGAGGACGGCCCGCCGCCGACCGGCCTGCGCTACTGCATCAATGGCGTGGCGCTGAAATTCGAGCCGGCCGGCTGAACAACGCGTCGTGAATGCTTGCCAAGGGCGGCTCCGGCCGCCTTTTTCGTGCGGGCAGCTTCGTCAGACGACGATCGTGGCGATCAGCCAGAGCGCTGATCCCAGCATGAAGAGGGAAGCCCTGGCACCGCCGGCCTTCTCAGCCGTGCGCCAGACCGCCAAAGCCAGGAAGATGCTGTAGGGCACCGGTGCGAAATGCACCGCAAGGACAAGGCCGAGCGGCATCTTCAGCCCAAGCAAGATCAGCGCCCCGGCGGACGACGCAATATTGATCGCGGTTCCGACAAGCATCATGTCGCGCCAGAACAGCCGGTCGATCGGCACCTCGCCAAGCCAACGCGAGCGGAAGAAATCCGCGATCACTTACCCCTGCCTCAGCACTTCGGTCACGGCGCACTCGACCCGCGAGCATTCCGTCACCAGCCAGTCGGTCATGGCAGGCCAGTTGTCCTCGGCAAAGCAGTTGACGCGCCACATCGAATTGATGCCAAGGCCTTCGCAGCTTTGTTCCGGCCTGAGCTTCAGCCTGTCTTCGATCGCTGGTCGGAACGGCTTCAGCCGCGACCAGCTTTGCGTGGCGCCGAACTTCTCGTTGCGGCCGAAGAAGACACCGACATGGTTCTGCGCCGGCGCGACATACATGGAAAGTACCAGAGCGAAATCGGGCAGTCCGCGCTGCCAGAACCAGGGTCCGCGTCGCGCCAGCCGGGCTCTTTCCTCCGGATGCCGTTCGGCAAACAGCGACCAGAAGCCGCGATGGCGGAATTCCGAGGCGCGGCGGCCGCCGAAGTCGAATTCGCTCATGGTTCGAACCGTATCTCCGGCAACCGCGTCGGGCACCGGCCGGTTAGTCTTACACCATGCCGAGGGCGGCCATGTATAGATCGAGGATGGCGTCCTCCTCCTGGCGCTCGGCCTGGTCCTTCTTGCGCAGACGGATGATGGTGCGGATTGCCTTGGTGTCGAAGCCGGTGCCCTTGGCTTCGGCGAAGACTTCCTTGATGTCGTCGGAGATCGTCTTCTTTTCTTCCTCGAGCCGCTCGATGCGCTCGATCAAGGCACGCAGCTGGCCGGCGGCAACAGTCTGGCTGGTCTCGGTGATATCGTCGGCCATGTTTTCTCCAAATCGGTTCCGCGCCGCGACTCGGGGAACGTGCCGCGACGAATTTCAGCGGTTCGATGCCCGACCGGAGCCGGCGGGTCAAGCCGTTATCGAACAGCTCGCCAAGGCCTGCCGTCATGAGCCGACAGCCTGCCCGTTCCTTGCGAGCTCTCAGTTGAAGGCGATCAGGAGATCCTTCGCATCGATCTGGTCGCCGGCCTTCACCAGCACCTCGGCGACCGTCCCGTCGCGCTCGGCGTGCAGCGCCGTCTCCATCTTCATCGCTTCGATGGAGAGCAGCACGTCGCCGGCCTTGACCGCTTGGCCGGCGGCGACCGAAAGTGCGGAGACCACACCCGGCATCGGCGCCCCGACATGCGCCTCGTTGCCGGGCTCCGCCTTGCGACGCGCCTTGGCCGCCGACGCGCCATGTGCGCGATCGGGCACCTTCACGCGCCGCGGCTGGCCGTTGAGCTCGAAGAACACCGTGACCATGCCCTTGTCGTCGACATCGCCGAACGCCTGGCAGCGCACGACCAAGGTCTTGCCCCTTTCGATATCGACGAAAATCTCGTCTTCCGATTTCATGCCGTAGAAATAGGTCGGCGTCGGCAGAACGCTGACCGGGCCGTAGGTCTCCTGCGCGGCGACGAAGTCGGAAAACACCTTCGGATACATCAGCCACGAGGCGAACTCGTATTCCGACAGCTTGCGCTCGAGCTTGTCCTCGATCTCCTTGCGGCTCTTCTCGAGGTCGGCCGGCTTGAGCAATGAGCCGGGCCGCGCCGTGATCGGCTTGTCGCCCTTGAGTGCCTTCTTCTGCAACGCCTGCGGCCAGCCGCCAGGGGATTGGCCAAGATCGCCGCGCAGCATCGAAACCACCGAGTCCGGGAAGGCGATGTCGCGGGCCGGGTTCTCGACATCGGCAACGGTCAGATCCTGGCTCACCATCATCAGCGCCATGTCGCCCACGACCTTGGAGGACGGCGTCACCTTGACGATGTCGCCGAACATCAGGTTGACATCGTGATAGGTCTGCGCCACCTCGTGCCAGCGTGTCTCCAGCCCCAGCGAACGCGCCTGTTCCTTCAAATTGGTGAACTGCCCCCCCGGCATTTCGTGCAGATAGACCTCGGAAGCCGGGCCTTTCAGGTCGCTCTCGAAAGCAGCGTACTGATTGCGAACGGCTTCCCAGTAGAACGAGATCTTTCGGATCCATTGCGGGTCGAGGCCTGGATCGCGCTCGGTGCCTTTCAGCGCTTCGACGATTGAACCCAGGCACGGCTGCGAGGTGTTGCCGGAGAAGGCGTCCATCGCCGCGTCGATGGCGTCGACACCGCTTTCCACGGCCGCCAGCACGGTTGCCGCCGACAGACCCGATGTGTCGTGGGTGTGAAAATGGATCGGCAGGTCGGTCGCCTCGCGCAGCGCCTTGAACAGCACGCGGGCAGCACTCGGCTTCAACAGGCCGGCCATGTCCTTGACGGCGATGATATGGGCGCCGGCGGCCTGCAATTCCCTGGCGAGCCCGACATAGTATTTCAGGTCGTACTTGGCCCTCGCCGGATCGAGGATGTCGCCGGTATAGCACATCGCCGCTTCGATCAGCTTGCCCTCGGCGCCGACCGCGTCCATGGCGACGCGCATGTTCTCGACCCAGTTCAGGCAGTCGAAGACGCGGAACAGGTCGACGCCGCCCGACGCCGCCTGCTTGACGAAATGCTGCACGACATTGTCGGGATAATTGGTATAGCCGACGCCGTTGGCGCCGCGCAGCAGCATCTGCAGCAACAGGTTGGGGGCGGCTTCCCGCACCAGCGACAGCCGCTCCCATGGATCCTCGGTGAGGAAGCGCATGGCGACGTCGAAAGTGGCCCCACCCCAGCATTCGAGCGACAGCAACTGCGGCAAGGCGCGCGCATAGGTGCCGGCGATGCCGGCAATGTCATGCGTGCGCACACGGGTGGCGAGCAGCGACTGGTGGCCGTCACGCATCGTCGTGTCGGTGACCAGCACCTCCTTTTGCTCGCGCATCCAGGCGGCGAACTTTTCCGGCCCGAGCACGTCGAGCTTCTGCTTGCTGCCGCTCGGCACATTGCCGTTGAGATAGGGCACCACGGGCGGAGCCGCGTCGGCCTTTGGCGTCGGTCGGCCGCGCGTCTCGGGATGGCCGTTGACGCTGACGTCGGCCAGGTAGTTGAGCAGCTTGGTGGCGCGGTCCTGGCGCTTGACCTGCTGGAACAGCTCCGGCGTCGTGTCGATGAACCTGGTCGTATAGGAATTGTCGGCGAAGCTCGGGTGATTGATGATCGCTTCGAGGAAGGTGAGGTTGGTGGCGACGCCGCGGATGCGGAACTCGCGCAGAGCGCGGTTCATGCGGGCGATCGTCTCGGCCGGCGTCGGCGCCCAGGCCGTGACCTTCTCCAGCAGCGGATCGTAGAAGCGGGTGATGACCGCGCCGGAATAGGCCGTGCCGCCATCGAGGCGGATGCCGAAGCCGGTGGCGCCGCGATAGGCGGTGATGCGGCCGTAGTCCGGAATGAAATTGTGTTCGGGATCTTCCGTGGTGATGCGGCACTGCAAGGCATGGCCGTTCAGCCGGATGTCCGTCTGCGCCGGCACACCCGATTCCGGCGTGCCGATGGCGAAACCGTCGAGGATGTGGATCTGCGCCTTCACGATGTCGATGCCGGTCACCATTTCGGTGACGGTGTGCTCGACCTGGATGCGCGGATTGACCTCGATGAAGTAGAACTTGCCGGTATCGGCGTCCTGCAGGAATTCGACCGTGCCGGCGCCTATATAGCTGGTCTCGCGCGCGATCTTCAGCGCGTGGCCGCAAAGCTCCTGGCGCAGTTCCTCGCTGAGATAGGGCGCCGGCGCGCGCTCGACGACCTTCTGGTTGCGGCGCTGGATCGAGCAGTCGCGCTCGAACAGGTGGACTGCATTGCCGTGCGTGTCGCCAAGCACCTGCACCTCGACATGGCGGGCGCGCTCGATCAGCTTTTCGAGATAGACCTCGTCCTTGCCGAAGGCGGCCTTCGCCTCGCGCTTGCCTTCCATGACCTCGCGGGCGAGGTCGGCCTCGGAGCGGATGGCGCGCATGCCGCGGCCACCGCCACCCCACGAGGCTTTCAGCATGACCGGATAACCGACCGTCTTGGCGAGTTCCTTGACCGCCTCCATGTCGTCCGGCAACGGATCGGTCGCCGGCACCACGGGCACGCCGACCTCGATGGCTAGATTGCGCGCGGCAACCTTGTTGCCCAGCCGGCGCATCGTGTCGGGTTTCGGGCCGATGAAGGTGATGCCTGCTTGAGCGCAGGCCTCGGCGAATTCGGGGCTTTCCGACAGCAGCCCGTAGCCGGGGTGGATGGCATCGGCGCCTGAAAGTCTGGCGACGCGGATCACCTCCTCGATCGACAGATAGCTCTCGATCGGACCCATGTCCTTGCCGAGATGCGGGCCGCGCCCGACCTGGTAGCTCTCATCGGCCTTGAAGCGGTGCAGCGAGTATTTGTCTTCCTCGGCCCAGATCGCCACGGTTTTGAGGCCCAGCTCGTTGGCCGCGCGAAAGACGCGGATGGCGATTTCTGACCGGTTGGCGACGAGGATCTTCGTGATGGCCAAGGACTGGGCTCCAGCAGCGGAAGGAACGGGAAATCGGGGCAATGATTAGCGCGAAAATGCTGCAGTGCAAACAAAATCGACGCTGATTTAAACCGATTTAGATCGATTGTCCGGCCAACACTCGCATGCATCGGTTCGAACGGACGGAACAATGGCGACAATTTCGATCCTGGATGCGATCTTCCTGGCTAAGGGGGCTCACCGTGACGTGACCCGGCTGCCGCCGCGCATCAAAAGAAAATGCCCGGCGCGAGGCGCCGGGCATCGTTGGTTTCGGATCCGAATGAATTACGACTTCGGGAACCAGGAATACTTCCCGTCGTCCTTCTTCTTCCATTCGTACATGATGTAGCCTGGCAGCTTCGGATCGCCCTTGGCGTCATAGGCGAGATCGCCCAGAACGGTCGGGAACGGGCCGCTTTCATGCATCGCCTTGGCGACGGCCTGCGGATCGTTCGTCTTGGCGGCAGCGGCCGCCTCGGCGACCACCTGCACGGCGGCATAGGCGTAGAGCGTGTAGGCTTCCGGCTCGAAACCCTGCGCGCGGAACTTCTCGACGAGTTCCTTATTGGCTGGGATCAGGCGCGGGTCGGGGCCGAACGTGTTGAGGGTGCCGGCGACAGCGTCGCCCGCGATGGCGGCGAGTTCGTCCGTCACGATGCCGTCACCCGACATCATCGGGGCCTTGAGGCCCTGGTCCGCCGATTGACGGATGATCAGACCGGCTTCGGTATGCAGGCCACCCCAGTAGATCAGGGTGACGCCGGCTTCCTTCATCTTGGCGATCAGCGCCGAGAAGTCCTTGTCGCCGACATTGACGCCTTCATACATCACTTCCTTGATGCCGGCGGCGTTCATCGCCTTCTTGGTTTCGTCCGCGAGGCCCTGGCCATAAGGGGTCTTGTCATGGATCACGGCGACTTTGGCATCCTTGAAGTTCGCGGCGATATAGGCGCCAGCGATGCTGCCCTGCTGGTCGTCGCGTCCGCAGGTACGGAACACATTCCACAAGCCGCGCTCGGTAAACTTCGGGTTGGTTGCGGCCGGCGTGATTTCGACGATGTTGTTTTCGGCGTACACTTCGGAGGCCGGGATCGACACGCCCGAGTTGAAGTGGCCGATCACGAACTTGACGCCGTCGCCGACGAACTTGTTGGCGACCGAGATGCCCTGCTTCGGATCGGAGACATCGTCGCCGACTTCGAGCTTGATCTGCTCGCCATTGATGCCGCCCTTGGCATTGATCTCGGCGACCGCCGCTTCGGCGCCCTTCTGCAGCTGTGCGCCGAAGGCCGCGTTCGGACCGGTGATCGGCCCGGCGACGGCGAACATTACATCAGCCCACGCGTTGCCGCCGAACGCGACGAGCGCGGTCAGGGCCACGGCGGACAAAAGTGACTTTTTCATTTAAACGCTCCCATTAACGGAGTGGGCGTGGATGAAGCTTTCATGCGATGCCCACCCTTATCGCAGAAAGCATAGTTTGCCGATTTTCAGGCACTTGTCACGCCGATTCATCCCTGACGCGGCGTTAATGATGAACGTCAACCTTTCGGTTTCCAGCTCAAGATTGAAGCTCTTTCGTAGAGCCAGTTATACTGTGTGACCATCTGGTTGGTTCGTGTGTATTGATAGCCGACGAAGCCCAGTATCATCAGCACGATGGTGTCAACGATATAGTAATGCAGCGAGAACATCGTGCCGTCGAACAGCGCGTGATGGATGAAGCGGATTCCAATGCCGAGCCCGAGCAGATAGGCAAACAGCTGGATGAAGCTGCGCCATGTCTGGGCACTGGCCTTGCCGGTCATCCATGCCGCCCATCCGCCGAGCAGGCAGGTGACGAAGAAGAACTGCCAGATCGACGGTTCCTCGTAGAGAATGCCTTGCATGGGAAGTCTCCTGAACTCAGTGATGTCCGCCTTCGAGATAGGCGGCGCGCACTTCCGGATTGGCGAGCAGCTCCTTGCCGGTGCCGCTCATCGTCACATTGCCGTTGACCATGACATAACCGCGCGTGGCGAGCTTGAGCGCGCCGAACGCGTTCTGCTCGACTAGGAATACGGTCAGCCCTTGGGTGCGGTTCAACTCACGAATGGCATCGAAGATCTGCTTGACGATCAGCGGCGCCAGGCCCAGCGACGGCTCGTCGAGCAGAAGCAGTTTCGGCCGCGCCATCAATGCGCGTCCGATCGACAGCATCTGCTGTTCGCCGCCCGACAGCGTACCGCCACGCTGGGCGATGCGCTCCTTCAGCCTGGGGAACAGCGTGAACACCTTCTCGACGTCCTCGCCATAATATTTGAGGTTGTCGAGGCTGGCGCCCATCTGCAGGTTTTCCATCACCGTCATGCGCGGAAAGATGCGCCGGCCCTCCGGTGACTGAGCAATGCGCATGCGCGCGATTTCGTGTGTCGGCAACTGGGTGATATCGGTCCCGTTGAAAGTGATGGTGCCCGTGCGGGCGCGTGGAGCCCCGAAGATGGTCATCATCAGCGTCGACTTGCCGGCGCCGTTGGCGCCGATCAGCGCCACGATCTCACCTTGCTTGACGCTGACATTGACGCCGTTCAGCGCACGGATATTGCCGTAATAAGTCTCCACGCCCTTGATATCGAGCAGCGTTGTCGTGGCCATCACTTGCCCCCTCCACGCTTGCCCTGCACGGGCTTGGCTGTGCTCGCCTTGGCTTTGCCGGACACATGACTGGTCGCCACCTTGCCTGCATCGACGCGGCGCGAGAATTCCGTATCCTTGCCTTGGCCGAGCAGCTTGGCCTGCTTGACCCACTCCTCGCGCGCGATGCGTCCGTCAAAGGCCAGATAGGCCTCGACCGCCTCGACGTCAGCCTTCTTCCAGGCGCCGATCTGGTCGAAGTGGAAGATGCCGTGTTCGTTGAGCTTCTTCTCGTTGACCGTGCCGATGCCCTTGATGCGGGTCAGATTGTCGGCCTTGCCGCCACGGGGGGCAGCGAGGCGGTTCGAAACGCCTTCGGCCTTCGCGGCGGGCGCCTTGGCGGCCGTTTTCCTTGGTGCCGCTTTCTTCGCGGCGGGCTTGGCCGGCGTCGGTGTCGGGGCAACAGGCCTGCTTGCCACGCTGGCGGCGCGGGCATCGACCTGCGCCGCCTTCGAGGCGCCTTTCGACACGGTTACGCGTTCGCCTTGGCTATGGCCGACGGTGTCGCTCACCGGCCCGGCCAGATACGACGACGATGTCCCCGGGCCATGCGCGGAATCGGGGCCGATGTCGAGCTGTTCGATGACGTCCTCGTCGCCGACTTCGGTAAGTACGGTCTCGACCTCCTCGTCGTCGACGCCAAGATAGGCAGCGATGACGCGCGGGTCGGTGCGCACCGACTGCGGATTGCCGTCGGAGATCTTGCGGCCATATTCCAGCACCACGACATGGTCGGAGATCTGCATGACCACCGACATGTCGTGCTCGATCAGGAGGATCGAGGTGCCTGTCGTGTGCTTGATCCCCATCAGCAGTTCGTTGAGAGCCGCCGATTCCTTCGGGTTGAGACCGGCCGCCGGTTCGTCGAGGCACAGAAGCTCGGGACCGGTGCACATGGCGCGCGCGATCTCGAGCCGCCGCTGTGCGCCATAGGGCAAGTCGCCGGCCGGATCGTCGGCGCGATCGACGAGATCGGCCTTTTCCAGCCAGTGCTTGGCAAGCTCCACCGATTCGGCCGAGGCCTTGCGGTAGCCGCTGAAGCCGAACAGGCCCAGGATCGTATACCCGGAGGCCTTCATCAGCTTGTTGTGCTGAGCGACGAGCAGGTTCTCCAGCAGCGTCATGCCCGAGAACAGGCGGATGTTCTGGAAGGTGCGCGCCACCTTGGCGCGCGCCGGGATCTCATGGTTGGGCAGCCGTTCCAGCAGGTAGCTGGAGCCATCGGCCCGGTTGAGCGTGATCATGCCTTCCGACGGCTTGTAGAAGCCGGTGATGCAATTGAACACGGTGGTCTTGCCGGCGCCGTTGGGGCCGATCAGCGCGGTGATTTCGCCGCGCCTGGCAGTGAAGGACAGGTCGCCGATGGCGACCAGGCCGCCGAACTTCATCGACAGATGATCGACCTGCAGGATGGCGTCGTTCACTTGTGCGTTCGCATTCATCAGCCGTGACCCTCCTTGGTGAAGGAGCTTGAGACAGCCCTTCGCTCCTTGAGGAAGGCTGTCGGTTCACGACTGCCGACAAAGCCCCGTGGCTTCCACAGCATGACGATGACCATGGCCATGCCGAACAGAAGCATGCGGTAGAGTTCGGGGGTGAAATCTTGCCCGAAGACCTGTTTGAGGAAGTCGAGCTCGCGCAGCGCCTCGGTGCCGCCGATCATCACCATCGCGGCGACGGCGATGCCGACCAGCGACCCCATGCCGCCAAGGACGACGATGGCCAGGATGATGGCCGATTCCAGGAAGACGAAGGATTCCGGGCTGACGAAGCCTTGCCGCGCGGCGAAGAATGCCCCGGCAAAACCGCCGAACATGGCACCGGTGGCAAAGGCCGTCAGCTTGGTCGTGGTGGTGTTGATGCCGAGCGAGCGGCAGGCGATCTCGTCCTCGCGCAGCGCTTCCCAGGCACGCCCGACGGGCATGCGCCTCAGCCTGATGGTGACGAAGGCGGTGAGCATGCAAAGCGCCAGGATCAGGTAATAGAGGAAGATCTTGTAGTAGGCGCTCGAGGTCGCGAGGTGCAGGACCTTGGCGATGTAGTTGGGGTCCGAGACGTTGAAGGTCATCAAGCCGAAAAAGGTGACTTTCGGGATGCCGGAGATACCGGCCGAACCGTTGGTCACATCGCGCCAGTTGATCAGCACCAGGCGGATGATCTCCCCGAAGGCAAGGGTAACGATCGCCAGGTAATCGCCGCGCAGGCGCAGCACCGGAAAGCCGAGCAGCACGCCCCAGAACGCGGCCATGGCGCCGGCCGCCGGAAGCAGGATCCAGAACGACAGGCCGTAGGTTGTGCCAAGCAGCGCATAGGCGTAGGCCCCGACGGCGTAGAAGGCGACGTAGCCCAGATCGAGCAGGCCGGCGAGGCCGACGACGATGTTCAGCCCCCAGGCCAGCATCACGTAGATCAGGATCTGGATGCCGAAATTGTCGACCCATTTCAGCGAGCCCTGCAATCCGGTGGCGACCGACCACGACATCAGCGACAGCACGACGATGACAAGGATCGGATAGAGCACCAGCGCGGCAATGCCGAGCTTGGTGAAGTTGGCGTGGATGAAGCCGCGGTAATAGTAGATCACGCAGGCCAGCGCATAGATGATTGCGAGCGCGCGCAGGAACTGCAGATAGCCGGCCGCCTCTGCTCCCACCCATCCGGCAAGCGAGCCGTTGAACACGAACAGCAGCACCACCGCGATGATCGCCACGACAAACACCGGCAACCGGAAGAAGCGCGACGCCGCGCTTGCCGGCAACAGGCCGGTAGCGACATCGGCGATCTTCTGGTTGGCCATGAAGGGCTGACCATAGGCGACATAAAGGAAACGGCCGATAGCCGTGGCGATCACCACGGCGGCCAAGAGCCCCCAGCGCTTCACCAAGACCAGTTCATTGGAGATGTTCTGGTCTGTCTTGAGGCCGATGAACAGCACGAAAAGGCCAAGCGAGATGGCGCCGGCATAGAAGCCCTCGCGCAGCGCGCGCTGCATGGGGCTGGCGACGGTGTCGCGCTCTGGAGATACGGTCACGGCCATGGTCTCAGACCTTTTCGACTTCTGGCCGGCCCAATATGCCGGAAGGCAGGAAGATCAGCACGATTGCCAGGATCGAGAACGCGGCGACGTCCTTGTAGTCGATCGAGAAATAGGCCGACCACATGCTCTCGATGAAGCCGATCAGGAGGCCGCCCAGCACCGCACCTGGCAATGAGCCGATGCCGCCAAGAACCGCCGCCGTGAATGCTTTGACCCCGGGGGTAAAGCCGTCCGAGAAGGCGATGACGCCGTAGTACATCAGGAACAGCGTGCCGGCGACAGCGGCAAGAGCGGCGCCCATGATGAACGTGATCGAGATGGTGCGGTCGACGTCGATGCCCAGCAGTGCGGCCATCTTGCGGTCCTGCTCGCAGGCGCGTTGCGCCCGGCCAAGCGAGGTCTTGTTGACCAGGTACCAGAACAGCGCCAACAGCAAAGCCGTGACGATGACGATGATGATCTGCTTCAGCGAAACGCTGACGCCGTTGATGTTGTAGACTTGGCTGACCATCGGCGGGATCGGCTTGTTGCGCGGGCCTTGCGTCACCTGGACGAAGTTCGACAGCGCGATCGACATGCCGATGGCGGTGATCAGCGGCGCCAGCCGGAACGAACCGCGCAGCGGCCGGTAGGCCACTTTCTCGATCGTCCAATTGTAGAGGCTGGTGAGCAGCATCGCCACGATCATCATGACCAGCAGCGCGATGACCACGGGCACCGAATAAAACAGCGCGCCGAGGATGAGGAAGACGATCAGCGCCGTGAAAGCGCCCACCATGAAGATGTCGCCATGGGCGAAATTGATCATGCCGATGATGCCGTAGACCATCGTGTAGCCGATCGCGATCAGCCCATAGATCGATCCCAGCGTCAGCCCATTGATAAGCTGCTGGACAAAGTACTGCATGTGTACATGGCTCCCCTGGAATGTCGCCCATGCAGACGCATTCCTTTTCGTATTTCCCCTAGTCGTAAAGTTTCGAGCCCGGATTGCAACGTGATTTTTTGACCGCTCCGCGTGTTTGCAAGTCACGTCTTCCCGATCGCCCGCTTTTCGCACCCAGCCCCTGGACTATCGCGGACCCTATCATTGGCATAACGCAATGTCTTTGACGATTGAGCCGCATCATGCGCTCCGTTTCGAAGAAATCACCGTCAAAATTAGGTGATGAGAGGAATCGTTGCATTCCTGACACGGTTCGTTTTTCGTCACACTCCTTTCCGCAGGGTCAGGATTCTCCTACTTGACCACGAAACCATGTGCGAACGGATCGCGGTCGTCGATGAAGATCGTGTTCAGTCCAGTCATGCGGGCCCAGCCGCCGATCGAAGGGATGATGGCCGGCTTGCCGGCGACGGTGACGTCCTTTTCAACCTTGCCCTTGAACAGCGAGCCGATGATCGATTCATGGACGAACGCATCCCCCGCCTTGAGCTTGCCCTTGGCATGGAGTTGCGCCATGCGTGCCGAGGTGCCGGTGCCGCAGGGCGAGCGATCGATCGCCTTGTCGCCGTAGAAGACGGCATTGCGGGCATCGGCCCCCTCGACCGTCGGCTTGCCGGTCCACAGCATGTGCGACAACCCGGTGATCCCGGGATTCTCCGGATGCACGAAGGAATACTTCTCGTTGAGCCGCTGCCGCACCACCGGGCTCCAGGCGATGAGGTCGCCGGCGGAATAGTCGGCCATATCGCGATAGTTCGCCTGCGGCTCCACGATGGCGTAGAAATTGCCGCCATAGGCGACATCGACGGTGATCTCGCCGAGCCCCGGACATTCTACCGCCAGTCCTTCGGCATAAAGGAAGGACGGCACGTTGGTGATGCGCACCTCCTCGACATACTCGCCGACCTGCTTGTACTCGGCGATGACCAGCCCGGCCGGCGTGTCGAGCCGCAGCACACCCGGCGTCTTCGGCTTGATCAGCCCGTGTTCGATCGCCATAGTCACCGTACCGATAGTGCCGTGGCCGCACATCGGCAGGCAGCCGGACGTCTCGATGAACAGGATGGCGATGTCGCAATCCTCGCGCGTCGGCGGGTAGAGGATCGAGCCTGACATCACGTCATGGCCGCGCGGTTCGAACATCAGGCCTGTGCGGATCCAGTCGTATTCGGCCAGGAAATGCGCCCGTCGCTCCATCATCGTCGAGCCCTGCAGCAGCGGCCCGCCGCCGGCGACCAGCCGCACCGGGTTGCCGCAGGTGTGGCCGTCGATGCAGAAGAAGGATTTCTTGGCCATGTCGCTCCTCGAGATCAAAACCGTTGTGGACTGAAGGGGGCCAGATCAACGGACGAAGTCTGCCCCAGAACGAATTCCCTGATCAACCGCCCGGTTGCCGCGGCCTGCGTCAGGCCGAGATGGCCGTGGCCGAAGGCGTAGATCACCGACTGGCTTCGCGCCGCCTTGCCGACGATGGGCACCGAATCCGGCAGCGAGGGCCGGAACCCCATCCATTCGCGCCCGCCCGAGGGATCGAGCCCCGGCAGGAATTCCCGCGCTTTCCGCAAGAGCGCTTTCGACCTGTTGAAATTGGGCGGCCGCTCGATGCCGCCGAGTTCCACGGCACCGCCGACACGCAGGCCGGTTTCGAGCGGGGTGATGACGAAGCCATGGCCGGAAAAGATCAACTGTCGCCTCACGTCGAAGGCGCTCGTCGGCAGCGTCGTGTTGTAGCCGCGTTCGGTCTCCAGCGGAATGCGATCGCCGAGTTGCCGCGCCAGCAGATGCGACCAGGCGCCCGCGGCAATGACTATGTGACTGGCTTGCCTCGTCGTGCCGTCGGCCAACGTCAGTGTCGCACCATCCTGATCCGCCGCGACGCGGTCGATGCGGGCCATCTCGAAGCGGGCGCCCTTGGACTGCGCGTACGCCCACACCGCCTTGCCGAGCAGTTTTGGATCGGCGACGGTCTTCCATCCAGGCACGAAAGTGCCCTTGACGAAGCGCGGTGACAGCCCCGGCTGCAGGTCCGCTAGGTTCTCGCCCTCGACATGGCGGAAGCCGATGCCGAAGCGCTCGCGCGCCGCCCAGCCCGACAGCGAGGCGCGGAACTCGGCCTCGCCTTCGTAGAGTTCGAGCGAACCGTCCTCGCGCAGCATCGGCCGGGTGCCGGAACGATCGAGCAGATCCATCCATTCGGCCTCGGCAAGCTTCATCATGCCGGCCTGCGCCGTCAGGCTCGCCTCATATTTTCCAGGCGCGCCGGCGCGCCAGAACCGGATCAGCCAGGGTAGCAGCTTCGGCAGATAGGCGGGCGGAATGCTGAGCGGGCCGAGTGGATCAGCGAGCCATTTTGGCAGCTGCCGGATCATGCCCTTGTGCGCCAGCGGCAGCACGTCGGAGAAGGCAAAGGCGGCCGCGTTGCCGGAGCTCGTCTCCTCGCAGATGCCCGTGCGGTCGAAGAGCGTGACGTCCAGTCCCGCCTCGGCAAGGAAGGCAGCCGCGCAAATGCCGATGATGCCGCCACCGACGATGGCGATGTCTCTCCCTTCTCCCCGTTCACGGGGAGAAGGTGCCCGCAGGGCGGATGAGGAGCGCCGCCCCTTATCTGTCGATTTGGACTTTCCTTGCACCTGGGCGCTGCCTCTCATCTGGCTGTCGCCACCCTCTTTAGAACTGCGGCAGTGTCGGCCGCGCCGCCAGCGCATCCTTGATGATCTTCTCGACAGCCTTGCGGCGTTCGCCCGACAGCGGCATGCGCGGCATGCGCACGCGGTCATTGGTGTTGATTGCGAACACTTCGGCAAGCTTGATGTTCTGCACCAGATAGGTCGAGACATCGAGGTCGAGCAGCGGCCGGAACCAGCGGTAGATGGCGAGCGCCTCTTCGCGGCGCCCCTGCTTCATCAGCTGGTAGATGGCGACGGTCTCGCGCGGGAAAGCGGTGACCAGACCGGCCACCCAGCCGATGGCACCCACGGACAGCGCCTCGAAGGCCAGATTGTCAACGCCGGTGAACAGGTCGTAGCGGCTGCCCAGGCGGTTGATGATCTCGGTCGAGCGACGGATGTCGTCGGAGGATTCCTTGATGGCGACGAAGCGCTTGTCCGACGCCAGCTCCTCCATCTGGTCGACGCTGACATCGACGCGGTAGGCGAGCCGGTTGGAATAGATCATGACCGGCAAGTCGCCGGCTTCCGCCACCGCGCGCAGCGCCGCCACCGTCTCTTCCGCGTTGGTGTGGTAGATCGGGCTCGGCACCACCATCAGGCCATCGGCGCCTTCGTTGGCGGCGCGCTTGGCGATACTGGCGGCCTCGCGGGTGCCGGCCTCGTTGACCGTCAGCAGCACCGGCTTCTTGCCAGCGATCTTCTGCGCGGTCTTCAGCACCTCGATCTTCTCGTCAGGCGACAGCATCGGTCCCTCGCCCAGCGAGCCGCAGACGATGATGCCATCGCAGCCGGCATCCATTTGCAGGCCGAAGCAGCGCTCCATCTCGGCGTGATCGAGCCGGTCGTCGGCGGTGAATTTGGTCGTGACGGCGGGGAAAACTCCGGTCCACATAGCTATCTCTCCATCTGATATATCAGCCGTATATCTGTTAGGAAAGCTGCTGTCAATGCGGAATCTGTTATGATATATTCTAGATATATCAGGAGAGAGCCTTTGATATCCATGGAAGCAAGCATCGTGTCGGAGCCCGCGGCGACCAAGGCCTATCGCGTCCTCGAAAACATGATCGTCACGCTCGAACTGGCCCCGGCGAGTTTTGTCACCGAGGGGTCCCTGATCGAGCGGCTGGCGCTCGGCCGCACGCCGGTGCGCGAGGCGATCCAGCGGCTGGCCTGGGAGGGATTGCTAGACGTCAGGCCCCGCGCCGGCATCGCGATCGCGCCACTGCACCCCGGCGACTGGCTGCGTGTGCTCGACGCAAGGCGCGGCGTCGAGGTGGTGCTCGCCCGTTCGGCCGCACGCTTCGTCACCCGCGAGGCCGCCGACCTGTTCCACGAGGCGGCGCTCGCCATGCAGAAAGCAGTGATATCAGGCAATGTGCTCGCCTTCATCCAGGCCGACAAGGCGCTCGACGAGGCGCTGGCGCTGGCCGCCGACAACCCGTTCGCCGCCCGGCTGGCCGCCCCCCTGCAGACCCACAGCCGCCGCTTCTGGTTCCGCTACAAGGCCGACACCGGGCTGGCGGAATCCGCCGAGCACCATGTTGCATTGATCCGCTCGATCCTGGACGGCGATGAGGAAGGCGCCGCCAAGGACGCCAAGAAACTGATGGCACTGCTGCGCGGCCATGCCGAGGTCGCCGCCACGCGCTAGTTGCAAGAGCGCGAAGGCAAATCGCTCAGGCGCCCGGCAAGGCCGCCTTGAGTGTCGGGCTGTCCCAGCCTTCGCCAACCGACAGGATACAACTCTGGCCTTTCGTGTCGGAAGCCAGGACCGTCCAGCTGCCTTGTTCCGAAACGAAGACCTCGAGGACCACATTGGGGTTGATCAGGCCGCGCCCGGCTTCGCTTTCGTGGAAGTTCTCGCCGAGCGCCTTCACGATATCGGCGCGTGGCGCGCATTGCCCAGCTGCATTTGCCTGAGCAGCGCACGAGCACATCGCCATCGCCGCAACGAACATTGTCGCCGTAAGACGTCGTGTCATTTGACACCTCCTTGCGCCGGACGATGCAATGCCACCGGCCCGCCGTCGGCGCCCTGGTTGTCTGCCGCGCCTCCTCCACGGCAGGATTGCAGCCCTAAGTCGCGCAATCCCCCACCGGTTCCATCACATTAGCGTTTGCAAAAACAAAAGGCCTAAGTCCGGGGACTTAGGCCTCAGTTCAATCGATCTTCTCATCCGCCTGCAGCGAGGAAGACCAGATAAAAAGCGTCCGGTCAATTCATCGTCGGGATAACGAACTCGGCGCCGTCCTTGATGCCGGACGGCCAGCGCGAGGTAACCGTCTTGGTCTTGGTGTAGAAGCGGAACGCGTCCGGGCCATGCTGGTTGAGGTCGCCGAAGGAAGACGCCTTCCAGCCGCCGAAAGTGTAATAGGCGATCGGCACCGGGATCGGTACGTTGACGCCGACCATGCCGACTTGGACACGACTGGCGAAGTCGCGCGCGGCGTCGCCATCGCGGGTGAAGATGGCGACGCCATTGCCCATCTCATGATCGTTGGCGAGCTTGATGGCGTTCTCATAGGTCGGCGCGCGCACCACCGAGAGCACCGGCCCAAAGATCTCTTCCTTGTAGATGCGCATATCGGCCGTGACATTGTCGAAAAGGCAACCGCCCATATAGTAGCCGTCCTCATAGCCCTGCATCTTGAAGCCGCGGCCGTCGACGACAAGCTTGGCGCCTTCCTTGACACCGGTGTCGACGTAGCCTTTGACGCGCTCCAGCGCCTGGGCGGTAACCAGCGGGCCGAAATCCGCTGCCGAATCCGTCGAGGGACCGACCTTCAGGCTTTCGACGCGCGGGATCAACTTTTCCATCAGCCGGTTGGCGGTGTCGTTGCCGACAGGAACGGCCACCGAGATAGCCATGCAGCGCTCGCCGGCCGAGCCGTAGCCGGCGCCGATCAGTGCGTCGACGGTCTGGTCCATGTCGGCGTCGGGCATGATGATCATGTGGTTCTTGGCGCCGCCGAAGCACTGCACGCGCTTGCCGGCCGCCGTGCCGCGCGAATAGATGTAGTGCGCGATCGGCGTCGAGCCGACAAAACCGATGGCCTTGATGTCGGGATCGTCGAGGATGGCGTCGACGACATCCTTGTCGCCGTTGACGACATTGAGGATGCCGGCCGGCAGACCGGCCTCGATGAACAGTTCGGCAATGCGCATCGGCACGCCCGGATCACGCTCCGAAGGCTTCAGGATGAAGGCGTTGCCGCAGGCGATCGCCGGCGCGATCTTCCACAGCGGGATCATCGCCGGGAAATTGAACGGCGTGATGCCGGCGACGACGCCGAGCGGCTGGCGCATCGAATAGACATCGATGCCGGGGCCGGCGCCGTCGGTGAACTCGCCCTTCATCATGTGCGGAGCGCCGATGCAGACCTCGACCACTTCCAGGCCGCGCTGGATGTCGCCCTTGGCGTCGGCGATGGTCTTGCCATGTTCGCGCGCAAGGATCTCGGCCAGTTCGTCATAGTCGCGGGCGACCAGCTCGAGGAACTTCATCAGCACGCGCACGCGGCGCTGCGGATTGGTCGCGGCCCATTTGGGCTGTGCGGCCTTGGCGTTCTCGACCGCGGCGCGCAATTCCGCCTGCGAGGCCAGTGCCACCGTGCCGCGCACAGTGCCGTCCATCGGCTGCATGACGTCCTGCTTGCGGCCGCTGGTGCCGGCGACACGCTTGCCGCCGATGAAATGACCGTAGTCGATCATGATTTCTCTCCCTGGGTTGTGAAGTCGCATTGTCTGCCTTTGGCCGGCCGATGGCAACGCGAGGGAGAACGCAACCGTTGTGCGTAGAATAGATATCGATTGACGCGTGAGCATCAATTCTCGCAAAATACTCGCCCGAGATCGCCATCAGGGGAACGCCATGAACTGGGATGACGTCCGCATCTTTCTCGCCGTGGCGCGGGCCGGCCAGATCCTTGGCGCCGCCAGGCGGCTGGAGTTGAACCACGCCACCGTCTCGCGCCGCATCGCGGCCCTTGAAGACGCGTTACGCACGAAACTCTTCCGCCGGCTGACCACCGGCAGCGAACTGACCCCGGCCGGCGAGCGCTTCCTGGACATCGCCGAGCGTATGGAAGGCGACATGATCGCCGCCCGCTCGACCATATCGGGCGAAGGCGACGATGTTTCCGGAACCGTGCGCATCGGCGCGCCCGACGGCTTCGGCGTCGCTTTCCTGGCCAAGCGGCTGGGCGAACTCACCGCCCAGCACCGCGAACTCACCATCCAGCTCGTTCCGGTGCCGCGCTCCTTCTCCCTGTCGCGACGCGAGGCCGACATTGCCATAACCGTCGAGCGGCCGACCGAAGGCCGGCTGGTGGCGGGAAAACTGGTCGACTACTCGCTCAGGTTGTTTGCCTCCCGCGGCTATGTAGACGCGCATGGCCTGCCCAAAACCGCCGCCGAGCTTGGCCAGCACACCCTCATCGGCTATGTGCCTGACCTGATCGTCAGCCCGTCGCTCGACTACGCCGCCGAATTCAGCGCCGATTGGCGGACCAGCTTTGCCATCTCCTCCGCACTCGGCCAGGCCGAAGCGGTGCGCTCGGGCGCCGGCATCGGCACCCTGCACACCTTCGTCGCCCGCTCGATGCCGGAGTTGGTGGCTGTCGATGTGGTCGCGCCCATCCGCCGCGCCTACTGGCTGGTCTATCACGAATCGGTGAGGCCGCTGCGCCGCGTCCAGATCGTCGCCGGCTTCATCACCAAGGCGGTGGAACGGGAGCGGGGGCTGTTTACCTGATTTGCCCCCAAATGCCTGCAGGTTTCGCGCCCTTCAGGCAGGGTGCCGACATCACAATAACGCGGGGCCTGGATCACGCACGGCGCCTTTTCCTTGCCACAAAACCGACCAGTGTGGCATCAGGCGTGCGGTCGCCGGCCATGGGACAGCTCGGGTGGGGAAATCTTTCAGAAAGCTGGCGCGGATAGACATGCGAGCCGTTCTTGCCATCCTGCCGCTGCTGTTCGTCTCCGCATGCGCCAACCCATGGACAAAAGTTCCGGAAGCCGAATTGCCGAAACCGATCCGCTACGCCATGGCGCGTCCCTCGCCTTTCGTCATCGGCAATTACTGCGGTCCCGGCACCCGCACCGGCGATCTGTCGGCCCGGCCTGTCGATCGCCTCGACGCCGTTTGCCGAACCCATGATGCCTGCTACATCGCCCGCCGCAACCATTGCGACTGCGACGGCGCCCTTGTCGCCTCGGCGAGGGCGATCCGCGATGACATGACGGCGCCCCGCAAGATGCGCGGCGAGGCGGACCTGCTAATCGCCACCTTCGCCACCCCTGTCTGCAAGGTTTTCCCGCAAGGTTTCATGCCGCCCCGCGACCCGGCGCAGTTGAGCGTCATGAAGGCCGGGGCGATGGGGTGAACATCCGCACGGCCATCGTCGCCCTGTTCGGGCTGGCCGCCCTTGCCGGCTGCGGTGCGGGCCGCAATGCCTGCGAACTATCGGCCGGGCAGGAGGCTTGCGCACGGCCCTCGCTGTCGGCTGGCACGCCCGGGTCGCGGGTCGCGGCTGAGCAGTTCTTCGGCAATGACGGCGGCAGCGACTATGAAAGACGGTTCCTGGCACTGCTCGCCCACCACCAGCTCGGCGCCATGGACCGCGCCAACGGCACGGGCCCCTTCGGGCGCAACCGCCTCGATGTCCAGAACCGCGATTTCCAGGCGACCTATTCGACGCTCCAGCACCTGGCCGGACCAGTCGCCAACGCTCATCTGCGACCGACCGGTGGGGGCAGCGGCGACGGTTATTTCGACGGCCGCTGGCGGGTGTCGCGGCAGACGCTCTATATCGATGCGGCAGCGCGGCCCTCGGCCCCCAGGATTTTCGATTTCTCCGGCTTGCAGGCACGCAGCACCGAAATCGTCGTACGCCAGGCGGGCAAACAGCCGGCCGACATCGAAGGCAGTTGCGACGGCGCATTGGCGCTCCGCGCTGGCGGAGCCTCACGCACCATCGCCGCCGGCGCGGCATTCGGCTTTCACCTCTCCGGCGGGGACGACACGGTCAGCCTGTTCCCGGGCGACGGCCTGAACCGGTGCACGGCGAGGATCCGCTCCAGCCTTGCGCCCACCGGTACACCGCTCACCATCCGGCGTGAAGAAACCGCGGATCCGGCGCTTGCCAGCTTGGACAGCCGCTACCAGCGCTGCCCAGTCCCCGGCGATGCAGGCCTCGATGCGCTCGAGCGCGCCTTCTATGCCAGCCGCTGGCTGTCGCAGACCTGCGCCATGCCGATCGGCGAGCCCAGGCTGCTGCGCAAGTCGCGCGACGGCTTCAACGCCAAGGTCGAGGCGCTGATGGGCGCGCCGCTGTCCAATGCGGCAATAGACAAGGGCGATCCGGAACTGCCGCTCGATTTCTCGAAGGCGCCAAGGCTGAAGCTGATCTATCTGTCCTCGCTGGAATTCAAGGCCGACTTTTCCGGGCGCGTCATCGAACGGCTGATCCGCCATCATGCAGCGCTTGGCACCAAGGTGCGCATCATGGTCACCGACGTGCTGGAGCGCGAAAAGGACGACGCCATGCTGCACCGGCTGGCCGCCGAATTCCCCAATGTGGAGCTGCAGGAATATCGCTGGCGGGTGGACCACGGCGCGCCGATCGACGAGCAGATTTCACAACTGCACAAGGTCCATCATGTCAAGATGCTGGCCACGCTGGCGCAGGACCCCGCGCGCTCGCGCGTCATCATCGGCGGCCGCAACATCCATGACGGTTTCCTGTTCCACCAGCCGATCGATCTGTCGCGCTATCCGGACCTCGAGCAATACGGCAAGACCGACGGGTTTTCGCTGAATTACTACTCGAACTGGAGCGACTTCGACATCGAGTTCGCCGACCGGGCGACGGTCGAGACGCTCGCCGCGCAGCTGTCGACGATATGGCTGCGCGACGCCGACACCAACCTGGCGCGCCCCTTCTCCATCCCGGTCCGCGGAGATGGCCCCCGGGGCAATGCCCGGCATTTCATCTCGATGCCCTATGAGGATGACCATGCGCTGGAGGCCTATTTCGTCGAACTGGTCGATGCCGCCCGGCACCATATCCAGATCGTCAACCCCTACCTCAATCTGACGCCGAGCCTCGCCAAGGCTTTTGACCGGGCGCTCGCCCGCGGCGTCAGGATCGATATCGTCGGCCGCATCGACCTCAAGGGCGATATCGGGGGCAGGTTTCTCACCGCGCTCAACAAGCTGTTCGTCGAGAAATATGGCGACCGTATCGATATCCGCGAGTTCAAGGCGCCTGACGTGGTGCTGCATTCCAAAATCATGATGATCGATGAAAGGCTGGTTGCCATCTCCTCGGTCAACCTCAACAACCGCAGCTTCTTCCACGATTCGGAGAACGGCATGATGGTGCTCGACCCCGCCTTCTACGCCAGGATGAAGCCGGTCTATGACGACTATCTCGCCCACTCGAACCCGGTCGCCACCAATGTGACGATCCCGTGGGCCTACCGGCTGCTGTTCGACGAGGCGTGGGTCAGGCAGGCGTTCTGATATCGCCCCCGGTACCGGGGCAACGATATAAGCAAAGAAAAAAGCGCGAGACGCGCGGCTGCTATTTCAGGTAACGCTCCTGCGCCAAGGCACGCACGTCGATGTCGGGCACCCGGTTGGAGATGATGTCGGCCAGAACCTTGGCCGAGCCGCAGGCCATGGTCCAGCCGAGCGTGCCATGGCCGGTGTTGAGATAGAGGTTGGACAGCTCCGTGCGGCCGATCAGCGGCGGTCCGTCCGGCGTCATCGGCCGCAGCCCGCACCAGAACGTCGCCTCACGCATCGCGCCGGCGCCGGGAAACAGGTCGCCGACCGAGTGTTCGAGCGTGCGCCGACGCGATTCATGCAGCCTGAGGTCGAAGCCGGAAATCTCGGCCGTGCCGCCGACGCGGATGCGATCGCCGAGCCGGGTGATCGCGACCTTGTAGGTTTCGTCCATCACCGTCGACACCGGTGCGGCGGCGGCGTCCTTGATCGGCACCGTGATCGAATAGCCCTTGACCGGATAGACCGGGATCGGTCGCTTCATCCGGCGCATGAAACCAGCCGAATAGCTGCCCAGCGCCATCACATAGGCGTCGGCGGTCAGCCAGCCCTTGCTGGTGCTCATATTGTTGACGCGGTTGCGGCTGCGGATGACGCGCCATATCGTCGTGTCGTATTCGAACTTCACGCCGCGCGCCACGCAGAGCTCGGCCAGCCTGTCGGTGAACATCTTGCAGTCGCCGGTCTCGTCGCCCGGCAGTCTCAGGCCGCCGACAAATTTTTCACGCACCCCGGCCAGCGCTGGTTCCGCCGTGATGCAGCCGTCGGGATCAAGGACCTCATAGGGCACGCCATATTTCTTCAGCACCTCGACATCGCCTGATGTGCCGTCGAGCTGCTTTTGCGTGCGAAACAGCTGCAGCGTGCCCTGCGTCCGCTCGTCATAGGCGATGCCGGTCGCCTCGCGCAGCGCCTTCAGCGTGTCGCGGCTGTATTCCGCCAGCGGCACCATGCGCGATTTGTTGATCGCGTAGCGCTCGGCGGTGCAGTTGCGCAGCATCTTGACCAGCCACGTCCACATGTGCGGATCGAAGGCCGGCCGCACCACCAGCGGACCATGCTTCATCAAGAGCCACTTGATCGCCTTGAGCGGGATGCCGGGGCCGGCCCAGGGCGAGGCATAGCCGGGCGAAATCTCGCCGGCATTGGCAAAGCTGGTTTCCAGCCCCGGCCCTTTCTGGCGGTCGATCACCGTCACCTCGTGGCCGGCCTCGGCGAGATAATAGGCCGTGGTCACCCCGATCACGCCACTGCCCAGCACCATGATTTTCATCATTCACTCCTTGCCGCGCCGAGCGTCCTCAGGACGCCCGTGGACGCGGCCGTATTTTTCGATTTGCGCATGATCCCGAGCGAAAATCGATGTCGATCTTCGAGACCACGCGCTGTTGCCCATTCACGCCGCCGAGGGACCGGGGTCGTCGTCTTCTGTCTGCCGCATTCCGGCCGTCTCGCCAAGAGGCCTCCAATCGGCTGCGGCACTGTAGACGAGCCTGAGCCCGTGCGGTCGCTGCGCGTCAGCCTGGTGTTTCTGCCTGACCGTGCGCCGGGCAGCCTCCGGCTGGTAGAGCACGGCCCGGATCAGGATCCACTCCCGCCGGCCGTCGGCGTGTTCGACCATTGCAGTCTGGCCTTGCGCCATGCCAAGCATGCAGAGCCCGCGCCTCGTTGCGACCGACAGGCTGGAGCCGACCGGCCCGCGCACCTCGTGCTGCACCAGGGTTCGCGTCTCCGCGGGACCGGTATCGACGCCGAACACCACCCTGCTGTTCAGCGTGACGATGTCGGGGCCGACCGAATCGATCGGCACGACATCGGCGCATGAAAGCTTGTGTTCGAGCATGCGCACGATCGGATCCGCGAATGCCCGCCGGCGCTCCAGCATGACTTCGAGAACGGCAAAGTCCTTCGTCGTCAGGCAGCAATCCGTGCTCGTCATCACCGCCTCCGCCTTCAAGCTCGTTGCGGGCCGGAAGCCGGCGTATCGACGGCTTCGACGGTCACGGATAGTTCCCGACCACCACGACCGTTCCAGCAAACCGCCTGCCCAACGCTCGCGCCGATGAGCGCGGTTCCCATCGGCGTCAGCACCGAGATCCGATTCTTGGCTATGTCGGCCTCGCCCGGGTAGACCAGCATGATGCGCTGGATGTCCCCGCTTTCGCCACGCACCATAACCGTCGAACCCATTCGCACCACACCGGCCGGCATCGCCGCCGCGTTCGTGACGACGGCCCGGTCCATTTCCGAAAGCAGCTCCTCGGCCGTCTCGGGCGCGCGATCGAGCAACGCCCTCGCCAGGCCGGTCAGCCTGTCATGGTCGGCTTCGCTGATCAGAATATGGCTGTTTGGACGCAGTTCTTTTGCATGTTGCATGGCAAACCTCATGGATCGGCGCATCGAACGGATGCGCGCCTGCCGCCGCACTGGCGGCGGCGTGATGAAAGGCCGGCAGCCGCGAAGGGCTGTTCGGCTTGATGGCGATTGTGGATGTATGGATGCCCCGGTACGGACGGACGCCGGAAGGCGGCCGCGCCGGGGCTACGATCCCGCGATCGGGCAGACCCTGAACAAGGTTGTGCTATAAGCGAGGTTGCTCATGCGCCGAACCTTGCCGACAGGCGTCCGCTTGTCAAGCGCGGCCAAACCGCTCAGCCGCCGACATAGCGCCGGTGAAACCGCGTTCCGAAGCTGGCCAGGATTTCGTAGCCGATCGTGCCGGCATGGCCGGCGGCGTCGTCGACGCTTTGCGAAGGGCCGAGCAGTTCGACGAGATCCCCTTCGCGAAGCTTGCCGGGCGGCAGGGCCGAGATGTCGAGAATGATCGAATCCATCGACACGCGTCCCAGGAAGGGCAGGCGCGCGCCCTCGAACCAGGCGGCCGACGCGGACCTGCGCAGCCAGCCATCCGCGTAGCCGAACGAGATCGTCGCCAGGCTGAGCGGCCCTTCCGCATGGTAGATGTGACCATAGCCGATCCCGGCGCCCTTTTCGACGCTGCGCGTCTGCGCCACCTTGGCCTGCAGCCGCACCACGGGCAGCATCGGGTTGGGTTCGGCAGGCGTCGGATTGATGCCGTAGAGCGCGGCGCCAGGGCGGGCGAGATCATAATGGTAGGAGGGTCCCAGAAAAATGCCGGAGGAATTGGCGAGCGAGGCGGGTGCCCCGGGCAGCATGGCACGCAATCGCTCGAAGGCCCGCCGCTGCTGTTCGTTGGCGGGATGTTGCGGCTCGTCGGCGCAGGCCAGGTGGCTCATTACATACCTGATGGCGATGCCATCGAACGCGGCGGTGTCGCCGGCCATGGCCTCGACTTCGGGCGGCGCCATGCCAAGTCGCGACATGCCGCTGTCGACCTGGATCGCGGCCGGAAGTTTTTGGCCAACGCGATGGGCCGCCGCGCGCCAGGCTCTCAACTGTGCGCCACTGTTGATGACCGCGCCGAGACCAGACGCGACCGCTTCCCCCTCGGAGCCTGGCGGCAGACCGTTCAGCACATAGATCTCGGGTCCGGCCCCGATCGCCTTGCGCAAGGCGACTCCTTCGGCCAGCAGAGCGACGAAGAAGATGTCGCAGCTTTCTTTCATCAGCGCCGATGCCACTTGGCTCGCACCCAGACCGTAGCCGTCGGCCTTGACCACGCCCGCGCAGCGCACGCCGCCCAGCCGCGCCTTCAGTCGCCGGTAATTTTCACGGATCGCGCCAAGATCGATGGTGAGGATAGCCCCGGCAGCAGCCTCGCTCGGGGCGTCGGCTTCCTCGGGCAGTGATCTTTTGGGGGCGTCGTACATGGCGGCCCTTCTTGTGACGGACAGACATCAAATCAATAAGGCGGTCGAACCGGCGCGGCAACCGTGGGCGTTTGAACCGCGGCCGGAGCCCGTCCAGCTATGGCACAAGGTGACGGAACGCCCCCACCACCTCTTCATAGACCTTGCGCTTGAACGGCACGATCAGGTCGGGCAGGTCTTGCATCGGCTGCCATGACCATTTGTCGAATTCGGCTGTGTGGCCGCCCGGCGGCGGATTGATCTGGATCTCGGTGGCATCGCCATGGAAGCGGAAGGCGTACCATTTCTGCGTCTGGCCGCGATACCGCCCCTTGAAGGCGATACCGACCAGATGGTCCGGCAGGTCATAGTTGATCCAGTCCGGCGCTTCTGCCAACAGCGAGACGCTGCGCATGCCGGTCTCCTCGTAGAGCTCGCGCTCGGCGGCCTGCAACGGCTCCTCGCCCTTGTCGATGCCGCCTTGCGGCATCTGCCAGAGCTGCGTCGTGCCGGCGAACTCGCTGTCGGGTTCGGCAATGCGATGCCCGACCCAGACCAGCCCCTCGCCATTGAGGATCATCAGGCCGACACAGGGTCGGTAGGGCAGCGTTTCGCGGTCGACTTTTTTTGTCTGCGGCATCACTCAGTCTCTCCAGTCGCCTTTCCGAAGGCCTTGGCTAACCCTTTTGCGGATCGACGGCCACCGCTGAAATCGGCACGATCTCGATGCCGCGCTTCTTGGCCTCGGCCACCCATGACGACACCGTGTCGACCGTCAGGTCGAAAGCCGAGCCGATGCCGACGGCCGTGCCTTTGGCACGCGCGGTCGCTTCGAGACTGTCGAGCTTCTTCAGGATGGCGCCGCGATCCTGCACCGCGTCGATCGCCGTGTCGCCGGCGACAAAAGGCACGCCGTCCCTCAGCGCCATGTCCGGCGCCAGGCTGCGCGCCGACGAGCCGTCGTCGATATAGGCGAGGCCCCTTTTGCCAAGTTCGGCCATGAACGGCTCCATCGCTGCGGAGTCGGCGGAAAACCGCGCGCCCATATAGTTCATGACACCGGTATAGTTCGTCGTCCGCGACAGCGCCCAGTGCAGGTTCTTCAGGTTTTCTTCCGCGCTCGCCGCCACCGTCAGCGTGTTGCGGCCGGGGTTGACCTTGGGATAGTCGAACGGCTCGAGCGGCACCTGCATGACGACCTCGTGGCCGCTCTGCCTTGCGGCCTGCATCCAGCGGCCGATGCTGTTGCCCTGTGGCGCGAAGGCCAGCGTCACTTCCGCCGGCAGCTTGGCGATCGCCGCCTGGGTGCCAGTCTGTGAAACCGCGAGCCCGCCGATGATGATCGCCACACGCGCGCCACGCGTGCCGGACCATGGCCGCGCATAGACGTCGAACGGTCGCCTTCCGTCGGCGGAGCGCATCGGCAAGGGCCCGGTTTCACTGGTTTCGATCAGCGCCTTGTCGGGAATATGCGCGATCTTGAGGTTCTGGCCGACGGTCGATGGATCGCGAATGACGATTGCCGCCTTTGGCGGGCCATCGCCTTCTTCGGTCTGCACATGAATGATCTGCGGACCGCCCGTCTTGGCCGGCATCTCCACCTTTGGCGTCGCCGCCGGGGCCAATGCGGGAGGCGACGCGGCGGGCTCGGCCGCCGCGGTCACTTTCGGCGTCGAGACGGCGACTTCCTGCGGCTTTCGAAACGGCTTTTCCCTGAACGCGATCGCGGCCGAGAGGCCGACCACGGCAAGCACGATCGCGCTCGCCGCGATCACACCGACGCTGATCTTGCCGGCGCCGCGAGGCGCCCGGACGGCCTGTCCAAGCGGGCGTTCGATGTCCTTGCCGATATCAGCCAAGCCCTATCCCCGATGCACGGTTCCGAAGGCGACCTCCTTCGGCAACACATGCACGAATTCATCAATCCTGGCGCCTGGGCGCCATATCTGGAGGCCTGGTCCTGCCCCCCGAATCAAACTGCCGGAACCTTTCGGTCCCGGCAGCATCGCATTGCTTCGTTCAACCGGCCAGACCGGTTGCCTTACTGGTTGAGCACGGCCTTTTCCGGATTGGGCGGGAAGGCCGGATCGGTCTTCTGGCCGCGCAGCAGCTGCTCGGCATAGATGAGCTGCAGGTCGTCCTTCGGATCCGGTGGCACATAGGCCGCGGAGCCCGAGCCGGTCTTGCTCTCGTCGGCGCCCTTGATATGGCCCTTGAGATCGGATTCGCCGCGCGTCAGGTCCCTGCCCTGCAGTTCGGGCGGCAGGGGCTGGTCGACCTTGATGTCGGGCGTGATGCCCTTGCCCTGGATCGATTTCCCCGATGGCGTGTAATAGAGCGCCGTCGTCAGCCTGAGCGCGCCATTCTCGCCGAGCGGGATGATGGTCTGGACCGAGCCCTTGCCGAAGGACTGCGTGCCGACCACCGTGACGCGGCGCAGGTCCTGCAGCGCGCCGGCGACGATTTCCGAAGCGCTGGCCGAGCCGCCATTGACGAGCACGATCATCGGCTTGCCGTTGATGTCGTCGGTCTGCTTGGGCTTGGCGTCGAAGCGGGTGACGTCCTTTGGATCGCGTCCGCGCGTCGAGACGATCTCGCCGCGCTTGAGGAAGGCGTCCGACACGCTCACCGCCTGGTCGAGCAGGCCGCCCGGATTGAGGCGCAGGTCGAGCACATAGCCCTTCAGCTTGTCGTCCGGCACCTGCTTCTTGATGGTCTCGATAGCGTTCTCGAGGTCGTCATAGGTCTTTTCGGTAAAGGAGGTGATCTTCATGTAGCCGATATCGTTCTCGACACGGAACTTGACCGCCTTGACCTTGATGATGTCGCGCACCACCGTCAGCTCGATCGGCTTGTCGGCGCCCTGGCGCAGGATGGTCAGCTTGATCGGCGTGTTGACCAGGCCGCGCATCTTGTCGACCGCGTCGTTGAGCGTCAGGCCGCGAACCTCCTCGCCGTCGATCTTGGCGATATAGTCGCCGGCCAGCACGCCAGCCTTGGCGGCCGGCGTATCGTCGATCGGCGTGATCACCTTGACCAGGTCGTTCTCCATGGTGACCTCGATGCCGAGGCCGCCGAACTCGCCCTTGGTCTGCACGCGCATGTCCTGCGCCTGTTCGGCGTTCATGTAGGAGGAGTGCGGGTCGAGCGAGGAAAGCATGCCGTTAATGGCGTTCTCGACCAGCGACTTGTCGTCGGGCGGGGTCACATACTGCGCCCGCACCCGCTCGAAGATGTCGCCGAAGATCGCCAGTTGCTTGTAGGTCTCCGATCCCGCAGCGTTCGCCGCCGAGCCGGGTGCGCCATAGACAAGGCTCATGGCGGACGCGCCCATCAACGCACCGGCAAACAGAAGCGACAGTTTCCGCATCATTTCACGTCCTTCCAGAAAAACGGTCCGCCCACCATGGGGCCGGATCGACGGGTTTTCCATCCTTGCGGAACTCGACATAGAGCTCCGGCGTGGCATTTCCATTCTTCGAAACCGAGGTGCTTGCCACCCGGGCTTCTCCCATCGCGCCGACCGGCTCTCCTGCAAGCACCGACTGGCCAGTCGCGACGCTGATTCTGCTCATCCCAGCCAAGACGACATGATAGCCGTCGCCGGCATTGAGGATCAAGAGTTGACCGTAGGAGCGAAACGGCCCCGCATAAAGCACATTCCCATCCGCCGGCGCGGTAACGATGGCTCCCGATTGTGTCGCAACCATGTCCCCAAGCATCAAGGCGCCGTTACCGTCGTCGGCGCCGAACCTGAGTTTGATGCGGCCGGTGACCGGCAGGGCGACCTGTCCTTGCAGTGCCGAGAAAGGCGCCGCGGCGGTCAACCTGTTGCCTTCGGGAACCGGCAGCGATGCTGTCTGGTCGCCACCGGGGTCGGTGCCGCCGGCCTGGCCGGCGGCGGCTGCCTTTGCGGCATCCGCCGCCTTGCGGTTCTTGTCTGCCTGCGCTTCGAGCGAGGCGATCAGATCCTTCAGGCTGCTGGCTCTGGCCGCCAATTGCTCGGAACGCTGCTGTTCGGCCGCCATCTGCGCCTTGGTGTCGGTCTCGAGCTTCTGCTTGGCTTCGAGCAGCATGCCGAGCCGCTTCTTCTCCGCCGTCTGATCGCCGACCGCCGCCGTCAGCCGCGCCCGTTCGGCCTCGATCGAAGCCGTCACCCGGGTCTGCTCCTTGAGATCGGCCAGCAGGCTGTCGGTCTGCTGGCGCAATTCAGGCACCACGGCGCCGAGCAGGATGGCGCTGCGCACCGACGACAGCGCATCTTCCGGCTTGACCAGGATCGCCGGCGGCGGGTTGAGCCCCATGCGCTGCAGGGCGCCCAGCACTTCGGCCAGCACATCGCGCCGCGCCGCCAGCGAAGTACGGATCTTCTGTTGCTGGCCCTTCAGCCCTTCCAGCTTGGCGCCGATGTCCTCGATGTCCTGGCCGAGCTTCTGCTCGGTCATCGCCGACTGGATGAGTGCCGCGGTGATCGAGGCGTGGTCCTTCTTGACCGCGGCGATGTCGGCGGCGAGCTTGGCCAGCCGTTCGGACG
The DNA here is from genome assembly GCF_006442175.1 of Mesorhizobium sp. B2-3-14. Taxonomy (NCBI): domain Bacteria; kingdom Pseudomonadati; phylum Pseudomonadota; class Alphaproteobacteria; order Hyphomicrobiales; family Phyllobacteriaceae; genus Mesorhizobium; species Mesorhizobium sp. B2-3-14. The sequence goes on along the minus strand of NZ_VFVP01000003.1, from coordinate 118,057 downwards.
ACAGCGTTATTTCCTTCGAAACCTGCTCGTATTCGGCACGGCTCTGGTCCGGATCGGGCGCCATGTCGAGCGTGTTTTCGGCCCGCACCGCATGCAGCGACAGAACCGCCGCCGCCGCGGCGATACCGCAGCGCACGCGCCAGGAGCCCCCCGTCGATGGGCCCGTCGTCGATTTCCAGCCTTCAGACATTCGCGATCGATTCTATCCGCGCCTTCGTTAACGAATCATCAACCATGTTAGCGCCTGTCGCCCAAAGGGTTCGCAATAACGCAATGCAACGGAAAAACAGGCCCACGTCGAATCTTGCGCGGCAGGTGGGGCCAAATTCGGTGCGATCCGGCGGCTTTCAGGACCTGTGGTAGGGATGACCCGACAGGATCGTCGCCACCCTGTAGAGTTGTTCACCCAGCATCACCCGCACCAGCTGATGCGGCCAGGTGAGCGCCCCGAACGACATCACCAGCTCGGCCTGGCCGCGCAGCGACGGATCGTGGCCGTCGGCGCCACCAATGGCGAGGACCAGCGCCTTGCGTCCGCCGTCGCGCAACTGTCCCAGACGGCCGGCGAAATCCTGTGAAGACAGGCTCTTGCCTCGCTCGTCGAGCAGGATGAGGGCCGTGCCTGGCTGCAGCTGTGCCTGCAGCCGCGAACCCTCGTCGCGCTGGCGCTCGGCGGCGCTCTGCGCGCGGCCCTCGACGATCTCGGTGATTCCGGCGAATTCGAGCCCCACGCCGGGTCCGCTCTTGGCGAACCGCTCGAAATAGCGGTCGGCCAACTCCCGCTCGGGGCCGGCTTTCATTCGGCCCACGGCATGAACTGAAATCTTCATCCTCCCTCTATAAGCCCCGCGAAGGGCTTAGTGGAGGGTCTCTTCCTCGAGATCCGGCGCCTGCCACATCTTTTCGAGATTGTAGAATTCGCGGACTTCGGGGCGGAAGACATGGACGATGATATCGCCAGAATCGATCAGGACCCAGTCGGCGCCTGACAGTCCCTCGACGCGCGCGGTGCCGAGACCGGCATCCTTGAGCGCCTTGAGAAGATGGTCGGCGACAGCCGCGACATGACGGTGCGATCGGCCCGACGCAACGACCATGTAGTCGCCGAGGCTCGATTTCCCCTGAATGTCGATTGAGACAATGTTTTCGGCCTTGGAGTCTTCCAGACTGGCAAGGACTGTCTTGATGGCACGGGACACGGCGTCGTCTACGCTGATCCTGGCCGGCGAAGGCACTATGTCGGCCTTCTTCCGCAGTGCTGTTCTCAGTGTATTTCCTTTCGCAGCAAGAACAACCAAATCACCCCTTGAAGCAGGTGACACCACTTAGATAGGCAGAGTTCCGTTGCAGTTTCAAGACGGAGCCCCGATGGACGCGAACTCGCCGAGTGGAATGTTGTTCCACGGGTGACGCAAAAACATCGGAACCCAGGCTTTCCACAGCGGTTACCGGCTGACCGACCAACCGGAATCCCGCCATGCCGATCGACCCGCAAAACACCCTTCTCACCGTCCAGACCGGCCTCGCGCAGCTGAGTACGCTGATCGTCTCCTATTCCTTTTCCGCCATCGGCGCCGTCATCCTCCTGGTGGTCGGCTACATCGTTGCCAACCTTGCCGAGCGCACGATCTCGGCTGGCCTCGGCCATATCCATGGTTTCGACGCGACGCTGCGGCATTTCTTTTCAAAGATCGGGCGCTACGCCATTCTGATCCTCGTCGTCATCATGGTGCTCGGCCAGTTCGGCGTGCAGACTGCATCGATCATCGCCGCGATCGGCGCCATCGGCCTCGCCATCGGTCTCGCCCTGCAAGGCACGCTGCAGAACATCGCCGCAGGCATCATGCTGCTCGCGTTGCGGCCATTCCGCATTGGCGAATCCGTTGAGGTCGGTTCCATTGCCGGTTCGGTCGAGGAAATCGGCCTTTTCGCCACCAAGCTCAGGACCGCCGACGGCATCTACATATTGGCACCGAATTCGACGCTTTGGAATCAGCCGGTGCGCAATTTCACCCGCAACGGCGTGCGCCGCACCGACATCACGCTCAGCATCGGCTCCTGGAACGACATAGACGGCGCCCAGAAGACATTGCTTGCCATTGCCGGTGCCGAGAAGCGCATCCGCCGCGAACCGGCGCCGATCGCCTTCGTGGCCGGGCTCGGCGATACGACCGTTTCGCTCACCTTGCGCTACTGGACCGCGGCGGCGGACCATTTCGCCACCCAGATCGACATGACGAAACGCGCCAAGCAGGTCTTCGACAGCGAAGGCATCTCGATCCCGCAGCCGCCTCCGGAAGCATCGCCACCCGAGGCCCGCAAGCAGTAATCAGTCGCCCCTGTGGCGGACCACTTCGTCCGGCGCGAAGGCGAGTTCGACCGGCAAGGGTGCTTGCGCCGACATCGGCGCGAAACTGCCCGTGGCGGCCGCCGGGACGCGGCCCGCCGCGATCACCCGCCACAGCACGAAAAGGCAGAATACCGAGGCGATGACGATGCCGACATAGATGAAGGTTGCCGTGCCGAAGACGGCGGAAAGCGCCGTGACGATGCCCGGCACGATGAAGCCGGCGAGCGACCAGGCAAACAGCATCGAGCTCGACAGCGCCAGCAGTTCATCCTTCCTGGCGCGGTCGGCGGCATGCGCGCTGGAGAGCGCGTAGATCGATTCCGCCGCCCCGTCCCAGATCAGGTAGATCACCACCAGCGCCATCAGCGCACCGCCGTCGAAGGCGATGGCGAGCACGCTGGCAACGACCGCCAGCGCCGCGGCGCCGGCAAGCACGTAGCGCCGATCAGTACGGTCGGAGAGCCAGCCGAGCGGTATCTGCAGGATCAGCGTGCCGACCGGCATTGCCGACAGCAGCAGCGCGACATCGGCCTGGCTGTAGCCCTTGGCCGTCGCGTGGATGGGCGCGAAGCCGGAAATGATCATCGACAGGCCGCCGACCGCCAGCATGCCCGCGACGCCGACCGGCGAAATCCGCCAGGCTTGGCGCAGAGCCACCGAAGCCGCCTGCGGCGCCGGCGGCTGGGCAAGGCGTGTCATGCCGACAGGCAGGATCGACAGAGCGGTAAAGGCGATGCCGATCAGCGACGCGGCGGCCGTGTGGATGTCGATCACGGCAAGCGTCGCATAGCCGACCCCAAGACCGGCAATGTAGGCGACATAGAACACGGCCATCACCCGGCCCCGTACCGCGTTCGGCAGCGCGTCGTTGAGCCAGCTTTGCGCGACGATGAACAGGCCGCATATGGCAAAGCCGTAAAGCGCGCGCGCCACGATCCACAGCAGCGGGTGCGGTCCGGCGCCGATGGCGGCATTGGACAGCGCGATCAGCGCCGACAGCACCATGAAGGCGCGGGCGTGGCCGACCCGGCGCACCAGCGGACCGGTCAGGATACAGCCGGCGAGGCCGCCGGCCGACAGGCCGGTGACGATCAGCCCTGCCCAGACCGGATCGAACCCTTCGACGCCGAGCCGGACGGGGATATAGGCGAACATCAGCCCGTTGCCGATGGCAATCAGCGCCATCGACACGATGACACTGGCAATCGCGATCAGCGGCGCAGGCGTGCTGCCCTGGTCGGGATCGATCGTGGGATGGGTTTTCTTGTGAATCGCCATGGCTGATCAGCATCGCCCATGGATCAGGCGAACGCCGCTGTAAAAACGACATGGCCGGATGGACGAGACGCTCAACCCTTCGCCATTTTCCGGATCGCGCTCGACGACAGCGAGGAACGCGGACCGTGGATGAAGGTCCAGGCCGGCGCCTTCATCCGCGCAAGCCTTGGCGCGTCGCCTTCGTCGATGCGAGCATAATCGAAGGTCTTGGCGACAACCGACGACAGAAAGGACAGCGTCGCGCCCGGGCGGTCGATGACCGCTATCGGAAAGGTCATGACGATCTCGCGCCAGCGCTGCCAGCGATGGAAGTCCCGCAGGGAATCGGCGCCCATGATCCAGACGAAGTCGACGCCGGGATTGCGCGCCTTGACCAGCGCCAGCGTGTCGGCGGTGTAGCGCACATTGTGTGCCGCCTCGAAGGCGCTGACCTTGATCTTCGGGTTCTTGGCGATCTTCTCGGAAAGCACGATGCGCTCGCCCAGGGGCGCCAGCTCGCGCGTGCTCTTCAGCGGATTGCCTGGGGTCACCATCCACCAAAGCTGGTCCAGCGCCAGACGCCGCAAAGCGATTTCGGCGACCAATGCGTGGCCGGCATGCGGCGGGTTGAACGAACCGCCGAACAGTCCGACGGCCAGCCCCTTCTCGGCATGCGGCATCTTCAGATAGCTGGAGGGTATCGCCGGTTCGGAAGAGGCCAGCATCGCTTCAGGCTCTGGCGACGAAGAGCTTCAAGGCCTCACCTGGCCCGACCCGCGCACGCGATATTTGAAGGAGGTCAACTGCTCGACGCCGACCGGTCCGCGTGCGTGCATCTTGCCGGTGGCGATGCCGATTTCGGCACCCATGCCGAACTCGCCGCCATCGGCGAACTGCGTCGAGGCGTTGTGCAGCAGGATCGCCGAATCGATCTCGTTGAAGAACCGTTCGACCGCCTTCGCGTTCTCGGCGACGATCGCCTCGGTGTGGTGCGAGGAGAAAGTCTCGATATGCTCGATTGCGCCATCGACGCCGTCAACCAGCTTCACCGCGATGACGGCGTCCAGATATTCGGTCACCCAGTCGGCATCGGTCGCTGGCTTGGCGTCGAAGAACATTTTCATCACTTCTTGATCGGCATGGATCTCGCAGCCGGCGGCGCGCAGCGCGTCGAGGATCGGCACCAGATGGGTGGCGGCGACCGCACGGTCGACCAGCAGCGTTTCGGCGGCACCGCAGACGCCGGTGCGCCGCATCTTGGCGTTGACGGCGATCCGCACCGCCATGTCGAGCTCGGCGGAGCGGTCGATATAAAGATGGCAGATGCCTTCGAGATGGGCGAAGACCGGCACCCGCGCCTCGCTCTGCACCCGCCCGACCAGGCTTTTGCCGCCGCGCGGGATGATGACGTCCAGATTGCCGCCAAGCCCCTTGAGCATCTCGCCGACCGCGGCGCGGTCGGTGGTCGGCACCAGCTGGATGGCATCCCCGGGCAGACCGGCCGCCTTCAGTCCCTCGACCAGGCAGGCATGGATCGCCGAGGAGGAATTGAGCGAATCCGAGCCGCCGCGCAAGATGACCGGATTGCCGGCCTTGAGGCAGAGAGCGCCGGCATCCGCCGTCACGTTCGGTCGGCTTTCATAGATGACGCCGACGACACCGAGCGGCGTACGCACGCGCTCTATGTGCAGACCGTTCGGCCGCTCCCACGCGGCGATGACATCACCGACTGGATCGGGCAGGGCAGCGATTTCGCGAATACCGTCCGCCATGGCGCGGATGCGTGCCGGATCGAGCTTCAGCCGATCCATGAAAGAGCCGGAAAGCCCGGATTCGTGGCCATTCGAAACATCGATGGCGTTGGCGTCGAGAATGTCCCGCTCACGGGAAATGATCGCGTCGGCCATGGCGACAAGCGCGCCGTTTTTGGCGGCGGCGGTGGCGATGGCCAGCGGTCGGGCGGCAGCGCGGGCGCGTCGCCCGATATCGGCCATCAGCGCCACGGTGTCGTCCCCGGATTTTTCATGCAGCTTCAGCATGGCTCATCCTCCGCTTGTGTCGCTTCCGGCGTGACTTACGACGAGATCGTCGCGGTGGATCATCGCCGAGCGCGCCTCGTAACCGAGCACGGTCTCGATCTCGGCCGTCTTCAGGCCTGCGATCCTTACGGCATCGGCGGCATCGTAGGCAACCAGCCCGCGCGCGATCTCGCGGCCCTCGGGCGACAGGATCGCCACCGTGTCGCCGCGGGAGAAGTTGCCGCTGACCAGCTTGACGCCGGCCGGCAGCAGCGACTTGCCCGAAATGAGCGCGCCGATGGCGCCCGCATCGACGGTCAGCCGCCCGGCCGGTTCGAGCTGGCCGGCGATCCAGGTCTTGTAGCCTTTCACCGGATTGGCGCTGGGCTTGAAGAATGTCGCGCGCTCGCCACGCTCGATCGCCATCAGCGGCGACAGCCTTGTGCCGGAGGTGATGATCATCGCCGTGCCCGCAGCATTGGCGATCTTGCCCGCGTCGAGTTTGGTACGCATGCCGCCGCGCGACAGCTCGGACGCGGCGGCTCCCGCCATCGCTTCGATGTCTGGTGTGATGCGGTCGACCACCGGAATGAACTTTGCACCGGGGTCCGACGCTGGCGGCGCGGTGTAGAGCCCGTCAATGTCGGAGAGCAGCACCAGAAGGTCCGCGCCCATCATCGTGGCGACGCGGGCCGCCAGCCGGTCATTGTCGCCATAGCGGATTTCGGAGGTCGCCACCGTGTCGTTCTCGTTGATGACCGGCACCGCCTTCATCTTGAGCAGCGTCGATATGGTGGCCCGCGCGTTGAGATAACGCCGGCGCTCCTCGGTGTCGCCGAGCGTCAAAAGGATCTGGCCCGATTTCAAGGCACCCTTGCCGAGCGCGTCCGACCATGCGCCGGCGAGCGCGATCTGCCCTACGGCGGCGGCGGCCTGGCTCTCCTCGAGCTTCAGGGCGCGCTTTCCAAGGCCAAGGATGGTGCGGCCGAGCGCGATGGCGCCCGACGACACGACGAGGATTTCGGCTCCTCCCTGGGCAAGCACCGCGATGTCGTCGGCGAGCGAGGCCAGCCAGTCGCGCTTCAGGCCGCTCGCGCGATCGACGAGCAATGCCGAGCCGATCTTGACGGTGATGCGCCGGTATTTCCTGAGCGGCTGCATGACCTTACTTTTCCCAGCGCGACTCGACCGGCGCGACGATCCGCGCACGCGCCTCCGCGATGACAGCCATCAACGCCCGCTGCACCGCCTCGACGCCCTCGCCGGTGACCGCCGACAGCAGCATCGGCGCGCGGCCGGCGGCACGCTTCAGCGAGGCGACCTTCTTCTTGCGCGCGTCTGCGTCGAGCGTATCGACCTGGCTCAGGGCCAGGATCTCGGCCTTGTCGGTCAAGCCGTGGCCATAGGCCTCGAGCTCGGCCCGCACGGTCTTGTAGGCCTTGCCCGGATTCTCCTCCTGCGCGGAGACCAGGTGCAGCAGCACGCGCGTGCGCTCGACATGGCCGAGGAAGCGGTCGCCGATGCCGACGCCCTCATGCGCGCCTTCGATCAGACCTGGAATGTCGGCGATGACGAATTCGCGCGCATCGATGCGGGCGACGCCGAGACCCGGATGCAGCGTCGTGAACGGATAGTCGGCGATCTTCGGCTTGGCCGCGGTGACGGCGGCAAGGAATGTCGACTTGCCGGCATTCGGCAGCCCGACCAGCCCGGCGTCGGCGATCAGCTTCAGCCTGAGCCAGATATTGAGTTCTTCGCCGGGAAGGCCGGGATTGGCGCGGCGCGGCGCCTGGTTGGTCGAGGTCTTGAAATGCTGGTTGCCGAAGCCGCCATTGCCGCCCTTGGCAAGGAGGAAGCGCTGGCCGACGACGGTCAGGTCGCAGATCAGCGTCTCATTGTCCTCTTCGAAGACCTGCGTTCCGGCCGGCACTTTCAGCGTCACATCGGCGCCCTTGGCGCCGGTCATGTTGCGGCCCATGCCGTGGACGCCGGTCTTGGCCTTGAAATGCTGCTGGTAGCGATAGTCGATCAGTGTGTTCAGCCCGTCGACCGCTTCCAGCCAGACATCGCCGCCGCGGCCGCCATCGCCGCCATCCGGGCCACCGAACTCGATGAACTTCTCGCGCCGGAACGACACCGAACCGGCGCCCCCGTCACCCGAGCGGACATAGACCTTGGCTTGATCGAGAAATTTCATGGGACTGCAGTTTCTTTTATTGGCCTTGCGGCATTGCTCTAAACCTTGGGCCTTGCTCTAAACCAAGGCGCGGCGAAGGGCGAGGCCGTTTTGTGACGATGGCCGCGCGGGGTTGGCCGGAGAGACGTCGGAATGAAGCTTGTAACCTACAACATCCAGTACGGCATCGGTCTCGATGGACGCTACGATCTCGGGCGCATCGCCGACGCGGTGCGCGGCGCCGACGTAATCGCGCTGCAGGAGGTCACCCGCAACAATCCCCGGAACGGCAGCCGCGACATGGTGGCCGAGATCGGCGAGGCGCTGCCCGATTATTTCGCCGTCTATGGCAGCAATTTCGAGGCCAATATCGGCTCGCGCATCGAGGACGGCCGCGCCATCACCACGACCTTCCAGCTCGGCAACATGGTCTTGTCGAAAACGCCCATTCATCTGTCGCGCAACCTGTTGTTGCCGCGCAGCCGCAGCTTCGAGATGATGAACTTCCAGCGCGGCGCGCTGGAAGCCCTGATCGAGACGCCGCTTGGTTTCATCCGCTTCTATTCCATCCATCTCGATCACCGCAGCCCGGTCGAACGCGCCAGTCAGATCCAGTTCCTGCGCCAGCGCCTGTTGAACTATGCGCTCGAAGGCGGCGCGCTGTCCGGCGTCGCCGAGATCGGCCTGCCGGAACTGCCGCATCCGGAAGCCTTTGTCGGCATGGGCGATTTCAACATGCTGGCCGGTTCGCCCGAATATGTCGAACTTGCCGGCCGGCCGGACCATGAATTCGGCATGCCGCTGACCGCCGACTTCGCCGTCGATGCCGCCCTGCGCCTCGATGTCGCCGGCGACGATCTCGTCTCCTGGGTCGACCCCAAGGACCCCACCAACGCCAGCCGCCACAAGCGCATCGACTACGTCTTCACCAGCGCGTCGCTTGCCCGGTCGCTGAAGCGCCTGTGGGTCGACAGACAGTCAGTCGGTTCCGACCACCGGCCGGTTTGGGTCGAACTGGGCTAAGCCCAAGTCCGGTCCCCAGCTGATTTGTCCTGTTTCGCCCCACGCGCCAAGGTTTGCCGATATTCAGGTCAGGCCGGCCTCACCTGAATATCGACGCACCTAGAAGTGGATCCAATTGCGCAGGCTCGTCCAGGTTTTCCTGTCGAGCCGATAACGCTCGACCGGCACCTGGCCGGCGACGATCGAATTCAGCATGCCCTGGCCGGCATATTGGAAGCCGCATTTGTGTATGACGCGGCGTGAAGCCGGATTGATGACCCTGGTCGAGGCCTGCAGCACCTGGATCGACGTCTTCTGGAAGGCGAGGTCGACCAGCGCGTGCGCGGCTTCCGTGGCGTAGCCCTTCTTCCAGTGGGGCTCGCCGATCCAGTAGCCGAGCTCAAGGCCGCGATCGGTGGTGTTCAGCCCGGCGCAGCCGACGAAAGTGTCGGTGCCCGCCAGCGTCAGCGCATAGGCGATGCCGGCGCGCCGCGCCTTGGTCATGGCGAGGAAAGCACGTCCCTCGGCCTCCCCATAGGGGTGCGGCATGCGCGCCAGCATCTCGGCAACGTGACGGTTGTCGGCAAGCTCGACCAGTTGCGCGATATCCCGCTCATCGGGAGCGCGCATCACCAGCCGCTCGGTGACCAGCACCGGGCAGTCTATCGCATAACTTTCGTCTTCACTGTCTTCCGCTTCGGCAACCATTTCAAAGTCCTCCAGGCACAAGAAAAAGGGGAGATGGAAACCCATCTCCCCTGATCCTTTTCCTGGTTTTGCCAGACACCGGTCCCGAGATGGGCGCCGGTGTTCTAGTGCGGAACCGGCTACTCCGCGGCTTTGGTAATCGGGTTGACCGATACGTAGGTTCGGCCGTTGGCTTTTTTGTTGAACGTCACGGCGCCGGTTTCGAGCGCGAAAAGGGTGTGGTCCGTGCCCATGCCGACATTGACGCCGGGATGCCAGGTGGTGCCGCGTTGACGAATGATGATGTTGCCCGGGATGACGGCTTCGCCGCCGAACTTCTTCACGCCCAGACGCTTGGAATGCGAGTCGCGACCGTTGCGCGACGAGCCGCCAGCTTTCTTGTGTGCCATCTAACTAACTCCGATGCGCCCATGGGCGCTTGAATGGTCTTATGAACGCGTTCGCGTTCCGTTTCAAGTCCGATCCGGCGACGTTTCGCGCCGGTTCGCCTTACTTCTTGGCCAGTTCCTTGGCCTGCTCGCGCCAGTCCTTGATCTGGTCGGCGCTGAACGGCATGTTCTCGTCGATCTTGACAACGTCCTTCTCGGTCAGCTTGGCGAGCTGCGCGAAGGTGATGATGCCCTGCTCGGCGAGATCCTTGGCGGCGACCGGGCCGATGCCCTTGATCACGGTCAGGTCGTCCGGCTCGCCCTTCGGCGCCTTGAACAGCGGCGCGGCGACGGCCTCGGCCCTCGCGTCTTCCTTGGGGGCGGCGTCCTTCTTGGCCTTGGCTTCCTTCGGCGCGGCCTCGGGAGCGACCTCAGCCTTGGCTTCCGCCTTGACGGCCGCCTTCTTGGCGGGCTTGGCGCCACCCAGCAGGATCTCGGAGATCCGCACGGTGGTCAAAAGCTGGCGATGGCCGATCTTGCGGCGCGAATTCTGGCGGCGACGCTTCTTGAAAGCGATGACCGTGCGGTTCTTGCCCTGCTCGACGACTTCGGCGGTCACCAGGGCGCCATCGACGAACGGCGCGCCGAACGTGACATTCTCGCCCTCGCCATGAGCGAGCACGTGGCCGATCTCGACGATGTCGCCGACATTGGCTTCGACTTTTTCGATCTTCAGGAGATCGTTGGCGGCAACGCGATACTGCTTACCGCCCGTTTTAATGACTGCGAACATTTTTTGCCTTTCGCTGTTCGGTCGGCCTTAATGAACCGCTCTGGCGGTTCGGCCGTCTTTTTGTCAGTCTGCGGGTTCAAAAAACAAGCGGCGTGGAAGAACCCTCCACGCCGATTGCGCGCTGTCCCTAACCGAAGGTTGCGTAGGAGTCAAGGCAAACGGGCCGGGTTCCCTGCCATGCGGGCCAGACTCCTGCCGAGGACGGAGCGTGGCACTCCGACCGAGGCCCGGACAGGAAGCTGAATTTCCGGTGGATTTGGCCTTGTAACCTGCCCGTTCAGCCGTTATCTAGTGCGCCGCGCCGGCAACGGCCGACCATGACCGCGGAGAGGTGGCAGAGTGGTCGAATGCACCGCACTCGAAATGCGGCATGGGTGCAAGCCCATCGGGGGTTCGAATCCCTCCCTCTCCGCCATTCCCCCAAATAGAAAATGCCGGCGGCATCGGCTACCGCCAATTCGCGGGTTCGTCCCCATCCTCGGCGATAATGATCGCCGACAGGCGCTGACATGCGTGCGGCGGGACGCGACCGGCTGTCGCGGGTCGGAAAATAAGAAGCGATGCCGAGGAACCAAAGCATGTCCCTCAAGTTCGATATCCGTTTCCAGGGGAGATCGAGTTCAGCATGCAAGGTCGAGGGCCAATCAAGGCAGCACTTCGAGCACAGGCCGATGAGGTACGCATCCGCATCGGCATCCTCCAGCAGGAGTTGACCACCAACCGCAAAAGCATGGGAGGCACATTGCGGTTGGGGTACGAGATAAAGTCGAGGAAAGTCCTTCTGGCGCGTCTGGAAAGGGTATTGGCGCAGTACTCGCCGGGCTGCCTGCGTGAGGACGTCCCGACGCTGCGGCACTCCGAGACAGGCCCGAGATCGCAAGGCTCCCATTGCAGCCTCTGACGCTGCAGCCGTTCGAGACAACGCCCAACCCAGACGGATGGTCAGGGCCTGACGGCGCTTTCTGCAGACAACTGTGCCGCACGGCAGCCTTCGCCGACGCGCTCGCGGGAACCTGCGTTACCGTGGAAAGTTCCTGCTGATGGCAAATCACCCCATTACCGGCGCGCTCACCTCGATCGGCACGTGGACCTCTCGTCCGGCAGCATTCCTGGTCCTGCTGGCCTATGCGATCTTCTGGATCGTTTTCGACCGGCAAAGCTTGAACTGGCATGGCGCGGCTACGCTCCTCACCTGGGCCATGACGCTCTTCATTCAGCGGGCTGAACATCGCGATACCCAGGCCATTCATGCCAAGTTGGACGAAATGCTGAGATCAAACAGTTCGGCTTCGACCATCACCCGCATCGACGATGAAGAGCCCGAGGACATCGAGAAACATCGCGATCGCAAGCAGCAGGGCGACTAACATGCGCGCTGCCGGTCTCGTGGCGTTCCTGAGGGGCGCGAAGCCAACGCGGTTGGATCGAAAATTCAGCCCGCTGCTCAAGGGATTAAGCTATGTGGCCGTTGCGGTTGTCGCCGGTCTGGCCACGTTGGCGGCCATAAACCTGACCCCTGAACCGCGGGTTTTGCGGACGATTGTCCCGCATCGCTTCGACGCATCGGATCCGCAGTTCGCGAGGTCGATGAGCAGCTACTCGCTGGGACAGATGTCAAACGCGAACGCGGTGCAGACCCTTGTGAACGGCGACGAGATTTTTCCTTCGATGCTCCAGGCGATCGGCGCGGCCCGGTCCACCATCGATTTTGAGACCTATATCTATTGGTCTGGGGCCGTTGGATATGAATTCGCACAAGCCTTGGCGGCCAAGGCGCGGCAAGGTGTCGAGGTCCGGGTGCTCGTCGACTGGGTCGGCAGTCTGCCTTTCGATGAAAACTTGATCCATATCATGACAGGAGCCGGCGTGAGGTTCCAGCGCTACCGGCCGATCCATTGGTATACGTTGGACCGCGTGAACAACCGGACCCATCGCAAACTGCTCATCGTCGACGGACGGGTGGCCTTTACGGGCGGCGTCGGCATCGCCGACAAATGGCGGGGAGACGCCCGCAATCCGGATGAATGGCGCGATACGCACTATCGGATCGAAGGGACCGCCGTGCCTGCTTTCCAGGCAGCCTTTGCCGAAAATTGGTTGGAGACGACCGGTGAGACATTGCAGGGTCGGAAGTTCAACCCTCCGCCCGAACCGGCGGGGTCGCTCGGCGCCCAGCTGATACTTTCTTCGCAGCCAAATGGCTCGGAGAACATGGAATTGATGATGCTGGCCGCGATAGCCGCCGCGAGGGATCACCTGCGAATCGGAATGGCCTATTTCGTCCCCGACGACATCGCCCTCCAGCAGATCCTGGACGCCAGGAAGCGAGGCGTGTCTGTCGATGTGATCGTTCCGAATGCGCTCACCGACGTGCCTTTGGTTCGGAAGGGCTCGCGCTATTTCTGGGGCGACTTGCTTAGGGCTGGAGTGCGTATCTACGAGTTTCAACCCACCATGTATCATCCCAAGCTGCTGATCGTTGACGACATCTGGACGAGCTTTGGTTCCACCAATCTGGACGAACGCTCCTTGCGGCTGAACGATGAAGCCAGTCTGAACGTCTACGGCAGGGATTTCGCGAACACGCAGATCGACCTGTTCAACCAAGACCTTGGGAGATCCCGGCAAGTTACCCTGGCCGAATGGGAAGCGCGTCCCCTGCGGGAAAAAATTTCGGACTGGCTGGCCAGCAGGCTGCGCTCCCAACTTTGATGACCTGGCTTTTACTGCTCATTCGACCAGCCTGATCAGCCCTACCGCTCGCCATCAAGCTTTCAATCAGGCTGTTGCGCGGCGATCGCGGCCAGGAAAACCGCGCCGAACTCCTTGAGCTTGGCCCCTCCCACGCCATTCACTTCGGCAAAGGCGTCGAGGTCGCGCGGGCGGCGGTCGGCCATGTCGATGAGCGTGCGGTCGGAAAACACCACATAGGCCGGGACCTGTCGCTCCTTGGCGAGCCGTAGCCGCAGCGACTTGAGCGCCGCCAGCAGCGAAGCATCGACGCCCTCGGCTCCGGCGGCGGCGCCTTCCCCGGAACGCTTCCTGCCGCGCGCCAGAGGGTCCCGCGTCTCGACGCGATACTGGAATGCAATCTCGCCACGGCCGAGCGCGCGGCCGCTTTCGGAGATGGCGAGACCGCCATGGCCCTCGGGATCCGGCATCAGGAACCCGCCGGCCACCAGTTGCCGGACCAGCGACAGCCACACTGTCTTTCTGTGCGCGGCGCCGGTGCCGAAACTGCTGAGTGTTTGATGAGCTCTCGCCAGCACCTTCTCGGTCTCGTGGCCAAGCAGGATATCGATGACATGGGCCGCGCCGAAGCGCTCGCCGCTCTCTGTGACCGCCGCCAGGATCTTCCGCGCTTCGGCACTGCCATCGGCGCGCGGCGCCTGGTCGAGGCAGTTGTCGCAATTGCCGCAGGCCTGGGCCTCTTCGCCGAAATAGCCGAGCAGCACCTGGCGGCGGCATTGCGCCGTCTCGCAATAGCCGATCAGCGTGTCGAGCCGGCGGTGCGACCGCCTCTTGTGCTCTGACAAGGCATCCTCGTCGTCGATGAACAGCCGGCGCATGCGGATGTCGCCAAGGCCGTAAAGCATATGCGCCTCGGCCTCGCGTCCGTCGCGGCCGGCACGGCCGATTTCCTGATAATAGGCTTCCAGGCTGCCCGGCATATCGGTGTGGAAGACAAAGGCGACATCAGGCTTGTCGATGCCCATGCCGAACGCGATGGTTGCCACCATGACGACGCCGGACAAGGTCATGAAGGCGTTCTGATTGGCTTCACGCGCCTCCTTGCTCATGCCGGCGTGGTAGGCGAGCGCGGTGACACCGTTGCGCTTCAGAAAGGCCGCCATCTCTTCCGTTTTCTTGCGCGACAAGCAATAGATGATGCCGCTCTTGCCCGCATGGCGCTCGATGAAGCCGAGCAGCTGGCGCTTGCTGTCCTGCTTGGGCGCGATGGCCAGCTTGATGTTGGGCCGGTCGAAACCGAGCACCAGCGTTTCGACCTGCTCGGCGAACAGGCGGGCGGCGATGTCGGTACGCGTGCTCTCATCGGCAGTCGCCGTCACCGCGATGATCGGCACATTGGCAAAGATGCCTCGCAACCGGGACAGATCCTCATATTCGGGCCGGAACGCCGGACCCCATTGCGAGATGCAATGCGCCTCGTCGATGGCGATCAGGCTGACGTGGAGCCTGGAAAGGGCGTCCAGCATGCGCTCGGTCATCAGCCGCTCCGGCGCCAGATAGAGCAGCCGCGTCTGGCCAGATGCCACACGGCGCCACGCCGCGACATTGGCCTCGCGGTCGAGCGAGGAATTGATCGTATCGGCCGCCACGCCGGCAAGCCGCAGCGCCGCGACCTGGTCCTGCATCAGAGCTACCAGCGGCGAGACGACGAGGGTGAGCCCGCCCAGAACCAGCGCTGGAACCTGATAGCAGAGCGATTTGCCCGCGCCCGTCGGCATGACGGCCAGCACATGGCGCCCGCCAAGCAGTGTATCCATCACGTCGGCCTGGCCGGGGCGAAAATCGTCGAAGCCGAACACCTCCTTCAGGACGCGCCGCTTGGGATCCCCGGCCCTGATACCCGCCGCCTGCGCCGGCATCAGACAGCCGCCTGGCGGCAAGCGATGTTTCGCGTACGGGAGAGATCGGGCAAGATGGTCAAGGGCGACTCCTTGTGAGGCCTTGGAGTAGCCCACCGCTCATCCCATCACAACAGCCCCTTCAATGCCCTCGGCAACACCGCCGGCACCGCCTTCCCCTGCGGCACACGCACCCCTGATGGATTCCGCCGCGTTGCGATGTAAGCTTGCCCTCGCCGATACGCCACGGAGGGCGCGATGCTGCAGGTGAGACAGGATTTGCTGGGCGAGCGGTTCCGGCTGCAGCGCGCCGCCTTCAAGGCACAACCCTTTCCCGACCTTGGCGCCCGCAAGGACCGGCTGAGGCGCCTGCTGGCGCTGACCGAGCGGCACGAGACTGAAATCTGCGCTGCGATCGATGCCGACTTCGGCGGCCGCTCGGCGCATGAGACCCGCCTGGCCGAACTGTTCGTCGTGCGCGCCGGCATTCGCCATGCGCTCGCCCATGTCGGCGGCTGGATGCGGGAGCGCCGCGTTGCCACCACCTTGCCGTTTCTGCCAGGCCGGAACCGCCTCGTGCCGCAGCCGCTCGGGGTCGTCGGTATCGTGTCTCCCTGGAATTATCCTTTTCAGCTCGCCGTCGCGCCGGTTACGGCCGCGCTTGCCGCCGGCAACCGCGTGCTGGTCAAGCCTTCCGAACTGACGCCTGCTTTTTCCGGGCTGCTGACCAGGCTGGCTGGCGAACATTTCGCCCCGGATGAACTCAGCGTCATCGCCGGCGATGCCGATACGGGGAAAGCCTTCGTCTCGATGCCGTTCGATCATCTGCTGTTCACCGGTTCGACGGCGGTCGGACGCCAGGTTGCGATCGCCGCCGCCGCCAACCTGACCCCGGTCACGCTCGAACTCGGCGGGAAGTCGCCGGCGATCCTCGACCCCTCCTGCGATCTTGACACCGCGGTCGCCAGCGTCGCCTATGGCAAGCTGTTGAATGCCGGGCAGACCTGCATCGCGCCGGACTATTTGCTGGTGCCGAAGGGACAAGCAGGTACGGTCGCCGCGAAGCTCGCGATCGCCATGGCGCGGCTCTACCCCTCGTTGCGCGACAACCCCGACTATACCGCCATCATCAGCGATCGGCATTACCAGCGTCTGCGCGCCATGATCGTGGAAGCCCGCGACGCGGGTGCCGATGTCACCGAAATCAACCCGGCCGGCGAAGACCTCGGCAATGCGGGCCGGAAGCTTTTGCCAACCCTGGTCAGCAACGCCGGCCCGGACCTAAGGCTGATGCGCGAGGAGATTTTCGGCCCGATGCTGCCGATCGTCGAATACGCCACGCTCGACGACGCGATCGCTTATGTGAACAGCGCCGAACGGCCGCTGGCGCTCTACTGGTTCGGCAACGACGGCGGCAACCGCCAGCGCATCCTGCGCGAGACGGTCGCCGGCGGAGTCACCATCAACGACTGCATGCTGCATCTGGTGCAGGAGAACCAGCCCTTCGGCGGTGTCGGCGCCAGCGGCATGGGCGCCTATCACGGCGAATGGGGTTTCCGCACCTTCAGCAAGGAGAAACCGGTCTTCCTGCAGTCGCGCTTGAGCGCGGGGAGCCTTCTGCGGCCACCCTATGGCAAGACGTTCGAACGGCTTTTCGGCCTGCTCAGGCGCATCACCTGACGCGCATTAAGTCTATCTTCACCATGATGCGGCAGCTTTCGCACCCTGCGGTGATGTTTTGAGTACCGCGGCGCCATTGGCGCCCAGGCAACAACCCGCGCTTCCCTGGAGGCGCGGGTTTTTCGTTGGCCGAGCAATCGTCGGTCAGGCGAGGAAATCGGCGCGGTGCGGCGTAAAACTGTCGACCAGCCGCCCCGCCTCGAGCGCCTTGACGCCGTGCACCAGGCCGGACGGCACGATGAAGCTGCCGCCGGTCTCGACGATTTCGGTCCGGCCGTCGATGGTCACCTCAAAACGGCCTTCGGCTACATAGCTCGCCTGCACATGCGGATGCGAATGCAGGGCGCCGACACCACCCCTATCGAAACCGAATTCGACCATCATCAGTTCGTCGGTGGTGAGGAGAACCCGCCGGCGATTGCCGTCCGGGGTCGGCGTCCAGGCACCCTGGCCGGCATGCGCGAAAATCTTCGGCTCGGTCATCGTCTTCTCCTCATCGCGCCAGCCATCCCCCATCCACCGGCACCACCGCGCCATGCATGTAGTTCGAGGCCGGCGCCAGCAGGAAGACGGCGGCATCGCCAATGTCTCCGGGCTCGCCCCAGCGGCCGGCGGGAATGCGCCCGAGGATGGCCGCGCTGCGGTCGGGATCGGCGCGCAGCGCCTGCGTGTTGTTGGTGTCGATATAGCCCGGCGCTATGCCATTGACGTTGATGCCCTTCGCCCCCCACTCGCAGGCGAGCAGCCTGGTGATGCCGAGCACGCCATGCTTGGACGCCGTGTAGGACGCGACGCGGATGCCGCCCTGGAAACTCAGCACCGAGGCGATGTTGACGATCTTGCCCTGGCGTCCACCGGCAAGGAGGCGCCGCGCAAAGGACTGACACAGCAGGAAGACGGACTTCAAATTGACGTCGATCACGTCGTCCCAGTCGGCTTCGCCGAGATCGATGGCATCCGCGCGCCGGATGATGCCGGCATTGTTGACCAGCCCGTCGATCGGACCGTTTTGATCCCAGACGCGGTCCAGCATCGGTCCGACTGCTGCCGTGTCGGCAAGATCGATGCTCACCGCCTCGAATTGGCCGCCCACAGCGCCTACCTTGCTCGCGGTATCGTCCATCGATGAGCGGCCGACGCCGATCACGGCGCCACCGGCGCGCGCGATCGAGATGGCAATGCCTTGGCCGATGCCGGTGTTGGCGCCGGTCACCAGGATGCGCTTGCCGGCCAGGCTGAAGGCGGAGAGGTCGCTCACCGCAGCATGTCCATCGCCACCGGATCGACATCGGTGTAGTCGACATTGTCGCCGGCCATCGCCCAGATGAAGGCATAGTTGGACGTGCCGGCGCCAGAGTGGATCGACCAGCCCGGCGACAGCACCGCCTCCTCGTTGCGCATGACGATGTGGCGTGTCTCGTCCGGCTCGCCCATGAAGTGGAAGACGCGGGCCGCCTCGGGCAGGTCGAAATAGAGATAGGCCTCCATGCGCCGGTCATGCACATGGCACGGCATGGTGTTCCAGATCGAGCCCGGCGCCAGCTGGGTCATGCCGACGACGAGCTGGCAGGTTTTTGTTCCCCCGGCATGGATGAACTGGAAGATCGAGCGCTCGTTGCAGGCCTCCTTGCTGCCGAGATCGAGGCGCTTGGCGTCATCGAGGCGGATCAGCCGGCTGGGATGAGGCTGATGCGCCGGGGCGCTGAGCAGATAGAACTTGGCGGGGTCGTTCCTATCAGCAGAAGCGAAGGAAACCGTGTCGGTGCCCATGCCGAGATAGAGCATGTCGCGCGCCCGCAGGTCGAAGGACTGGCCGCCGGCTTCGATCGTGCCGGCGCCGCCGATGTTGACGGCGATCAATTCGCGCCGGTCGAGAAACCCCTTGGTGCCGGTCGGCTTGATCGCTTCCAGTGGCAATGCCGTTGCCGCAGGCACGGCGCCGCCGACGATCATGCGGTCGTAGTGCGTGTAGGTCAGGCTGATGCGCCCGGGCTGGAAGAGATCCTCGATATGGAAATTATGGCGCAGCTCATCCGTTCCCATGGCGGCGGCGGCCGCCGGGTCGATGGCGAAGCGCGATGTGTAGTCGGTGTGGTTCTGGCTCATTTCTGTCCTGGCTTTCGGTGGATCATTCGCCCGCGGCCGCCTTGACCGAGCTGGCGTAGTAGGCCTGCCGCGCCTGCAGCCGCTCGCGGTAACGCTGCTGGCTGGCGCCGAGATGGGTGCGCATCGCCTCGCGCGCGGCTTCGGCATCGCCCGCCGTGATCGCGTTCAGGATCACCAGATGCTCGCGCTGCAGCCCGCGCTGGTAGCTGTCGGACTGCGCCAGTTCGGTCGACCAGGGCGAGGTCACGTCGCACGGAATGGCGCGCCGGCCGAGCACGTCGAGCATCTCGACATAGAAGGGGTTGTTGGTGGCGCTGGCGATGGCGCGATGGAAGGCGAGGTCGGCCGGACCGGTCGGCTGGCTGCCGAGCAGCAGCCGCTCGAACTCGAAGAAGGCTTCCTGGATCGCCGCCTCCTGCGCGGCGTTGCGACGGATGGCAGCGAGCCCAGCCGATTCGATCTCGATCGCCAGCCGCACCTCGAGCACGTTGAGCGCGACCGAATCCTTGGCTCCCATGTCGGCGGCGAGCGCCCCGAACATGGTCGAAATATGCTCTGTGACGAACACCCCGGCGCCCTGCCGCGGCTCGACCAGACCGTCGGCGGCAAGCTTGGCCAGCGCCTCGCGGATGACGGTTCGGCTGACGCCGAAGGTTTCGGTCAGCTGGCCCTCGGTCGGCAGCTTGTGGCCGGGCGGGATCTCGCCCGCCTGCAACTGCTTGCGGATCGCCCCCACGACGGTTTCCGACAGCTTGGGTTTTCTCTCGACCCTGAGGTCGTTTGCGGTATCGGACACCTCGGTGACCTCCTAGTGCAATTCCACGAAAAGTGCGTAGCGGCTTTCCGCGTGGAATTGCGTAAACACAAAGAGTTAGAGCGGTTCAACGATTCCAACGATCGCCGAACCGCTCTAATGGAACAGGCTCGGCAGCCACAATGAGATTTCCGGCACGTAGGTGACAAGCATCAGCACGGCGAAGGCGGCGCCGTAGAATGGCCAGATCGAGCGCATCGCGGTCCAGATCGGAATGCGCCCGATGGCGCAGCTGACGAACAGAACAGCGCCGACCGGTGGCGTGCAAAGCCCGATGCCGAGATTGAGGATGAGGATCACGCCAAAATGCACGGGATCGACCCCGTAGGCCATGACCACAGGCAGGAAGATCGGCGTCGTGATGATGATGAGCGGCGACATGTCCATGAAGGTGCCGAGAATGAGCAGGACGACGTTGATCAGCAGCAGGATCACCAGCTTGTTGTCGGACACCGACTGCAGAAAGGCGACCAGTGCCGCCGGCACCCTGAGATAGGCGAGCAACCAGCCGAAGGCCGCCGCGCAGCCGATGATCATCAGCACCATGGCCGTGGTGCGCACCGACGCCGTCGTCGCCGCGACGAAGTCGCCCCAGCTCATCGAGCGGTAGATGATCAGCGTCACCAGGAAGGCGTAGACGATGGCGATGCAGGAACTCTCGGTCGCGGTGAAGACACCGGACCTGACGCCACCGAAGATGATGGCGATCAGGATGAGCCCGGGAATGGCCGCGACAAGCAGCTGCAGGGCCCGGCCGAAGCCGGCGAAGGGCTCCGTCGGATATCCCCGGCGGCTGGCGACCCAATAGGCCGTTGTCATCAGCGACAGCGCCAGCAGCAGACCCGGCAGCACGCCAGCCGTGAACAGGTCGGCGATCGAGATACGGCCGCCGGCGGAGATCGAATAGATGATCATGTTGTGGGACGGTGGAATGAGAAGTGCGATGATGGCCCCGACCGAGGTGATGTTGACGGCATAGTCGACGCCGTAGCCGCGCGCCTTCATCTGCGGGATCATCAGGCCGCCGACCGCCGACGCATCCGCCACCGCCGAGCCGGAGATGCCACCGAACATGGTCGACGCCGCGATGTTGACCTGCCCCAGGCCGCCGCGCAAATGACCGACCAGGGAGCCTGCCAGCGCGACCAGCCGCGCGGCGATACCACCGCGCACCATCAGGTCGCCGGCGAAGATGAAGAACGGGATGGCCATCAGCGAAAACACGGCGACGCCGGAATTCAGCCGCTGGAACACGACGACCGGCGGCAGGCCAAGCGTGAGGATCGTGGCAAAGCTGGCGACGCCGAGGCAGAAGGCGATCGGCGTGCCGATGACCAGCAGGAACACGAAGGTGCCGAAGAGGACGATCAGGGCCATGGTTCAGGGCTCCTCGCCGGTTGCATGAATGTCGGCGTCGACGGGCAGGCCGGCAAAGCGCCCGGCCAGCCGTTCCAGCGAAAACAGGCAGACCAGCGCCCCACCCAGGATGACCGGCAGGAAGCTGACGCCGCCCGGCAGGGCAAGTGACGGCATGACCGTGTTCCAGGTCAGCCTGGCCAATTGCACGCCATAGACGATCATGCCGGCGCCGAAGGCCAGCACGACAAGGTCGGAAATGCTGCGCAGTACCGCCTTGGCCGAAACAGGCAGGACATAGAGCAGCACGTCGAAGCCGAGATGGGTGCGTTCGCGCACGCCGACGGCGGCGCCGAGAAAAATGAACCAGCCCATCAGCAGAACCGAGAAGGATTCCGTCCAGCTCGGCGAACGGTTCAGCACATAACGCGAGAAGACCTGCCAGAAGATGATGATCGTCATCAGCGTCAGGCCGGCGCCGCTGATCCAAAGCGCCAGCCTGGCAAGCCCTGACAGGACCCGCTCCGCACCCAGCCAGAATCCTCCCATGGCCGACACGTCCGAAGGCAGCGCGGGGGCCTCCGCGCTGCTCGATCCATTGCCCCTGCCGTTCATTTCTCGGCCTGTATGCGGGCGGCCAGGTCCTTCAATTCGGGCGTCGACAAGTACTTGTCGTAGACGGGCTTCATCGCGTCGATCAGCGGCTGTTTGTCGATCTCGCTGACCTTGACGCCCGCGGCCTCGACGATGCCGCGCGACTTCTTCTCCTGCGCGTCCCACAGTTCGCGCATCTTGACGACGCTGTCCTTGGCTGCCTGGCGCACGATCGCCTGGTCTTCCGGCGAGAGCTTGTCCCAGCTTGCCTTCGACATGACCAGCACTTCCGGCACGATCTGGTGTTCGTCCATCGTGTAATGCTTGGCCACTTCGTAGTGCTTGGCGGATTCGAAGCTCGGCCAGTTGTTTTCGGCGCCGTCGATGACGCCGGTCTGCAGCGCCGAATAGACTTCGCCATAGGCCATCGGCGTGGCGTTGGCGCCAAGCGCGTTGACCATGTCGACGAACACATCGGACTGGATGACGCGGAACTTCATGCCTTTCATGTCCGCCATCGAGGTAATGTCCTTCTTGGTGTTGTAGAAGGACCGAGCACCGGAATCGTAGAAGGCGAGGCCGACGAGATCATGCGCCTCGAACGCCTTCAGGATCTGGTCGCCGACAGCGCCGTCCATGACGTGGCGCATGTGCTCGACGGAGCGGAACATGTAGGGCAGCGACGGCACGGCGGTCTCCGGCACGATGCCGTTGAACGGTCCCATCGAGACACGGTCGAGGTCGATGACGCCGGCCTGGGTCTGCTCGATCGTGTCCTTCTCCTCGCCGAGCTGCGCCGAGTGATAGACCTCGATCGAATAGCGGCCGGCGGTGCGCTGCTTGATCAGGTCGCCCATGTACTTGACCGCCTCGACGGTCGGGTAGCCGTCCGGATGGGTATCCGAGGATCGCAGCACGGTTTCGGCGTTGGCAGCGCCGATCAGCAGCGAACCGATGGCGAATGTCGCCGCCGCCGTCAATTTCGAAAAATGCAACATGACTTCCTCCCTTTGAAAATCGAAACGCCCGGCTCAGAGCCGGTACGCATTCTTGGCAAGCGTGTAGGCAAGCTCCTTCGCGAGTTCATGCGCCTCGTCCTCACGCAGCCTGTGCTCGGCGACGAGACGCGCCAGGAACGCACAGTCGACCCGCCGCGCCACGTCGTGGCGGGCCGGTATCGACGGAAAGGCGCGCGTGTCGTCGTTGAAGCCGACCGTGTTGTAGAAGCCGGCGGTCTCGGTGGTCATCTCGCGGAACCGGCGCATGCCTTCCGGGCTGTCGTGGAACCACCAGGCCGGCCCGAGCTTCAGCGCCGGATAGACGCCGGCCAGCGGCGCCAGTTCGCGCGCGTAGCTGGTTTCGTCCAGCGTGAACAGGATGACGGTCAGGTCGCGCTCCAGCCCGACGCAGTCCAGTAATGGCTTCAATGCGGTCACATAGTCGGTCCGGGTCGGGATATCGAAACCCTTGTCCCTGCCGAATTTCTGGAAAGCAGAAGCCGAGTGATTGCGCATGGAGCCGGGATGGATCTGCATGACCAGTCCGTCGTCCCGGCTCATCTTGGCCATCTCGGTCAGCATCTGCGCGCGAAACAATTTTCGCTCGCGCTCATCCTGCGAGCCGGCGCGGACCCGGTTGAACAGCTCCTGCGCCGCCGCGTTGGAAAGATTGGCGGTCTCCGCCGTCGGATGCCCGTGATCCGACGAAGTCGCGCCGAAGCTCTTGAAGAAGGCGCGCCGCTGGCGATGTGCGTCGAGATAACCGGCCCAGGTCCCGGTGTTGCAGCCGGTGATCTCGCCGAGCCGATCGAGATTGGCCGAAAAGCCTTCGAATTCGGGATCGACGACGGCGTCTGGCCGATAGGCGGTGACGACACGGCCCTCCCAGCCGCTGTCGCGGATCATTTGGTGCCATTTGAGATCGTCGAGCGCGCCTTCGGTCGTCGCGATGACCTCGATGTTGAAGCGCTCGAACAGCGCGCGAGGGCGGAAGTTCTCCCACTGCAGCAGCGTTGCGATCGTATCGTAATGGCGGTCGGCGGTCGCGGCGCTCAACGGCTCTTCGATGCCGAACAGATGCGCAAGGACATGGTCGAACCACAATCGGGTCGGCGTGCCACGAAAGAGGTAATAGTGTTCGGCGAACAACCGCCAGATCGCCCTGCCGTCGGTCTCGACGGGCTCACCATCGAGGGTCGGCACGCCGAGAGCCTCCAGCCGCACGCCCTGGCTGAACAGCATGCGAAAAATATAGTGGTCCGGCACGATGAGCAGTTGCGCGGGATCGGGGAACGGCTCGTTCAGCGCATACCAGCGCGGGTCGGTATGGCCGTGCGGGCTGATGATGGGCAGGTCCTTGATGCCGGCATAGAGGGCGCGGGCGATCGACAGCGGACGCGCCTCGGCTGAAAACAGCAAATCCGCATTGGTCAGTGCCACGGCCATCCTCCGGCTCCATGGGTAGGATCGGTCAGAAATAATGTCAACATACAAAACTCGGATTGTTGTATGATGACTCCTAGGCAAAGCTGAGCATTGTCGGCGGACGCCGTCAGTGTTACCCCGCAAATCGTTCCACGAGATGAGTGCCGAACCGATGACAGACCACCGCCTTTCCAACCGCACGGCGCAGGCATTGCCGGCCAAGGTCGCCGCGCCTCGATATGATCGTGGCGCAATCACGCCGGGCATCGTGCATCTGGGCGTCGGCGCCTTTCACCGCGCCCACCAGGCCGCTTATATCGATGAATGCCTGGCGGCCGGAGAAACGGACTGGGGCATATCAGGCGTGTCGCTGCGCAGCGCGGAAACGCGCGACGCGCTGGCGCCGCAGGACGGGCTCTACACCTTGGCTGTGCGCGGCAGCGGCGGCGAGAAGCTGCATGTCATCGGCTCGATCGGCTCGCTGCTGGTGGCGCCGGAAGACCCGGAAGCGGTGCTGGCGGTGCTGGCCGATCCGCGTACCCGCATCGTGACGCTGACGATCACCGAGAAAGCCTATTTGCGGGCGGCCGGCGGCGGATTGGACGCAGCGCATGCCGACATCGTCCACGACCTGGCCAATCCGCGAACACCGAAGACGGCGCATGGTTTTCTGACCGAAGCGCTCGCCCGGAGGCGGGGCGCTGGCACCCCGCCCTTTACCGTGCTTTGTTGCGATAACCTGCCGGCCAACGGCGCCACCTTGCACCGGCTGCTGATCGAATTCGCCACGCTGCGCGATGCAAGTGCCAGTTCGGCGGGCAATGCCGGAATGGCCGACCACATCGCCAGTCACGTCGCATTTCCCTCAAGCATGGTCGACCGCATTGTGCCAGCCACGATCGACGCCGACAGGGCACGGATAGCGGGCGAACTTGGTATTGAGGACGCCTGGCCCGTGATGACGGAACCCTTCCGCCAGTGGGTGATCGAGGACGATTTCCCCATGGGCCGTCCCACCTGGGAAAAATTCGGCGTCACCATGGTTGGGGATGTCGCTCCCTTCGAGGACATGAAGCTGAGGCTGCTCAACGGCGCGCATTCGGGCATCGCCTATCTCGGCCTGCTCTGCGGCCACGCGACGGTCGACAGTGCCTTCGCCGATCCGGCGATCCGGCGGTTCGTCGACGCGCTATGGCAAGAGGCCATAACAACATTGCCGGACGATGCCGGCCTCGACCCATCAGCCTATACCGCCGAGCTTGCCGAGCGTTTTTCGAACACGGCACTTGCCCACCGCACGGCGCAGATCGCCAATGACGGCAGCCAGAAACTGCCGCAGCGCATTATCGCCTCGGCTGTCGAGTGCCTCGAAGCCGGCACCGAGCTGGTCCATCTCACGCTGGTGGTGGCTGCCTGGATCGCCGCCTGCGCGGCGCGCGGAAAGACGTTGCCGGAAGGCCATTTCACCGATCCGCTCGATGCGCCGATGACCGCGCTTTTGGACCAGCAGCTGCCGGCGAACGAAACCGCGACAGCGGTGTTTGACATGGCCGGCTTCGCCCGGGATCACGCCGAGCGCCAGACGCTGATCGAACTCGTGGCCGTCCATCTCGTCCACCTGCGACGAGACGGCCCGACTTTGGCCTTCGCTGCGCTCGGCATAGAAGCCGAAGGACAGTAAGGCGCGAGCGGTACAGAACCTGATGTCGGCGGCGCAGCGCCCCCTCAGTCCTGCCGATGTCGCGCAACTCCGGCACCGCCGCCACACCCACTCTCACGCCATAATGTCCCGACAAACAAAAAAGCGGGGCAAGGCCCCGCTTTCAATCCGTTGTTCCGCGACGCGTTTCAGGCCGGCAGGATCGCGCCTTCCAGCGTGGTGAGCTGGCTAAGGAATTGTTCGGCCTTGCTGCGCGACTGGTCGTCCTTGGCGTCCGCGGCATCTTCCCTGGCTTCTTGGATGCGGCGGGCGAGATCGGCGCGGTCGACATCCTTCACCGAGACAGCCGACTCCGCCAGCAGCGTGCAGCCGGCCGGCACGATGTCGGCGAAGCCGCCGAACACGACATAGCGTTCTTCGCTGCCCGAGGCGCTCTTCACCGTGACGACACCCGGCTTGATCGTGGTCATGACCGGCGCGTGATGAGCCATGACGGTCATCTCGCCTTCGGCGCCTGGAATGACGACGGATTCGACCTCGGCGGAAACCAGCAGGCGTTCCGGGGAAACCAGTTCGAACTTGAAAGCTTCAGCCATGTCAATTTAGTGAGTAGGAATAGTGAGTAGGGAGTAGGGCGAGAGAACAACTATCCGACTCGCCCAGCTGCTATTCACTACTGACTACTGACTACTCCCTATTCGCTTGATTTACGCCGCTTCTGCCGCGAGGCGCTGTGCCTTCTCGACCGCTTCCTCGATGCCGCCGACCATGTAGAAGGCGGCTTCCGGCAGGTGATCGTAATCGCCGTTGCAAAGGCCCTTGAAGCCCTTGATGGTGTCGGCGAGGTCGACCAGCTTGCCCGGCGCACCGGTGAACACTTCGGCGACGAAGAACGGCTGCGACAGGAAGCGCTCGATCTTGCGGGCCCGGGCCACCGTCTGCTTGTCCTCTTCCGAGAGCTCGTCCATGCCCAGGATGGCGATGATGTCCTGCAGCGACTTGTAGCGCTGGAGGATCGACTGCACCTGGCGGGCGACGCCATAATGCTCGTCGCCGACGACCAGCGGGTCGAGCATGCGCGAGGTCGAGTCCAGCGGATCGACGGCCGGATAGATGCCCTTCTCGGCGATCGAACGGTTGAGGGTCGTCGTCGCGTCAAGGTGAGCGAACGAGGTCGCCGGCGCCGGATCGGTCAAGTCGTCGGCCGGCACGTAGATCGCCTGCACCGAGGTGATCGAGCCCTTGGTGGTGGTGGTGATGCGTTCCTGCAGCGCGCCCATGTCGGTGGCGAGCGTCGGCTGGTAGCCCACGGCCGACGGGATGCGGCCGAGCAGAGCCGACACTTCGGAACCCGCCTGCGTGAAGCGGAAGATGTTGTCGACGAAGAACAGCACGTCCTGGCCCTGGTCGCGGAAATATTCGGCGACCGTCAGGCCGGTCAGGCCGACACGGGCGCGCGCGCCCGGCGGCTCGTTCATCTGGCCGTACACCAGCGCTGCCTTGGAGCCTTCACCGCCGCCCTTCTTGTTGACGCCGGATTCGATGAACTCGTGATAGAGATCGTTGCCTTCGCGGGTGCGCTCGCCGACGCCGGCGAACACCGAATAGCCGCCATGTGCCTTGGCGATGTTGTTGATCAGTTCCTGGATCAGCACGGTCTTGCCGACGCCGGCGCCGCCGAACAGGCCGATCTTGCCGCCCTTGGCGTAAGGCGCCAAGAGGTCGAGCACCTTGATGCCGGTGATCAGGATCTGGGCTTCCGTCGACTGCTCGACATAGGTCGGAGCCGGCTGATGGATCGAGCGCATTTCGATTGCGTCGACCGGGCCTTCTTCGTCGACCGGCTCGCCGATGACGTTGATGATGCGGCCGAGCATGCCCGGGCCGACCGGCACGGTGATCGGAGCGCCGGTGTCGCGCACTTCCTGGCCGCGCACCAGGCCTTCGGTGGAGTCCATCGCGATGCAGCGCACGGTGTTTTCACCCAGATGCTGGGCCACTTCGAGCACCAGGCGGTTGCCGACATTGGTCGTCTCGAGCGCGTTCAGGATCGCCGGCAGGTGATCGCCGAACTGCACGTCGACAACGGCGCCGATGACCTGGCGAACCTTGCCGACAACGCCGGTGGCTTTCGTGGCCACGGCCTGCGTCTTGGCGGCCACGGCCTTGGCCGGCGCCGCTGCTGCCTTGGCCGGAGCAGCCTTTGCCGCCGCTGCCGGAGCCCTGGCCGCTTTCACTGGGGCTGCTGCCTTGGGGGCTGCCGCCTTCGGAGTTGCCTTCTGGGGGGTCGCTGCTTTCGCCATCGTCTTTACCCTTTTCGTCCTTTGTTTCTCACGCGGTCCGGTTCGCGGGACAGTCACCCGCGGACCGCGCCTAGAGCGCCTCGGCGCCCGAAATGATTTCGATCAGTTCCTTGGTGATCTGCGCCTGCCGCTGGCGGTTGTAGGTGATCGACAGCTTGTTGATCATCTCGCCGGCGTTGCGCGTCGCATTGTCCATGGCGCTCATCTTGGCGCCCATTTCGCCGGCGGCGTTTTCGAGCAGCGCCCGGAAAACCTGCACGGAGATGTTGCGCGGGATGAGGTCGGAGAGGATTTCGCCCGGCTCCGGCTCATATTCATAGACGGCGCTGCCGCCATCCACCGCCGCGGCTGGAGCCGAAGCGGCGCTGGCCGGGATGATCTGCTGCGCGGTCGGGATCTGGCTGATCACCGACCTGAACTGCGAATAGAACAGCGTGCAGATGTCGAAGGCGCCCTCGTTGAAGAGATGGATGACCTTCTTGGCGATCGCGTCGGCATTGACGAAGCCGAGCGTCTTGACCTCGCGCAGATCGACACGGTCGATGATCATCGATGCATAGTCGCGGCGCAGGATGTCGAAGCCCTTCTTGCCGACGCAGATGATCTTGACCTGCTTGCCGTCGGCCAGAAGCCGGCGGATGTGATCGCGGGCAAGACGGGCGATCTGCGAATTGAAGCCGCCGCACAGGCCGCGCTCGGCGGTGCAGACCACGAGCAGATGCACGGCGTCCTTGCCGGTGCCCGTCATCAGCGCCGGGGCATCGCCGCCACCGCCGATCGCCTGGGTGATGTTGGCCAGCACGGAACCCATGCGCTCCGAATAGGGGCGCGCCGCTTCCGCTGCCTCTTGCGCACGGCGCAGCTTCGCCGCGGCGACCATCTGCATCGCCTTGGTGATCTTCTGCGTCGCCTTGACCGAGGCGATACGGTTACGAAGGTCTTTTAATGAAGGCATGCTTCAAACCTGATCCCGTCTTGTCTCATCCGGACTGGCGCTTCGCTTAGGCGAAGGTCTTGGCGAAGGCGTCGATCTTGGCCTTGAGCTTGGCGCGCAGATCGTCCGAAAGCGCCTTTTCCTTGCGGATGGCATCGAGAACGTCCTTGCCCGCCGCACGCATGTGGCTGAGCAGGCCGTGCTCGAACTTGCCGACCTGGTTGACCGGCAGCTTGTCGAGATAGCCGTTGACGCCGGCAAAGATCACCGCGACCTGCTCTTCCGTCTTCAGCGGCGAGAACTGCGGCTGCTTCAAGAGTTCGGTCAGGCGCGATCCGCGGTTGAGCAGGCGCTGCGTGGCGGCGTCTAGATCCGAGCCGAACTGCGCGAAGGCCGCCATTTCGCGGTACTGCGCGAGCTCGCCCTTGATCGAGCCGGCGACCTGCTTCATCGCCTTGATCTGCGCGGCCGAGCCGACGCGGCTGACCGACAGGCCGACGTTGACGGCCGGACGGATGCCCTGGAAGAACAGGTTGGTTTCGAGGAATATCTGGCCGTCGGTGATCGAGATCACGTTGGTCGGGATATAGGCCGACACGTCGTTGGCCTGCGTCTCGATGATCGGCAGGGCGGTCAGCGATCCGCCACCCAGATCGTCGTTGAGCTTGGCGGCGCGCTCGAGCAGGCGCGAGTGCAGGTAGAAGACGTCGCCGGGATAGGCTTCGCGGCCCGGCGGGCGGCGCAGCAACAGCGACATCTGGCGATAGGCGACAGCCTGCTTCGACAGATCGTCATAGCTGATCAGCGCATGCATGCCGTTGTCGCGGAAATATTCGCCCATGGTGCAGCCGGCGAACGGCGCCAGGAACTGCATCGGCGCCGGGTCGGAAGCTGTGGCGGCGATGATGATCGAATATTCGAGCGCGCCGCGCTCTTCCAGAACCTTGACGAACTGCGCGACCGTCGAACGCTTCTGGCCGACGGCGACATAGACGCAGTAGAGCTTTTCCTTTTCCGGGCCGTTGTCGTGCACCGACTTCTGGTTGAGCATCGTGTCGAGGATGATGGCGGTCTTGCCGGTCTGGCGGTCACCGATGACCAGCTCGCGCTGGCCGCGGCCGACCGGGATCAGCGCGTCGATGGCCTTGAGACCGGTCGACATCGGCTCGTTGACCGATTTGCGCGGAATGATGCCCGGCGCCTTCACGTCGACACGCTTGCGTTCGGTCGCCTTGATCGGGCCCTTGCCGTCGATCGGGTTGCCGAGCGCGTCGACGACGCGGCCGAGCAGGCCGGGGCCGACGGGAACGTCGACGATGGCGCCGGTGCGCTTGACGATGTCGCCTTCCTTGATGTCGCGGTCGGCACCGAAGATGACGACGCCGACATTGTCGGCTTCGAGGTTGAGCGCCATGCCGCGGATGCCGCCGGGGAACTCGACCATTTCGCCGGCCTGCACATTGTCGAGGCCATAGACGCGGGCGATACCGTCACCGACGGACAGCACCTGTCCGACTTCGGAGACCTCGGCCTCCTTGCCGAAATTCTTGATCTGGTCTTTCAGAATTGCGGAAATTTCCGCGGCGCGGATGTCCATCAGCCGACCTCTTTCAGTGCAAGCTTGAGCGAATTGAGTTTGGTTTTGAGCGACGTATCGATCTGGCGCGAGCCCATCTTGACCACCAGCCCGCCGAGCAGCGACGGATCGATGGTGACGGAGATGGCCACGTCCTTGCCGGCAACGCCCTTCAGCGCCGCCTTGAGTTCGGTCTGCTGGGCCGCGGTCAGCTCATGAGCCGACGTCACCTCGGCGGCAGCCTCGCCACGGTGTTCAGCGGCGATCTGGCGGAACGCCTTGATCATGCCGGGCACCGCGAACAGGCGGCGGTTCTTGGCGACGACGCGCAGGAAATTGCCGGTCAGGCCGGTGATGCCGGCCTTGTCGGCGATCGCCCCGATGGCCTTGGCCTGGTCCTCGCTGGAGAATACCGGGCTGTTGATCAGCCGGGCCAGGTCGGCACTGCCCGCGAGCATGGCCTCGAAACTGGTGAGGTCGGCCTCGACCTTGGCCACGGAATTTGCCTGCGATGCCAGTTCGAACAGCGAACCGGCATAGCGTTCTGCGACACCTGAGATTGGCGATGACGATTGAGCCACGGACCGTCTTTTCTCTTGTCTGACAGGCCGCAGATTGTTGGCGCGAGCAAAAACTCTGGCTAAATCTTTGACCTTACTGCATTTTTCCAAGCACGGAGGCGCGGCTTCCGCTATCCCCGGCCGAAAGTCGATTGCCGTCTAGCACAGGCATTTTAAGACCGCAATGCGTCGTTCCGCATGGTTTTCAGGCACTATTGTCGCATCCGGCGAAAGATCAGCGTCCTGCGCACCTGAATACCCCAGGATTCAGGGCACAAAGCCGAAGGCAAAGGCGAGCGGCAAGGCCGCGAGCGCCAATTCCACCACAATGGAAACCCAATTGAAAGGTGTATTGGCGCCATCCGACATCATCGACAGCAGCCGGCCGAATGCGGTGAACAGCCAGGAAAACCCGAGCGCCATGTAGACCAGGGGCTGCGCGAGCAGGATGCAGCACAGGCCGACTCCGAGATAGAAGCCCGACATGCGGCCGCGCCCCTCGGCGATCGCCGCCGCCTTCTCGGGTTTCGCCTGCAGGCGCAGGATACGGAACGCCAGCCCCGGCGCCAGGAAAAACAGAAGGCCGAGCAGCACGGTGAAGGCCGCGCTCGACCAGGCCAGCCATTCGCCCTGGCTCGTCGGCCATGGAAGCGCAAAATCCATCGTGTCCCCTCGAAATGCCTGTTTTGAAAGTCGCTGACATTCTAGCGAAGGAAAGAGCCGGCGCCAGATGGCTTCAGCCACTTTAGGAGACGCGCATCAAGCGAGTGCGAATTCCACCGCCGCCCCGGCATGGATGCGCGTCGTGTCGAAAACCGGGATGTCGAAATCATCCTGGCCGATGAGCATGGTGATCTCGGTGCAGCCCATGATCAGGCTGTCGGCGGCTTCGTCGCGGCGCAAGCGGTTTGCCTCGGCGACATAGGCCGCCTTCGAGGCTTCGGTGACGATGCCCTGACAGAGTTCCTCGTAGATGACACGATGCACCATGTCGCGCCCGGCCGAATCCGGCACCACTGGCGACAGGCCATATTTGTCGGCAAGCCGGCCCTTGTAGAAGTCCTGCTCCATGGTGAACCGCGTTGCCAGCAGCGCCGGCCGCCGCAGGCCGGCCTGCCTGACCGTGGCCGCGGTGGCGTCGGCGATATGGATCAGCGGGATCGACACAGCCGCCTGCACCTGGTCGGCCAGTCTGTGCATGGTGTTGGTGCACAGAAGCAGGCCCTCCGCACCGCCGGCCTCAAGTTTGTGTGCGGCATCGATCAGCAGCGCACCGGCACCGTCCCAGTCGCCATCATGCTGCCGTTCGGCGATCTCGGCGAAATCGAACGACCAGAGCAGCAGCCTCGCCGAATGCAGACCGCCCAGCCGCTCGCGCACGATCTCGTTGAGCAGGCGGTAGTAGATGGCGGTCGATTCCCAGCTCATGCCGCCGAGCAGGCCGAGGGTTTTCATGAGATCTTCCGTTTCTCTCGTCGAGGCAGCTGTAGCTGAATTTGTGTTCCTACAAAAAGCTCTGCGGGTCGATGTCCACCTGCACCCGAACCGAGCCGCGCTGTTTCGGCCCGTTGGCCAGCATGGTGCGGATGAAGCTCTGCATGTCGGCGCGCCGTTCGCCCTGGATCAGCAGGCGGAAGCGGTGGCGACCGCCGAGCAACGATAATGGCGCTTCCGCCGGCCCGAGCACGAACAGATCCGGCGCCTCCGGTGCGGAGCGGCGCAGGCCGCGTGCATGGCCTTCCGCTTCCGCCCGCGTCACCGCGCTGACGATGACGCCTGCCAGCCGGCCGAAGGGCGGCAAGGCAGCGCGTTCGCGCTCTGAAATCTCGCGCTGGTAGAAAGACTCGGCATCGCCGGAGACGATCGCCCGCATCACCGGATGGTCGGGCTGGAAGGTCTGCAGCAGGCCAAGGCTCTTCTTGCCGGTGCGGCCGGCACGGCCGGTCACCTGGCTGAGCAGCTGGAAGGTGCGCTCGGCGGCGCGCGGATCGCCATTGGCAAGGCCCAGATCGGCATCGACGACGCCGACCAGCGTCATGTTCGGGAAATTATGACCCTTGGCGACCAGTTGCGTGCCGATGACGATATCGGCCTCGCCGTTGGCTATAGCCTCCAGTTCCAGCCGCAACCGTCGTACACCCCCCATTATATCCGACGACAGCACGATGGTACGCGCGTCCGGGAAATGCGTGACGACCTCTTCGGCGATGCGCTCGACCCCCGGCCCGCAAGCGACCAGGTGGTCGAGCGTGCCGCATTCGGGGCAGGCTTCCGGACGGCGCTCATTGTGACCGCAATGATGACACACCAACTGGCCGCGAAAGCGGTGCTCGACCAGCCAGGCCGAGCACACCGAGCAACCGAAGCGATGGCCGCAGACCCGGCACAGCGTCAGCGGCGCATAGCCGCGCCGGTTGAGGAACAGCAGCGACTGTTCCTGCTTCTCCAGCGTCTTGCGCATATGGTCGATCAGCACCGGCGACAGGAAGCCGCCACGGGCCGGCGGCGCGCGGCGCATGTCGATCGACTTGAGATCGGGAAGTGCCGCCTCAGCGAAGCGGGCGGAAAGAACAGCCCTGGCGTAGCGGCCCTGGCTTGCGTTGACCCGGCTTTCGACCGACGGCGTCGCCGACGCCAGCACCACCGGAAAGCCGCCAATATGCCCGCGCACGACAGCCATGTCGCGCGCATTGTAGAAGACGCGGTCTTCCTGCTTGTAGGCCGGGTCGTGCTCCTCGTCGACGACGATCAGGCCAAGTTCCTTGAACGGCAGGAACAGCGCCGAGCGTGCGCCGGCGACGACACGCACGCCCCCTTCCGCCACTTGCCGCCAGACTTTTTCGCGCATCCTGGGCGGCAGATCGGAATGCCATTCCCCCGGCTTGGCACCGAAGCGCTGCTGGAAGCGTTCGAGGAAAGCATGGGTCAGCGCGATTTCGGGCAGCAGGATCAGCACCTGTTTTCCCTGATCGAGCGCGGCCGCCACCGCCTCGAAATAGACCTCCGTCTTGCCGGACCCGGTGACGCCGTCAAGCAGCGCGACATTGAACGCACCGGCCGCGACATTGGCGCGCAGCATCGACGCGGCGTCGTTCTGGTCCGGCATCAGATCCGGCACGGCATAGCTTGGGTCGGGTGCGGCCACCACCGGGCGTGGCGGGATCATCACCGTTTCGAACACGCCTTGCGC
This sequence comes from Mesorhizobium sp. B2-3-14, assembly GCF_006442175.1. Lineage (NCBI taxonomy): Bacteria > Pseudomonadati > Pseudomonadota > Alphaproteobacteria > Hyphomicrobiales > Phyllobacteriaceae > Mesorhizobium > Mesorhizobium sp. B2-3-14. Next base: position 83,600 of record NZ_VFVP01000003.1, on the reverse strand, counting down.
TTTCAGCCCCTCGATCACCGTCGACGACACGCCGGCGGCATGCGCCAGCCCCGAGCGCGTCCAGGCCAGCCCGCCTTCGGCTGTCTCCAGCACCCGCGTCCTCGCATCCGTCATCCGATCGGGCATGACGAGCGTCCGCTGCAGCCCTTCGATCCAGGGTTCGGGATCGAAGGCTTCCGGCGCACGCAACAGCATGCGCGCCACCATGCCCGGCGCCGACAGCGTGTATTGCGCCACCCAGTCGACGAAGCGGCGCATGGCGCGATCGATCGGCGGACAGTCGAAAACCTGTTCGATCGGGCGCAATTTCCTCGCATCGACCTGCTCGACCACGCCGTCCCAGACGATGCCCGCGACCTGGCGCGGCCCGAGCGGCACGCGCACGATCGAACCCGGCACCACCCGCATGCCGGCCGGCACGGCATAGGTGTAGGGGCGTTCGGCCGGCATCGGCACCAGCACCGGTGCGGCTGCGACAAAGGGCGAATCTTCGATCATGAGGCGTGACCTTGCCCCGACTTTGCTCTAGATCAAAGGGCAACGCTGAACGTGCCTTCGCAGGCGCCACGAAATCGTCAGGAGACCGCCATGAAATTTTTTGCCGACACAGCCGATATCAAGGAAATCCGTGAACTGATCGATCTGGGGTTGCTCGACGGCGTCACCACCAACCCGTCGCTGATCCTGAAATCGGGCGGCAAAATCGCCGAGGTCACCAAGCAGATCTGCGACATCGTCGAAGGCCCGGTTTCCGCGGAAGTCGTGGCGACCGAATACAAGCAGATGATGGCCGAGGCCGAGGTGCTGGCCAAGATCGCACCGAATGTCGCCATCAAGGTGCCGTTGACGCTGGACGGATTGAAGGCCTGCAAGACGATCCGCACCGAGATGAACCGCATGGTCAACGTCACGCTGTGCTTCTCGGCCAACCAGGCGCTGCTCGCCGCCAAGGCAGGCGCCTCCTTCATCTCGCCCTTCGTCGGCCGCATCGACGATACCGGCTCTGACGGCATGGAAGTGATCCAGGAGATCCGTCAGATCTACGACAATTACGATTTCCAGACCGAGATCCTGACCGCTTCCGTGCGCACAGTGAACCACGTGAAGCAGGCGGCGCTCATCGGCGCCGATATCGTCACCGCGCCACCCGCGACCCTGAAGGCGCTGGTCAATCACCCGCTGACCGACAAGGGCCTTGCCGCCTTCCTCGCCGACTGGGCAAAGACCGGCCAGAAAATCGGCTGAGCGAGCTTATGCCCGATACGAAAAAGGCCGGGCAACCGGCCTTTTTATGCGTTGCGGATCAAGGGGCCGATCGATCCGTGCCGTCATCCCCAGGTATGGTTGCCGGCGGGCGCCTGCCCGCCATGATCTCGCGCTTGCCGACATGGTTCGGTGCGCCGACCAGACCCTCCTTCTCCATCCGCTCGACCAGTGAAGCGGCGCGGTTGTAGCCGATGCCAAGGCGGCGCTGGATGTAGGACGTCGAACATTTCTTGTCGCGCAACACCACCTTGACCGCCTCGTCATAGCTGGAATCGCCGTCCTCGGCGGCAACGGCTCCCTTGTCGAAGACCGCTCCCTGGTCGTCTTCCTCTTCCTCTTCATCCTCGTCGGCCGTTACGGTCTCCAGATATTCGGGGCGGCCCTGCGCCTTCAAATGCGCCACGACATGCTCGACCTCGGCGTCGGACACAAAGGGGCCGTGCACGCGGGCGATGCGCCCGCCGCCCATCATGTGCAGCATGTCGCCCTGGCCGAGCAGCTGCTCGGCACCCTGCTCGCCCAAAATGGTGCGGCTGTCGATCTTGGAGGTGACCTGGAAGGAGATGCGGGTCGGGAAGTTGGCCTTGATCGTGCCGGTGATGACGTCGACGGAAGGCCGCTGCGTTGCCATGATCAGGTGGATCCCGGCGGCGCGCGCCATCTGCGCCAGGCGCTGGATGGCGCCTTCGATCTCCTTGCCGGCGACCATCATCAGGTCGGCCATCTCGTCGACGATGACGACGATGTAGGGCATCGGCGCGAGGTCGATCTCCTGCTGTTCGAACAGCGGCTCGCCGGTCCCCTTCTCGAAGCCGGCCTGCACGGTCATGACGACCGTCTCGCCCTTGTCGCGGGCAGTGGCGGCACGCTCATTGTAGCCGTCGATGTTGCGCACGCCGAGCCGCGCCATCTTGCGATAGCGGTCTTCCATCTCGCGCACCGCCCATTTGAGCGCGGTAACCGCCTTCTTGGGATCGGTGACGACGGGCGTCAGAAGGTGCGGGATACCGTCATAGACTGATAGTTCGAGCATCTTCGGGTCGACCATGATCAGCCGGCATTCTTCCGGTTTCAGCCGGTAGAGCAGCGACAGGATCATGGTGTTGATGGCGACCGACTTGCCGGACCCGGTGGTGCCGGCGACGAGCAGATGCGGCATTTTCGCCAGCTCGGCGATGACAGGTTCGCCGCCGATCGTCTTGCCAAGGCAAAGCGCCAGCTTGCAGCTGGTCTTGCGGAAGCCCTGCGATTCGATCAGTTCACGGAAATAGACGGTCTCGCGTGTCTCGTTCGGCAACTCGATGCCGATGACATTGCGGCCGGGCACCACGGCGACGCGCGCCGAGACCGCCGACATGGAGCGAGCGATATCGTCGGCGAGACCAATCACGCGGGAGGATTTGACGCCGGGCGCCGGTTCGAACTCGTAAAGGGTAACGACCGGGCCGGGGCGAACATGGATGATCTCGCCGCGCACGCCGAAATCCTCCAGCACGCTTTCCAGGAGATCGGCATTCTGCTCGAGCCGCTCCTGCGACATGTAGAAGCCCTGCCCTTCCGGCGGCTGTTGCAGCAGCTCCTCCGAGGGAAGCGCGTAGCCTTCGCCCGTCACCGGCTGCACAACCTTTCCGGCCATGGGCAGCGACGGCGAACGCACGGCGGGAACGGTTTCCTCCACGCGTTGCAAAAGTGGCGCCGGGGCGGCGCTGGCTGCGGCAGGCGCCGTCGCGGCCGTTGTCCGACCCAGCCGGGCGGCTCTGCCCGCCGGGACGGCCGGCTCGACCACCACCTTGTTGGAGTTGGCCGGAAAGACGTCCGGCAGGGCAGGTGGAACCTGGCCAGGAAGGCATTCGATGACACGGAACAAGGCGGTGACATCGGCCACCGCCGGTCCTGAGACATCGGCCCGGGCGGCGGCAACCGGCGGAGCCGGCACCGGTGCACGCGGGACCGGGCTGACTTGGCGGGCGGGCGTCACGTCGACCAGAAGCGGCGCCAAGCCCTCGAAGAAGGCGTGATCCGAAAGATAGGGCCGCCGCGCTTTTTCAGCGGGGGCTGCTTTGACCGGCGCGCCATTCCCGCCAACGGGCGCCGGGCGCGTGGCCGCCCGTGCCGTTGCTGGCACCTTTAGAGCCGCCGGGGCAACGCCTTTCGCCGTCTCGCCGCTACGCGCCGGCTGAGCGGGCCCGGCCGGTGCCGGTCCGCGATGCATGACGGTGCCAGGACCGACCTGCTGCGTCGGGAGCGCCTGCCGTGCGTCCTGCCCGGCAACGTCGTCCTGCGGTTGGCGGTGCTTTGGCTCATAGTCCGGCGTGCGTGTAAAACGCACATTGGGCGCAAGGAAAAAATACTCCTGCCACGCCGGGCTTTCGGTGTCGCCACCCTGCGGGAAAGAAGCGCCGGACTGGCGGACATCGACCTTGCCGCGCGGGCCGCCGGAACGCTCTCCTTGGGGGTCATCGGGCGCAGCTGTGTGCAACGAATTGATCCGAGAAAAACGCCTGGCTTCCATGCTCAAGACTCACTGTGAAACGACTGCCGAGCAATAGGGAGCGAGTGGTTAACAGTTGCTTCCCGTCAGCGTCGCTGGAGCGATCGAGACGCATCTTTCGCGGCGAAGCGCTGGCCTGGAAAGCGGAGCGAACCTTGGTCACGTGAAAAACCCGCGGACAGCATTCACATGGCGCCAAAAGCCCGGCTGCCGGCGCATTTCCATCGCCGGACACAGGATCAGGATATCGAGAGAATGAGAGAGGGCGTTCGGCCCTCTTTTGAGACGGCGAACGCGCTAGCTGGCCGCCTTGCCGTGCCGGGCCAGATCCTGGGCGATCGACAGCTGCAGGGCTTCAGCCAGTTCGCGCGCGGCGCGGTTCTCGGCGTCGATCTGCGCCCGGTAGGAGGCAAACTCCTGACGCGGCCTGTCGAAGGACGAGGTGATCGCCCGCTTGCCGACGGCGATCACCGCGCCGGTTTTCACATCGGTCAGCGTGTAGCCCGCGGTCAACGTCACCGAACCGGCGGTCGGCTCGTCCTGATCGGTTCCATTCTGTACCAGCGCCGAGGATTCAACGCCTTCGCTCACGCCGAGGTCGAGGGAATAAAGCGGCGAGGCGGGCTCGCCTGCGCCGCGCCCGAACCCGAAGATCAGATTGTTACGCACCTGCTGGGCATAGCGCGTCCGGACCGGCTTGACGGCGATCGATGCCATCTCGGCATTGGCGGTCGAGCCCGTCGACAACGGCGCGCTCGAATAGAGCGGCCGCACCTGACAGGCCGAAATGAGCGCCAGCGAACCGACGAGGCCGGCAAGCGCGATGCGGCGCAGCAGACGGCCCAGCTCTGTCTTTTCCCGATCAGGCAACGACATTGACGATCCTCTGCGGCACGATGATCACCTTGCGCGGAGCCTTACCTTCAAGTGCTTTCTGCACGAAGTCGAGAGCCAAGACCGCTTTTTCGACCGCACCTTGGTCCGCGTCGCGGGCAATTGTCAAATCCCCCCGCTTCTTGCCGTTGACCTGCACCGGATAGGTGACTTCGTTGTCGACGACCAGTGCCGGATCGAAGACCGGCCACGGCCGTTCGGCCACCAGATCGACGCCGCCCAGCGTCTCCCAGCACTCTTCGGCCAGGTGCGGCATCACGGGCGCGATCAGATGCACCATGATCTCGACCGCCTCGCGGCAGGCGCTTTTCAGCGCCGGAACGGCCTTGCCTTCCGCCACTTCGTTGAGCGGGGCTGTCAGCGCGTTGGCAAGTTCATAGATGCGAGCAATGGCGCGGTTGAAGGCGAGCTTCTCGATGTCTTCGCCGACCGCCTTCAGGATCTTGTGCGCGGCCTTGGAAACCGCCCCGGCCTCGCCGTCATTGGCCGCCTCGGGCGCAACCCCTGCCAGCGTCTCGGCCGCCGTCGACACCAACCGCCAGATGCGCTGCATGAAGCGATGCGCGCCGGCGGCACCGTCGTCGGTCCACTCGACATCGCGCTCGGGCGGCGAATCCGACAGCATGAACCAGCGCGCCGTGTCGGCGCCGTAGCCATCGGTGATGTCTTCCGGACTCACCGTGTTCTTCTTCGACTTCGACATCTTCTCGAGCGGGCCGATGGTGACCGCCTCCCCGGTGGCGACGTCGATGGCGCGGCGCTTGCCTTCGACGTCTTCCAGACGAACCTCGGTCGGCGCCAGCCAGCGCCCATTCGACGCCGAGCCGACACGGTAGGTTTCGTGAACCACCATGCCTTGCGTGAACAGGCCCTTGAACGGCTCGGCCAGGGCAACATGGCCGGTCTCGCGCATGGCGCGGGTGAAGAAACGCGAATAGAGCAAATGCAGGATCGCATGCTCGATGCCGCCAATATATTGGTCGACCGCCAGCCACTCGTTCGCTGCCTTGGGATCGGTCGGTTCATGCGCCCAGGGCGCGGTGAAGCGGGCGAAATACCAGGACGAATCCACGAACGTGTCCATCGTGTCGGTTTCGCGCCGCGCGTCCTTGCCGCATTGCGGGCACTTCACATGCCGCCAGGTCGGGTGACGGTCGAGCGGATTGCCTGGCCGGTCGAAATCGACATCGTCGGGCAGCTTGACCGGCAGATCGGCCTTCGGCACCGGCACCACGCCGCAATCCTCGCAATGGATCATCGGGATCGGGCAGCCCCAGTAGCGCTGGCGCGAAATGCCCCAGTCGCGCAGGCGGAAATTCACCTTGCGCTCGGCCATTGGCCGGTTGCCGATGGTCTTTTGCTCCAGCAGCCTGGCGACTTCATCGAAAGCGCTGTCCGGCGTCATGCCGTCGAGGAACCGCGAATTGATCATCGCGCCATCGTCGACATAGGCCTCGTCGACGATCTGGAACGTCTTGGCATCGGCGCCATCAGGCATCACCACCGGCACCACCGGCAGGCTGTATTTGTTGGCGAAGTCGAGGTCGCGCTGGTCATGCGCCGGACAGCCGAAGATGGCGCCGGTGCCGTACTCCATCAGCACGAAATTGGCGACGTAGACAGGCAGCGTCCAGCTATCGTCGAAGGGATGGACGACGCGGATGCCGGTGTCGAAGCCCTTCTTCTCGGCCGTCTCGAGCGCCGCCACCGAAGTGCCCATATGGCGCACTTCGTCGATGAACTTCGCCAGGGCCGGATTGGTCTCCGCGGCCTTCTTGGCCAGCGGATGATCGGCGGCGATTGCCATGAACGAGGCGCCGAAAATGGTATCCGGCCTTGTCGTGTAGACTTCCAGCTCATGCTCGCCGGAGATTTCCGAGGCCAGCGGCCAGCGGATCAGCAGGCCCTCCGAACGGCCGATCCAGTTCTGCTGCATCAGCTTCACTTTTTCGGGCCACTCGTCGAGACCGTCCAATGAATCCAGCAAATCCTGGGCAAAGTCGGTGATCTTGAAGAACCATTGCGTCAGCTCGCGCTGTTCAACCAGCGCACCGGAGCGCCAGCCGCGCCCGTCGATGACCTGCTCGTTGGCGAGCACCGTCATGTCCTCCGGATCCCAGTTGACCTTGGAGGATTTGCGCGTCACCAGCCCCTTCTCGACGAAGTCGAGGAACAGCATCTGCTGGCGGTGGTAGTAATCGACGTCGCAGGTGGCGAATTCGCGCGCCCAGTCCAGCGACAGGCCCATCACCTTGAGCTGCTCGCGCATGGCGGCGATGTTCTGGTAGGTCCATTCCTTGGGATGCACCTTGTTCTGCATCGCGGCGTTCTCAGCCGGCATGCCGAAGGCATCCCAGCCCATCGGATGCAGCACGTTGAAACCCTTGGCGCGCTTGTAGCGGGCCACCACGTCGCCCATCGTGTAATTGCGGGTATGGCCGATATGGATGCGCCCCGACGGATAGGGGAACATTTCCAGCACGTAGTATTTCGGACGCGGATCGTCATTGTGCGCTTCGAAAAGCTTCTTCTCGGCCCAGGCCTTCTGCCATTTGGGTTCTGACGCGCGCGGGTTGTATCGTTCGGTTGCCATGGGACGTTTTTCACTTAAAAGCATGCGGACTGCGGGCAAGAGCCCGGCAGTTCATGAAATGTGGTCCGGGTGTTCACCATGGTTTGGCAAACCCGTCAACCATATGGGCATCGCGGCTGACAAAAACGCGGGTCAAAACAGCGGGATTTGCATATGGGCGACACCGTTCAGCAGTTTTTCGCGGTCAAGGCGAAGATCGCCGCCGCCGAGCGGGAGGCCGGCCGTAAAGCCGGCGCGGTGACGCTGGTGGCAGTCTCCAAGACCTTCGACGCCGCCGACATAGGCCCGGTCATCGAGGCCGGCCAGCGCGTCTTCGGCGAAAACCGCGTGCAGGAAGCGCAAGGCAAATGGCCTGACCTGAAGGAAGCTTTCCCCGACATCGAACTGCACCTGATCGGTCCGCTGCAGTCGAACAAGGCGAGGGAAGCGGTGGCTCTGTTCGAGGTCATCGAGACGGTCGACCGCGACAAGATCGCCGCGGAGCTCGCCAAGGAAATTGGCCGGCAAGGCCGTGCGCCAAAACTCTATATCCAGGTGAACACCGGTTCCGAACCGCAGAAAGCCGGCATCGAACCGCGCGAGGCGGTCGCCTTCGTCAGACGCTGCCGGGAAGTTCACGGCCTCGGCATCGAGGGCCTGATGTGCATCCCGCCGGCGGACGAGAACCCCGGCCCCTACTTCGCCTTGTTGGAGAAACTCGGCAAGGAAGCCGGGGTCGCCAGACTGTCGATGGGCATGTCCGGCGACTACGAGACCGCGATCGCCTTTGGCGCCACCAGCGTCAGGGTCGGTTCGGCGATTTTTGGAAGCCGGTAGTCCGAATTTCCAGCTTGCCGCGTCATGAGTCGTATCGCTGGGCCTGATCCACAAGCACCATTATACCAGTGCTTGAAACGAAACGTGCCGTTCCTATTTGCGTTGATGTCACCGCACATCCTCCTGGAGTCTCACGATGCGTTACAATCAGCTTGGAAACACGGGGCTATTCGTCTCCGAACTTTGCCTCGGCACCATGACCTTCGGCGCCGCCGGCCAGAACGCCCAATGGGGCCTGATCGCCAGCCTCGACCAGAAGGGCGTCAACGAAATCGTCGGCCGCTCGATCGCCGCCGGCGTCAACTTCTTCGACACGGCCGACGTCTATTCCGTCGGTGAGTCCGAACGCCTGCTTGGTCAGTCGCTTAGGGATCTCGGTGTTGCCCGGTCAAACGTGGTCATCGCCACCAAGGTCCACGGCGCCATGGGTGAGGGACCAAACCAGCGCGGCTCCTCGCGCGGCCATATCATGGATTCGGTCGACGCCAGCTTGGAGCGGCTGCAGCTCGACCATATCGATCTCTACCAGTTGCACGGCACCGATGCGGTGACGCCGATCGACGAGACGCTGCGGGCACTTGATGATCTCGTCTCCAGCGGCAAGGTCCGCTATGTCGGTGTCTCCAACTGGCAGGCTTGGCGCATCGCCAAGGCGCTCGGCATCGCCGACCGCAAGGGCTTTGCCCGCTTCGAGACCGTCCAGTCCTATTATTCGATCGCCGGACGCGACCTCGAACGCGAGATCGTGCCGCTGATCAACGAGGAGAAGCTCGGCCTGATGGTGTGGTCGCCGATGGCTGGCGGGCTGCTGTCCGGCAAATATGGGCCCGGCGCGCCGGGTAATGGCGAGGGCCGCCGCGCGTCCTTCAACTTCCCGCCGGTCAACGAGGACCGCGCCTGGGCGGCGGTCGCCGTCATGCGGGAGGTCGCCGAGAAGCATGATGTCGGCGTCGCGACCGTGGCGCTCGGCTATGTCCTGGCAAAGCCTTTCGTGATGAGCGTGATCATCGGCGCCAGCCGCATGGACCAGCTCGAGCAGAACCTTGCCGCCACCAGCCTCAAGCTCGATGCCGACGATCTCGCCAGGCTTGACGAAGTGAGCGCACTACCCGCCGAATATCCCGGCTGGATGGTCGAACGCCAGGGCGCCGGCCGTCGTCCGGGGCCTTTCGTGCCGAAGGCATAGCGCGTACCGCTGGCAAGTCGGTCCTTCAACGCCGCGCGTCTCATCGACGCGCGGCGTTGATTACAGCCGAACGGTCTCGGCAAGAAAGTCGAGAAAGGCCCGCACACGTGCCGGCAGGTGTTTGCCCTGGCCGACATAGACGGCATGCGTCGGCTCTTCGTCGCCGGGGTTGAAATCTTCCAGCAGCGGCACCAGCCTGCCGGCGGCGATGTCGGGCTCGACATGCCAGCGCGCCAGTCGGGCAATGCCGGCCCCGGCGACGGTCGTTTGGCGCATCGCCTCGCCATCGGTCAATGCCAGGTTTCCGACAACCGGGGTGATCACCGGCGCGCCTGCCGTATCGATAAAAGGCCAGCCGTCGATATGCCGCGCGAAACTGAAGGCGAGCATGTTGTGACGCCCGAGATCGGACAGCGTGCGCGGCGTGCCATGTGCTTCGAGATATGAAGGTGCCGCGACCACCACCATTCGGCTTTGACCGAGCTTGCGCGCCACCAGCCTCGATTCGCGCAGCGGCCCGGCGCGGATCGCGACATCGGCCCGCTCTTCCAGCAGGTCGATCACGCTGTCGGTCAGCACAGCCTCGACGAAAATTTCGGGATAGCGCTCCAGAAAGCGCGGCAGCAGTTCCATCAGCCGGTGTTGGCCGAACGGCACGTAGCTGTTAACTCTCAGCCTGCCGCGCGGCGCGGCTCCTGCCGCCGCTTCACGCTCGGCCTTATCCATGTCGGCGAGCACGCGCACGCCGCTGTCGTAGAACGCCGTCCCTTCCGGCGTGAGCTGGAGCTTGCGCGTCGAGCGGCTGACAAGCCGCGCCCCAAGCCGGGTTTCGAGCCGTGCTATCAGCTTGCTCACCGCCGATGGCGTCATCCGCAGCCGCCGCGCCGCGGCCGAAAAACTACCCGCCTCGACGACGCGCACGAAGACTTCGATCTCGCCGGAACGGTTGATGTCGGGCCTGGCCATCTGTGAATCTATTTCACAAGAAGTATGCCTTGGGCAAGTCTGGTTCACAACATCGCGGATCATGATCTTCAGGGCCGGGGCGCGGACTGAGCGTCCTTCGCCGACAGATGGGACCATCGCCATGCCTCTTGCTCTTTATGCCCTCGCCGCCGGTGCGTTTGGCATCGGTGTTACCGAATTCGTCATCATGGGCCTGCTTATCGATGTCAGCAAAGACCTCGGCGTGTCGATCTCCGCCGCCGGCCAATTGATCTCTGCCTATGCGCTCGGTGTCGTCATCGGTGCACCCTTGTTGACCATTGCCACGGGCAACTGGCCGCGCAAAACCGTGCTGCTGGCGCTGATGGCGATCTTCACGATTGGCAACCTCGCCTGTGCGCTGGCGCCCGATTACTGGACGCTGATGGGTGCCCGCATCATCACCGCCTTCGCCCACGGCACCTTCTTTGGCGTCGGCTCGGTCGTCGCCACTGGTCTGGTCGCGCCCAACAGGAAGGCTTCGGCGATCGCGCTGATGTTCACCGGCCTGACCATCGCCAACATCCTAGGCGTGCCCTTCGGCACCTGGCTCGGCCAGGCCTTTGGCTGGCGTGCGACCTTCTGGGCGGTGACCGCCGTCGGCCTCGCGGCCTTCGCCGTCATCCTGGCCCTGGTGCCGCGCGGCCAGGCAGCGCCCGAGAAGAGCGATCTGCGCGCCGATCTCGCCGTGCTGCGCCGCACGCCTGTCCTGCTCGGCCTCGCCACCACGGTGCTTGGCTATGCCGGCGTCTTCGCCGTCTTCACCTACATCGCTCCGTTGCTCACCGAGATCAGTGGCTTCAGCGAAGCCGCCGTATCGCCGATCCTGCTCGTCTTTGGCGGCGGCCTCATCGCCGGCAATCTCGCCGGCGGCAAGGTCGCCGATCGCTGGCTGGTGCCGGCGGTGCTCGGCAGCCTTGTGGTGCTGGCGCTGGTGCTTGCCACGATGAGCTTCGCCATCCACAGCCAGGTCATGGCCGTGATCTATGTCGGCCTGCTCGGCGCCGCCGCCTTCGCCACAGTGGCGCCGCTGCAGATGTGGGTGCTGGAAAAGGCGCAAGGCGCCGGCCAGAGCCTGGCCTCATCGTTCAACATCGCCGCCTTCAATCTCGGCAATGCGGCCGGCGCCTGGCTCGGCGGCGCGGTCATCTCCCATGGCCTTGGACTGGGTTCGCTCACCTGGGTCGCCGCCCTGCTGCCGCTCGCGGCGCTCACCGTGGCTGGACTGGCGCTGCACCTTGATGGTGGCACCACATCAGGTGCGCCTGTCTCCGTCCGGTCGTGACGCCAGCCGACACCCGAATCCTCTCGACCTCTTCACAAACCACCAGGAGCAAGAAAATGGACTATCGACGTCTCGGCGCATCGGGCCTGAAAGTCCCGGCGCTTTCATTCGGCGCGGGCACCTTCGGCGGCTCCGGCCCGCTGTTCGGCGCCTGGGGCAACAGCGACGCGCAGGAAGCGCGGCGGCTGATCGACATCTGTCTCGAGGCCGGCGTCAACCTGTTCGACACGGCGGACGTCTATTCGAACGGCGCCTCGGAGGAGGTGCTCGGCGAAGCGATCAAGGGCCGTCGCGATGCGGTACTAATCTCGACCAAGACAGCGCTGCCGATGGGCGACGGGCCGGGCGACTACGGCTCCTCGCGCTCGCGGTTGATCAAGTCGGTCGACGCCGCGCTGAAGCGCCTCGGCACCGACTATATCGACCTGCTGCAACTGCACGCCTTCGATGCCGGCACGCCGATTGAGGAAGTGCTGTCGACGCTGGATGACCTCGTTCGCTCCGGCAAGCTGCGCTATGTCGGCGCCTCCAACTTCTCCGGCTGGCAGGTGATGAAGTCGCTCGGCTTGGCGGAGAAGCACGGCTATCCCCGCTACGCCGCGCATCAGGTCTACTATTCGCTGCTCGGCCGCGACTACGAATGGGAGCTGATGCCGCTCGGCCTCGACCAAGGCGTCGGCGCGCTGGTGTGGAGCCCGCTCGGCTGGGGCCGCCTGACCGGCAAGATCCGCCGTGGCCAGCCTCTGCCGGAAAAGAGCAGGCTGCACGAGACGGCTGATTTCGGGCCGCCGGTCGGGGACGAGCATCTCTATCGGGTCATGGATGAGCTCGACGCGGTGGCGCAGGAAACCGGCAAGACGGTTCCGCAGATCGCCATCAACTGGCTGCTGCGGCGCCCGACCGTTTCCTCCGTTATCATCGGTGCCCGCAATGAGCAGCAGCTGCGCCAGAACCTCGGCGCCGTCGGCTGGACGCTGACGCCGGAGCAGGTGAAGAAACTCGATGCCGCAAGCGAAGTCACCGCGCCCTACCCGTACTTCCCCTATCGCCGCCAGGAGGGCTTCGCCCGGCTAAACCCGCCGGCGGTTTGAGCCGCGCTGGCGTTGAAGCTGCCAATCTCCCCCCTTGCGGGGGAGATCAGCTGTATCACCGCTCAATGCAGCACGAACTCCCCATCCACCTTGCGCCATTCATTCGGCGCGATCAGCTTCTGGTGCGTGTAGACCACCGAATGCAGTGGCCCGTCGAGCTTGGCTTTCCAGAATTCGATGAACCGGATCAGCACCGGAAACCTCGGAGCGATGTCGTAGTCCTGCCAGACGAAGCTCTGCAGGAGATGCGGGTGGTCGGGGAAATGATAAAGAATCTTGGCCGTGGTCAGGCCGTAGCCTTTGAGCATCAGGTCCATTTCAAGATGGTCGTGCATTATGGTCCCCTTGGGCGGTCCCCTGGTTGATTCTCCTTTCCTCCCAGCTGCCAATTGTGCGCGCCGGTACTTAACTGTCTATTGATTTTGTTGGTCTCAAAGGGAACTTCTCGGGTAAAAACATGCGGTTAGCAGCGAACCACGTCGAGTGCTGACAGTTCCGGAAAGCGCCCCTGCGGCATCCCGCCGCGCGAATCCAACGTCTAATGTTGCCGTCGCGACGGAACTGGTAATAATGCCGCCGAATTCGCGGCTGCGTCGCCGCGATCCCGCGGGCGTTTCAAGCCGGCGGACTGTTCGGGAGGAAAGCCAAGAAATGTCCGAGGTTCATGTCCATCGCGTCCAGCCGGCGTGGAAGAAGAACGCCCTGATCGACAATGACACCTACCTCAAATGGTATGCCGACAGCGTGAAGAACCCGGACAAGTTCTGGGGCAAGCACGGCAAGCGCATCGATTGGTTCAAGCCCTTCTCCAAGGTCAAGAACACCTCCTTCGACGGCAAGGTCTCGATCAAGTGGTTCGAGGATGGCCAGACCAATGTCTCGTACAATTGCATCGACCGCCACCTCAAGAAGCGCGGCGACCAGACCGCCATCATCTGGGAAGGCGACAACCCCTACGACGACAAGAAAATCACCTACAACGAACTCTACGGGCACGTCTGCCGGCTCGCCAATGTGATGAAGAAGCACGGCGTCAAGAAAGGCGACCGCGTCACCATCTACATGCCGATGATCCCGGAGGCGGCTTATGCGATGCTGGCCTGCACGCGTATCGGCGCTATCCATTCGGTCGTCTTCGGCGGCTTTTCGCCGGACGCCTTGGCCGGTCGCATCGTCGATTGCGAATCGACCTTCGTCATCACCGCCGATGAGGGTCTGCGCGGCGGCAAGCCCATCCCGCTCAAGGAAAACACGGACAAGGCGATCGACATCGCCGCCAAGCACCATGTCAAGGTCAAGACCGTTGTGGTCGTGCGCCGCACCGGCGGCAAGATCGGCTGGGCGCCGGGACGCGATGTCTGGTATCACGACGAAGTCGCGACGGTTAAGTCTGATTGCAAGCCGGAGAAGATGAAGGCGGAGGATCCGCTGTTCATCCTCTACACGTCGGGCTCGACCGGCAAGCCGAAAGGCGTGCTGCACACCACCGCCGGCTACCTCGTCTATGTGTCGATGACGCACCAATATGTCTTCGACTATCATGACGGCGACATCTACTGGTGCACCGCCGATGTCGGCTGGGTAACCGGCCACAGCTACATCGTCTACGGGCCGCTCGCCAACGGCGCCACCACGCTGATGTTCGAGGGCGTGCCGAACTACCCCTCTCAGTCGCGCTTCTGGGAAGTCATCGACAAGCACAAGGTCAACATCTTCTACACCGCGCCGACGGCGCTGCGCGCGCTAATGGGTGCCGGCGACGCGCATGTGAAGAAGACCTCTCGCAAGTCGCTGCGCGTGCTGGGCTCGGTCGGCGAGCCGATCAACCCGGAAGCCTGGGAGTGGTATTTCAACGTCGTCGGCGACGGCAGGGTCCCGATCGTCGATACATGGTGGCAGACCGAGACTGGCGGCATCCTGATCACGCCGCTGCCGGGCGCCACCGACCTCAAGGCGGGTTCGGCGACACGGCCCTTCTTCGGCATCAAGCCGCAGCTGGTCGATAGCGAGGGCAAGGTGGTGGACGGTGCGGCCGACGGCAACCTCTGCATCACCGATTCCTGGCCCGGCCAGATGCGCACCGTCTATGGCGATCACGACCGTTTCGTGCAGACCTATTTCTCCGCCTACAAAGGAAAATACTTCACCGGTGACGGCTGCCGCCGCGACGCCGATGGCTACTACTGGATCACCGGCCGCGTCGACGACGTCATCAACGTCTCCGGCCACCGCATGGGCACGGCCGAGGTCGAATCGGCCCTGGTCAGCCATGACAAGGTTTCCGAGGCCGCCGTCGTCGGCTATCCCCATGATATCAAGGGCCAAGGCATCTATTGCTACGTCACCCTGATGGCCGGCGGGCAGCCGAGCGAGGATCTGCGCAAGGAGCTTGTCGCCCATGTCCGCAAGGAGATTGGCGCCATCGCCACGCCGGACAAGATCCAGTTCGCGCCCGGCCTGCCCAAGACACGTTCGGGCAAGATCATGCGCCGCATCCTGCGCAAGATCGCCGAGGATGACTTTTCCGCACTCGGCGATACCTCGACGCTTGCCGATCCGGCCGTGGTCGACGACCTCGTTGCCAACAGGCAGAACAAGAAGGGCTGATGCGGGAAGACGCGGCATTGGGCACCGTCACCCAGTTGTGGCGCTATCCGGCAAGTTCGCTCGCCGGCGAGCGCCGGGACACCATCCTGGTTGGACCGGTTGGCGTCGAGGGCGACCGCCTGTTCGGCCTCGTCGATGCCTCGGACAATGAGATCGCCCGGCCGGATCGCGACGTGAAATGGCACAAGGTGCCGCGCATCCGCACCCGGCTGAGCCGCGACAGCGAACTGGAAATCGCCGTCCCCGATGGCGACTGGCTCGCCGCCCCCGGCGCCGAATGCGACCGCGTCGTGTCGGCCTATCTCGGCTTCCGCGCCTCGATCCGGCCGTTCCGCGGGGAGAACGCGGCCGGCTATGCCGGGCCGCTGACCGCGGAGCGCTACCGCAAGGCGCCGATCCATCTCCTGACCACCGCCTCGCTGGCACGGCTGGAGGCGCTCCATCCGGAGGGGGTCGCCGATCCGCGCCGCTTCCGTCCCAACATCGTCGTCGACATGGCCTCGGTCGACGGCTCGTTTCCTGAAACCGAATGGATCGGCAAGAAGCTCGCCATCGGCGACCTCGTCCTGACCATCTCGGAGCCGTGCCGCCGCTGCGGCTTCACCATCATCGCCCAGGATGGTTTCGACCATGACCCCGCCATCCTGCGCAATCTGGTCCGCCACAACGCCCACAACCTCGGCGTCTACTGCACCGTCGACCGGCCCGGTCGTGTCGAGACCGGCGCGCCGATGCGGTTCGTCTGACCTTCCGGCCCAAGCCTATCGATAAAGATCCGCCCGCGTCGGTGGCAGGCCGCTCGGGCCTCGCGCGCGTTTGGTGGCGACAGTCTGGAATATCTGCGCCGAGGCGCGTTCGAAGGTGATGGAGCAGCCGCTCAGGTAAAGCAGCCACAGCCGCGCCTTGGCTTCGCCGACCTCGGCGATCGCCTCGTCGAACCGCGCCTGCAGACGCTCGGCCCACAGCCTGCAGGTGCGGGCATAGTGCTCGCGCAAATTCTCGACATCATAGACGAGGAAGCCGTGTGCTTCGAGATTGCTTGATGTCATGCCGATCGTGTCGAGTTCGCCACCCGGGAAAATGTATTTGATCAGCGCCTTGTATTCCGGCCCCTTGCGCAGGGTCTTCTTGACGTCGCCCTTGCTGCGCCTGGTGATGGCGTGATGCAGATAGATGCCGCCCGGTTTCAGCAGCCGGTGGACAGCGGAGAAATAAGCGGCATGGTTTGCCAGGCCCAGATGCTCGAACATGCCGATGGACGATATCTTGTCGAAGGTGCCGGTGAGCTCCGCATAGGACTTTATCTCGATGGTGATTTTGTCCTCCAGACCCTCGGCGCGAATGCGCTCGCGCGCTAGTGAGGTCTGGGCTTGCGACAGTGAGACGCCGTGTCCGACGACACCATAGTTTTTCGCGGCGTGGATCAGCATCGCGCCCCAGCCGCAGCCGATGTCGAGCAATCTTTCGCCGGGCTTCAGCCGAAGCTTGCGGCAGATATGGTCGAGCTTGTCGACCTGCGCTTCGTCGATGCCGTTTGCGAAATCCTGGAAATACCCGCAGCTATAGACCATGCGCTCGTCGAGAAAGAGCCCGTAAAAGGCATTCGAGATGTCATAGTGATGCTGGATCGCCTCCTTGCTGGAGCCGCTGACGAACGGGTTGCGCCCCGCGAGATCGACCCGCGACGCCATCTGCTTTCTCGAAAACAGCACCGCCGGCAAGTCACGCAGAAGCGCCCGTTTGGGCAACGCCTTCAGCTTCGACCGCAGCTTGCCCGTCGAAGGCAGGGCATAGAAATCGAACAGCGATCCGTCCTCGATGTCGACGGCCTTGGATATCCACATCTCGATAAGGGTCGACAGGGACGGTCGGCGAACGATCTGCCAGACAATGTCGTGGTCGTTGATGACCAGCACGGGGCCGGTGGCGGGGCCGATCCGCTCGCCGGTCCACAGCCTGACCGCGAAGCCGGGCTTGACCGCCTCGACTACCGTTCGAACGATGCGCGCAGCTCTTTCGGTGGCGTCCATGCTCTCCCCGCGGTCGATGATGCGATGTTGTCCTTTTGGGCCGCGGATCGCAAGCACGTCACGCTTTTTCCACCCGGCATCTTGTCATTTGCTGCAACGCACCCCATCATGAGTGTGTGTTCAACAAATCGAAAGGAGGTGATCCGATGTCGAGTGATTTCGTTTTCCAGAACGTGGGCTCAGCGGATTGCACTTTCGGGAAGCAGTCTTCCCGTTAAGGCGCGAGATGCGCGGTCGGTGACGTAAGCGTCACCACCATTGAGCCGCGCCATGGACGGAAACACGGAAGGCCGCCGGCTTCGAAAGAAGCGGCGGCCTTTTCCTTTTTACGGTCTATTGGGTCAGTACGACCTTTTCGGTGTTGCGGATGATTTCCTGAAAGGCATTATCCAATTCCAGCCCGGTGGACACCTCGAAATAATGTCTCTCGGCGGCGGAGGCGTCTTTTGAAGAACAATCCTTTAGCACCGCCTTTGCCTGATCCCTCTCGGTTGCCGACATATCCTTATCGTTGAGGTCGAAGCCGATGGTGAAAATCTCGATGTCGTCATTTTTCATATTGTCGCACAGCGTTTCAGCATTGCCGCGCGCAAGATTGCCCTGGCTGTTGTATCTCCCAGCAACACCCGCGAAGGCGGTATTGAACTGGCCATCGGTCATCAGGATCGCAACCTTGGCGACCTTCTTCGCATCGGCGTTCGAAGCGCCGTTGCCGAGACCGGCATTCTCGATCGCAGCGCGCCATTGCGGCGACAGCATGTAATAGGTCCACTGAATGGCGATCGCGCCGGCCGTATAACCATCGGCCTGGAAGTCGTCGATCGAATCAAGCAATGCCTCCGAATCCGCGGTCAGCGGGATCACTTGCGCGTCAGGACACTTGTTCATTCCCTGGTCGCTGAGATGATCGTCCCGATTTACCAGGGCATAATATTTCTTGCCGTTCCTGTCTGTGCGAACCGTGTCTGGGCCATCGGCGCTCAAGTCGGCATCGCCGTTCTTATTCTTGCGCTCGGTAGCGCAATTATCCGGGTGTGGCATGGCCGCCCCAACAATGGAGACGTAGTCGCTGAAGGACGGCAGCAGATTTTTGCCCGTCTTGGCAAAGAGAAGCGAACTGCCGGCGACGGGTGGTAGTTCAGAACTCCCTTGCTTCTCGGCATAGACGTTTTCGGCCAGTTTTCCGGCGTTCACGCCAGATGCGTAGGGCACAATCGCGACACGGACGCGGGGGTTCTTCGGGTCTTGGTTCTCGAGCATCGTCTTGACGGCGTTCGTCGCAGCGACTTTCAGATCGCCGATCTTGTTGACGTTGCCCCGCTTGGCCATCGATCCCGTTATGTCGAGCATCATGGCCACCTCTATCTGCTTGTCGGAATAGAGCGCTTTGGTGGAAGCGCCGACGCGCTGCATGTCACCGGTGCTGAACAACGGGAAATAGAGGCCGACATCGACGTGGGCATCCGCCTGGACCGTGTTGGCGGTCCTGTCGACGATCAGCTTGTCGAGCACGATCTGGCCAGCGTGCAGAATGCCCCCCGTGCCGTTGGCGTCGAGAAAGGCCTGCACGGATTTGTTTGCGTCGGCCTCCTTGATGGCGCCGGTGGTCAGGTCACGTGCCGTCGATGTCACTGCCGCGTCGATCACGCCCTGCAGGCTCGATCTGGCGTTGTAGAGCTGCGTGATATTGACCGAGAAGCCTGCGGCCAGCGCCAAGACCGAGGCAGCAAAGCCGAACAGGACCGCGAAATTTCCACTGCGGTCTCTGGCGAAGCCGCCGACCGCGTGAACAAGACCCCCGTAATTCCGCATCCAACAGCCTCCACTTGCCTCGGCCTCGTCGCCGCATCGGGGGCAATGCAGGATTCCAGCCGGAACGGGAGGCGACCCGATCCGCGATCGGGAATTCACCAGCAGAACATTGCTTTTATTGGATTTTCACGGGGTAAGAAGGTGAACGGTCGGTAAACGTCAGCGTGTATCCGCGCGCACCTTTACCGGACGCTTACCATGCCCAGACCGAAGTGCTGGTCCGGTGTCTGGCGACGTCTTGTTGCGGCACAGCATCTCTGTGCCGAAGCGGGCCAACTGTCCCAGGATTGCGGAGCATGTCGAGGCACAAACCCGGCCAGGTGTGTTGAGATTCAGGTCAGGCCAAGCCATTTGCAGCCCGGCCTCACCTGAATATCAACGCAGCTAGGCCAGCATCCGCGCGCTGACCGTCCTGTCGATGCCGTGATAGGGTGGATTGAACAGCCTGCCTTCCTGTTCGTAGGTCCATACCTTGAACAAGCTCAGCCGGTGCGGGCCGAAACTGTGCAGCAAGGGAACGTCGGTGGCGTCGCGGCCGCGCGCAATGACGACGCGACCGGTCCTCGGCCGGTTGTGGCGCGGGTCGAACGTATACCACTTGCCGTCCAGGAAGGCTTCCATCCAGGCCGAGAAATCCATCGGCGCGGGATCCGCCGGCACGCCGATATCGCCGAGGTAGCCGTTCACGTAGCGCGCCGGAATGTTCATGCAGCGGCAGAGCGTGATCGCCAGATGGGCAAAGTCTCGGCACACCCCGACACGTTCCTCGTGCGCTTGCGCGGCGGTGCGGGTCGAACGGGCATAGCCGTAGCCGAAGGACAGGCGGTTATGGACATAGTCGACGATCGCCTGCACCCGCGCCCAGCCGGAAGGAAGATGGCCGAAGAGCTGCCAGGCAAGGTTACTCAGATGATCCGTCTCGCAATAGCGGCTGCCCAGGAGATAGAACAGCACCTCGTCAGGCAGCTCGGCGACGGGCATTTCCCGGGCCAGCGTATTGACCTCATCCGTCTCGCCGCTGTCCTCCACGACCGCGTCATAAAGGATGCGAAAGCCGCCGGCCGGCGCCGTGAAGCGGCGGCAGGCATTGCCGTGCAGGTCATGATAGAGTCTGGTCGGCACCGAAGGCGAGGTTAGGACACGCGTCTGCCGCTTGATGTCGGCCTGCCTGTCCTTGTGAATCTCGAGCAGCGAAATCACCGGAGTGGCCTCGGCGCATTCGATGGCAATCTCATAGCCGAGGCGTATCAGCATGGGCATCGTCCCTTGGTTCGCGGGGTGGGAATTGTACGTTTGAAACGTTGCAAGGTGACGGTGGTTCCCTGGATCGCGTCCCAAATGCGCTCCCGCGCCTTTCCCCAAAATGCGCTCGCGCGCCTTTCCATGTCAGCGCCTTGGCGTTACGGTTGCGTCCTCCCTCGACCCCTCCCCCACACTTCAAGGAAAATCATGTTTGCTGGCAGAAAATTCGCCGCCTTCCTCTTCGATATGGACGGCACGCTCATCAATTCCATCGCCTCGGCGGAGCGGGTCTGGGGCGATTGGGCGCGGCGCCACGGCCTCGATGTCGCGGCCTTCCTGCCGACGATCCACGGCGTACGGGCGATCGAGACCATCACCGCCCTGGCGCTTCCGGGCGTCGACCCGGGACACGAAGCGGATCTGCTGCTGAAGGCCGAGGCCGACGATCTCGACGGCATCGTCCAGATCGCCGGCGCCGTGGCATTCCTCAATTCCCTGCCGCCGGAGCGCTGGGCGATCGTAACCTCGGCGCCACGCTCGTTGGCGCTTGCACGCATGAAGGTCGCCGGCATTCCCGTCCCCGCGGTCCTCGTCGCGGCGGAGGACGTTTCCCGCGGCAAGCCGGCGCCAGATTGCTTCCAGCTCGGCGCAAGACGCCTTGGCTTCGACGCGCGCGATTGCCTGGTGTTCGAGGACGCCCCGGCCGGCATCGCGGCGGCGGAGGCGGCGGGCGCTTCGGTCATGGTGATCAACGCCACGCACCAGCACCCCCTGGCAACACAGCACGCCACGATATCAGGTTATGACGCAATCGGCATCACCGTCGACGAGCGAGGCTGGGTTGCGCTCGAGCCGCAGCGCAACGCTGCTTGAGAGCAGTCGCTAGAAATCACTGGTCAGGCCTTTGACCTCCCAGTCACCATAGCGGCCGGGCTCCTTGCCGCCACGGCCGCCGATCTCCCGCGGAAGTGCTGCTTCCTTGCGGCGGTAGTCCTGCCGCCTTGCCTCGGCTTCCTGCAGCGCGCGGCGGGCGGCGGGCGTCAGCTCCTGTGGCGGCGTGCCATCGTCCGTGCCGGGCGGCGTTTTACTGGTTTCGTCGTTCATGCGATATTTCCAGTGGATTGAAACGGGAACGGGCGTTTCCCATCATATAGCGATGACCTCACGAGGATCGACCCTTTTTCACCACCATCCGGACAGGAGCAGACGATGAATACCATTCGCACCGCCATGCTTCTCGCCGCCATGACGGCGCTGTTCATGGGCGTCGGCTTTTTGATCGGCGGTTCGGGCGGCATGATGATCGCGTTGGTCATTGCCGCCGGCACCAATTTGTTCAGCTACTGGAACGCCGACAAGATGGTGCTGTCGATGAACCGCGCCGTCGAGGTCGACGAGAAAAACGCGCCGGAATATTACGCCATCGTCCAGGCGCTGGCCAAGCAGGCCGGCCTGCCGATGCCCAGGACCTATCTGATCGACAATCCGCAACCGAATGCCTTTGCCACCGGCCGCAATCCGCAGAACGCGGCGGTCGCCGCCTCCACCGGCCTGCTGCAGCGGCTGACCCATGAGGAGGTCGCCGCCGTGATGGCGCATGAGCTCGCCCACGTCCAGCACCGCGACACGCTGACCATGACCATCGTCGCCACCTTTGCCGGCGCCATCTCGATGCTCGGCAATTTCGCCTTTTTCCTCGGCGGCAGCCGCGAAAACAACAATCCGTTCGGCTTTGCCGGCGTGCTGGCGGCGATGATCGTGGCGCCCTTCGCCGCCATGATCGTGCAGATGGCGGTCAGCCGTACCCGCGAGTACGAGGCCGACCGGCGCGGCGCCGAAATCTGTGGACACCCGCTGTGGCTGGCCTCCGCGCTTGACAAGATCGCCCGCGGGGCCGAACGCATTCCCAATCCCGATGCCGAGCGCAATCCGGCGATGGCGCATCTCTTCATCATCAACCCCCTGCATGGCGAGCGCATGGACAGTCTGTTCTCCACCCATCCGAGCACCGACAACCGCATCGCCGCGCTGCAGGCGATGGCACAGCGGATGGGCGAAGGCGCTCCGCCAGCCACGCAGCGCCAAGCGCCAATGTCAACGCAGGCTGACGAGCCGGAGATGACCGGACCGTGGGGCAAGCCAACCGCGCCAGAACCGGCGACTGGGCCAGCCAGCCCAAAATCCAATCCGTGGGGTCGCAATCCGACCGGGCCCAAGGGCCGGTGGTCGTGAGCGCGGGCAGGGCACCTCGACGCACGGTTTCAGGCGATCAGGATCACAATGCCGGCGGCGAATTCGTTGCCGGCCTCGCCGCGCGCAAGGCGGCGGCGCGGCTGCTGGCCGCCGTCATCGACGCCCGCACGCCGCTCGACGGCCTGACCGATCACGAGAACGGCCATCCGCAATACAAGGCGCTCGATCTGCGCGACCGTGGCCTGGTACGCGCCATACTGGTCACCGCGCTGCGCTACCGCATGACCATAGCGGGGCTCCTGGCGCGGCGCCTGGAAAAGCCGCTGCCGCCCAACGCGACCGCCTTGTCGCATATCCTGCATGTGGCGGCGGCGCAGATCCTGTTCCTCGACATTCCCGACAGCGCCGCCGTCGACCTCGCGGTGACCCACGCCAAGTCCGATCCTCGCACGCAGCGCTTTTCCGGCCTGGTCAACGGTGTGCTGCGCACGCTCGCGCGGGCCAAGGAATCCGAGCTTCCGGCCGCGCTTGCCGCCACCGACGAAGCGCCGAAATGGTTTTCCGACCAGCTGAAGGCCGCCTATGGCGCCGAAAAGGCCCGGCAGATCCTGGCTGCCCACCGCCACGAGGCGCCGGTTGATTTCTCGGTCAAGGCCGATCCCGAACTCTGGGCCGAAAAGCTTGGCGGCATTGTCCTGCCGACGGGCACGGTTCGGGTGGAGAAGCTTGCCGGCGCCGTCACCGAATTGCCGGGCTTCGCGGGGGGTGCATGGTGGGTCCAGGACGCGGCGGCCAGCTTGCCGGCAAGACTGTTCGGCGATGTCAGCGGATTGCGCGTCGCCGATCTCTGCGCCGCGCCCGGCGGCAAGACCGCGCAGCTCATTCTCGCCGGTGCCAAGGTCACCGCCGTCGACACTTCGAAGAACCGGCTGGCGCGGTTGACGCAGAACCTTGCGCGCCTCGGCCTCTCCGCCGAAATCGTCCAGGCCGATCTGCTCAAATACGAGCCGGCGGAGTTGTTCGACGCCGTGCTTCTCGACGCGCCATGTTCCTCGACCGGTACCGTTCGGCGACATCCCGACGTGCCGTGGACCAAGACGGCGGCGGACGTCGAAAAACTCGCCGACCTGCAACGCAGGCTGCTCGCCCGCGCCGTGATGCTGGTCAGGCCCGGCGGCCGGATCGTCTTTTCCAATTGTTCGCTCGATCCGCGGGAAGGCGAGGAACTCTACCGCGCCTTCCTGGTCGACAATCCGGGGGTGACCACCGATCCGATCCGGCCGGGTGAATTTGCCTGTCTCGACCCGTTCCTCACATCCGATGGCGCGCTGCGCACCACGCCCGCCGACATGGTGCTGGGCGCACCCGCGATTTCCGGCCTCGACGGCTTCTACGCAGCCCGCATGCGGCGTGCCGGCTAAAGCAATCCCAGGAAAAGCGTGTAACGGTTTTCCGTCCGGAATTGCGTCAAAACAAACAGTTAGAGCGGGCGGCGATCCCATCGAGCGCTGAACGCTCTAAAGCATGTCATCAAGGCTCCAATGACTGCCCCAGCGGGCATCGATTTCGTCGTCGACATTCTGGTAGCGGATATCCGTCGACAGCCGGATCAGCCCATCGAGGCTCTGGTTGGTCGTCGAGGCATGGATCATGTAGGGCGAGTGAAGGACGATGTCGCCCGCTTCGAAATCCGCCATCAGCCAGCGCGTGTCGAACCGCTCCGCCATGTCGGGCAGGTCCTTCGACACCCAGCCGCCCTCACTCATGTTGCGATTATAGGCACTGATGCGCTCCTGCGGACTGAGAGCGGAATTGTCCTTGTTGAACTGTCTCTCCAGGGCGGCGCCGACGGCGTGTGATCCCTCCAGGTAGACCAGGCCGCCCATGTCGATCGTCGTGTCGCCGATCGGTATCCAGGTCGTCACCACCCGGTCGGTGCCGCCGCGCAGGTAAACGAGATCGTAATGCGCCGGCGTCGCGGTGGCCGTTCCAGGCAAGGTGAAGCGCATGATCTTGCGCTTATGCAGATAGGATAGGCCGCCCACGAAAGCATCCATCAAGCGCGACAGGCGCGGCTGCGCGCAAAAGCCTTCATAACCGGTTGACCGGACCACCGACATCAGCCGGCGCTCGGCGAGCTGACGGTCGATGGCACGATCCGAAGCGATGCCGAGCGAGGGATCCGTCCCGGGTTCCAAAAGCCCGCTCTCGGCAAGATGGGAAAGCACCCAGCCACGAAAATCGATCACTTCCCTGCGGGGCAAAAGGCCCTTCAGCCAGACATAGCCTTGGGTCGCATAAAGATGCCGGATGGCTTCAATGCCGACGGACGGGTCGGTCGCGGAAAGGTATCCGAGCCTGTTCGGCATTGTCGACAGCAGCTTGCCGTCAGCAGTGAGGGCAACCGGCGGGGTGTCCGGAAATGCCTGCTCATCCGTTGATACCGACATTTCAATCACCTGGATCGTTTCGACCTTGGCCGGAGAGTACCTTATCATTCGGAGCGCTCCTATGGATAGGAAACCGACCTCCATTTGCTCATGCCGTTTCAGCCGCGCATCCTGTTGGCCAGGCAATTGCTGGCGGCGACCGATTCGATCGAACGGTCGCGACGAGGGTCGGTATCGGCGATGCCCTCCGCGTCCCGCGGCCCTTTCTGGACCACGAAAACTGCTGGCCCAGCGCGTTTGGCCGCCGCCGCAAGAAGACATAAGTCGCAGGAAAACCGGCTGTATGGCCCGGAAAAGACGTGACTTTTTTTAGGGCGACCCGGCCACGGCCCCGTTGCGCGCCTTACCGAGGCGAAATCCGCCTTCGCATAAGTTCTTGAATCATATAAGCTTGTGCTTGGGATAGAGGACGACCAGGAGGGGTTTTGGCACTTGCTGCCGGCAACACGACGCGTCTGTGGACGCTGGTCGCGAAGGAGTTCTGGCGCAAGACGCGCCGGCGCCTGCGCGCCGGGCCGATCTATCGCTGGCGCTATTCGGGCCGCACGCCCGAACGTGTCCTGATCGCACCGCCGGACCTGCGCCTCGCCGATCCGCAGATCGCGCTCGAGATCTACTACGGCCGTTATCCCCTGTCCGGCCACCTGGTCGAGACCGGCGGCAAATCCCCTTTCCAGATCAATGTCCCCAATCACGGTTGGCAGAAAACGCTGCATGGCTTCCGCTGGCTGCGCCATATGCGCGCCGCCGGCACCGAGCTTGCCGCCGCCAACGCCCGTGCCCTGGTTTCGGACTGGATCGCCATGCATGGCAATCATATTTCGGGCGTTGCCTGGGAGCCAGGCACGACCGCCAAACGCATCATTGCCTGGCTGCAGCACTCCTCCATCGTGCTGCAGGGTGCCGAGTTCCCCTTCTACCGCGCTTTCCTGAAATCGCTGGCCATGCAGATCCGCTATCTCAGGTCGATGGCGCGCGAAATGCCCGACGGCAAGGACCGGCTGCGCGCCCGCATCGCGCTGGCCTTCGCGGCGCTGTCCCTGCCGGCGCCGGCTTCGGCGCTGCGCGGCGCCACCCGCAACCTCGCGGGGGAACTCAATCGCCAGATCCTTGCCGACGGCGGTCACATCTCGCGCAATCCAATGGCGGTGCTGGAAATCCTCGCCGACCTCCTGCCGCTGCGCCAGACCTATGCCAACCAGGCCGAAGCGCCGCCGCAGGCGCTGATCGGTGCCATCGACCGCATGCTGCCGGCATTGCGTTTCTTCCGCCACCAGGACGGCAGCCTCGCCCGGTTCAACGGCATGGGCGCCACCATCCATGACCGCATCGCCACCATCCTGCGCCATGACGACACCGCCGGCGCACCGCTGCTGCATGCGCCGCATTCGGGCTATGAGCGGCTGGCGATGGGCGGCACCACCGTCATAGCCGATACCGGCCTGCCGCCACCGGTCGACGTGTCCAATGCAGCGCATGCCGGCTGCCTTGCCTTTGAACTGTCGTCGGGCCGCCAGCACTACATCGTCAATGCCGGCATCGACACCTACGGCGCCGCCGAGTTCCGGCCGCTGGCCCGCGCCACCGCCGCGCATTCGACGGCCACCATCAACGACACGTCTTCGGCGCGTTTCACCCACGCGCTGCGGGTAAACGACCAGTTGGGTTCACCGCTGATCGGCGGCCCGCAGCAAGTGCAGTGCAAGCGCATCGACCAGAAGGGCGTCCACGGCTTCATCGCCCGTCATGACGGCTATCTCCAGCGTTTCGGCTTCCTGCATGAGCGCGAGTTGAAACTCTCCTCGGACGGCAATGTGCTGGCGGGCCGGGACCGGTTCCAGCGGCCGGGCAGCACAGCGATCCGCAACAATGGCCGCGATTTCATCACCGTGCGCTTTCACATCCACCCCGACATCAATCTGCTGCAGGACGAGCAGGAGCGGCTGGTCCTGACCGGCGATCAGGCCGATACCTGGGTGTTCACCTCCAGCGAAGTGGTGCCCGAAGTTGAGGAATCGATCTATTTTGCCGGTCTTGGCGGTCCGCGCCGCAGCCGCCAGATCGTGCTCGCCTTCAAGGCGTCCGAAATTGCCGACGTCCACTGGCAGCTGACCCGCACAAAGATCGCCGGTTATTCCGAAAACAATTGAGCTTGCGGCGGCAATGGCATGCCGCGAAAAGCCAACGCTTGATTTCCGAGCCTCATGTGCTACGGCGCGGGCACGCTCCTCCAGACAAGAAAGGCCGCCAGCCATGGCCGTTCCTGCCAAGAACATTCCCGCCCCGGACCTCGTTCCGGTCCGCCGTGCGCTGCTCTCCGTCTTCGACAAGACGGGCTTGATCGACTTTGCCAGGGCATTGGCCGCGGCCGGCGTCGAGCTGGTCTCCACCGGCGGCACGGCAAAAGCGATCGCCGAGGCCGGCATGGCGGTGCGCGACGTCTCCGAGCTCACCGGCTTCCCCGAGATCATGGATGGCCGCGTCAAGACGCTGCACCCGTCCGTGCATGGCGCGCTGCTTGGCGTGCGCGACGACCCCGAGCACGCATTGGCGATGCGCAAATACGGCATCGAGCCGATCGATCTCGTCGTCTCCAATCTTTACCCGTTCGAGGAAGTCCGCCGCTCCGGCGCCGACTACGCGGCGATCGTCGAGAACATCGACATTGGCGGCCCGGCGATGATCCGCGCCTCGGCCAAGAACCACGCCTATGTCGCCATCGTCACCGATCCCGGCGACTACGCCGCGGTGCTCAACGCGCTGGAGATGAACATCGGCTCTCTGTCGTTGGATTTCCGCAAGAAGCTGGCGGCGAAGGCCTTCGCCCGCACCGCTACCTACGATGCGGCGATCTCGGGCTGGTTCGCCGAGGCGCTGGAGATCGAGCATCCAACCTGGCGCGCTTTCGGCGGCAGGCTGGCCGAGGTGATGCGCTACGGCGAGAACCCGCACCAGGGCGCCGGCTTCTACGTCAATGGCGACAAACGGCCGGGCGTCGCCACGGCGCGGCAGTTGCAGGGCAAGCAGCTATCCTACAACAACATCAACGACACCGACGCCGCCTTCGAACTGGCCGGCGAATTCGATCCCAATCGCTCGGCCGCCGTCGCCATCATCAAGCACGCCAATCCGTGCGGCGTAGCCGAAGGCACATCGCTGAAAGCGGCCTACGCCAAGGCGCTCGCCTGCGACCCGGTCTCGGCCTTCGGCGGCATCGTCGCCTTGAACCGCACCCTTGACGCCGAGGCGGCCGAGGAAATCGTGAAAACCTTCACCGAGGTGATCATCGCGCCCGACGCGACCGACGAGGCTGCTGCAATCATAGCTGCCAAGAAGAATTTGCGCCTGCTGGTCACCAGCGGCCTGCCGGACCCGCGCACGGCCGGCACGACGGTCAAGTCGGTTTCAGGCGGCCTGCTGGTCCAAGGCCGCGACAATGCCGTGGTCGACGACCTCGAACTGAAGGTGGTGACGAAGCGCGCGCCGACGCCTAGTGAAATGGCCGATCTCAAATTCGCCTTCCGCGTCGCCAAGCACGTCAAGTCGAACGCCATCGTCTACGCCAAGGACGGCGCCACGGTCGGCATCGGCGCCGGCCAGATGAGCCGGGTCGATTCCTCGCGCATCGCCGCGCGAAAGGCGATCGACGCGGCGGAGGCGGCAGGCATGGCCGAGCCGTTGACCAAGGGCTCGGTGGTCGCGTCGGATGCCTTCTTCCCCTTCGCCGACGGCCTGCTGTCGGCCATCGAAGCCGGTGCCACCGCCGTGATCCAGCCGGGCGGTTCGATGCGCGACGACGATGTCATCGCCGCCGCCGACGAACATGGCATTGCCATGGTGTTCACAGGCATTAGGCATTTCAGGCACTAACCTGCCGCTCGGCGGCCAGTGGGGTGAATTATCGAAGCATCTACTCCGGCCGATCCGCCGGATACGGTGTGCGAACCAGGATCGCCATGCCAATGGCCAGGAACAAAATAATCGCCGCCATGCCAAGCCGGGCCGAGCCGCTGGTTGCGGTAATCGTCGCCACCATGAACGGCGCCAGGAAACTGGTCGCCCGACCGGCCAGCGCATAGATGCCGAAATAGCGACCGGATTCGGCTGCGGTCACGCTGCGCGCCATGTAGGAGCGCGACGAGGCCTGCACCGGCCCGAAGGCCAGGCCGATCAGCAGGCCGTACATGATGTAGGCCTTTTCGGCCGCCGTACCGAACAGGCCGCCTGAATCGGCGGTCGAAAGCTGGATCAGGCCGAGCAGCGTGAACCCAGGGCCGGTCGAGACCACGCCGATAGTGGCGATGGACAGCATGACCAGCGAAATCATCACCACCGCCTTGGAGCCCAGCGCGGTGTCCAGGCGGGCGGCGACCCAGCAGCCGAAGATGGCGACGATATTGAGGATGATGCCGAACATCCCGATCTCGGTGATCGACCAGTGGAACATGCCCGCCGCGAAGGTGCCGCCCAGCGCCAGCAAGGCATTGACGCCATCCTGGTAGATCATGCGGGCGACGAGAAAGCGGAAGATGCCGCCGCGCTTGCGCACCTCGGCCAGTGTCGATTTCAGCTCCGACAGGCCTTCGCGCACCGCCGGCCCGATCGGGATGCCCTTGATGGCGTCGGGCGTAAAGAAAAACATCGGCAGGATGAACAGGAAATACCAGCCCGCCGACAGCGGCCCGGTGGCGCGAGCATCCTCGCCCAGTTGCGGATCGAGCCCGAACAGCGGGGTGATGCCGATGATCGTCTTGCCGGTCTCCGGCGAGCCGGCCAGGCAGGTGACGACGAAGATCAGTGCGATCATGCCGCCGAGATAACCGAGGCCCCAGGCCATGTTGGAGATGCGGCCGATCTCGCTCTTTGGCACCAGCCGCGGCATCATGGAATCGTTGAAGACAGTGGAGAACTCCGCCGCCACCGACGCCAGCGAGAACAGCGCCACGACCAGGAACAGGTTGGAACCCGGCGCGGCGAACCAGAGCAAGGTGAGACTGGTG
Source organism: Mesorhizobium sp. B2-3-14 (assembly GCF_006442175.1). Taxonomy (NCBI): domain Bacteria; kingdom Pseudomonadati; phylum Pseudomonadota; class Alphaproteobacteria; order Hyphomicrobiales; family Phyllobacteriaceae; genus Mesorhizobium; species Mesorhizobium sp. B2-3-14. The sequence continues at coordinate 53,660 of NZ_VFVP01000003.1, read as the reverse complement.
ATCTTGATCGCCGCGAAAAACGCGATCCACGGCTTGCGCGGCCCAGTCTGGTCGGCGATCGATCCGAGGATCGGCGATAGCACCGCGATGACCAGCCCGGCCGCGGCGATGCCATAACCCCAGACGGCCTGGCCAGTGGTTGGATCACCCGCCATGCGCGAAACGAAATAGGGGCCGAAGATGAAGGTGGTGACGACCGTGAAGAACGGCTGCGCCGCCCAGTCGAAGAACATCCACCCCCAGATGCCGCGCCCGGATGCCCGCTGCACTGTCTCTACCGCCATAGTGATTCCCCCCGGCGTCCGCTCCGCCCATTTCGGGCGCCATGTCTGCATGTTTCGAATGATCATGCAAACGGACAACCGCTGGCTCACATGCCCGTCAGATCGCTCATCAGCCCCGACGCAACCGACAGCCGCGACACGGTGATGTCGCCGCCCTCCGTCAACGCCTGCAGCCGTTCGCGGATGCGCGCCACCCGCTCGCCACCGGCTTCGAGCCAGGCCGCCACCGGATCGGCCGCCTCGGCATGGCCGGTAAGCGCGGCGATAGCGATGCCGCGCCGCGCCGCGCCGATCGTGTCGGTGGCGCGGGACAGAGCGAGCTGGTCATAATAGTCCGATGGCGTGATCGAGCGCGCCGCATCCTCGACGCGCGGGATGCGGAAGGCATCGCTGACGGCGAAGAACGCCTTGGCCGCCGCGACGATATCGGCACCGGCGGTGCGGGCCGTCAGCGCGACGTCCGGGATGAGCTCCGCCGCCTCGCTCATCGCCAGCTGCTCGGCCAGCTTTTCCGGTGCGCCCGCCTTGAACAGCCCGTGCCGCTTCTCCTCGATCCGCTCGCGCGAAAAAGCCGGCAGCAGCGAAACGAGCTTGGGCTCCAGCGCCTTGCGCGCATCCTGCAGTTCGGCGATGCGCTGGCCGAGCGGTGCCGTGCCGGCATCGTTCTTCAGGTACCAGCCGCTGCTCATATAGATAAGCCGGCTCACCATCTGATAGAGATCGAGTTGCACCTGGCCGTCGACCAGGTTGTCGAGCGCGTCGATCTCGCGATAGAGCGCGGGCAGCGCAAAGCCATCGCGCACCACGGCGAAGGTGCGCACCACATCGGCTGCGGTGCGCCCCGTCGCCTCCTGCAGCCGGTTGACGAAGGACGGCCCACCGCGATTGACCAGATCGTTGGCGACGACACGCGCGATGATCTCGCGGCGCAACCGGTGGCCATGGATCTCGGAAGCGTATTTCTTCGCCATCCGGTCCGGGAAATAACCCATCAGGTCGCGGTCGAAATGCGCATCGTCAGGCACGTCGCTGGCGACGATGTCGGAAAACAGCACGATCTTGGCATAGGCGAGCAGCACGCCGAGCTCGGCCCGGGTCAACGGCTCGCCGCGCGCCTCGCGCTCGGCAAGCGCTGCCGGCGACGGCAGTGTTTCCACGACACGATCGAGCAGGCCGCGTGCCTCCAGCGCCGTCATGAAGCGGCTCTGATGCGTGATGTCGGCGAGGCCGCGCTTGCGGGCGATCGAAAGCGCCAGCGTCTGCTGGTAGTTGTTGGACAGCACCAGCCCGCCGACCTCGTCGGTCATCTCGGCCAGCAGCTTGTTGCGCGCCGGCCGCGTCAGCGATCCCTTGCGCATTGCCGACGCCAGCGCGATCTTGATGTTGACCTCGACGTCGGAGCAGTTGACGCCGCCCGAATTGTCGATCGCATCGGAGTTGCAGCGGCCGCCATTCATGCCGAACTCGATGCGCGCCCGCTGCGTCACACCCAGGTTGGCGCCCTCGCCGATCACCTTGGCGCGCACCTCGAGCGCCGTGATGCGGATGGCATCGTTGGCACGGTCGCCGACCTCGGCATTGGTCTCGGTCGATGCCCTGAGATACGTGCCGATGCCGCCGAACCACAAGAGGTCGACCGGCGCCTTGAGGATGGCGGTCATGATCTCGACCGGCGTGGCGGTCGTCTTGGCAAGTCCGATCGCCGCCGCCGCGGCAGCCGGCAAGGTGATCGATTTCTGGCTGCGCGAAACGATGACGCCGCCATCCGACAGCTTGGTCTTGTCATAGTCCTGCCAACTCGAACGCGGCAGCGCGAACATGCGCTCGCGCTCTGCCATCGAGGCCGCCATGTCGGGATCGGGATCGATGAAGATGTCGCGATGGTCGAAAGCGGCGATCAGCCGCGTTTTCGGCGACAACAGCATGCCATTGCCGAACACGTCGCCCGACATGTCGCCGACGCCCACGACAGAGAAGGGCGAGGTCTGGATGTCGCGGTTCATCTCGCGGAAATGCCGCTTGACCGCTTCCCAGGCGCCCTTGGCGGTGATGCCCATCTTCTTGTGGTCGTAGCCGGCCGAACCACCGCTGGCGAAGGCGTCGTCGAGCCAGAAGCCGTGCTTTTCCGAGATGGCGTTGGCGGTGTCGGAGAAGGTTGCCGTGCCCTTGTCGGCGGCGACGACGAAATAAGGATCGTCCTGGTCGCGGCGCACGACACCTGCCGGTGGAATGACGCCGTCCAGGCCGATATTGTCCGTGATCGAGAGCAGGCTGGAAACGAAGTTCTTGTAAGCCGATGTGCCGGCCTCGAAGATCGCGTCGCGTCCGGCGCTCATCGGCAGTTTCTTGGGATAGAAGCCGCCCTTGGCGCCGACCGGCACGATGACGGCGTTCTTGACCTGTTGCGCCTTGACCAGGCCGAGCACCTCGGTGCGATAGTCCTGGGCGCGGTCGGACCAGCGCAAGCCGCCACGCGCAACCGGGCCGAAGCGCAGGTGCAGGCCTTCGACCTCCGAGCCGTAGACGAAAATTTCACGCCATGGCCGCGGCGCCGGCAATCCCTCGACCGCCTGCGACTCGAGCTTGATCGCCAGCGACTGGCCTTTTTCTTTCGTATCGGCAACGAAATGATTGGTGCGCAGCGAGGCTTCGATCAAATTGAGGTAGCGGCGGATGATGGTGTCGTCATCAATGTTGGGCACATCCTCCAGCGCATCCTTGATCTTGGCCTTGAGGTGCTTTGCCGCCACCACGCCTTCGGTTTCGGCCGTCGGGCCGAGCCGGGCGATGAACAGCGCGTGCAGACCGCGCGCGATCTCGGGATAGCGGTTGAGTGCGGCGGCGATGAAATCCTGGCTCTGCGGGATGCCGACCTGCTGCAGGTAACGGCCATAGGCACGCAGGATGGTGATCTCGCCCGACCACAGGCCGGCGGTCTGGGCGAGGCCGTTATAGCCGTCATTGTCGACGTCGCCCCGCCACACCGACAGGAAAGCCTCCTCGAACAGCGCACCGCCGTCGGCGAGGTCGATCGGCTTGCCGTAGCTGTTCTCCAGTTCCATGTCGTGGATGAAGACCAGGCCCGACTGGTCGTCGCCGACTTCGAAAGTCCGCTCGCTGATGACGCGGAAGCCGATGTTCTCCAGCACCGGAACGCGCCGCGACAGTGCCACCGGGCTGCCATGGTGATAGATCTTCAGCGCCGCCTGGTGCGGCTTCTGCTCGGCATGGCGGTAATAATCGATGTCGATCGGATTGCCGGCGCTGATCTTGGCGATTCGTCCGGCATCGGCCAGCGCCACGCCAGCGCTGAACGTATCCCGGTAGCTCTCTGGCAGCCGCGCGGCGATGGCTTTCAACGCCGGGTCGCTGCCGCTGGCTTCGGCCGCATCGGCAAGCGCATCTTCCCAGGTGCGCACGATGTCGCGGATCGCCGCCTCGATCGTCGCCTGCTCGACCTTCGGCGTCTTGCCGCCGGAGCGGCCGATGATGAAGTGCACGCGCGCCAGCCCGCCTTCCGGGAAAGCCGGGTAATAGGCCGACAGCCGGCCCTCGAACGCGGTTTTCAGATAGGTGCCGATCTTCTCGCGCACGACGCTGTCGTAGCGGTCGCGCGGCACGAAGACGAGGATCGAGACGAAACGGTCGAACTGGTCGACGCGCACCAGCGCCCGCACGCGCGGCCGCTCGACCAGGCCCAGAATGGCAGCGGCATGCTTGCGCAGGATCGGCACCGGAACCTGGAACAGCTCGTCGCGTGGATAGCTTTCCAGCACGTTGATCAGCGCCTTACCGGAGTGGTCGTGGCGGTCGAACCCCGACTTGGCGATGATGGTTTCGGCCTTGGACCTGAGATACGGGATCTTCATCACCGAGCGCGTGTATGCGGTCGAGGTGAACAGGCCGACGATGCGCAGTTCGCCCGCCAACGTGCCTTTGGCGCTGTAGGTCTTGACGCCGATGTAATCGAGATAGATGCGCCGGTGCACCAGCGACTTGGCATTGGCCTTGGTGACGATCAGCGGCTCCGGTCCGTGCAGGAAAGCGCGGATTTCCGGCGTCGTCGTCACCGCCTCGGTGCCGCGTCTCAGCACCAGCACGTCCGGGTCGGTCAGGATGCCGAGGCCGGGTTTTTCTGCCCGCTCCAGATTGCCGCTTTCCTCGCCGCCGGTGTATTTGAATTCACGCATGCCAAGGAAAGTGAAATTGTCGTCGCGCAGCCACTCCAGGAAAGCGATCGCCTCGGCGACGCTCTTTTTGTCGAGCGGCACCGCCGAATAGCGGAATTCGGAGATGGCCTGATCGAGCCGAGCTAGCATCGGCCGCCAGTCGTTGACGGCGGCATGGACCTGGCCGAGCATCTTGCGCAGCCGCTCGGCCAGGCCATTTGCTTGTTCGGGCGTCAGCCGGGGAATATGGACATGGATCACGCTGAGCCGGTCGTGGCTGCCGTCATCCCTGGCGAAATTGCCATCGCCGAGGATTTCGTCGACACCCGTCTTGCCATGGCGGACCGTAATCACCGGATGGGTGACCAGGGTCGGTTCGCCGGCGGTTTCTGTAACCTCGCCGAGGATGGAATCGAACAGGAATGGCATGTTGTCGTTGACCACCGTGATGACGGTCACCGGACGGCCTTCGCGAACCACGCCCGAATCGGCGTCGACGGCGACGACGCACTCACCCTTTTTGTGGGCGGCGACCGCCTGGCCGGCGAGATCGGCGGCACGCTCGAGGTCGGCCACGTCATAGGCGGCGATATCCTCCGCCGGCGCGCGGGCGAGCAGGTAATCGGCGAGCCTGGCCGGCCTTTCCTCTGCCTTAGCCGCAGGTGCCTTCTTCTTCGACTTAGCTGCGGATTTTACGCTGGCCATGACGCTTCTTCCCTCCCGTCGCATGCTTTTGCGACTATGGTAGCAGATGACCGCTGTTTGGCGACAAAGGTTTGACGGCTTGCCAAGAATTCTCGGAATTCGGCGGCAAGGCTTCGCATGACGAGGAGAAGTGACACGATGACCGGCAAAATCACCGCGCTAGGCCTGGCCGCCGGAGAGCTGAGCGAGCCGACAAAAGCCTATTTCGCCAAATGCGAGGAAAAGCTCGGCCTCGTCCCCAACGTGCTCAAGGCCTATGCCTTCGACGACAAGAAACTGCGCGCCTTCACCGACATGTACAATGATTTGATGCTGGGCGAGTCCGGCCTGTCGAAGCTGGAACGCGAGATGATCGCGGTCGCCGTCTCCTCCATCAACCACTGCTACTATTGCCTGACCGCGCATGGCGCGGCGGTGCGCCAGCTCTCGGGCGATCCCCTGCTTGGTGAGATGATGGTGATGAATTTCCGCGCCGCCGATCTTTCGCCGAAGCAAACGGCAATGCTCGACTTCGCCGTCAAGCTGACGGAGGAGCCGGCCAGGATCGTCGAGGCCGATCGCGCGGCCCTGCGCCAGGCCGGCTTCAGCGATCGCGACATCTGGGATATCGCCTCGACCGCGGCCTTCTTCAACATGTCGAACCGTGTCGCGGCCGCGATCGACATGCGGCCGAACGACGAATACCACGCCATGGCGCGATAGGGCCACGCGCGTTCCACCATCGGTCCTGCTTCGCATCAAGCGTTGACAGGCGAATGCCGCCGGCTAGTTTTCCGGGAAACAAAATTTCCGAGGGGTGAACTTGATGCCCGAGGCCAACGCTTCGTGAATGGGAGTCCCCCTATGCTTGATGCAATTGCCAAACCCGGGATTTTTCTCCGCGCCTTGACCATGACGCTGGCGCTTGCCCCTCCACCCGCCCACGCCTTCGAGGCGGTGACAGCCTACCAGCCCATTTTCGAGACAGCCGCGGCCAAGACGATAACGCTGACTGGCCATGACCTGACCGTCGAACAGGTCATCGACATCGCCCGCAACGGCGCCAAGGTCGAGCTCAGTCCCGAGGCGCTGCAACGTTCGGCGGACGCTTATGGCCTGCTGCTCGAAGGTGCTGCCGAAGGTGTCACCATCTACTGGTTCAACCGTGGCGCCGGCGACCAGCGCGAGACGGTGATCTTCTCGGGCGATCCGACGACGCCGGAAAACAGTAAGCTGCTCAAGGATCAGCAGCTCGCCCGCTTCAAGGGCGGCGTCAACAGAGGCTACGGGCCGGAGCTGCAGGAAGAAGCGCTGGTACGCGCCATCATGGCGATCCGCGCCAACACCATGTCCTACGAGGCTGCCAGCCCGCAGCTGACGCATATGCTGGTCGACATGCTGAACAAGCGGGTGACGCCGGTCGTGCAATCGCGCGGCACGCTCGGCGAAGGCGACCTCGCGACGCTGGGCAATATCGGCGCGGCCATGGTCGGCGAAGGCGAAGCCTATCTCGATGGCGTCCGCATGCCGGCCACACAGGCCCTTTCGCAGGCCGGTCTGAAGCCTCTCGAGCCTTTCGCCGCCGACCAGGCCGCGCTGATCAGCACCAATGCCTACGCACAGGCACAGGCCGTGCTTTTGCTGGAGGACGCGCGAAAACTGCTGGAGTGGACCGACCTCAGCTACGCCATGGGGCTGAACGGCATGAATTCCAGCGTGACGCCGATTTCGGCACCCGTGCAATCCACGCGGCCTTACCCATGGCTGACATGGGATGCCGCGCGGGTCATGGACATGATCAAGGGCAGCTATCTCTTCGACGAGGATCAGGCCCGCATCATCCAGGATCCGGAAAGCATGCGCGCCTCCAGCCAGCGTCAGGGCTCGGCCTGGCAGGCCTGGGCGGATCTGCGCCAATCCGTGCTGCTCTCCATCAATTCGTCGGATCACAATCCGGCCGTGCTGCCGGGCCTGACGCCGCAGAGCTCGCCTGAGCTGAGCACGCCGCAATTCATGAAATATTATATCAAGGGCGGGCCGCTGAGCGGCGGCAAGTCCGGCTATATCTTCTCCAACGCCAACTGGGATCCCTATCCCATGGCCAATCAGGTCGAGGCTTTCACCATCTCTCTCACCAATCTCGGTGTCGCGGTGGCGCAGCGCATCGAGCGCTTCCGCAATCCCTTCTTTACCGTGATCAAGCCGATCGATGTGCTGAAGCCCGACGAGCGCAAGGACATCCCGACCTTCGATGGCTATCTGCCGACCGATCTCTGGCAGGAACTGGCCGACCTCGGCACGCCGGTGACGCCGAATGGCCAGGCGATCGTCGCCACCGTCGAGGATCTGGAAGGGCAGACCCGCATCAAGACGCAACGCGCCCGCGAGGCGGTCGACATATCCTTCCATCTCTTGGCGCAGGACCTGTTGACGGCAAGCTATTGGATGGAAATCCGCAAGGCGCAGAACCCGCAGCGGAAATTCGGCGAGGCGCCAACCGCGGCGCTCGAGGCGCTGCGCCAGGTGATCCCCTGGCACCAGGCGGCATCGGAACGGCAAAAGCGGCCGCTCGGCATGGTCGCCTACGATTTCATGCAGGAGAACCCGGCCTCGAAATTCTATTCCGGCGGACCGCAGGCGCCGAAGGCGGCCGCCATGCCTGCGGCCGGCGTCTTGCCCAGATAGCCTTACCGCGCCGCGATGGCCGCCGCCGCACCGGCCATCGTCGTGGCGCTGACGCGGTTGGCGATCTTCATGGCGCGCTTGCTCCTGAGGAGCTTACGCGCCTGCGAGGCGGCGAGCACCCAGGCGAGATCGATGGCGATCAGCACCACCGCCATGGTCGCCGTCAGTTCGACCCAGCCGACGAGACTGACCGAAGCGAGGTCGATGATGGTCGGCAACAGCGCCAGGTAAAACATCATGATCTTGGGATTGCCGAGCGTGACGGCCATGCCGGCGAAAAAAAGCTTGCCGGCCGAATCCTCACGCGGCATCTCGCCCTCCTTGGCGTCGACGGGCGCCGTCCACATCTTCCAGGCGAGATAGGCCAGGTAGAGAACGCCGATCCATTTCACAACGACGAAAGCGAAATGGAAGGTCTGCGCCACCACGGCCAGCCCAAACACCGCCAGCGACAGCCAGATGCCTTCGCCGATCCACATGGCAAGCAGGAACGGAAACACATCGCGAAACCCCTTCGAGATAACGCGCGCGACAAGCGCCGCGATCGATGGGCCAGGCGAACCGGCGGCCACGAACAAGGCGGCGGCGAAAATCAGCAGCGAGGCGAGGTGCATGGCGAGGGTCTCCGCGTAAGGGCTTCACCAACCACAATAACCCGACAGCTGCGTCTCTGGCAAAGGCAAGACAATATGGGCCATGGGCGCTGACCCCCTCAGCGTGACTTGCGGAGCCCCTTGCAGCCCCAGCGTCACGCCGCTAGAAGGGCCGCCGCGAAACAATTTCGAGCTTCACTTTGCCCCAGTAACCACCGGTCTCGTCAACTCCCCCGACACACCTGCATGGCGCCGCATCAGCGGTGCCTGTTTGTTTTTTTGATGTGTTCCTCTGGGCGGCGGTTCGAGACCGGTTTGGCACTGCTGAACCGCTGTCGCTCGGCTTACCGCCAGCGACACCTGACGTCACAATCTCCGCAGCCGCCCGCCACGCCGCGCCCGCATGGGCATCTCGATAGAGCCGACCGGATGAACTTCCCAACGGGAAGGACTTACCGGCATGTCTTGCGCCCTGCGCGTCCACTGGACGATCGCGCCTGAAATCGCACCACGACCCCTGATCAACGGCAATCGCTGTGGCTTCGTGAAAGCCTACCGCTGCAGCGAGAAATTCCGCGTCAACGCCAACGGCAAGCGCATCGACGTGTGGCTGATCTATCGCTGCGTCGACTGCGACAATTCCTGGAATTTCGGCATTTTCGAGCGCTGCAACCGGCGCGATATCGCGCCGGCACTGCTGGCGGCGCTCGAAAGCAATGATCCGGCACTGGTCCGGAGCCATGCCTTCGACATCGTCGCCCTACGCAACCAGGTGGGACGCGTCGAAGAGTTCCCTGACGTCGTCGTGCGCAAGCAGGTGATCGGCGGGATTAAGCAAGGCGCGACGGTGCTGGAGCTCCGACTTGGTCTGGAAATACCGGTATCGTTGAGGCTTGACCGGCTGCTCGCCAACGAACTCGGCATCTCGCGGTCGCGCCTTCACGCACTGGACGAGCGGAGGCTGCTGACCATCGAGCCGGATGGAGCAAAGGCCCTGCGCAAACCGGTCCGAGAGGGAGCGACAATCCGCATCGATCTCGCCAGCGAGCCCGACCGGCGGACCATCATCTCGGCCGCTGGTGGATGAACGAAAGAGGGCGGAGAACAAGTGCTCCGCCCTCTCAAACTCTCGGAAAAAGGGAAACTTTACGCCGCGCCGACCGCCTTCGACGACTTCTCGAAACGCTTGCGCTCGTTCGGGTCGAGATAAAGCTTGCGCAGGCGAATGGTCTTCGGCGTCACCTCGACCAGTTCGTCGTCCTGGATCCAGGCCAGCGCGCGCTCCAGCGTCATGCGGATCGGCGGGGTGAGCTTGACCGCCTCGTCCTTGCCGGCGGCGCGGATGTTGGTCAGCTTCTTGCCCTTCAGCACGTTCACTTCGAGATCGTTGTCCCGGCTGTGGATGCCGATGATCATCCCCTGATAGACCTTGACGCCGGGATCGATGACCATCGGACCGCGATCTTCAAGGTTCCACATGGCGTAAGCCACCGACTCGCCCTGTTCGTTGGAGATCAGCACGCCGTTGGTGCGACCAGGCAACTCGCCCTTGTAAGGCTCGTAGGCATGGAACAGCCGGTTCATCACGGCGGTGCCGCGCGTATCGGTCAACAGTTCCGACTGGTAGCCGATCAGGCCGCGCGTCGGCGCATGGAAGACGATGCGCTGGCGGTTGCCGCCCGAGGGACGCAGCTCGACCATTTCGGCCTTGCGTTCCGACATCTTCTGCACGACGACACCGGCATGCTCCTCGTCGACGTCGATGACGACTTCCTCGACCGGCTCCAGCAATTCGCCATTCTCGCCCTTCTGCATGACGACGCGCGGACGCGAGACGGCGATCTCGAAACCTTCGCGGCGCATGGTCTCGATCAGGACGGCGAGCTGCAATTCGCCGCGGCCGGAAACGAAGAACGAATCCTTGTCGGGCGATTCTTCGATTTTCAGCGCGACATTGCCTTCGGCCTCGCGCAGCAGACGGTCACGAATGACGCGACTGGTCACCTTGTCGCCCTCGGTGCCGGCCAACGGGCTGTCGTTGACGAGGAAGGACATGGTCACGGTCGGCGGATCGATCGGCTGTGCATGCAGCGCCTCGGTCACCGCCAGGTCGCAGAACGTGTCGGCGACGGTGCCCTTGGACAGGCCGGCGATGGCGACGATGTCACCCGCCTGCGCTTCTTCGATCGGCTGACGCTCGAGGCCGCGGAAAGCGAGAATCTTTGAAATGCGGCCGGTCTCGATCTGGGTGCCGTCATTGTGCAGCACCTTGACCGCCTGGTTGGACTTCAGCGTGCCGCTCTCGATGCGGCCGGTTATGATGCGACCGAGGAACGGGTTTGCTTCCAGGATAGTGCCGATCATGCGGAACGGGCCGGGGTGAACGGTCGGCGCCGGCACATGCTTGATGACGAGGTCGAACAGCGGCGCAAGCTGCTGGTCCTTCGGGCCTTCCGGATTTTCCGACACCCAGCCGTCGCGGCCCGAACCATAGAGGATCGGGAAGTCGAGCTGCTCGTCGGTGGCGTCGAGCGCGGCGAACAGGTCGAACACCTCGTTGACCACCTCGACATGGCGCGCGTCCGGCCGGTCGATCTTGTTGATGACGACGATCGGCCTCAAGCCGACCTTGAGCGCCTTGCCGACGACGAACTTGGTCTGCGGCATCGGCCCTTCGGCGGCGTCGACCAGCACGATGGCGGAATCCACCATCGACAGGATGCGCTCGACCTCACCGCCGAAATCGGCGTGGCCGGGCGTGTCGACGATGTTGATGCGCGTGTCCTTCCAGTCGACCGAGGTCGCCTTGGCCAGGATGGTGATGCCGCGTTCCTTTTCGAGATCGTTGGAATCCATGGCACGCTCGGCGACGCGCTGGTTGTCGCGGAAGGAGCCGGACTGTTTCAAAAGCTGGTCGACCAGGGTGGTCTTTCCATGGTCGACGTGCGCGATGATCGCGATATTACGGAGGTTCATGATTCTGGTCTCGGAAGCGTTGCAGGCAGCAGGCCAAAGGCGCTGCCTCTTTCGGTTGCGCGGCTCATACAGGGTTTTTCGCAGTTGCGAAAGGGGACGCGCGATACCAAATACTCATCAAATCTTAAGCATCTGCGTGTGAAATGATTTTGTTAACCAAGGCGGGAACCTTTTCAGGGCCCGGACAGTTCGAACGTCATGACCGATAGACTCAACCGATTTTGGCCACTTATCGCGTCCGCCGCCTTTGCGATGCTGCTGGCGGCCAACGCCGCGCAGTCGGCCGCGACGCTGAAGGAAACGCGGCCGGCCATGTCGGCCGATGCGCCTTCCGCGCAGCAGGCCTTTGCCGACGCGCCCGACGGCGTCGACCCCGTGGTGACCGGGCCGGTCAGTGCCGCCTTCAAGCAGAGACAGGCGAGCGCCAACTGCGACGCGGCGGTCTGGCCCAACATTCCAATGGTCTGCTACCCCGACTGATCGTCCGCGCCCGTTCTTACACGCTGAGGTGTGTTGAGATTCAGGTCAGGCCGAGCCGAAAATAGTGGTTTTCGAGAATCCGAGCGGAGCGTACATTTTGTACGTGAGCACAGTTCTACTGCGACGCAGTAGAACGGAGAAGCGCAGGAATCCGCCGTTTGCAGGCCGGCCTCACCTGAATTATCGACGCGCCTCAAGCCGCCTGCGGTTCGGGATCGAAGGCCGGCCGGCTGGTGTTGATCAGGAGCGAAATACAGGCGGCGGCGATTGCCGTCATGCCGGCAATCAGGAACGCCAGTTCGTAGTTGCCTTGCAGTTCGCGCATGGTGCCGCCGAAGGCAGCGGCGGTGGCGGCACCCACCTGATGGCCGGCGACGATCCAGCCGAACACGATCGGCCCGCTGCGGTCGCCGAAGGCTTCGTTGGCGAGCCTTAAAGTCGGCGGCACGGTGGCGATCCAGTCGAGACCATAGAGCACCGCGAAGATGATCAGGCTGGTTGCCGAGAAGCCGGAATAGGGCAAATAGATCAGCGACAGGCCACGAATGGCATAGTAGACGCCGAGCAGCTTGCGCGGGTCGTAGCGGTCGGTGAGCCAGCCGGACAGCGTGGTGCCGATCAGGTCGAAAATGCCCATCATCGACAACAGGCCGGCGGCCTGCACCTCGCCGATACCCATGTCGCCGCAGAAGGCGATCAGATGGGTGCCGACCAGCCCGTTGGTGGTGAAGCCACAGACGAAGAAAGTGGCGAACAGGTACCAGAAAACCCGCGTGCCGGCGGCGCGGCGCAGCGTGCTGAGCGTATGCGCCAGGAAATTGCCTTGTGATGCGGGCGAAGTCGGCGGCACATCATCCGCCTGGGCGCCATAACGCACCATTCCGATCGAGGCAGGGCGCTCCGGCACCAGCAACCAGACCAGAGGGATCAACGCCGCGGTGGCGATCGCGACAGCGATGACGACAGGCTGCCAGCCGCCTGACTGGGCGAGCGAGGCGATGAGCGGCAGGAAAATCAGCATGCCGGTGGCGCTGGAGGCCGACATCAGCCCCATGACAAGACCGCGATTGGTCTTGAACCAGCGGTTGACGATGGTGGCGCCAAGGACGCTGGCGACAGCGCCGGATCCGATGCCGGAAAAAACGCCCCAGGTGATGAACAGATGCCATGGCTTGGTCATCAGCAGGCTGAGCGTGGTCGAAGCCGACATCACCACCAGCGACGCCAGCAGCGTGCGGCGCAGCCCGATGCGCTCCATGAGCGCGGCGGCGAACGGACCGGTCAGCCCATAGAGCAGGATGCCGACGCCCGCGGCCAGCGAAATGACGTCGCGCCGCCAGCCGAAGCTGTTTTCGAGCGGCAGCATCATGACGGAAGGCGCCGAGCGCAGGCCGGCCGCGATCAGCAGGCAGAGGAAGATGACGCCCACCACCACGAAAGCGTAGCGCTGGCCAAAGGGACGGGATTGAGCTATCATGTTACTGACCGGTACGTTGCAAGATGGGAGCATGTATACGTACCGATCGGTAACATTGTCAATCGAGTCCCATGATGCCAAGCGACAAAAATATTGAACTGACCATCAGCGACGGTCATGCGTCGGCGCCACCGAAGGCCGCCAAGAAGATTCTCGACGTGGCCTATGACCTGTTCTACCGGCGCGGTATCCGGGCGATCGGCGTCGACGAAATCGTCAAGCGTGCCGGCGTCACCAAGCCCAGCCTCTATCGCAGCTTTCCCTCCAAGGACGAGCTGGCCGCCTCCTACCTCAGGCAATACGATCTTGAATATTGGGAGCGTTTCGACGAGGCCGTCGCCGCCAACCCCGGCGACCCGCGCGCTCAGATCAAGGCTTTCTTGACCCGCATCGGCAAGCGAACGCAAGTGGCGGGCTATCGCGGCTGCGGCATGACCAATGCGGCGGTCGAATATCCCGATCACAGCCATCCGGCTCGCGTCGTCAGCGAGGCCAACAAGCAGGAATTGCGCCGCCGCTTGCGCGCCATGGCGGCTGCGATGGGCGCGCAAGACCCCGACACGCTGGGCGACGGGTTGCTGCTGCTTATCGAAGGCGCCTATATCAGCGGCCAACTGTTCGGCCTCGGCGGACCCGCGCAGTCGGTTGCCCGCAACGCCGACCTGCTGATCGAAGCCAGCTTGAAGAAATAGCGATTGGCGATACGCTGGGACGACCTCCAACTGAGATCTCCGCCATGCGCAGCCTGTTGATCCCGCTCACCTTCGCCGGCCTTTGCCAGGCGGCACAGGCCGGCGACATATCCAGCACCTACACCGACCTCGACTGGAAGAAGGACTGCGTGACCTATGCGCAGGCCGGGCAGGGCGACGGCGACTGGGCCGACCTCGCCTGCTCCGGCTATCGCGGCTATCCCGTGCTGGTCGGATATGACGACGCCCGCGAATCGCTGTTCTATGGTTTTCCGCCCAGCGGCGACATGACGTCCACCTGGGAAAGTTTTTCCGCCTTGAATTCGTCCGGAGCCAAGGTCGAGTGGCGCGTCGAAACCAATGGCGACAAAGCCGTGCCGTTCGCGGTCATCCACCGCCGCTCGATCAGCAATGGCGAGGACGAGACCAAGAAGACCGAGGTGCTGCTCGTCGCCAAGGTCGCCCAGATGGACGCCCGGGACGGCTGCACCGTCGGCCTGGTGTTGGCCACCGGTAACCCCGCCGCCAACGACCAGGCGCGCAAGATCGCCGACGAGAAGGCGAAAGGCTTCGCCTGCGGCAAGGACAAGCGCGTGGTGATTGGCGACGTGCCGGCTTTCGGCCGGGTCGATAACTGACCGCTCGAGCTACTTGCTCGCCTTCGCCCGGTCGATCGCGTCCATGATCATCTTCTTGGCGTATTTGGAATCATGCCAGCCCTCGATCTTGACCCATTTGCCGGGTTCCAGATCCTTGTAGTGCTCGAAGAAGTGCTGCACCTGCTGGCGCGTGATGTCGGGCAGCTGCGTGTATTCGGTGACGTTCTCGTAGCGCAGTGTCAGCTTCGGTGACGGCACCGCGATGATCTTTTCGTCCTGGCCGGCATTGTCTTCCATGATCAGCACGCCGATCGGCCGCACGTTGATCACGCAGCCCGGCACCAAAGCGCGGGTGTTGCAGATCAGCACGTCAATCGGGTCGCCGTCGCCCGACAGCGTGTGCGGCACGAAACCGTAATTGCCGGGGTAGCGCATCGAGGTGTGCAGGAAGCGGTCGACGAACAGCGTGCCGGCCTCCTTGTCCATCTCGTACTTGATCGGCTCGCCGCCGATCGGCACCTCGATGATGACATTGACGTCCTCAGGCGGATTCTTTCCGGTGGCTATGGCTTCGATGCGCATGTCTTTTGTCCCTCTCTCGGTCGGCAGGAGATAGCGGGCGGCGCAAAATGGTGCAATGCGGCGAATGGTGCTTACAGGCGTCCGGCGAGACGCGATGGCGGTCGACCCGTTCAATCATCGGCACAAGATGTTTCAAGGTCGTGATGTGCGTGAGCCCGGGACCACGCGTTCCGCGATTATCCCCAGGCGGTCACTCCCAGACGAAGGCGACCTTCTTCAGCGCCTTCTGCTCGAAAATCTCGACCCCTTCGGCGATGTCGCGGCCGCCGGCCCCGGCATAGAAGGCAAGTGCGTTCTGATTGTCTTCCAGCGCCCACACCACCATGCCTTTCAGCCCATGGTCGGCGAGACGTGCCCTGGCCGCCGAAAACAGCCGCCTGCCGAGCCCGATGCCCTGATATTCCGGGCGCAGGTACAATTCGTAGATCTCGCCCTGCTGCTTGAGCTCCTTGGCGCGATTCTTGCCGATCGTCGCATAGCCGGCGATCGTGCCGCCGATCTCGACGACGAGGACGGTGGCGGCGCGGCGGATGGCGTTGGCCCACCAGTCGCTTCCGCGACGGTTGATCATAGATGTCAGCGTGCGGTGCGGAATGATTCCGCTATACGCGCCGCGCCAAGCCTCGAGGTGCACTTCGGCGATGGCGCCGGCATCGCGCGGGTCTGCCTTCCGAATGTCGATCGTCAGCGTATTCATGATTTGTTAACCATAAACCCGCATCGCCCGATTGCAAGAGTCCCGGCGGCCGATGGTCCGCTTTCGCACAGACGATCATGACACTGCCGACATTGGCCAAAGCCTGCCTGAAAACGCGCTCAGCCGAGGCGGATGGCGCGGCTTTCGAGTACCGAAACCCAGCGGACTTTTAGGTCCGTGGGCATCGGAAGCGCAGAAAGCCGCGTCAGGCGTCCGGCTGAGTAGCGTTTGCAGGTAGGGCTTTTCAGATTTCGACCAGATGGTCGTCGAGCTCGTTGGTATCGCCCGAAGTAACCGGAAAGTGCTCGGCCAGCACGGCCCCGACCCCCTCGATCGCCTTGACGAAACCGTCGGCAAGCCGATCGTGGCCGGCATGCGCGGTCAGATCGCGCACCACGCCGTCCCAGACATGCTGGCCGACCTTGGCGTCGATGCCCGAATCGGCGACCACTTCGGCGTAGCGCTCGGCGATCGAGACGAAGATCAGCACGCCGGTGCGCGCCGTGGTGCGGTGGACGTTGCGGGCGAGGAACTGCTTGACCGCATTGGCGTGCGCGGCCTGATAGCGCAGCCGACGCGGCACCATATGGATGCGCAGGCCGGGCAGCGTCCACAACAGGGCCAGCACGCAGGCCATGGCCAGCAACTGAGCGATGACGAAATGTGGCAGGCGGATGGTGAGCCACCAGGCCTCCAGCCCATAGGCGACGGCGAGACTGACAACCAGCATGCCGAGGGTCGCCATCAAGGCTGCGGGAGCTAAGTAGCCATGGCTTGCATGCGCCACGACGCAGTAGATCTCGCCGTCGGTTTGCGCTTCGGCGGCGCGGATCGCAGCGGCGATGCGCTCATGATCCTGCGGGCTGATCGGTCGTGTTGCCATGATCTTGTCTCACCAGCTTCCTGAAGAACCGCCACCGCCGGACGAGCCGCCGCCACCGGAAAACCCGCCGCCACTGCTTGAGCCCGACGACCAGCCACTGCCGGAACCGCCCGAGGACCAGCCGCCGCCCGACGACCTCGTCCAACCGCTGGTTCCGGATGATCCGCCCGCTCCCTGGCCATAACGAAACGTCATACCCAGCCATCGATACACGCCCGGCGACAGCTTTGTGCCGAACATCGGCGGCAGGAAGGCCATTGCCAGGCCACCGAAGAACATCGTCGCCCACAGGATCAGGAACACCGTGACGACCGGATCCATGGGGGTGCTGCTGTCGGCGGGATTGCGCCGGCCGCGCGCCTCCAACTCCTCCGGATTGCCGTTCAGCACCATGATCATGTCGTCGACGGCCTTGGAGATGCCGCCCGGGAAATCGCCGGTGCGGAAGGCCGGCACCATGTCGTTCTCGATGATCAGCTTGGTGTGCAGGTCGGTCAGCGTGCCTTCCAGCCCATAGCCGACTTCGATGCGCATCTTGCGGTCGTTTGGCGCGACCAAAAGCAGGACACCGTTGTTCTCCTTGGCCTGGCCGAGCTTCCAGAAGCGGAACAGCCGGTTGGCGTAGGGCTCGATCTCCTCGCCGCCGAGGCTGGCAATGGTGGCGACGACGATCTGGTCGGAACCCTTGGTTTCGAAGTCCGCCAGCTTCTGCGTCAGCGCGGCACGTGTGCCGGCATCGATGATGCCGGCATTGTCGACCACGCGGCCGGTGAGAGCCGGAAGGTCGGCGGCCACGGCGGCGATCGAGGCAAGCAGCAGAGACGCCAGGATGATTAAGGCCAGGCGCAGCCGTGAAGCGCATTGGCCGGGCATTGAAGGGACGGCAGCTCTGGCCATGGCCTTACCAGCCTCCCGAGGAGCCGCCGCCGCCGGACGAACCGCCGCCGCCCGAAAAACCGCCACCGGAGGACCCTCCGCCGGAGGACCAACCGCCGCCGCCGGACGACCAGCCGCCGGACGATGATCGCCGGTGCGGCTCGAAGGTCATGCCGAGCCAGCGATAGCGTCCGGGCCCGAGTTTCTGGCCGAAGATCGGCGGCAGGACCGAGGCCGCGATGCTGCCGAAGAAAATGATCGCCCAGATGCCGATAAAAATGGCGAAGAACAGGTCGTCGGAATTGAATGGTGCCTGCTCGTTGCGCTTGCCGCGCGCTTCCAGTTCTTCCGGATTGCCCTCCAGCACCATGATCATGTCGTCGACGGCCTTGGAGATGCCGCCCGGGAAATCGCCGGCGCGGAAGGCCGGCACCATGTCGTTCTCGATGATCAGCTTGGTGTGCAGGTCGGTCAGCGTGCCTTCCAACCCGTACCCGACCTCGATGCGCATCTTGCGGTCGTTTGGCGCGACCAAAAGCAGGACACCGTTGTTCTCCTTGGCCTGGCCGAGCTTCCAGAAGCGGAACAGCCGGTTGGCGTAGGGCTCGATCTCCTCGCCGCCGAGGCTGGGAATGGTGGCGACGACGATCTGGTCGGAGCCCTTGGTTTCGAAGTCCGCCAGCTTCTGCGTCAGCGCCGCACGTGTGCCGGCATCGATGATGCCGGCATTGTCGACGACGCGGCCGGTCAGCGCCGGAAGATCGGCAGCGAAGGCGGCGAACGGGAGGAAGAGGATGCTGGCAAGAAGGCCGAGAAAGGAAAGGTAGGCGTTCCGCAGCGCCCCCCTTGAGGAGGAGATGTCCGGCAGGACAGAGGGGGGTGTTTGCACGCCGGCGGTCCGTCTTTTCGGGAATTCGTTCCGAGGACAGTCGCCGTTCACCCGCCCTGCTTCGTGCCGAAATCGACCTTCGGCGGCTGCATCTTG
Organism: Mesorhizobium sp. B2-3-14; assembly: GCF_006442175.1. Classification (NCBI taxonomy): domain Bacteria; kingdom Pseudomonadati; phylum Pseudomonadota; class Alphaproteobacteria; order Hyphomicrobiales; family Phyllobacteriaceae; genus Mesorhizobium; species Mesorhizobium sp. B2-3-14. The sequence continues at coordinate 34,998 of NZ_VFVP01000003.1, read as the reverse complement.
TCTTCGTCGACGGTGAAGTTGGCGAAGGGCTCGTTGCCGCGGAACCAGAATGTCGCCCACAGTACCGACGGGAAGGTCTTCAGCGTCAAATTGTAGTCCCTGACGGCCTGGATGTAGTCGCGCCGCGCCACCGCGATGCGGTTCTCCGTGCCTTCGAGCTGCGCCTGCAGCGCCAGGAAATTCTGGTTGGCCTTGAGGTCGGGATAGGCTTCCGACACCGCGATCAGCCGCGACAGCGCGCTGGTCAGCCCGGCCTGGGCATCCTGAAACTTCTTGAGGGCTTCCGGATCCTTCAGCGTTTCGGGCGTCACCGTGATCTGCGTCGCCTTGGCGCGCGCTTGGACGACGGCGTCGAGCGTGTCCTTTTCATGCGAGGCATAGCCCTTGACCGTCTCGACCAGATTGGGAATGAGGTCGGCGCGGCGCTGATACTGGTTCAACACCTCGCTCCATGCCGCCCTGGCGTTTTCTTCCGCCGTCGGGATCGTGTTGTAGCCGCAGCCGGCAAGCAGCGGCAGCACGATTGCCATCATCAGGAAGGCGGGCAACGTGCGAAATGTCGATGGTCGAGCAAGGCGCTGGGCAAGCATGAAGGGATCCCTCGATAGAAGTTGCATCCGAAGCATTACCACAATCGGCGCGCAAGAAAACGGCCTCGGCCTCTGAAGCAGGCTCGGCATGAATTGTGCCCGCGCAAGGCCCTGTGATTGGCCTGGTGAACGCGATAAGGTTCGATCAGAACGGGATATCATCATGGCGAAACGCCAGGACAGCGACAGCGAATCGCGCCGTATCCTCCAGCGCGTCGCGCAGGAGACCGATCCGGCCGGCAATTCTTTCGTGGCACGGACGACGAAAGGCGTGCGCGACCACGTCTCCGCGGCCGATGCCGATCGCACGGATCCGATCGAAGTCTGGGGCACGCGTGTTGGCAGGATACTCGGCCTGCTTCTGGCGCTGGGCCTGATGGTCTGGCTCGTGCTTTTCCTCACCCGGGGCAGCTAGGAATCAAGAAACAATGAGCGCCGAAAAAACCGACGCGCCGCACGCGGTCATCGTCATTTCCAGCCATGTCGCGCGTGGCTCCGTCGGCAACCGCGCGGCAGTATTCGCGCTGGAGACACTGGGCTTTCCGGTCTGGGCCGTGCCTACGGTCACCCTGCCCTGGCATCCCGGCCATGGCCGCGCGACCCGCATCGTGCCGCCGCTCGACCAGTTCAAGGCGCTGATGGCCGATCTGGAGCGCGCGCCGTGGCTGGGCGAGGTCGGGGCCGTGCTGTCGGGCTATCTCGGCGAGGCCGGCCAGGCCGAGGCGGTCGCCTCGCTGGTCGCCGCGGTCAAGGCGAGGACGCCCGATGCCGTCTATATCTGCGATCCGGTGATGGGTGATTCCGGCGGCCTCTACGTGCCCGAGCCCACCGCCGCCGCCATGCGCGACCGGCTGATGCCGATCGCCGACATCGCCACGCCCAACCGCTATGAGCTGGAATGGATGGCCGGCGCGCCGCTGCCCGATCTGAAATCGGTGATCTCGGCCGCACTCCACGCCGGACCGTCGACCATGCTGGTCACCTCGGCTCCGTCGATGATGTCAGGCGGCACAGGCAATCTGCTGCTCGACGGCACCCAGGCGCTGCTGGCCGAACACCGCCTGATCGACAAGCCGCCGAACGGCCTTGGCGACTTGACGGCAGCGGTCTACCTGGCGCGCATCCTGTCCGGCCAGCCGGCGATCAAGGCGCTGCAGTCGACGACGGCGGCGGTCTACGAAATCCTGGCGCGCACCGCAAAACGCGGCGGCGACGAACTGCAGCTCGAAACCGACGCGCAGAGCCTGTCGCACCCGATGGCCATGGTCCAGCTTCGCCACCTCACGCATCCGGGGCGGGATCGCCGGGCGTGACCCCGGGCAAGGTCGTGCTCGTCGGCGCCGATGGCTGCAAGGCCGGCTGGATCGCCGTGCGGAGCGAACCCGGTTCGACACGTCGTGACCGGGACACGGCGCCTTCGGTCGATGTCTTCCCTTCGTTCACCGCCCTGCTGGCGGCGATCCCCGATGACGCGATCGTCGCCGTTGACATGCCGATCGGTCTACCGGAATTTTCGCAAAGGGGCGGGCGCGGGCCGGAAGCGCTGGTGCGGCCGCTGCTTGGCGCTCGCCAGTCCAGCGTCTTTTCGATTCCGTCCCGTGCCGCCCTCTATGCCGATACCAGCGGCTTCACCACGATCGAAGCCTGGTACGCGGCGCATATCAGGGCAAGCGAAGCGGCCTGGGCCACATCCAACCCGCCGCGCGGCGTTTCCATCCAGGCCTTCGGCATCTTTTCGAAAATCCGCGAGATCGACACATTGCTGATCGCGCGGCCCGAACTGCGCGGCCGCATCTTCGAATCGCATCCGGAAGTCGCCTTCTGTCGCCTGAACGGCGATCAGGCCATGCGGTTGCCGAAGAAGATCAAGGGCAGCGTCAATCCGGCCGGCATGGCGGAGCGCAAGGAGCTGCTTTGCCGGCACGGCTATGACATGGATTTCCTTGACCAGCGGCCGCCACGTGGTGCAGCCGCCGACGATTTCCTCGATGCGGCGGCCATGATGCTGATCGCCGGCCGCATCGCCAAGGGCGAAGCGAAGCCGTTTCCCGACCCGCCTCGCGCTGACGGTTTTGGCATACCGGTCGCCATCTGGGCGTGACAACGTCGGCGGGCGTCCCGCTCTGGCGCATGGCATTTATAGCTAGCCCCTACAATTCTGCATTGCTCGTAACGGGTTTTTGCCGTTAGAGGCTTTCCTCGACCGCAACGAGCTGCCGCCTCCAACCCGGAAAGGCCTTAGCCGCCCATGCCTCATCTTCCCGAACACCTCCTCGCCGGCTACCGCAATTTCATGAACGGCCGCTATCTCACCGAGAGCGGCCGCTATCGCGAGCTCGCCCGCGAAGGCCAGGCGCCCGAGACCATGATCGTCGCCTGTTGCGACTCGCGATCCGCGCCCGAGGCGATCTTCGACGCCGGCCCCGGCGAACTCTTCGTGTTGCGCAATGTCGGCAATCTGGTGCCGCCTTACGAGCCGGACGGCGAGTTCCATTCAACCTCGGCCGCCCTCGAATTCGCGGTGCAGAGCCTCAAGGTCAAGAATATCGTGGTCATGGGCCACGGCCGCTGCGGCGGCATCCGGGCCGCGCTCGACACCAACTCCGCGCCGCTCTCTCCCGGCGATTTCATCGGCAAGTGGATGAGCCTGATCGCGCCGGCCGCCGAGACGGTGTCGGCCAGCACCTTCATGACGGCGACGGAACGCCAGACGGCCCTGGAGCGCATCTCGATCCGCTACTCCCTCGCCAATCTCAGGACCTTTCCCTGCGTCTCGATCCTCGAGGGCAAGGGGCGGCTGTCGCTGCACGGAGCCTGGTTCGACATTTCGACCGGCGAGCTCTGGGTGATGAACAAGGAGACCGGCGATTTCGAGCGGCCGGTGCTGGAATGAACGGTAGGGCGCGCCAGGCGATGAGCGTCCGGCCGGTCGTTTTCACGGCGGCCGCGCTGATGATAGCGATCGTTGCCGCTCGCGCCGACGACCGCGCCGTCATAAGCCGCTGGTATTCGGCGCTGCTGGTCGCCGATCGCACCGAGCTGGCGGACCTGCTCGCCGACGACGTCCGCATCAAGCTCGACGACCTCGGCGTTGTCCAGAGCAAGCAGGAATTCATCGCCTCGCTCGACGAATGGAAGGGCGCGGTTGCGGGAGCCGCGATCCGCCACCGCATCGAGAAGACCGAAGGCGGGGTCACCACCGTGATCGCCTGCTACGACTTCCCCAACAATGACATGCTGGTGCAGGAGACCTTCGCGGTGCGCGACAACCGCATCACCGCCAATTCGCAGGCGGCAATCGCTGAAAACTGCGACGGCTACTGAGGCGGAGCGGCCAACTGGCATATTGCGGGCTCGCGGAGCGCGCCCTACATCGGTGACACCCCTCCTTCCTGACGCCAGCGAAAGACCCTCCATGCCTTCTCCGAAAGCCGTCGATCTCGCCGCCCATCCGTTGACCGCGTGGCGAGGGCCGCTCGGCCTGCCCGATTTCGCCCATATTGGCGACGGTGATTTTTCTCCCGTCTTCGACGCCGCGCTGAAGGCGCATGAGGCCGAGATCGACGCGATATCAAGCAACAAGGATACGCCGAGCATCGAGAACACGCTTGCCGCGCTTGAGCTCGGCGGCGAGGCGCTGGATCATGTCTCATCGATCTTCTGGTGCCGCGCCGGCGCCCACACCAACGAGACCATCCAGGCCCTGGAGCGTGACATTTCGCCGAAGATGTCGCGGCACTTCTCGGCCATCTCGATGAACGAGAAGCTGTTTGCCCGCATCGACGATCTCTACCAGCGACGCGAGAGCCTTGACCTCGAACCCGAGACGCTGCGCGTCCTGGAGAAGACCTGGAAAGGCTTCGTCCGTTCCGGCGCCAAGCTCGATGCCGACGGCAAGACGCGGCTGGCCAAAATCAACGAGGAGCTGTCGTCGCTCGGCACGACTTTCGGTCAGAACGTGCTGGCCGACGAGCGCGACTGGGCGCTGTTCCTCGACGAGGCTGATCTCGCCGGCCTGCCGGATTTCGTGAAAAGCTCGATGGCCGAGGCCGCCGAGATGCGCGGCCAGAAGGGCCGCTACGCCGTCACCCTGTCGCGCTCGATCTATGAGCCGTTCACGACCTTCTCCGAACGCCGCGACCTGCGCGAGATCGCCTATCGCGCCTTTACCATGCGCGGCCAGAACGGCGGTGCGTCCGACAACACATCCGTGGTGCGCGACATGCTGAAGCTGCGCGCCGAAAAGGCGAAGCTGCTCGGCTACGCCTCCTTCGCCGCGCTCAAGCTCGACGACACCATGGCCAAGACACCGAAGGCGGTGCACGCGCTGCTCGACCCGGTTTGGGAAAGGGCACTGGAAAAAGCCGCCGCCGACCAGAAAGAGCTGGAGCGTCTGGCGGCCGAGGCCGGCAGTAACGAAAAATTCGCCGCCTGGGACTGGCGCTTCTACCAGGAGAAGCTGCGCGCCGAGAAGTTCGCTTTCGACGAAGCGGAGCTGAAACCCTATCTGCAGCTCGACCGCGTCATTGACGCCTGCTTCGACGTCGCGACACGGTTGTTCGGCGTCACGTTCGAGGAGAAGAAAGGCATCGCCGCCTGGCATCCGGACGCGCGCGTCTTCGTGGTCAAAAATGCCGACGGCAGTGAGCGCGGCCTGTTCCTCGCCGACTATTTCGCGCGGCCGTCAAAACGCTCCGGCGCCTGGATGAGCGCGCTGAAGTCCGGTTACAAGCTTGGCCATGGCTCGAAGCCGGTGATCTACAACATCATGAACTTCGCCAAGCCGCCAGCGGGCGAACCGGCTTTGCTGTCGGTCGACGAAGCGAAGACCTTGTTCCACGAATTCGGCCATGCGCTGCATGGCATGCTGACCGACGTCACCTGGCCGTCGGTGTCAGGCACCTCGGTCAGCCGCGACTTTGTCGAACTGCCCTCGCAGCTCTACGAGCACTGGCTGACGGTGCCGGCGGTTCTGGAAAAGCACGCGCTGCATGTCAAGACCGGCAAGCCGATGCCGAAGGCGCTGCTCGACAAGATGCTGGCCACGCGCACCTTCGGCGCCGGCTTCGCCACCGTCGAGTTCACCGCCTCTGCCTTGATGGACATGGCCTACCATGCACGGCCCGACGCGCCGGAAGAGCCGCTTCGTTTCGAGGCCGAAACGCTTGCGACGCTGCATATGCCGGATACGATCGCCATGCGCCATCGCACCCCGCATTTTGGCCATGTCTTCGCCGGCGAGGGCTATTCGGCCGGCTACTATTCCTACATGTGGTCGGAGGTGCTGGACGCCGATGCTTTCGCCGCCTTCGAGGAAACCGGAGACCCCTTCAACCCGGCGCTGGCCGAGCGGCTGAGGAAGAACATCTACGCCGCCGGCGGCTCGAAGGATCCGGAAGAGCTCTACACGGCGTTTCGCGGCAAAATGCCGTCGCCGGAAGCGATGATGGTCAAGCGCGGATTGGTGTAGGCAATCGCCGAAGTCGGCGCCGACGTTAACCTCGTTGTCCTTGGCTGCCGACCCAAGGATCCTTTACCCTTGGCCACACCGGCCGCGTCAGCTTCGTGTAATTCGTCGCCGCCGGATTGCTGGGATAGGAACTCGGCGCCGCGACATAGATGATCTCGGCGGCGATCGGCTCGAAGCCGGCGTAAAAATGGTTTGTTGACTTGATCAGCAATATGTCTTTCGACAGCGGATCGACGCCGATGTTGGAGAAGACATCCGGCTCGAAGGTCTGGGTGCGATTAGTGTTCAGGATCACATCGACTTCCGTGCCCTCGATGCGCACCACCGCTGATGGTCCCAATGTCACCCGGCTCGGGCCAAAACTCTGCCAGCCTTCGGCAACCGCTTTCAGTACCTTGACGCGTGCATCGATCGGTTCGCCCGCCTGCGGGCCGGCCTTGCCGCCGAAACGCAGGTCGATGACGGCGCCCTCGCCGGCCGCCTGGCAGAAAGTCACCGCGATCGGATCCCAGATCGTCGCCACGCCGAACTTGTCCAGGCCCCGCGCCAGCATCTGGCGTAGCACGAAGGTGCCGTCGCCGGGAACGCCGCCGCCGGGGTTGTCCCAGATATCGGCAATGACCACCGGCTTGCCCGGTCTTTGCTTGCGCACGGCCAGCGCCCGATCGATGCCGTCGGCCGTACTCAGCATCGTCATCGCGGTCGTTTCGCGCATGGCATAGAGCTCGCGTCCAAGCCGCTCCGCCAGCGCATCGCCCTTGGCCTTGTCATTGTCGGTAACGACAAGGATGCGCGTGCCCATTTCGGGCACGTCGGCGGCCATGAAGCCGTGGATGACCGAGACCGACAGCACGCCGTCCTTGCCGTGCAGCGCCTTGATGCGGTCGACGAAGGAGCGCATCGGTTCGCGGCTGGTCGGCAGCACCTGGATCATGCGGCAGTCGAAAGTTGAGATGACCGGCTTGATCTCGCCGCGCGCCGCGGCCAGGCCAAGCGCGACCACATGCTCGCCGCGCTCGTAGAAATCGGTGTGCGGGAATTCGAGGAAATAGGCCATGATGTCGGACGCCGCCACGCGCTTCGGCGTCAGATGGCTGTGCGGATCGAACTCGCAGGCAATCACCACCTCAGGCCCGACAATGCCACGCACGCGCTCCAGCAGGTCGCCCTCGCAGTCGTCATAGCCTTGCGCCACCATGGCACCGTGCAGGCCCAGAATGACGGCATCGACCGGCAAGGCGGCCTTGAGCTGGCCGAGGATTTCGTCGCGGAGCGCCTCATAGGTCTGCCGCTGCACGAGGCCGCCGGGCTCTGCCCAGGTGGCGGTGCCTTCGATCACGGTCAGGCCTTCGGCGGCCGTGCGGCGGCGCAGCGCCACCATCGGCGAGGAGCACAGGGTCGGCGTTTCCGGATGCTTGCCCGGCCCGGCATAGAACGCCATCTCGAAAGAGGCCCGGTCGGTTGGCACCGGCGAGAAGGTGTTGGTTTCCGTCGCCAGCGAGGCGGTGAAGATACGCATGAAAACTCCGTGGACTTCTTGTTTTCGCAATTCCGGACGGATAACCGCTGGGCACTTTTCCTGGAATTGCTGGGATTGCTATTTGACAGCCCCGAGCGCCAAGCCCCGGACAAGATAGCGCTGCAGCCAGATGAACAGGATCGCCACCGGCAGCGTCGCCAGCAGCGTCGCCGCCATCACATGGTGCCATTCGATCGTGTAGCGCCCGGCAACCAGCGAGAACACCTGGATCGGCAGCGTATAGCTCTCCTGGCTGCGCAGCATGGTGAGCGCCACGACGAATTCGTTCCAGGCATTGATGAAGGTGAAGATCGCCGTCACCGCGATCGCCGGCAGGCAGAGCGGCAGGAACACTTTTCGCAGCGTCAGCCAGCGGCCGGCGCCTTCCATCCAGGCGGCTTCCTCGAGATCGCGCGGAATGGTGTCGAAATAGCTCTGCAGCATCCACACGGTGAAGGCGACGTTGAAGGCCATGTAGATGAAGCCGAGCGCGGTGGTCGATTCGACCAGTCCCCAGGCAGCCATCAGCCGGAACAGGCCGAGCACCAGCACGATCGGCGAGATCATCTGTGAGATCAGCAGGAACTGGCGGAACGCTCCATATCCGGCAAAGCGGAAGCGCGACATGGCATAGGCCGCCGGGACGGAGATGAGGATGGCGCCAACGGTGGCGATGACAGACACGTAGAGCGAATTGGCCAGCGCCCGGCCGAAGCCGGTCGCCACCCACATGTCGGCAAAATTCGACCACCGGAACTCGCTCGGCCACCAAGTCGGCGTCAGCACTTCGGTACGCGGCTTGACCGCTGTCAGGAACATCACCGCGAAGGGAAAGATCGTCACCACGATCAAGGGCGCCAGCAGCAGCCAGGCGATGATGGTGCGCTTCAGCTTGGCCTTCATGCGCGTTGCTCCCGCATGGCAAGGCGCACATAGATCATGGTGAAGATCAGCAATATGGCGAACATCACCAGCGAGACCGCCGACGCCTCGCCGAGTTTGCCGATACGGAATGCCAGCTTGTAGAGGTGGGTGACCAGTATGTCGGTCGAGTTGGCCGGCCCGCCCTGCGTCATCACCCAGATGATCGGGAACGAGTTGAAGACGTAGATGGTGTTGAGCACGATGGCGATGTTGATGAAGGGTTTCAGGAGCGGAAAGGTGATCTCGCGGAACTGCTGCAGCGGCGTTGCCCCTTCGAGCGCCGCCGCCTCGTAGAGATCGTCCGGGATCGACGACAGGCCGCCGAGAAAGATCGTCGTGGTGAACGGCACCGTCACCAATATGCCGATCAGCACCTGCATCGGAAACGCCGTCTCGGCGCTCGCAAGCCACTGGATGTTGTGGTCGATCAGGCCAAGTCCGATCAGCGCCGAATTCAGCATGCCGCTTTCACCGCTCAGCGCCCAGCGCCAGACCACGGCCGTCATGGTCAGCGACACTGCCCAGGGCAGCATGATGATGACGCGGGCAAGGCCACGCCCATAGAAATCGGTGTTGAGGATCATCGCCACCGGGACCGAGAGCAGCAGCGCTCCGCCGACCACCAGCACCGTCCACAGCCCCGTGCGCCAGAGCGCGGCGACGAAGTCGGGATCGGCGGCCAGCGCGGCGAAATTGGCAAGACCGCTGAACTCGCGCAGCTGACCAAAGCGATTGACGTCATGCGTGGCGATCTGGATCAGGTCCCAGACCGGCCAGAAGATGACCACCGCCGCCAGGAACAGACTGGGCAAGGTCAGGAGGTAGGGCAGGAAGCGATTTTGCATCGGCTGATTTTACACCGCGTTGCGAGGCATCAGTAGCACTGGTTGGCCAGTTGACCTGTTCTTCCCAGGCGCTCGGTTTCGAACTCTTCCCCGGCGTCGGCGCCGCCCCTCACCTGCCTGCCGGCATCCTCTCCCGTATAGAGACGGGGAGAGGGGAGCTTTCATTACCGCTTTCGCCAGTCACCAGCGTCCAGAAAGGGCTCCGAGATGCCGGCCGCCCTTTCTCCCCGTCTCTATACGGGGAGAAATGCCCGGCAGGGCAATGAGGGGCGGCGCTGACGTCGACAATTCGTCCAAAGTGGTTGCTTGTCAGTCTTCGTTATTACGTGGAGCGCAGCCAAATGTCTGTTTGGAAATGTGGCGCGCCCCACCTGAGTCGGGGGCGCGCCACGGGCGCAGGGAGATACGCCCTATTTGTGGGGCGCGGCCCCTACTTCTTCAGCACTGCGTTGGCCTTCGCCGCCGCTTCCTTCAAGCCTGCCTCGGGATCGCCGCCGAGATAGATCTTCTGCATGGCATCCGACGTGATCTGGGCAACTTCTTCCCAGCCTGGGATGACCGGCGCGAAACGGGCATCCGGCAGCAGGGCGGTGAAGGCGGCCAGGTCGGCGTTGTTGACGTAATAGTCCATCTTGGCCTCTTCCTTGTTCACCGGCAGGAAGCCTTCGCCCTGCGTGAACTTGGCGCGCTGTTCCGTGGCGAACAGGAAGTCCATCAGCTTCCAGGCCTCGTCCTTGTTCTTGGAGTTCTTGAACATGATCATGGAGTCTGTGACGCCATAGGTGCCGCGCGCACCGGTAGGACCGGCCGGAATGGCGGCCACGCCATATTTGAGGCTCGGCGCCTCGTCCTTGATCTGGTTGGACAGGAAAGGCGCCGTGATCATCATGCCGACCTTGCCCTGCTTGAACAGGTTCTGCACGTCCTCGCGATTGTTGGAGGTGACGCCGGGCTCCGTCAGCCCCTCGTCGATCATCGACTTGTAGAGCTTGGCCGCTTCGAGCGCGCCCGGCGTGCTCAGGCCCGACGTGCCGTCCTTGTTGAGGATCTCGGTGCCCTGCGACCACATCGCGTAGTAGTAATAGACGTCGGTCTCGATCTCCTTGCCCTGAAGGCCGAAACCGAAGGCACCCTGCGCCTTGATCTTGCGAGCATCCTCCTGCAACTCGGTCCAGGTTGCCGGTGGCTTGGCGATGCCGGCCTTCTCGAACAGCTCCTTGTTGTAATACATGGCGCGTGCCGAGGCGGCGATCGGCAGGCCGTAGGTCTTGCCGCCCATGATCGAGGGCGACAGGAAGGTGTCGATGAAGCGACCCTTGAATTCGGGCGTGATGTAGCTGTCGAGCGGCTCGGCGACGTCCTGCTGGACGAAGTCGATCAGCCAGCGCGTGCCTATGATGGAGAGATCGGCGTTGGTGCCGGCGGTGATGTCGGTGGTCAGCTTCTGCAAGAGCACATCCCACGGCACCACCTCGAATTTGACCGTGATGCCAGGGTTCTTCGCCTCGAACTCCTTCTTGACCTGCTCGAAATACGAACCGGTCTTGGCGCTGTATTCGGCGACGGTAACCCGCACTTCGCCGGCCTCTGCCTGCGCCGCGAAGGCCAGAATGCCCATTCCGGCCATCAGGCCGGCAGTCCATTTCGCAAGGTTCATCCGATCTCTCCCCATTTGTTTCGCGCATTCGCGCTCCTTGTGCCGGTGCCGGCACAAGATTTATGTGACTTTCCTACATTATCGATGAATTCGCCGCGCGCAAGCGGATTAATATGTTGCTTAATTACATCCTGTTCTTTAGCCTCTCCGGCATCTGCCTGACCTGCGGGAGGAGCAAGCGCCGTGGTTTCGAGAGCCGAATTCGAAGGCAGGACCGCCGTCGTCACCGGCGCCGGTGGCGGCCTTGGCTCGGCGATCGTCGCACTGCTGGCCAGCAGGGGCGCGCGGGTGGTCGGCTGCGACCAATCAGAGGAGGCACTGGCGAGCCCGCACCTTGCCTCGCGGCATGTCTTCGACCTTCTCGACCGGGCTTCCATCGAGGCGGGGATCGCCGCCGTTCTCGACCGGGACGGCGTGCCCGATATCCTGGTCAACAATGCCGGCTGGACGCGCGCCGAAACGCTCGATGCGCTGACGGCGGACACGATCGAACATGAGCTCGACCTCAACCTGACCGGTGTGATGACTTTCGCCGACCCGCTGGTTAAGGCGATGGCTGCACGCGGTTCGGGCAGCGTCGTCTTCATTTCTTCCGTCAACGCCATCGCGCATTTCGGCAATCCGGCCTACGCCGCCGCCAAGGCCGGCATCAACGCCTATGCCAAGTCGATCGCCGTCGAGCTCGGCCGTAGCGGCGTGCGCGCCAATGTCGTCTGCCCCGGATCGATTCGCACCGCCGCCTGGGACCATCGCCTTGCCAAGAACCCTAACATAATCGGCAAGCTGCAGCGGCTCTATCCGCTCGGCCGCATCGTCAACGCCTCCGAAGTCGCCGAAGCGGTGACTTTCCTTGCCTCCGACCGCGCCTCGGGCATAACAGGCGTGGTGATGCCCGTGGATGCGGGATTGACCGCCGGCTGCCTGCCGTTCATCGACGACATACTGGGAGCGTGACCATGACCGACGTCGAGTTTCGCAACCTCTCGAAATCCTTCGGCCAGCACAAGATCCTCGAGGAGATCAGCCTCGATATCAAGAGCGGCGAGTTCGTCGTGCTCGTCGGCCCGTCCGGCTGCGGCAAGTCGACCTTGCTGCGCATGCTGGCGGGCCTGGAGACCATCAGTTCCGGCGACCTCCTGATCGGTGGCACGCGCGCCAACGACCTGCCACCGCAGCAGCGCAACATCGCCATGGTGTTCCAATCCTACGCGCTGTTCCCGCACCTGAAGGCTTCCGACAATATCGGCTTCGGTCCGAAAATCCGGGGCGAGAGCCGCGCCGCCATCGACCAGAAGGTCAAGAAGGCGTCCGGCGTCCTCAACCTGTTCTCCTATCTCGACCGGTATCCCCGCCAACTCTCGGGCGGCCAGCGCCAGCGTGTCGCTATGGGCCGCGCCATCGTGCGCGAACCCTCGGTGTTCCTGTTCGACGAGCCGCTCAGCAATCTCGACGCGCAGTTGCGCGTACAGATGCGCACCGAGATCAAGGCGCTGCACCAGCGGCTGAAATCCACCATAGTTTACGTCACCCACGACCAGATCGAGGCCATGACCATGGCCGACCGCATCGTCGTGATGGACCGCGGCAGGATCCAGCAGGTCGGGCCGCCGCTGGAGCTCTATGACAGGCCGGCCAACAAGTTCGTCGCTGGCTTCCTCGGCTCGCCGTCGATGAGTTTTGTGTCCGGGGCACTGAAGACGACGCCCGGGACGACCTGGTTCGAGTCGGTCGGCGGCGGCCGGCTTGCGCTTGCCGGCGACCCGGTGCCGGCAGGCAGTGCCGTTGAGGCGGGGATCCGGCCGGAGCATTTCATCGTCGGTGAAGCCACCGACGCCATGACGCTCAAGGTTGACGTGGTCGAGCCGACCGGCTCCGAAACCCATGTCTACGGCGCCATTGGCACCGATACGGTGCGCGCCGTGTTCCGCGACCGGGTGCCGGTGCGGCCGGGCGACCTGCTGCCGGTCTCGGTCGACCCCGGCAACATCCATCTGTTCGACACGGCGACAGGCCTGCCGCTGAGATGACGACGGAAACGCGGATATGAAGACCCCGGCCGATATCATCACGCGGCTGCAGCTGATGTCGCAGGACGGCACCAAGTCGGATCGCCGGCTGGCGAGCCTCGTCCTGTCCGACCTCGACTTCGCCTCCAAGGCCGCGATCTCCGAGATCGCCGCGCGGGTCGGCGTCAGCGAACCGACGGTCACCCGCTTCTGCCGCAATCTCGGCTGCGAGGGGTTGCGCGACTTCAAGTTCTACCTGGCCCAGGCCATCGCCATCGGCGGCCAGTATCTGTCGCCGGAGCCACTGAGCCGCGACGCCCGCGAACGGCGCATTGCCTCGGCCATCACCGAAGCGGCTGTTACAGCCATCCAGCGCGCCAGCGAGAACCTCGACATGACGACGCTGGTCGACGTCGCCGCGCGCCTTGCGGCATCAGGCAATGTGCTGTGCATAGGTTCGGGTGGCATTTCCTCGATGATGGCGACCGAAATGCAGAACCGGCTGTTCAGGCTCGGCCTGCCGGTTCTGGCACAGATCGACGGACAGTTGCAGCGCATGTATGCCGCCGTTGCCACGCCAGACACCACGGTGGTCGCCTTCTCGGTCTCCGGCTATGCGCGCTCGGTCATCGAGGCGGTGCAGGTCGCCCAACAATATGGCGCCGCCACGGTGGCGGTCACCGCGCCCGACTCCGCACTGGCCAAGGTCGCCGACACTGTCATCCACCTGCAGCCGTTCGAGGACGGCAACATCTACAAGCCGACATCGTCACGTTACGCGTTGCTGGCGATCGTCGACATGATCGTGACCTCGGTCGCCGAGACACGCGGACCGAAGGTGCTGGAGAACCTGCGCCGCATCAAGCAGAGCGTGAACACGCTGAAGGTCGACGACCCGCGTTTGCCGCTGGGCGATTGACGAGCCGGCGCCGAAACCGCCAATTTCTCCCCAAGGGGGGATAAGGAGTGGTCCGCGCGGCGGACGGGAAGCCAATTGCTTGGCTTTCCGAACGACGACCACCCGGAGCGACAGCGCAGGACCGGGTCCGGCAGGGCAGAGGGGGCGATGTCCCGCCTGCATCTCAATTTTGGAAAAGCGCTTCGACACCTGTTACCAGCGCCTCCGGATCACCCAATATCCGCAACGTCTTGAGGCGGGCCGTACCGCCGGCGACGACCGAAACGGCCGATGCCGGAACACCCAGCGCCTTGGCGACCAGCCTCTCCAGCGCTTGATTGGCGGCGCCATTTTCCGGCACGGCGCGGACCCGCGCCTTCACGTGACTTCGTCCGTCCGCCAATGTTTCGACAACGTCGAGCCGGTCCACGGAAGACTTCGGCGTCAGCCGCACGAACAGATCGACGCCGTTCTCGCGCATGCGGAACGGCGCGCTCATGCGATCGTCAGGCCAGCAGCAGCGGTGCGACCGTGGTGAGAATGAACTGCCTGAGGAAGAACAGGATCAGCAACAGGATGATCGGCGAGATGTCGATACCGCCAAGATCGGGCATAAAGCGGCGGATCGGCCGCAGCGCCGGCTCGGTCAGGCGGTAGAGCATGTTCCCGATGCTGCCGACGAACTGGTTGCGCGAGTTGACGACATTGAAGGCGTAGAGCCAGGAAAAGATCGCCGAGGCGATGATGACCCACCAATAGAGGTCGAGCGCCATGACGATGGTTTGAATGAGGGCGAGCATGCCGGACTCCAATTGTTGCCGACATGTAGCCATTACGCGCCAAACCGGCAAGGGCAGGGTTCCGCCACGCGACCGGCAGCCGGTTTTCGGTGAAGCGCCGCCTTGACAGGAAACCGCGGCGCCCGATAAATGCGCCATCCGCTGGACGGGGCTGTAGCTCAGCTGGGAGAGCGCGTCGTTCGCAATGACGAGGTCAGGAGTTCGATCCTCCTCAGCTCCACCAGCGGAATAATCGTCCGGCTTTTGACCGTCCCGGCAAGGCGCAGCCGGCATCCGCCACGGCGCGATGCAAGGCGTAGCCCCGATCCCCCCAAAAATGGCCAAATGGCATTTCGCCGTTTCCGAGGCGAAATGGTTGTCAATTGGACTTATGGCGATGGCCGGTGTCCGGTAGGCGCTATTTTTTTTGGAAGCCGCCCCATTAGAGTGGCGTTCTCAAATCAGTTTTTTCTGTGTGTTGTGACAGGGCGTTTCGGCGGGGGCGACCGAAAGCGCTATACGGATTCCGAGTCGAAATGAAGTATCCGCCTGCGAAAGCAAACTAGTGTCCATTCGCCAGAATCTTGCTGCAAATCTCAGGCGGCTCTGCAAGGACCATGCTTCTGTCAGCGCGGTATGCCGCGAGCTTGGCATCAACCGCACACAATTCGAGCGTTACCTGCAAGGGCAGACCGTGCCCAACAAGGCCACCGCCAAGCTGATCTGCGATTATTTCCGCGTCGACGAAGCCGAGCTGTACCGGGACCCCGGCGCCCCCTCGCCCGCGGCTCCCGGTCTGCCGCCGATCTCCGAAAGCCTGTTCACCCAGATGATCCGGCCGCCCGCTCCGTCGATTGCGGGCGGCACCTATTTCACCTATTTTTCGATCCCCGGCAGATCCGATCTGCTGGTGCGGGCGATCACCTTCGTGCGTCGCGAAGCCGAGCTGGTCACGTTCCGCAGGGTCACCGGATGGTCGGAGCATCATCGCTCGACATGGGCGCGGGCACGCGGCAATCATTATGGCGTGGCGATCTCGCGCCTTAACTGGATCTATTTCAGCGGCGTCAACCGCCGCCAGACAGGCGAGCCGTCGCTGATCTCGGTGCAATGGGCGCCTATCTCCGAACCGGTGCTGACAGGCAAGGCCATGCTTCTGACCGAAGCCGGGCCGGCATTCGTGTCGGTCATCATGCGGCAGGATAGGTCCAATATCCGGCCCAGGCATGCGATCCGCATGGCGCATGTCGTCAGGCTCGATGATCCCAGCCTCGACCAGCTCGTCGTCAGCCTCGCTCGGGACGGGCTGGGTTAGCCGCTTGCTTACGCTGAATAAGAACAAGAATATCCCGAAAAAGCGTATGCCAGCGATTGCCTACTCCATAACCGAGTAAAATCGATTTTTTTAGACTTTCTAGCCAAGAAAGATATTTTAGCTCATGGCTGATTTACTACAGTTTTAACAAACCAGTAACTCTTCCGACCTTACCTTTCTTCCCGCGGATCCCTTTCCGGGATCTTTCAACAGATCCCTGGGGGTCGGGGAAAGGGACGAAAATGACCAGGAAAGTGAACATTGGCCAGAACATGATGTTGGCGGCAACCAGGCACGGCTTGTCGGCCTGCCCCCCGGCGGCGCTGAGCCATTCGGCGATCAAGCGCCTTCTGGGCCTCGACAGCCTCACCGACGCGCCCATCTATGCGTTGACCCTCTCAATCCCGGAACTTGATCCGCATTCGGCCGGTCGATCGATCAATTAGCCGGCGTAGTACATCTAGTGCAGCCAGTACGCATTCCCTAAAGTTCATTCGATGACAGGAGCAGAACATGTCAAATCAGGCCTTACGTCAGTCAGAGCTCGACAGTCTCCAATATATCGCGACGATGACCAATGAGCTGGTGCAGATGGCCGAAGCGAGCCGCTTCCCCATGATCTCCTATCTGCTCGGTATGGCCTATGCCGAAGCCTTCGACGTCTTGCGCGGCGCACGGCCGGCACGACACGCGCAGCTCAGCGGCAATCCGATGCACCCCAAGGCACACCCGAAAGACAACCACGCTCAGCCAAGAACAGCGTAGCGCGATGCAATTGTCGGGCTTGCGGGACGGCTGGCACGGATTTGAGGGGCATTAGTCCCGCAAACTGAACACGAATGGCGCTGTACGGCTGACGCGCGGGCCGAGTTCCGCCGGTGGCGCCGGCACGGTCGCGCCCTGCAGCACCGCAAGTGCTGCTCGGTCGAGTTCGGCATCGCCGGACGAACGGGCGACCCGGGCCGACAGGACCCGGCCGGATGGGTCCATTGTAAAAGTCACGTTCACATTGCCCTGCGCGCGCCGGGATTTCGCGGCGCTCGGATAGCGCTTGTGGCGATTGATCCACGCCGTCAGCCGCGATTCCCATTTGGCCGGGCTGACACCCGAGAACCCGGCCGCCGATCTCGGCGCCGCCGCCTTGGCGGCAGGCTTGGCCTCGGCTCTCGCGGCACTTGCCGTCTTCGGTGGCTCGGCCTTTTCCTTCTTCGGCCTTGGCTTGGGCTTGTCGACCGGCTTTTTAACCTTGGCTTCGGCCGGTTTCTTTTCCTTGCGCCGTTCCGTCGGCTTTGCCCGCGGCAGCGGAACGACAGCCTCCGGCGCGACGGTCTCGACAATATCGGGGACGACCTGTTCCAGCGGCGGCTGTTCGACCGGTTCGGCCTTCGTCATCTCCGTAGGCTCGTTCGGCCGCACCATCACGGCCTCGGTAACAGGCTCCGCTTGCTCGACCATCTTGTCAGGCTCGGCCTCGGCGGCCTTCTCGGTCTGTTCGACTGGCTCGGCCCGGTCGGGAATGGCCGCGTCGGGCATCGCGGCCTGTTCGGGCACCGACGGCGTCACCATCATCGGCGCCATCTCGACCACTAGGGCCGGCGGCGGTCCGCCATCCGACAGGTCGACTGGATTGAAATTCTGCACGGCATACGCGACCGCGACATGAGCCCCAAGCATCAGCACCGCCGCGCATGCCCATAGGCCAAGGTCGCGCCAGTCGAAGCGCGACAGCACCACCGTGGGCGAGGCGGCGGATGGCGTCATGGAGCGGCCGCTTTGCCTGGCGCCGGTGCGGCGATATCACCTGCCGGCGCGGCCTCCAGGCCGACCAGCGCGATCTTCAGATAGCCGGCGGCCCGCAGCAGGTTCATCGCCTCCATCAGCTCGCCATAGGCGACCGCCTTGTCGGCTCGCAGGAATATCCGCGTCTGCTTGTCGCCCTTGGTGCGGCTGTCGAGCGTGGCGGCAAAAGCCGGGCGCGGCACCGTGTCGTTGCCGATCGCCAGGCTGAGATCGTTCTTCAGCGTCAGGAACAGCGGCGTCTCCGGTCGCGGCGCCGGCGTCGCGGTCGAACCGGGCAGGTCGACATTGACATCCACCGTCGCCAGCGGTGCGGCGACCATGAAGATGATCAGGAGCACAAGGATGACATCGATGAAGGGCGTGACGTTGATCTCGTGGCTTTCCTCGAGGTCGTCGTCCAGGGTCTGTCGAATTCTGCTCCCCATGGCGTCGCTCCCGCTACTCCGCCGCCAAGGCTGTCGCCGGCGCTATCGTGCGGAAATCGAGGTCGCGGCTGACCAGCCGTTCGACGCCGGCCGAGGCGTCGGCGAGGATCTGCCGGTAGCCGGCTATCGAGCGGGCGAAAACGTTGTAGATCACCACCGCTGGGATTGCCGCGACCAGACCCATCGCGGTGGCCAGCAGCGCTTCGGCGATGCCCGGCGCGACCACGGCGAGATTGGTGGTCTGAGCCTGCGAGATGCCGATGAAGGCGTTCATGATGCCCCAGACGGTGCCGAACAGGCCGACGAAAGGCGCGGTGGAACCAATCGTCGCCAGCAGGCCGGTGCCGCGCGACATGCGCCGCGACGCAGCCGCCTCGATGCGCGACAGGCGCGAGCTGACCCGTTCCTTCAGTCCGTCGCCGCCGACGTGGTCGAGCGCATTGGCCGAAAGCGCGGCCTCTTCTTCCGCTGCCCGCACCAGGAGCGCGCCGGGATCGCCACAGCGGTCGAGCGCGCGGCTCGCCTGCTTCAGCGTGGCGGCATCGCCGATCGCGCGGACGGCACGGCGGAGGCGCAGCTTGCCGCCGAAAATCTCCAGCGATTTGGCCAGCCATATCGTCCAGGTGACGAGCGACGCGAAAGCCAATCCAGTCATCACCGCCTTCACGATGATGTCGGCGGCCTTGAACATGCCCCATGGCGACAGGTCATTCGGCAGGTTCAGGTCCATCGTCCCGGCAGGCGCGACCTCGGCCGGCGTTGTCGCGCTCGGCTGGCCGGCTGGCTGCACGGGCGCCATGGCAGCCGGTGCAGCTTGTGCCGGCGCGGCAGGGGCCTCAACCGCTGGAGAAGAGCCGGCCGGTTGCTCCTGGGCCGTGGCGCCGGTCGCCCCCAGGACAAGCGATGCGACCAACGCCGCCAACAAACCATATCTCGACATGAGCTTCTTCCTTGTTCTCACGGCGGCCAGCCGCTTGCCGGTTCCTGCAACCGCCGGCGACGACTTCACTGCACATAGCCGACGGGTTGGCCAGTGACGGGATGCGCGAACACACCCATCTCGACGCCGAAAATGTCCTTGAGCACATCGCTCAGCATGATCTCGCTCGGTGTGCCGCGCGTCAGCAGCCTGCCGTCCTTCAGCGCGATCAGCTCATCGCAGTAGCGCGCCGCCATGTTGGGGTCGTGCAGCACCACGACGACGCACAGGTCGCGCTTGCGGCTGAGCTCCCTGACCAGGCCCAGCACCTCGACCTGATGCGCGATGTCGAGCGCCGAGATTGGCTCGTCGAGCAGCATGACGCCGGCATTCTGCGCCACCAGCATGGCCAGCCAAGCGCGCTGGCGCTCGCCGCCGGATAATTCATCCACCAGCCGCTCAGTGAACCCTTCCATGTCGGTCAGCATAAGGGCCTGCTCGACATGGCGCCTGTCCTCGGCGCCGAAACGGCCAAGCGCGCCATGCCATGGATAGCGTCCGAGCGTTGCCAGCTCGCGCACGGTCAAGCCCGTCGCCGCCGGCGTCGTCTGCGGCAGATAGGCAAGAGCCCGCGCCAGCTCGCGCGCGCCCCATTGCGATAGCGGCCGTGCGGCGAAAGTGATGGCGCCGGAGCTTGCCGGCTGCTGGCGCGCCAAAAGCTTGATCAGCGTCGATTTGCCCGAACCGTTATGGCCGATCAGCCCGTAGACGCGCGCGCGCCGCAATTCGAGCGAGACCGGACCGAGCAGCGTCCGTTCGCCGACGGCGAAACGCACGGCATCGATATCGAATGCGGTCTGGCTATCGGCTTCGGCCATGGTCACGGCATTTCTCCAGCCCCGCCGCCGCATTCCGATCCTGTCTGCGGAGGCAGGTCCCCGGTTGACTATGAAACTTGATATTACTAGTCAAGATTTAAGATGGGAATGCACCGCAAAACCTGAAACGCTCCGGGGCCGGTGCCATTGTTGCCGCGTACGGGCCCTCACCCGCGCAGCCGGCCGATCCGCGCCGGCGATCTCGGTCCCGGGCCACACGATGTCGGCATCCGATGTCGCCGCATCGATGCGGACACGCTAGGGTGAGCCGGCGGCAAGGAGCTCCGGATGATCAAGGCGACACCCTTCGACTACCCCTATGACGGCAGGCTGGTTGCCGAAAACACCGCGCTCGTCGTCATCGACCTGCAACAGGATTTCCTGTCGACATCGGGCTATTTCGCCAGGAAGGGGTATGACCCCTCGCCGCTGCGGGCGATCCTGCCCGCCGTGAACCGCCTGATCGCGGCCGCGCGCAAAGCCGGCGTCACGGTCATCCACACAAGACAGGGTTACCGCGCCGACATGGCGGACATGACGCCCTACGAGAAATGGCGCCGCAAGCGTTCCGGCCTCGACGGCACCGACGTCCTGCTGCGCTCAGGCGCTGGGTTCCAGATCGTCCCGGAGATCGACGTCGCGCCGCACGACATCATCGTCGACAAGACCTGCAACAGCGCCTTCACCTATACGGATTTCGAGCTTGTGCTGCGGGCGCAAGGCATCACGCATCTGATGTTTTCCGGATGCACGACGGATGTCTGCGTCCACACCACGCTGCGCGAGGCCTGTGACCGCAATTTCCAGTGCCTGACGATTTCGGACGCCTGCGCCAGCGGCGACAGACAAGCGCATGAAGCGGCGTTGCACATGGTGACGGTCGAGGACGGCGTCTTCGGCGTGCTGGCCGATTCGGACGCCGTCATTGAAGGCCTGTCGCGGCTTGGCGACAGCCTGAAGCAGCAGACGATTGATGGGCTTCACCCCGCTGCTCGCGTCTCCAATCCTGGGCGAGGCGCATAAGCTCCAGGCTGGAACTCGCTGGCCTCCCGGCGCGCCAGGGAGTTGCGCAGCAGCGCCAATGTTTCCCGGCCGGCCGTCGCGATCTCGCGCGGCGTGTCGACGCCGACGATCATGAACTCATCGATCCCGAGCCCGGCATAGGCGAGCAGCGACAGCGCGGCCTGAGCAGGCGGGCCGGATAGGTCGACCGCCTTGTGGCCGGCGGCGGAAACACCCTGGTGGATCCTGACCGGAAGCGCGAAGCGCAGTTTGCCCGCACGGCCATGTTCGGCCGCGGCGCCACGTGCCCGCTCCATCAATTGCCTGATATCGTCGATCGGCCCCGGCGCCAGTTCGAAGACATCGGCATGCCGGCCGGCCACCTTCAGCGCCGTTCCGGATTGCCCGCCCATGCGGACCACGAGGTCGGCGCCATGCGGGCCCTTGCGCGGCACATAACCGCTTTTGATGCTGTAGAAAGCGCCTTCGTGATCGAAGGGCCGGTCGTTCGACCACAGCCGCTTCAACAGCACCAGATATTCGTCGATGCGCTGCCAGACGACGCCATGTCCGACCGGCCGTGTCTCGGCATCGTCGTCGTTCAAGGGCTCGCTGATCATCCTGAGCGTCAGCCGTCCTGCGCTCTCCCTGTCGATGGACGCCAGCTGGCGGGCAGCGACCGTGGGTTCGATCACGCCGGCCCAGTGGGTGAGCACCACTTGCAGCGAAGCGGTGCGGTTGAGCACCTGCGAGGCCAGATCCATGTTGGTCAGCAGCCCGGCCGAATCGTCGACGACGATCTTCTGGAAACCGCTGTCCTCGATCAGCCCGAGCTTGATCGAGGTCTCGGCGAAGTCATAGAAAAAGGGAACCGCCGCGTCTGCGGTCTTGCCGGGTAAATGCGTGAATTCGATCGGCATTGTCATCTCCTCCATCACTGGAATCACCGATGCTGTGAAATGCGAATCCTCAGGCGCGCGAAACCGCCCCGGGATCCGGCTCATTCAACTCCGATTGCCTGAAAGTTGTGGGGCAGCAGCCCCTGTCGATCCCGCGCCTTAGGGAATAAGGCCCAGCACGACTGCCCCGGTGAACACGAACGCAAGGGCAAAGACGAGATAGGCGAAAGCGCCGGCATAGGCCGGGCGAAAGCCCTGCGCATTGGCCACTCGCTGGCCGTTGCTGTCGGTCTGGGCGTTCTGGAAATAGGACATGTCGACCTCCGTCTCGCCGCTTAATCTATAAAACTTGTAGACTTTGTCGATTGCTATTTTTCTGCAAGTGGCAGAATTATTTTCTCATAAATGGCCAAAAATTGGTGTGAAATTGCTGTTGGCATAGGCCCCGGCCACCGATCGGAAGAGCGCGGCGGCATCGATGTGAGGCGTCCCAAGGTCAAGCTTCTTCATTCCGGGACAGCTTGACGCCCTTCCTCTCCTGCTCCGGAGGGATAGGAAGGACACCAAATCCTACTCGTCTAACGCTCTTCCCTTCGAAACGGCTTGAGCAGCGCCGATGGCGCCACCGCGTTGCGCGACATGACGGCCATGGCGACGATGGTGAAGATGAACGGCAGCATCAGGAACGCCTCATAGGGGATGTGTCCAAGCCCACTCGCCTGCATGCGCAATTGCAAGGCATCGACGAAGGCGAACAGCAGCGCGGCCCCTGCCGAGCGCCAGGGATCCCAACGGCCGAAGACGACCAGTGCGATCGCCACCCAGCCGCGCCCGGAAACGACGCCGAAGGTGAAGGCGTTGAACTGCGCCATCGACAGGAAAGCACCAGCGAGCCCCATCAGGGCGCCACCGAGAATGACGGCCTGGAAGCGCGTGGCGATGACGCTGACGCCGGCGGAGTCCGCGGCGCGCGGGTTCTCGCCGACCATGCGCACCGACAGCCCCCACGGGGTGCGGTAAAGGATGAAGCCCGCCAGAGGAATGGCCAGGACGGCCATGTAGACCAGCGCGAACTGGTCGAACACCGCAGGACCCAGCACGGGAATGTCCGAGAGAACCGGGATCGGCAGCGTCTGAAAACCCTTGATGCTCGGCGGCACCGATTGCTGGCCGAAGATCAGCCGGTAGAGGAAATAGGCCAGCCCCGACGAGAACAGGGTGACGCCGATACCGCAGACATGCTGGCTGAGGCCGAGAACCACCGTGAACAGCGCATGCAGCGCGCCCATCAGCATGCCGGTCAGCACCGCCACCAGGACACCCAGCCACAGGCTTCCACTGAGGCTGGTGGCGGTGAAGCCGGTCATGGCGCAAAGCAGCATGATGCCTTCGATGCCGAGATTGAGCACGCCGGCCCGTTCGGAGAACATCTCCCCGAGCGTGGCAAAGGCCAGCGGCGTGGCGATGCGGATGATGGCGGCGAGAAAGCCGACCTGAAAAATCTGTTCGAACACCGCGCTCATCCGACGGCTCCGACGCGGCGGATGCGATAGGCCGTGAACAGCAGCGCCACCAACATGGCGAGCAGCGCCGTGCCCTGGATGACGTCGCTGAGGAAGGCCGGCACGCCGGTCGCCCGCGACATCGCCTCGGCGCCGGTCATCACGGCTGCAAGGAAGATCGCCGCCGGCACGACGCCGAGCGGGTTGAGCCGCGCCAGCATGGCGACGACTATGCCGGAATAGCCGTAGCCCGGCGAAATATCGCTCATCACCTGGAAATGCACGCCGCCGACCTCGCCGACGCCGGCCAGCCCCGCCAACGCGCCCGACAGCAGCGCCGTCGACAGCAGCACGCGCTCGACATGGATGCCGCCATAGCGTGCCGCTTCCGGGTTTTCGCCGGTGACCCTGATCCGGAAGCCCAGCGTCGTGCGCACGATCAGGAACCAGATCAACGGCGCCGCGATCAGCGCCGCGACGACACCGAGATGCAGCCGCGTGCCTTCGATCAGCACCGGAAAGTTCGCCGAATCCTCGATCGGCGGCGAGATCGGATAGCCGCTGAAGCTGTCCTTCCACGGTCCCTCGATCAGTGCCATCAGGGCATAATAGATGACCGAGTTGAGCAGCAAGGAGCTCACGACATCGTCGACCTTGAACTTTACCCGCAGCGTCGCAGGCACCAGCGCGACCGCCGCGCCCGCGGCCGCCCCCGCCAGCGCCATGAAAAGCATGGCAAGCGGTCCGGGCATCGGGATCGCACCAACGAAACAGCTCGCCACCGCGCCGGCCAGCAATTGCCCTTCCGCGCCGATGTTCCAGAACTTTGCGCGGAAGGCGACCGCCACCGCCAGCCCGGTAAAGATCATCGGGGCGGCGCGGACCAGCGTTTCGGTGACGGCGTAGCTGTCGCCAAGCGAGGCCGTGAACATCACGCCGTAGGATTCGAACACCCCGGCCCCGGCCAGCGCGATCAGGCCGCTGCACAGGATGAGCGTGGCGACAATCGCCAGCAAAGGCAGCGCGAGGTTGAACCAGGCGGGCGTGGACGTGCGGACTTCGAGGCGGAACATCAGTGGCCCTCCGCGCCGGTCATCAGCAGGCCGAGCCGGGCGACGGTCGCATCGGCACTGTCCAGCGTGCCGACGATGCGGCCCTCATACATCACCGCGATGCGGTCGCACAGCACCAGCAGTTCCTCCAGATCCTCGCCGATGACGATGATGCCGCAGCCCTTGGCGCGCATGTCGAGGAATTTTTCATGGATGAAGCGCGCCGCACCGATGTCGAGGCCACGTGTCGGTTGTGAGACGATCAGCACCTTCGGATCGAAAGCAAGCTCGCGCGCCAGAAGCGCCTTCTGCAGATTGCCACCGGACAGCGCGCCGGCGCGCGTCATCGGCCCGGGACATCTGATGTCATAGGCCTTGATCTGTTCCTCGGCGAAAGCGCGGATCGCATCCGGCTTGAGCAGGCCCTTGGCGGAGAAGGCTGAAGTGCCGATGCGCGGCAGCACCATTGAATCGGCGAGCGGCAAATTGGTGACCAGCCCCGTCGTCATGCGATCTTCCGGGATGCGGCCAAGGCCGAGCGCCTGCACCTCGCGCGGCGAGAATTTTGCCACCTGTTTGCCGGCTATCGTCATTCGGCCCGTCTCGGGCGCCAGCACGCCGGAGATCACCTCCGCCAGCGCCCGCTGGCCATTGCCGGAGACGCCGGCGATGCCGAGGATTTCGCCGGCACGAACCGCAAGCGACACATCGCGCAACGCCGTGCCGGAATGCTTCGAGGTAGAAATGCCGTCGAGCGTCAGCACATCGGCGCCGGGCGTCGACGATCCCCTTGCCGGCGGCACGATCTCATGGCCGCACATCAGTTCAGCCATTGCAGCCGACGTCGTGTTGGCCGGATCGTCGACACGGCCGGCGACGCGGCCATGCCGCAGCACGGTGCAGCGATGCGTCAGCGCCCGCACCTCGTTGAGCTTGTGCGAGATGAAGATGATGCCCAGGCCTTGCGCCGCCATCGAGCGCAGGGCCGAAAACAGTCCGTCTACCTCGCTCGGTGCCAGCACCGCCGTCGGCTCGTCAAGGATCAAGAGCTTGGCACCGCGAAACAGCGCCTTGACGATCTCCAGCCGCTGCTGCTCGCCGACCGACAGCGCCGAGACCGGCAGATTGGGATCGAGCGTCAGCCCGTGCCGGCTGCTGATTTCGGCAAGCCGCGCCAGCCCGCCGCCGCGGTCGATCCGTCCCGATTTGCCCGGAATACCAATGAGCAGATTTTCCAGCACGGTGAGCCGTGGTGCCAGATGAAAATGCTGATGCACCATGCCGATGCCCGCGGCCAGCGCATCGGCCGAGCTGGTGATCCTGACTGGCTGGCCCTTGATCAGGATCTCACCGGCATCCGGCGCGTAGGCACCGAACAGCACGTTCATCAATGTCGTCTTGCCGGCGCCGTTCTCGCCGAGCAGCCCGAGGATTTCGCCCGGCGCCACGCTGAGATCCACAGCCTCGTTCGCCTTGACGGCGCCGAAGGTCTTGGTGATGCCGCGCATTTCGATGAGAGGGGCGGACAAGAATGCTCCTGATTTTTCCGATCCGGCCTTAGCTGCGGAGGGCGGCGCTGCACCCCCCTCTGTCCTGCCGGACATCTCCCCCTCAAGTGGGGAGATTGGCAGCTTCGCCGACTTCGCTTATGTTTCAAGGTCGGCGATTGGCGAAAGCCGAAGTGACATCTGATCTCCCCCCTTGAGGGGGGAGATGGCCGGCAGGCCAGAGGGGGGCGCCACGCGCCAGCCCCTCAATCATGGCGTCAATCCGAGACCGGCGTATTCTCGTCCACATCCACCCGGAAATTGCCTTCCAGGATCTCGGCCTTCTTCTTCTCGACCAGATCCTTGACCTCGGCGGGCAAAGTCTTGTCGAACTTGTGGAAGGGCGCCAGATACGAACCGCCCTTGGCCATGCGCGAGAAATCGCCATAGTCTTGCGCGGTGTAGACCCCGGCCTTGACCAGCTTGATTGCCTGCTCGACCGTCGGATACATGTCCCAGACCGGACCGGTGATGACGGTGTCGGGGCCGAGGCTCGACTGGTCGGACATGTTGGAGATGGCGAAGATCTTCTTTTCCACCGCCGCCTCGATGACGCCGAAGCGTTCGGCATAGATGACATCGACGCCGGCATCGATCTGCGCCACCGCGGCTTCCTTGGCCTTGGGCGGATCGAAGAAGGAGCCGATGAAGGCGACCTTCCTCTTGACGTTCGGGTTGACCTCCTTGGCGCCGGCGAAGAAGGCGTTGACCAGCCGGTTCACTTCCGGAATGCCCATCGCCGCCACCGCGCCGACCGTACCCGACTTCGACATCTTGCCTGCGATCATGCCGGAGAGATAGGCGGGCTCGTGGATCCAGTTGTCGAACACGCCGAAATTCGGCTCGGCCGGCCCGGCGCCGGAGCCGAACAGCCAGGCTGTCTTGGGGAACTGCTTGGCCGTGCGGCGCGATTCACGCTCGGCGGCGAAGGCATCGCCCAGCACCAGCTGGTAGCCGCCCTGCGCATATTCGCGCATGACGCGGCTGAAGTCGGCGGTCTGGACCTTCTCCGACCATTTATATTCTATGCCCAGTTCCTTCTCGGCCTTCTGCAGGGCGACGTGGATCTGGTTGTCCCAGGGTTCCTCGATCGGCGTGGCGAAGATCGCCGCCACCTTCAGTTTTTTGCCCGCCGCGAAGGCCGCACCCGGCAGCATCGTCGCGGCCAGGCCAAGCGCGCCCAGCTCCAGCACGTTGCGTCGCGACAGCCCTTCGCGCATCGAATGAGATCTGTTCTTCCGGTCTTCCATTGAAGTGCCCCTCTGTTTGACAGCCGTGTCGAGCCGGCCGTTCCTGAAATCAGACGGGGAACTATGGAACGGGTCCGGACTTTTGTCCACATGGTCAAATTTGGCAGGATCGAGCATATCCACTCTCCTGGCCTGCCAGGAAGAGCGATTGCTCAGGCCCGTTCGAGCGCGATGGCAATGCCCTGGCCGACGCCGATGCACATGGTGGCCAGCGCATAGCGGCCGCCGCGCTCGCGCAGCTCCAGCGCCGCCGTGCCGGAGATGCGCGCGCCCGACATGCCCAGGGGATGGCCAAGTGCGATGGCGCCGCCATTCGGGTTCACGTGCGGCACATCCTCGGCAATGCCGAGTTGGCGCAGCACGGCGATGCCTTGCGAGGCAAAGGCTTCGTTGAGTTCGATGACATCGAATTGTTCCGGCGTCAGGCCAAGCCGCGCACAAAGTTTCTGCGTCGCCGGCGCCGGACCGATGCCCATGATGCGCGGCGCGACCCCGGCGGCGGCCCCGCCAAGAATACGGGCGATCGGCGTCAGCCCGCATGTCTTCACCGCCGCTTCCGAGGCAACAATGAGCGCCGCAGCGCCGTCATTGACACCAGACGCATTGCCGGCCGTCACCGTGCCACCTTGCCGGAACGGCGTCGGCAATTTGGCCAGCGCCTCGACGGTTGTGCCGGCGCGAGGATGTTCATCCTTGCTGATAGTGACCGCATCGCCCTTGCGCTGTGGGATGGTCACCGGGGTGATCTCCTTCGCCAGCCGGCCATTGGCTTGTGCCGCGACCGCCTTGTCCTGGCTGCGCACGGCAAAGGCATCTTGGTCCGAGCGGGAAACAGCGAAGTCTTCCGCCACATTCTCGCCGGTCTCCGGCATGGAATCGACGCCGTATTGCTTCTTCATCAGCGGGTTGACGAAGCGCCAGCCGATGGTGGTGTCATAGATCTCGGCATTGCGCGAGAACGCCGTGTCGGCCTTGGGCATGACGAAAGGCGCGCGGCTCATCGATTCGACACCACCCGCGATCATCAGTTCCGCCTCGCCGGCCTTGATGGCACGCGCCGCGATGGTCAGCGCGTCCATGCCCGAGCCGCACAGACGATTGACCGTCGAGCCTGGTATCTCCTTCGGCAGCCCAGCTAGCAGCAAGGCCATGCGCGCCACGTTGCGGTTGTCCTCGCCGGCCTGGTTGGCGCAGCCATAGACGACGTCGTCGATCCGCTGCCAATCGATCCCGGGATTCCGCTCGAGCAAAGCCTTCAGCGGGATGGCGGCAAGATCGTCGGCACGAACCGAAGACAGCGAACCGCCGAAGCGGCCGATCGGCGTGCGGATGTAGTCGCAGATGTAGGCCTCGGCCATTTTATGCAGCCTTTGTTTTTCCGGTTCCCTCATGCGCCGCCTTGGTGCGGGCCTGCAGGTCGCGCAATGTCTTCAGTTCGAGTTCGCTTGGCGCGGGTGTTTCGTCAAGCGCCTCGGCGAACTTAACAACCCAGCCACAGCGCTCCTGCACCTGCTGACGGGTTACCTTGGGGTGCAGCGACACGACCGTGAATTCCTTGGTCACCGGATCGGGCTTCCAGATGGCAAGATCGGTGATCAGCAGCGTCGGGCCCGCGGTCTCGATGCCCAACCGCTGTCGGTGATCGCCGCCCTCGCCATGGCCGAAGGAGGTGACAAAGTCGATCTTCTCGACCATGCCGCGCTTGGTCTGCGCCATGGTGATGTAGATCTCTTTCGACGACGTCGCGATCTCCGGCGCGCCGCCGCCGCCGGGCAGTCGGGTCTTGGGATGGAAATATTCGCCGATGACAGTGGTGTTGATGTTGCCGAACTTGTCGAGCTGCGCCGCACCGAGGAATCCGATGGAAATGCGGCCGCCCTGCAGCCAGTAGCGGAACATCTCCGGCACCGCGACGGTGGTGACGGCGGTTTCGCACAATTCGCCATCGCCGATCGACAGCGGCAGCACGTCGGGCGCCGTACCGATCGTGCCGCTCTCATAGATCAAGGTGATGTCGGGCGCATGCGTCAGCCGCGCGACGTTGCAGGCCGCGGACGGCGCGCCAATGCCGACGAAGCAGACATTGTCATTCCTCAGCGCCCGGCTCGCGGCGATCGTCATCATCTCGTTGGGGGTGAAGCCCGGCTGATTGTCGCTCATGCCGCGTTCCGCAGATGCGAGACCCGGGCCGCGAAATCGTCGGGACTTTTCTCGATCACGTTTGTCTGCATCCAGGCCCGGAATTTCTCGCGGTCGGCCGCGACCTCGTCCCATTCGATATAGGCGGCATTGTCGCGCGCATAATAGCCATGGGCATAGGAGGGGTGCGAACCGCCGGGCACCACCGAGATCGCCGCGATCGTCCAGCGCGGCAGCACGGTCAAATTGGGGTGAAGATCGTCAAAATTGTCGACCACCTCCTCCACCGTCACCACCGCGCGCCTCGCCGCTAATACCGCTTCCTTCTGGATGCCGATGATGCCTTCGACCAGCACGTTGCCTTTCCGGTCGGCTTTCTGCGCATGGATGAAAGTGACATCGGGCCGGATGGAAGGCACGGCCGCCAGCATCTCGCCGGTGAACGGACAGGTCACCGCTTTGATGTTCGGATTGACATCAGCCAGCCCCGTGCCGCGATACCCGCGGAACACCGCACAGGGCAGGCCGGCCGCGCCCGCCTCATACGCATTGGCCATGCCGGCATGGCTGTGTTCCTCGACCGCGATCGAGCGGGGAAAACCGTTCTCGATCGCGTCGCGGGCGCGCCGCAAAAGGCCGACGCCGGGATTGCCGAGATAGGAGAAGACGATCTTCTTGGCCATGCCCATGCCGATCATCTGGTCGTAGATCAGGTCCGGCGTCATGCGGATCAGGGTCAGGTCGCGAAACCGCTGGCGGATCGCCTCATGCGCGGCGGCTGTCGGGATCAGATGGGTGAAGCCTTCAAAGGCAGCGGTGTCGCCATCGTTCAGGTTCTCCGCCACGGCCTGTTTGAGCGGCAGGAACTTGACCATTGCGGCGACTCCCAGAGTCCGCAAAGTTCGTATTGCGAACATATGTATTGAATGCGATACTTTCTAAACTCCGTTGAGCCGGGGTGTCAATCGTAGCGAGATCGCCCGGACCGAGAGATGAGATGCACGACGAGACCGTTTCCCGTGATCACGTCGGCTCGCTCGAGCGCGGACTCGGCGTGATGGAGATATTGGCCCGCCATCCCTCCGGCATGACCCTGACCGAAATGGCCGAACAAGCCGGCCTGACCCGTGCCGGCGCCCGGCGATTCCTGCTGACGCTCACCGCTACCGGCTATGCGACGCAATCCGGGCGTCTATTCTCCCTGTCCCCGCGCCTGCTGACCGTTGCCCGCACCTGGCTCGGCGGCGCCTCGCTGTGGAGCTTCGCCGCGCCGATCATGCGCGCGGTCGCCGCGCAACTGAACGAGGCCTGCTCTGCAGCGATCCTGTCGGGCCAAGATGTCGTCTATGTCGCCCGCATTCCCGGCCGGCGGATCCTGAGCGTATCGCTCGATGTCGGCACCAGGCTACCCGCTTATTGCACCTCGATGGGGCGGATGCTGCTGGCGGGGCTGACACCGGCGGAATTGGACGCCTTCTTCCGTAAGGCAACGGTCGAGCGGCGGACGCCGAAGACAATTGTTGAAAGACCGTTGCTGGCAAAGGCCATTGCCAAAGCCAGAATGGATGGCTTCGCCATCGTCGACGAAGAGCTGGAACTCGGCCTGCGCTCCATCGCCGTGCCGATCCGCGACCGCGCTGGGCGCACGGTCGCGGCGATCAATGTCTCGACCCAGTCGGCACGGTTTTCCGTCGCGGATATGGAGCGGGAGATCTTGCCTGCGCTGCTTGAGGCCAGACAGCGTGTCGAGGATTTCTTTGTCGTCTGATAGAGGCCTGTTAGGCTTCCCTGGCGTTGGCCCGCCAGCGTCTAAATAGCGCCCTCAATGCTTGATCCGGTCCCGCATCGCGTACCACAGCATGCCCAGCACATAGAGCGGCCCGCGCAGCGCCGTGCCGCCCGGGAACGGCATTGGTGTCAGCGTCGAGAACAGGTCGAGCCGTGAGGCATCGCCGGTGATCGCCTCGGCCAAAAGCTTGCCCGAGAGCGTCGACAGGATGACGCCCTTGCCTGAATAGCCGTGCGCGAAATAGACCTCGCCATAGTGCCCGACATGCGGCAGCCGCGACGTCGTTACCGACACCAGCCCGCCCCAGGCATGGTCGATGCGGCAGCCCTTGAGTTGCGGAAAGGTGCTCTCCATGTGCGGCCGCACGAAGCCGGCAATGTCGGCCGGCGGTGACGGCGTGTAGCGCTCGCCGCCGCCGAACAGCAGGCGTCCATCGGCGGACATCCGGTAATAGTTGACGACGAAGCGTGTGTCGGACACCGCGACATTGGCCGGGATGACGTTGCGCGCGCCCTCCAGCGGCTCGGTGGCGACAATGTAGTTACCGACCGGCATGATGCGACTGTTGACGCGCGGCTCCAGCCCGTTGAGCAGCGCGTCGCCCGCCAGCACGACATGTCTGGCCCGCACCGATCCCTTTGCCGTCGAGACCCGGATCGAGGGTTCGCGCTCCAGCTTCACGGCCAGCGAGTTTTCGTGGATGACCACGCCGGCCGCGGCAGCCGCTCGGGCAAGCCCAAGCGTGTAGTTGAGCGGATGCATGTGGCCGCCGAGCGGCTCATACATGGCGCCATGATAAGGCGTGTCGACCTTGGCCCGAGCCACCGCCGCCGAGAGTATCTCGACATCGCGGAATTTCATCACGCTCTCGAGGCACTTGGCCTCTTCTTCCAGATCCTTGAGGTCGGATCCGTTGACCGCGCCGACCAGATGGCCGGTCAGCCTGAGATCGCACTCGATGGCATTGCGTTCGATGATGTCGAGCACCAGGCCGCGCGCCTCGAAAGCGAGGTCGAACAGCACCTTGGCCCGCTCGGCTCCGTAGAGCTTGACCAGACCCTTGGCGCCCTTGCGCAGGCCGGGGATCATCTGGCCGCCATTTCGGCCCGATGCGCCCCAGCCGATCTTGCCGCCTTCGAGCAGCACCACCTTCAGCCCGCGTTCGGCGGCGTGAAGGGCGGCCGACAGCCCGGTGCAGCCGCCGCCGACGACGACCAGGTCGGTTTCGGCATCGCCGACGAGCGCTGGATGGTCCGGCGCCGGATTGGCGGTGGCGACGTAGTAGGATTTGCCGATGTCGAGACCGGAATTGAAACCCGTTGAAGATGCCATGATCACACCTTCAGCAAGAGATGGTCGCGTTCCCAGCTCGTCACCACGCTTTGGAATAGGTCGAGTTCGACGCTCTTGACGCGCAGATAGGTCTGGAAGAAGTCCTCGCCGAGCAGCTCTCGCACCGGGGCACAAGCCTCGAAACGATCCAGCGCCTCCTCCATGGTCTTAGGCAGCGTGCTCCTGATCTTGTAGGCATTGCCCGACGCCTCGGCCGAGCGCGCCAATTTCTGCTCGACGCCCAGATAGCCGGCAAGCAGCGACCCGGCGATCGCCAGATAGGGATTGCAATCCGCCCCAGGCAGCCGGTTCTCCACCCGCCGCGCTGCGCGTCCCCCCGCCGGCACGCGGAGGCCGCAGGAGCGGTTGTCATGCGACCACTCGATATTGGCGGGTGCGCTGTGGTTGGGCCTTATGCGGCGGAAAGAGTTCACGTTTGGCGCGAACAGCGGCATGATTTCCGGAACGTATTTCTGCAAGCCGCCGATGAAGTGGCCGAACATCCCGGTGTCGGCATCGTCGCGGCTGGCGAAAAGCGCATTGCCGGCCTCGTCGACGACCGACATGTGCAGATGCATCGAGTTGCCGGCCTGGGCCGCGATCGGCTTGGCCATGAAGGTCGCATGCATGCCGCATTGCTGCGCGGCCTGGCGCGTAAACCGCTTGAATAAAAGCACCTGGTCGGCAAGCGGCAGGGCGTCGCCATGCAGCAGGTTGATTTCCAGCTGCGCCGTACCCGATTCATGGATCAGCGTGTCGAGCGGCAGACCGGCCGCCGCTGAATAGTCGTAGATGCGCCGGATCACCGGCTCGAATTCTTCCAGCGCGGCCATGTCATAGGGATGCTGCACACCCTCGGCGCGGCCATTGGCGCCGACCGGGGCGGTGAGGGGCTTGTCCGGATCGGGATTCGGTGCGGTCAGATAGAATTCAAGTTCCGGCGCCACCACCGCGCCCCAGCCGCGCTGGCGATAGAGATCGAGCACGGCGCGCAGCACATGGCGTGGCGAGGCCATCCATGGCCTGCCGTCCATGTGGAAGGCGTCGGCGAAGACATAGGCCTTGCCCGCCCCCGCACCCGGCGCCAGGCATAGCGTCGAGAGATCGGGCACCATGCGCATGTCGGGGTCCGAATAAGCAAAACCCTCGTCGATAGAGCCGGAATAGCGACCGTCGATGCTGACCAGGAAGGCGCTGCTCGGCAGGTAGAGCGCGCGGTCTTCCAGCGCCTTGAGGAGTTTGGCGGTCGGCAGCGCCTTGCCGCGCAACACGCCGTTCATGTCGGGCACCAGGCACTCGACCTCGGTGATGCCGTGCTGCGTGAGCCAGGCCTTGGGGTCGTTGATTGCGGTATTCGTGTTCTTATCAAGCATTTCGTTCATGTCCGTATCGGGGAGAGAATGGCTTGCGCGGCCACGTCCATTCCGGATTTCAGCGCCATCTCGGCTGAATTGTCCCTGAGGCGGGCGGGCGTGGCGTCATCGGCCAACAGGCCGAGAATGGCTCTCTTCAATCCCCCTTCGGTCCAGCCGTCGCGGCCGATATGATCGCCGGTCTCTCCGGCGCGTTGCGCATTGTCGTCCCAGCAATAGAGCATGATCAGCGACGGCACGCCGAAGCGCAGCGCCTCGCAAAAGCTTTTATTGCCGCCGTGGTGGATGAAGGCTGGGCGCCCCGGGCGCGCAAGGCCTGTGCGATGCCGATGCAGTTCAGCGCGGCGCCAGAGCCCGCCTTGGAAAACAGCGCGATGGTCGGGCTGGCTTTACGCGTCAATTCATCCTCTTCAATCCGGCCGGCTGATCACGCCGAACAGTGCGGCTCCTTGCTGGCCGCCTGCGGTCCCTGGCTGCGGGAGAGGCGCAGGGGATGCGAACAGATCGGCACCCATTTCATATCGCCGGTTGTCGAGATGGTCGAGTGTATTGAGGTGCTCGCGCAACGATTGCTTCAGCCGGAAGACGTTGATGCATGACCCGGAACGGCCGGGTGTGTGAAACCGGCGGTGCGGCAGAGCCGCGCCGTTCAGGCTCTGCTCGGTGCCGGTCAGATAGATCGACATCAGAACCGGATTGCCCGAGGCCGGCCAGATGACGGCGGCATCATTGGTACTGCCGCGCTCGCCGGTCCCGGTCTTGTCGCCGCATTTCAAGCCTCTCGGCAGGCCCGCCCTGATGCGCTCACCACCGGTCTTGTTGGCCACCAGCCAGTCGACAAGCCGCGCTCGGCTTTTTTCGCCGACAATCAGGTCGAAGCGAGAAGCGGTTCTGCGTTGTCGTTGAACGGGAACGGCTCCAGGAGGAAAACGATGCCGCCAGGCCAAGCCCAGCGGCATCTCCTCTGGTGACTACGCCCTTTCCGCGACGAACCGCTACGGCGTCGTTCCCGCCTGAAGCTTGGCCGCCGTCTGGTCGATCTTGCCGGCAAGAACACCTTGGGCCCAGGCCGTGACCTCGGCGTCGAC
>NZ_VFVP01000024.1:0-1295 GCF_006442175.1 Mesorhizobium sp. B2-3-14 | reverse complement strand
TGCCTGACTGCGAGACTGACAAGTCGAGCAGAGACGAAAGTCGGTCATAGTGATCCGGTGGTCCCGCGTGGAAGGGCCATCGCTCAACGGATAAAAGGTACGCCGGGGATAACAGGCTGATGACCCCCAAGAGTCCATATCGACGGGGTTGTTTGGCACCTCGATGTCGACTCATCGCATCCTGGGGCTGGAGCAGGTCCCAAGGGTATGGCTGTTCGCCATTTAAAGCGGTACGTGAGTTGGGTTCAGAACGTCGTGAGACAGTTCGGTCCCTATCTGCCGTGGGTGTAGGAATATTGAAAGGATCTGTCCCTAGTACGAGAGGACCGGGATGGACGGATCTCTGGTGGACCTGTTGTGGCGCCAGCCGCATAGCAGGGTAGCTATATCCGGACGGGATAACCGCTGAAGGCATCTAAGCGGGAAACCCACCTTAAAACGAGTATTCCCTGAGAACCGTGGAAGACGACCACGTTGATAGGCCGGGTGTGGAAGAGCGGCAACGCTTGAAGCTTACCGGTACTAATAGTTCGATCGGCTTGATCGTTCTCATTCCTAATACCCATTTGACGAAGTCAAATGGTCTGACCAGCGCTCACGCATGAGCGGCCCTTACGGGCCTATGCTCCGCGAGGGCGCCGGACGACCGGCGACGCGCAGTCGCGCTTGCGGGCTTTGCCCGGAAGCAAACTGCGGATGTCGCTCAGGCACAAAAAGACAGGTGAAGAGCAGTGAGCCAATGGCGAATAGGTATCCCCTACTCACTATTCGCTACTCACTATTCCCTATTCCAGCTTCTCGAATAACGTGCGTTTTGCCGACCTGGTGGTTATGGCGGAGCGGCTGCACCCGATCCCATTCCGAACTCGGCCGTGAAACGCTCCAGCGCTGATGGTACTTCGTCTCAAGACGCGGGAGAGTAGGTCGCTGCCAGGTCTGCAAAACGCACGTTCAAACTCTCATCCAATCGGATGACCGTGAAATCTTCTCTGCACGTCGTTGCCCCAAACCGCTAACTCTTTTGGGCGACACGCATAAAGGCCCGCCAAGGGATCCCGGGCCGCTCTAAGCGGCCCTTTCATTTGGTGGAGACAGAATACCGCAATCGCCAAATAAAATGGCGATCGCAAATACCGCAATCGCCACAAGGCGATCATGGTGGTGACGCGGGGTGGAGCAGCCCGGTAGCTCGTCAGGCTCATAACCTGAAGGTCACAGGTTCAAATCCTGTCCCCGCAACCAAACAAAACGGCCCGCCTGGCTCTATGCCGGCGGGCCGTTCGCGTTCCGATCTC
>NZ_VFVP01000023.1:0-1340 GCF_006442175.1 Mesorhizobium sp. B2-3-14 | reverse complement strand
GTTCAAATCCTGTCCCCGCAACCAAACAAAACGGCCCGCCTGGCTCTATGCCGGCGGGCCGTTCGCGTTCCGATCTCTCCGCACAGAAATTCGAACCCATCAGCCCCCCAAACCAAGCCAACAAAACCTCACAAAGAAAACGGCCGCCAGAGTCCAAATCGGCGGACCGTTGCCTATCCGGATCGCCGTGGAGTCGATCCACTCTGTTCAGGACCGGCAAAAAGGCGCCGCCGACGCGCGGGACAAATCAAATCAGCGAAGGCCATGGGGACGGGGTTCAAGATCGATGGCCGCCAAGCATGAACAGATTGGCCGGTTGGGCTTTAACTCAGCTGGTCTCCTCACATGCTTTCGGATGCCGGTAGCACGGGCTGCGGCCCTCCGCTCCACAGAACTGTCCCAATCGTTATTTCAATTCTGCCGGATCGGGTGACCCCGCTTGAGCGCGTGGTGACGGTGAAACGCGTTCGAGGCGGCAGAATACTCCTCTGCCACATAATATCTTCCAGGAGGTGCCATGCCCAATTACGCTTTGAACGACCACCATGAGCAATTCATCAAGCGGCAACTCGAATCAGACCGCTACAACAATGCCAGCGAGGTTGTCCGCGCCGGCCTACGCATGCTCGATGACTTCGAGGCGGAGCGGCAAAAGTGGTTGCGCGAGGAAATTCCCGCACGCCTGGCGGCTCCAGCAGAATCCGACGAAGGGAATTCCAGCCGAAACGGTCTTTTCCAGCCTCGAAGCGCGCCATCGCGCGAAGCAGGCGAAGGCCTATTACGAACGGAATATCGGATCGTCTTTCATCCCGCAGCACAAGCCGAACTCCAACAGCTCTACGACGGCATAGCCGAGCGGCCGTCGCCAGCAATCGCCTGGAATTTTGTCGTGGTATCCAGGAACCATTGTCTCGGCTTAGCGACTTTTCCACAGCGAGGCACTGAGCGGCTCGAGATCATGCCTGGGCCGCGGATTGTTGGTTGTCGGCGGGCGGTCAGCATTGCCTTCGCGATCAAGGATGAGCAGGTGCTGATCCCAGGCATCTTCTACGCGGGTCGGAACATCACCGGAATTGCTGGAGAATCGGCGCTGAAAGCCGCTCGGGCGAGGTCCGTGGGCGGGCAGCAGTCTTCAAAGCGAAGCATGCCAGGCGTCGGGTCAAAGTGGAAACCCACGCATAAACAACCGTTGAAAGCGACGGGGGAATTCAGCCTAGCCAACTCACGAATTTCAGCCCCGTGGATATCTCCACGATAAATCGAAAAAACATTTGGGAACGGTGTTGACAGTTTTGGTTGGTGGCGACTATATACGCCTCACGAACGAGGGCGGTGCGCCG
>NZ_VFVP01000022.1:0-4119 GCF_006442175.1 Mesorhizobium sp. B2-3-14 | reverse complement strand
CCGGTCGCTCCGGTATCGCCCGTCGCACCCGTGGCGCCGGTAGCACCAGTCGACCCTGTCGCTCCGGTATCGCCGGTCGCACCTGTATCGCCGGTTGCGCCTGTGGCGCCGGTAGCTCCGGTCGAACCCGTGGCTCCGGTATCACCAGTTGCACCAGTGGACCCCGTAGCACCTGTGGCTCCGGTCGAGCCAGTCGCTCCGGTATCGCCGGTTGCGCCTGTGGCGCCTGTAGCTCCGGTCGAGCCCGTGGCTCCAGTATCGCCGGTCGAGCCTGTGGCGCCGGTCGCACCTGTGGCTCCGGTTGCACCAGTCGAACCAGTTGCGCCTGTCGAACCCGTAGCGCCGGTGGCACCTGTAGCGCCGGTAGCACCCGTTGGTCCCGTGGC
Source organism: Mesorhizobium sp. B2-3-14 (assembly GCF_006442175.1). NCBI lineage: Bacteria > Pseudomonadati > Pseudomonadota > Alphaproteobacteria > Hyphomicrobiales > Phyllobacteriaceae > Mesorhizobium > Mesorhizobium sp. B2-3-14. The sequence goes on along the minus strand of NZ_VFVP01000022.1, from coordinate 3,733 downwards.
GCCCGCGAAGGTTGCGGAACTGGCCGCTGTTAGCTGGAAGACACCATCATTTGGGGACGTGTTCGCAGTGATCGTGCCTGAGCCGACGCCTGTAGCTGGAACGGTGAATGTCCCAGCAGATACTATATTATAATCCGCATTATTTGCTGGTAAACCAGTTGGTACCAGTGCTGTTAAAGTATATGTTGTCGATATCCCAGTTGAAGGTAATTCAAGTATTATCTGAACAGAGTTAAATGGACCTACAACCTTTGCTGGCAATGAAAAACTACCGACAATCACACCGGCTGAATTCGTCACGTAATATTGGATGGGGATCGTGTTTACAGACCCGTTATTATCGAGCGACCCAGTTAACGTAACTTCCACGCTCAGCACGCTGGCATAATTTTCCGTTCCAGCCTGGTTCAGCGGAGCTGCGCGCGTGCCGGCTGGTCCGGCTACAGTCAAATCCCAACGTCCGCCTAGTGCCGTAGCACCAATCAACCAAGTTGCCGCGCCAATCTTCGCGCCTGTTGCGTCCTCCAGGGCCTCGACAAACGCGCCGCCCGCCTTAGCTTTGCCCGTCTCACAGCTCCAAAGCCGCAGGTCACCGCCCTCTGCCAGGGACATGCCGATCGCGGCCAAGTAGCCGGCGTCGCGCGCCAGCGTCTCAGCCGACCATTCGCCGGCCGCGAAAGCGACGCGTCCAGGCGCGCCGTGGGCGATGACGTGAATCGCTGCCAGGCCTCGCCGACCGGCCAGCGCCGCCGCCATCTGCGCGGCCGCGGGCCGCGTGGCATCGAGCAGCACCGGCTGCACGCCTGGCCGTAGCCCGGCCAGAAGGGTCGGCACATCGCTGACGGCGGGATCGATGAACACGATTTCGGACGTCATCGCATGATGGCCCCGAGGGTGTTCGGGCGAAGCTTGCCATGTTGATGCACCAAGGCCGGGCCGCGAGGCGACCGGGCTATGGAAGGGAATTAGGTTCTTCAGCATGACATCACCCCTTCGGCCCAACTGCGCCGGATGGAGGCGCGGGCACATCCACGGTGAAGCCGGCCGAGGTGAACTTGCCGGCGTCGTCGAAGATGCCGACATCGAGGCCCGTCGATCCGCCGGGCACCCTGACGGTGATCCGGAAGGCCCTGTTCGCCATGTTCGGCAGATTGATGTTGCCGACGATCGAGCCGTGGTCCCTGTCTACCACGAAGTAGGTTGTCGAGCCGGCCGCCAAGCCGCTCGGGACCAAGCCGGATACGGTGATCTCTATCGCTGCCAGAACTGCTGCGTAGCTCATGATGCCCCCCCGGGTCAGCGGCGGCTGTGCCGCAGCGTTCTTTGTTTGAATGTTCAGTTTCCAGTCGCCGCCTAGCGCCGGCGACCCAACCAAGTCGTTCGCCGCCGCAACTGGCGCTGCCACCGTGCGCGACAGCGCATCGATGAAATTCATTCCGGCCGCACCGGCGCCCGCGTTGCAGCTCCACAAGAGCACCTCGCCGGAATCGCCCAGCGCCTGGCCAATCGAAGCGAGATCGTCAGCATCGTCCTTCAGCGTCCGCGCCGACCACTCGCCGGCCGCGAAGCTCACCCGCCCCGGCGCGCCGTGCGCGATGACGTGGACCGCGTCGAGGCCGTCGCGGCGTTCGAGTGCAACTGCCATCTGGCGCGCTGCCGGGCGTTCGGCGTTAAGCACGATCGCTTCGACCTCCGGCCTCAGATTTCGCAGGATCGTGCCGAGATCGGATACCGAGGGATCGACGAAAAGGAGTTCGGAGGCCCGGGGCGCATCGGTCCGCGCGATCGGGCGATCAGTCGCAGCGTCCGGCAGCGGATCGCTCCGGCGCCCGTCGAACCGCGGGAATGCGCCAACGCCCCCACAGGGCACACGCGAAAACATTTGACTCACAGCCACCCCACTCCTGACACCCATGCCGCCGATGTTTCGACGGCAAACTCGCGAGTGAACTCCGGAATGGGAAACCGTCTGCCATCCGCCGAAGCATAGGCATGGACGCGACATGTCACGGTGCGCCTTGTAGACGCCCCTTCTTCATGCGCGAAACTGCCTTGCTACCCGATCCCTGTCCAACCCACCTGCACAGACCTTGCGGCCACCGACCGTGCGATCTGCGGGCACCCTCCATACCCGCATATTAGTAAATTCGAAAATTAGGGATTTGTAAACTATTAAGTAAGGAATTGGTAAATTTCAGAGAACCAGGCAGCAGACCTCGATCAATAGGAGGCGTCGGCTTCGCTCAAATTGTTCCTGAAAACCGAATACTTGCCGGCTTCCGTTCAGTTGCTGTAACTCTGCGAATAATCGCCTGGCAGGGCGCCAGCTGCGGAGCTTGCCGGGTGCCAGTTCGTGCTGACCGCTATCGTCCCGCTACAGGAACGCTGCACGAGCCGACAAGGAAGAATGATCAACGCGCGGGCCTCCAGCGAAGCCCGCGCGTCCTTTTTTTTTCAACCTAGACCAGTTACCGTCCAGTCCGTTCGCCGCTCACTCATGTGGCTTCAAGAGATCCTTCAGGGTCGTCTTGACGGTATGGTCGTTGCTGGCGTAGCCGGCGCCAGGCTTGGTCTGGTCGGAAGTAAGATCCGTGCTCGCCCCGGAAGGCTTGTTCGGGTTCTGGCCAGATCCACTGACGGTCTTGAGGACATTCAGCAGGTCTGTCGTCATCGAAGTCGTCGCAAGGCCGATCAGGTTGCGGACCGACGCATGGCCGCCGGAACCGCCGCCGCCATCAGTCGAGCCGGACTGCAGGAACTGCTTCGTGTCCTTGAGCCCGAGCGTATTGGCCGTGACGTTGGCTTTGTGACCAGGGCCGTTTTCGGCATTGTTATTGTTCCCGGAACCACCAGGTGCATTCTGGTCTCCATTGCCAAAGCCGTTATTGCCATGACCACCAGTACCACCACCATCCGAACCGGTTCCTCCGGTCGGGCCTGTCGGACCTTGCGAGCCTGTCGCACCAGTCGCTCCCGTGGCGCCGGTCGAGCCGGTTGCCCCGGTCGAACCAGTTGCGCCGGTTGCACCCGTGGCTCCGGTTGCTCCAGTCGAGCCGGTTGCGCCGGTCGAGCCAGTGGGTCCAGTCGAGCCGGTCGCCCCCGTTGCACCCGTTGCACCCGTCGAGCCGGTTGCTCCGGTCGAGCCGGTTGCGCCAGTCGAACCAGTGGCGCCGGTCGAGCCAGTGGCGCCGGTCGAGCCGGTTGCGCCTGTGGCCCCGGTTGCCCCGGTCGAACCAGTTGCGCCGGTCGAGCCTGTTGCGCCTGTGGCCCCGGTCGAACCAGTTGCGCCGGTCGAGCCGGTTGCGCCTGTGGCCCCGGTTGCTCCGGTCGAGCCGGTTGCGCCGGTCGAGCCAGTGGCTCCAGTCGAGCCGGTCGCCCCGGTCGAACCCGTCGAGCCGGTTGCACCCGTCGAGCCGGTTGCTCCGGTCGAGCCGGTTGCGCCTGTGGCCCCGGTTGCACCCGTCGAGCCGGTTGCCCCGGTCGAGCCGGTTGCGCCGGTCGAGCCAGTGGCTCCAGTCGAGCCGGTTGCTCCGGTCGGACCAGTGGCGCCGGTCGAGCCAGTGGCGCCGGTCGAGCCGGTTGCTCCGGTCGGACCGGTGGCGCCAGTCGAACCAGTGGCGCCGGTCGAGCCAGTGGCGCCGGTCGAGCCAGTGGCTCCGGTCGAGCCAGTTGCTCCGGTCGAGCCAGTCGCGCCGGTATCACCTGTGGCGCCAGTCGAACCGGTTGCTCCAGT
>NZ_VFVP01000021.1:0-2500 GCF_006442175.1 Mesorhizobium sp. B2-3-14 | reverse complement strand
AATGACATCAAGCCGGGTCCTGCACAGGATTTGGCTGACGCGACGATCTCTTCGAGATCGCGTGGCGACAATCCCTTCGGGATTGCGCTTGAGTTAACCTCGCAAGGGGGAGGCTGAAGCGACAATCCTTCGGATTGCGCGCGGATGCTAACCTCGCAAGGGGAAGGCTGAAGCGACAATCCTTCGGATTGCGCGATGGGTATTGGCAATGAGAACGATCAAGTGTCTTAAGGGCAATTGGTGGATGCCTTGGCATGCACAGGCGATGAAGGACGTGATACGCTGCGATAAGCTACGGGGAGGTGCGAATACCCTTTGATCCGTAGATTTCCGAATGGGGAAACCCACCTAAGGTGCTTGGAAAATCAGAGTAGCATGAGCGATAATCTCTTCGAGATTGCGCTGGTGCTGCTGTGGTTTCCAAGTATCAGATATAGGTAACTTATCCTGAATACATAGGGATAAAGTGGCGAACGCGGGGAACTGAAACATCTAAGTACCCGTAGGAAAGGACATCAACCGAGACTCCGGAAGTAGTGGCGAGCGAACCCGGACCAGGCCAGTGGCGATTGAGAGACAAGCGGAACCTTCTGGAAAGTAGGGCCATAGTGGGTGACAGCCCCGTACGCGTAATGCAATCAATCGTCCTCGAGTAAGGCGGGACACGTGAAATCCTGTCTGAAATTGGGGGGACCACCCTCCAAGCCTAAGTACTCGTGCATGACCGATAGCGAACTAGTACCGTGAGGGAAAGGTGAAAAGCACCCCGACAAGGGGAGTGAAAGAGTACCTGAAACCGGTTGCCTACAAACAGTGGAAGCCCAAGGTTCGTCCTGGGTGACCACGTACCTTTTGTATAATGGGTCAGCGACTTAGTGTGACGAGCAAGCTTAAACCGCTAGGTGTAGGCGCAGCGAAAGCGAGTCTGAACAGGGCGTTCAGTTCGTCGCATTAGACCCGAAACCGAGTGATCTAGCCATGAGCAGGTTGAAGGTAAGGTAACACTTACTGGAGGACCGAACCCATAACTGTTGCAATAGTTCGGGATGACTTGTGGCTAGGGGTGAAAGGCCAATCAAACTCGGAAATAGCTGGTTCTCCGCGAAATCTATTTAGGTAGAGCGTCGACCGAATACCCCAGGGGGTAGAGCACTGGATGGGCTAGGGGTCCTCACCGGATTACCAAACCTAACCAAACTCCGAATACCTGGGAGTACTAGTCGGCAGACACACGGCGGGTGCTAACGTCCGTCGTGAAAAGGGAAACAACCCTGACCTACAGCTAAGGTCCCCAAGTTATGGCTAAGTGGGAAAGGATGTGAGGATCCCAAAACAACCAGGATGTTGGCTTAGAAGCAGCCATCATTTAAAGAAAGCGTAACAGCTCACTGGTCTAAATAAGGGTCTTTGCGCCGAAAATGTAACGGGGCTAAAGCCATACACCGAAGCTTAGGGTTTGGTCCGCAAGGGCCAAGCGGTAGCGGAGCGTTCTGTAAGCTGACGAAGCCATACCCGTGAGGGGTGGTGGAGGTATCAGAAGTGCGAATGCTGACATGAGTAACGTAAGGGGAGTGAGAGACTCCCCCGCCGAAAGACCAAGGGTTCCTGCTTAAAGCTAATCTGAGCAGGGTTAGCCGGCCCCTAAGACGAGGCGGAAACGCGTAGTCGATGGGAACCACGTTAATATTCGTGGGCTTGGAGGTAGTGACGGATCATTGAGGTAGTCCAATCTTATCGGATTGAACGGGCTGCTGCGTGGTTCCAGGAAATAGCTCCTCCTTATAAACCGTACCCGAAACCGACACTGGTGGTCTGGTAGAGTATACCAAGGCGCTTGAGAGAACTATGCTGAAGGAACTCGGCAAATTGCACGCGTAACTTCGGAAGAAGCGTGACCCTTTTCCACGCAAGTGGAGGAGGGTGGCACAGACCAGGGGGTAGCGACTGTTTATCAAAAACACAGGGCTCTGCGAAGTCGCAAGACGACGTATAGGGTCTGACGCCTGCCCGGTGCTGGAAGGTTAAGAGGAGGGGTGCAAGCTCTGAATCGAAGCCCCAGTAAACGGCGGCCGTAACTATAACGGTCCTAAGGTAGCGAAATTCCTTGTCGGGTAAGTTCCGACCTGCACGAATGGCGTAACGACTTCCCCGCTGTCTCCAGCATAGACTCAGTGAAATTGAATTCCCCGTGAAGATGCGGGGTTCCTGCGGTTAGACGGAAAGACCCCGTGCACCTTTACTATAGCTTTACATTGGCATTCGTAGTGGCATGTGTAGGATAGGTGGTAGGCTTTGAAACCTGGGCGCCAGCTCAGGTGGAGCCACCCTTGAAATACCACCCTTATCACTATGGATGTCTAACCGCGGCCCGTTATCCGGGTCCGGGACAATGTATGGTGGGTAGTTTGACTGGGGCGGTCGCCTCCTAAAGAGTAACGGAGGCGCGCGATGGTGGGCTCAGAACGGTCGGAAATCGTTCGCTGAGTGCAATGGCATAAGC
>NZ_VFVP01000020.1:0-21051 GCF_006442175.1 Mesorhizobium sp. B2-3-14 | reverse complement strand
AGAGAAGCTGCGCTTCGCCATCCGTGAAGGCGGCCGCACCGTCGGTGCCGGCATCGTCGTCACCATCAAAGAGTAATCGATCCGGCTGCTGCCGGTCTCGAAAACGAAAGGGCGGTCTTCGGGCCGCCTTTTTTCGTTTCAGACGCCTCGCAACGCAAGCATTGCGCGTTTGTTTCAAAGCTGTTGCAAGCGCCATGGCTGCAACTAGTATAGGTTGCGCTGAGGGGAGCTTTGCCGACCGTGGTTCCAAGGCACCGTTTCGATGGGAAGGCATGGCGGTTATGGGCACTGGTTTGCCTCGCCGTCGCCATGGCTCTGCCCGTTTTGACAGCGCGAGCGGAGGATGGGCCTCTCGACATCCCGCCCATGCGCTTCGTCGTCGTGCGCAGCAACGCTCCGGGATGCGAACCCAACTGTCCTGAATGGATATCGGCGGACGGCACCATCGACGCGGGCACGCCGTCTCTCTTCAAGCGCACGCTCAAGGCGCTCAAGGGAAGGCAATTGCCGGTCGTCGTCAATTCGCCCGGCGGTAACGTCGAGGCCGCGTTGGCACTCGGCCGTATGATCCGCAAGAACAAGCTCGATATCGCCGTCGGCGTGACGGTTTTTTCCGATTGCCAACCGGAAACAAAAAACTGCGGGGACAACAAGGGCAAAAGTGCCGATTATTTCGGTACGGCCTATGACGACGGAGCCATGTGCAATTCGGCCTGTCCGCTAATGTTTTCCGGCGGTGTTCGCCGCTTCGTCGGAGATTTCGGCTATCTCGGCGTCCACCAGATCACCACCACATACCAGCGGGAGAAGCTGCTCTACCGGACCACGTACCGGATCGTGAACGGCAGGAAGAAGATCATCAGCACCAAGGTGGTCAGCCGCAAAAACGCTGGCAGCTACAAAACCTACGAAATGAGCAGGACCGTCGAGAAGACGCTTTCGGCGTACCTGAAGGAAATGGGGATAGCAGACGGCGTACTGGAAATCATGAAGGCCACGCCGGCCAGTGAGATTCGTCAGATTCCCCTCGACGACATGGTGAGGATGAAGTTGGTCACCAGCCGGGACGCAGTGGATCTGTTGACCACGGCAAGCCTCTGCGGCCTGGCCCAGCCGGCCACGAACTGCCGGCAAATAGCTGGACCCGCAAGCAAGACGACGCCATTGGCCGCAGCCAGGCCCATGGCTGCCGTTCAACCGGACACCGCGAAGGCCGGCGGGGACATGCGGTTTGTCGTCGTTCGCGGCAGCAATCCGCTGTGCGATCCCGATTGTCCGGAATGGATATCGGCCGAAGGCGCGATCACGAACCAGGCGCCGCGGAAGCTGCGGCAGTTGCTGGCCACGCTTGGCGATCGGCGGCTGCCTGTCGTCATCAGCTCACGCGGAGGCGACCTGCCCAGCGCTCTCGCAATGGGGCGGCTTATCCATGAAAGAAAGCTCGACATCGCCGTTGCCCGCACCGATTTCGTCGACTGTGACCCCGACGCGTGGAACTGCCTGGCTACGGAAGGAGCCTATGCCGGATTGAGCATCGATGCGGGGGTGGAGTGTGATTCCGCCTGTGCGTTAGTGGTCGCCGGCGGTGCCAGACGGCTTGTCGGTCCCCGGGCGCGGCTCAGCCTGTATCCGATGGGACAGAAGCTGGTGGTCAAGGCCTACCTCGACGAGATGGCGATCAGTCCCGCTCTGTTCGCAACAATCGAACGACGCTCGACCGAGGGGCAACTTGACCCAGACACCATGCTCAAGCTTGGACTGACAACGGGACCGCAATCGGTCGACGCGCTGACCGGCTCCACGATTTGCAAGGCTGTTGCCAAGCCCGACAATTGCCTGGGCCTGCCAGCCGCCAATGCACAGGCCGACGCGCCCGCCAGGCTGTAGAGCACGGTGATGTCAGGGGAACTGCCCATCGAGGCAGGTTGAGCCATATCCGATTTCCGCTATCGTCGCGGCGGCGGGGCCGGCGAAGGATCGAGAATGAGCCAGGACGTTCCGACACTCTACGAATGGGCCGGAGGCAGCGAGGCGCTGAACCGGCTGACGCAAACCTTCTACGACAAGGTGGCACGAGATCCGGTCGTTGGCCCGGTGTTCAAGCACATGTCGCCGGACCACCCCGCCCATGTCGCGGCCTTCATCGGCGAGGTCTTCGGCGGACCGAAAACCTACAGCGAAACCTTTGGCGGCCACCGCGAAATGGTCATGCATCATCTGGGCAAGCATTTGAGCGAGGAGCAGCGCCGCCGCTGGATCAATCTTCTCGCCGACGCGGCGGATGAGGTCGGTCTGCCGGACGATCCGGAATTCCGTTCAGCCTTCATGGGCTACGTCGAATGGGGATCGCGGCTGGCCAAGATGAATTCCAATCTCGGCGAGACCTGCGATCCCGAGACCGAACCGATGCCGACCTGGGGCTGGGGCGTGCCTGGCGGTCCGTATCGGGTGCCGGACGCAAAATAGCTTCGGCTGCCGGCGATACCTCTATGAATCGCGCGCCAGCCACTTCAGGCGGGAGCTGGAGATCGATGCCGAGGGGCTGGTCGCCGACCATCTCGATTTCTGGCGCAGGGGTTAAGCACGTTTGCTTGCAAACCGCTCTTTACAGAGCGCGCGGAAGCTTTTAGGAAGCGCCTGCGCCGAAGCGCGCGTGTACGGGCATAGCTCAGTTGGTAGAGCGGCGGTCTCCAAAACCGCAGGTCGTAGGTTCGAGCCCTGCTGCCCGTGCCATTTCCTAAGACTGGCATCAAAACGATATTTCGCGGGCTGCCTTTGAAAATCGGCGAGCCGCTTGCCATATTAGCCTGATTGGGGCATAAGGGCGCCATAGCCGGGACGGAACGACTGGATGGTTCCGAGGCGGCGTTTGGTCATAAAGCGGGCACTTGCCACTTGCGTGGATCAAGAATCGGTTTTATGTAGACGAAACAGACACGCGACGCGTGGAGCTGGGAAGCCGGCTTTACGCGTCTGATTTGCATGGGCGAAATGATTGCGCTGATTCGGCGCGAGATTGGGCTCAGGCGGCACGTCCCGGCCAGCGGGATCATCCAGGGGACCCGGCCAACGGGTCTTGAAGACAGGCGGCATATGGCTTCGAAAACCACAAATCCTTTCGTCTTTCTCCAGCAGGTGCGCGCGGAGACAGCCAAGGTGACTTGGCCGTCGCGCCGCGAGACGATGATCTCGACGGTCATGGTCCTGGCCTTTGCTGTGATTGCGATGATCTTCTTCTTCACCGCCGATCAGCTCATGGGCCTCGCGGTCGAGCAGATTCTGGGCATTGGACGCTAAGTCCGGCGATTAGGAGAAGTCGAAAAAATGGCTACGCGCTGGTACATCGTCCACGCCTATTCGAACTTCGAGAAGAAGGTCGCCGAGGACATCGAGAACAAGGCCAAGCAGAAGGGCCTGTCCGCCGATATCGAGCAGATCGTGGTGCCGACCGAGAAGGTCGTCGAGCTTCGTCGCGGCCGCAAGGTCGACGCCGAGCGCAAGTTCTTCCCGGGCTACGTGCTCTTGAAGGCCAACTTGACCGACGCCGTGTTCTCGCTGGTCAAGAACACGCCGAAAGTCACAGGTTTTCTCGGCGACTCCAAGCCGGTGCCGATCACCGAGGCCGAAGCCCAGCGCATCCTGAACCAGGTACAGGAAGGCGTCGAGCGGCCGAAGCCCTCGGTCACTTTCGAGATCGGCGAGGCGATCCGCGTTTCGGATGGTCCCTTCGCGTCGTTCAACGGTTTCGTCCAGGAAGTGGACGAGGAGCGGGCGCGGCTCAAGGTGGAAGTTTCGATCTTCGGGCGCGCCGTGCCCGTCGATCTGGAATTCGGACAGGTCGAAAAGGGCTGATCCGAAATCCCTGATGCCGGTCCGGCGATCAGGGGAGGCGGCGCGGCAACGCGCGACTCGAGAACGGTGGGAGGCGAAGGCGGCTTTAGCCGGCCGCAAGAACCGCACCACCAGACTGCAACCGCCGGTGTTTCCCAGATCGTGGAGCCGGCATAGACAAAGGCAGGAAAAGAGATGGCTAAGAAAATTGCAGGCCAGCTCAAGCTCCAGGTCTCCGCGGGATCGGCCACGCCGTCTCCCCCGATCGGCCCGGCACTTGGTCAGCGTGGCATCAACATCATGGAGTTCTGCAAGGCGTTCAACGCGCAGACCCAGGAAATGGAAAAGGGATCGCCGGTTCCGGTCGTCATCACCTATTACCAGGACAAGTCGTTCACCTTCGTCATGAAGACGCCCCCGGTGAGCTACTTCCTGAAGAAGGCCGCGAACCTGAAGTCGGGCTCGAAGGAGCCGGGCAAGGTCAAGGCTGGCACGGTTTCGCGCGACAAGGTTCGCGAAATCGCGACCGCCAAGATGAAGGATCTGAACGCGAACGACGTCGAAGCGGCCATGCGCATGGTCGAGGGCTCCGCCCGCTCGATGGGTCTGGAAGTGGTGGGCTAAGATCATGGCAAAGATTGCAAAGCGTGTATCGAAGACCCGTGAAGGCATCGATCCCAACAAGGCTTACGCGCTCGGTGATGCGCTGAAGCTGCTCAAGGATCGTTCCTCGGTCAAGTTCGACGAGACCATCGAAGTGGCCATGAACCTCGGCGTAGACCCGCGTCATGCCGACCAGATGGTTCGCGGCGTGGTCAACCTGCCGAACGGCACCGGCCGCTCGGTCCGTGTCGCCGTGTTCGCCCGTGGCGACAAGGCCGAAGAGGCCAAGGCCGCCGGTGCCGACATCGTCGGTGCCGAGGATCTGGTCGACATCGTCCAGAAGGGCACGATCGATTTCGATCGCTGCATCGCCACGCCGGACATGATGCCGCTCGTCGGCCGTCTCGGTAAGGTGCTCGGCCCGCGCGGCATGATGCCGAACCCGAAGGTCGGCACCGTCACCACCGATGTCGCCGCGGCCGTCAAGGCTTCGAAGGGCGGCGCGGTCGAGTTCCGTGTCGAGAAGGCCGGCATCGTTCATGCCGGTGTCGGCAAGGTCTCTTTCGACGTCAAGGCGCTGGAAGAGAACGTCCGTGCCTTCGCCGATGCGGTGACCAAGGCAAAGCCGGCTGGCGCCAAGGGCAACTACGTCAAGAAGGTGTCTGTCACCTCGACGATGGGCCCGGGCCTCAAGCTCGACGTCGCGACGCTCGCCGCGTCCTGATTGGATTTGGATTGGCCTTTCGAAGGCTGATCCGTGACTGAATTCCGGGCCTTGGATTTATCCTGGGCCCGGTACCGGAAGCCGGAAGGCTTCCGGACATCCTGTCCGAGATTGCGGGCGGCCCGAACCTTGATTCAAGAGGAGGGCCTTAATTCATGTGGGCCTGCATGAGACGGGTGAAAACCGGACAACGGAGCAACAAGCTCCAATGAAAGGTTCGAACCGTGTTTGCCTTTTGTCTGCGCATCGCCGGCTTTGCCGTCGATGTGGCGAAAGGGGGCAGGATCCTCGAGCGTCGTTCGGGAGATCCGTTACTGGATGGCCCGGCCGGCAAAAGGCAACCCGACGCCTGTCCTCGAAATGGGAATGTTCCCATTGGCAGGACTGGGGTCAACTGGAGATAGGCAGTGGACAGAGCGGAAAAACGCGAACTCGTCACGGGCCTGAATGATGCGTTTTCGGGCGCGGGTTCAGTAGTCGTGGCCCACTATGCCGGTATCACCGTCGCGCAAATGAACGACCTTCGGTCGAAGATGCGCGCTGCCGGTGGCACCGTTAAAGTCGCGAAGAACCGTCTCGCCAAAATCGCTCTTCAGGGCACGGACTCCGCATCGATCATCGAGCTGTTCAAGGGACAGACGCTGATCGCGTATTCGGAGGATCCGATTGCGGCGCCGAAGGTCGCGTCCGATTTCGCCAAGGGGAATGACAAGCTCGTCATTCTCGGCGGCGCAATGGGCACCACCTCGCTCAACGCCGACGGTGTGAAGGCACTCGCCACACTTCCGTCGCTCGATGAGCTGCGCGCCAGGCTGGTTGGCATGATCGCCACGCCGGCAACCCGGATCGCCCAGATCGTCAATGCGCCAGCGGCCTCGGTCGCGCGCGTCATCGGCGCTTACGCCCGGAAGGACGAGGCGGCATGAGGCCGTTCCTCGCTATCAAAAACACACGTTCGAACCTAACGAAGGAACACAACAATGGCTGATCTGGCAAAGATCGTAGACGACCTTTCGAAGCTGACCGTCCTCGAGGCGGCTGAGCTGTCGAAGCTTCTGGAAGAAAAGTGGGGCGTTTCGGCTGCTGCTCCGGTGGCGGTTGCCGCTGCTGGCGGTGCTGCCGCTGCTGCTGCCCCGGTTGAGGAAAAGACGGAATTCGACGTCGTTCTCACCGAGGCCGGCGCTCAGAAGATCAACGTCATCAAGGAAGTCCGCGCCATCACCGGTCTTGGCCTCAAGGAAGCCAAGGACCTGGTCGAAGCGGCTCCGAAGCCGGTCAAGGAAGGCGTTTCCAAGGCCGACGCTGACAAGTTCAAGGCGCAGCTGGAAGCAGCCGGCGCCAAGGTCGACCTGAAGTAAGCGTAAAAAGCGGCGGGCGGCCTCGCGCCGTCCGCCACTCCCTTGGGTGACCAGGGGAGGCTGCGTGACGCGAGATGTACGAAAACCTCTTTCCTGAGGGCCGTAAACCGGCCTTCAGGAAACGGGTTTTCTCCCGTTTTAGCCGGTAACCGCCAAGCAATTGGAGAGGCGGCCGGAGAACAGACAGAGAGCCGCCGCCCAGGTGGCTCAGTATGCAAGACGAACCGCGGCGAGGTTCGTCCCGAGTTTAGAGCTAAGGAGCGACGATGGCCCAGACCCAGACTTTCAATGGCCGCAGACGCGTACGCAAGTTCTTCGGGAAGATCCCGGAAGTTGCGGAGATGCCGAACCTTATCGAGGTTCAGAAGGCATCCTATGACCAGTTCCTGATGGTGGACGAGCCCAAGGGCGGGCGTCCCGACGAAGGACTGCAGGCTGTTTTCAAGTCGGTCTTCCCGATCTCCGATTTTTCCGGCTCCTCCATGCTGGAGTTCGTGAAGTACGAGTTCGAAGGACCGAAATTCGACGTTGACGAATGCCGTCAGCGCGACCTGACCTATGCCGCGCCGCTGAAGGTGACGCTGCGCCTCATCGTGTTCGATATCGACGAGGATACCGGTGCCAAGTCGATCAAGGACATCAAGGAGCAGGACGTCTACATGGGCGACATGCCGCTCATGACCTTGAACGGCACCTTTATCGTCAACGGCACCGAGCGCGTCATCGTCTCGCAGATGCACCGCTCGCCGGGCGTCTTCTTCGACCACGACAAGGGCAAGTCGCACTCGTCGGGCAAGCTTCTGTTTGCCGCCCGTGTAATTCCCTACCGTGGCTCGTGGCTCGACATCGAGTTCGATTCCAAGGACGTCGTGCACGCCCGCATCGACCGTCGCCGCAAGATTCCGGTGACGTCGCTGCTGATGGCGCTCGGCATGGACGGCGAGGAGATCCTGTCGACCTTCTACAACAAGATCACCTACAAGCGCGCCGGCGACCATTGGCGCATTCCCTTCAACGTCGAGCGTTTCCGCGGCCTCAAGGCCGTCGGCGACCTGGTCGATGCCGACACCGGCGAGATCGTCGTCGAGGCGGGCAAGAAGATCACCGCTCGCCAGGCACGCCAGCTCGGCGAAAAGGGTCTCAAGGCGATCAAGGCGACCGACGAGGATCTGCTCGGCAACTACCTGGCCGAGGACATCGTCAACTACGCCACCGGCGAAATTTTCCTCGAGGCCGGCGACGAGATCGACGACAAGACGCTCAAGGTGCTGCTCGGCACCGGCGAGCAGGAAATCCAGGTCCTCGACATCGACCATGTCAATGTCGGCGCCTATATCCGCAACACGCTCGCCGTCGACAAGAACGAGAGCCGCCAGGACGCGCTGTTCGACATCTACCGTGTCATGCGCCCGGGCGAGCCGCCGACGCTCGAGACCGCCGAAGCCATGTTCAACTCGCTGTTCTTCGACAGCGAGCGCTACGACCTGTCCGCCGTCGGCCGCGTCAAGATGAACATGCGCCTCGAGCTCAAGGCCGAGGACACCGTGCGCGTGCTGCGCAAGGACGACATCCTGGCCGTGGTCAGGACGCTGGTCGAACTGCGTGATGGCAAGGGCGAGATCGACGACATCGACAATCTCGGCAACCGCCGCGTGCGTTCGGTCGGCGAGCTGATGGAGAACCAGTACCGCGTCGGCCTGCTGCGCATGGAGCGCGCGATCAAGGAACGCATGTCCTCGATCGAGATCGACACGGTCATGCCGCAGGACCTGATCAACGCCAAGCCGGCGGCCGCCGCCGTGCGCGAGTTCTTCGGTTCCTCGCAGCTGTCGCAGTTCATGGACCAGACCAACCCGCTGTCGGAGATCACCCACAAGCGCCGTCTCTCGGCGCTTGGACCGGGCGGTCTGACCCGCGAGCGTGCCGGCTTCGAAGTGCGCGACGTGCACCCGACGCATTACGGCCGTATCTGCCCGATCGAGACGCCGGAAGGCCCGAATATCGGTCTGATCAACTCGCTGGCGACCTTCGCGCGCGTCAACAAGTACGGCTTCATCGAAAGCCCGTACCGCAAGATCGTCGACGGCAAGTTGACCAATGACGTCGTCTATCTCTCGGCGATGGAAGAGGCCAAGCACCATGTCGCGCAGGCCAACGCCGAGCTCGACAAGAATGGCGGCTTCGTCGACGAGTTCGTCATTTGCCGCAGCGCCGGCGAAGTGATGATGGCGCCGCGCGAAAACGTCGACCTGATGGACGTGTCGCCCAAGCAGATGGTGTCTGTTGCCGCGGCGCTCATCCCGTTCCTCGAGAACGACGACGCCAACCGCGCTCTGATGGGCTCGAACATGCAGCGCCAGGCCGTGCCGCTGGTGCGCGCCGAGGCGCCGTTCGTCGGCACCGGCATGGAGCCGATCGTCGCCCGTGACTCGGGCGCCGCCATCGGCGCGCGTCGTGGCGGCATCGTCGACCAGGTGGACGCGACGCGTATCGTTATCCGCGCCACCGAGGATCTCGATCCGGGCAAGTCCGGCGTCGACATCTACCGGCTGATGAAGTTCCAGCGTTCGAACCAGAACACCTGCATCAACCAGCGTCCGCTGGTGCGCATGGGTGACCGGGTCAACAAGGGCGACATCATCGCCGATGGTCCCTCGACCGAACTCGGTGATCTGGCGCTCGGCCGCAACGTGCTGGTCGCGTTCATGCCGTGGAACGGCTACAACTACGAGGACTCGATCCTGCTCTCCGAGCGTATCGTGGCCGACGACGTCTTCACCTCGATCCACATCGAGGAGTTCGAGGTCATGGCGCGCGATACCAAGCTCGGTCCGGAGGAAATCACGCGCGATATTCCAAACGTCTCGGAAGAAGCGCTGAAGAACCTCGACGAAGCCGGCATCGTCTATATCGGTGCGGAAGTGCAGCCGGGCGACATCCTGGTCGGCAAGATCACGCCGAAGGGCGAGAGCCCGATGACGCCGGAAGAGAAGCTTCTGCGCGCCATCTTCGGCGAAAAGGCTTCCGACGTGCGCGACACTTCGATGCGCATGCCCCCGGGCACTTTCGGCACCGTCGTCGAGGTGCGCGTGTTCAATCGCCACGGTGTGGAGAAGGACGAGCGCGCCATGGCGATCGAGCGCGAGGAGATCGAACGCCTGGCCAAGGATCGCGACGACGAGCAGGCCATTCTGGACCGTAACGTCTATGCGCGTCTTTCCGACGTTCTCGTCGGCAAGGAAGCGATCGCTGGACCGAAGGGCTTCAAGAAGGGCTCGACGCTGTCCAAGGACACGCTCGACGAGTATCCGCGTTCGCAGTGGTGGCAGTTTGCGGTGGAGAACGAAAAGCTCCAGAGCGAACTGGAAGCCCTGCGTGGCCAGTACGACGATTCCAAGAAGGCGCTCGAACAGCGCTTCATGGACAAGGTCGAGAAGGTGCAGCGCGGCGACGAAATGCCTCCGGGCGTCATGAAGATGGTCAAGGTCTTCGTGGCGGTGAAGCGCAAGATGCAGCCCGGCGACAAGATGGCCGGCCGTCACGGCAACAAGGGTGTCGTGTCGCGTATCGTTCCGGTCGAGGACATGCCTTTCCTCGAGGACGGCACGCATGCCGATATCGTGCTCAACCCGCTGGGTGTGCCGAGCCGCATGAATGTCGGCCAGATCCTGGAAACGCATCTTGGCTGGGCCTGCGCTGGCATGGGCAGGAAGATCGGCGAGCTTATCGATGCGTACAAGACAGCCGGCGACATCAAGCCGCTGCGCAAGACGCTCGAGAGCTTCATGCCGGCCAACGACCGCAACGAGCCGGTTCGCGAATATGACGACGAGAGCATCGTTCGCCTCAGCGAGCAGATGCGCCGCGGCGTCTCCATCGCGACCCCGGTGTTCGACGGCGCGCATGAGGCTGACATCAACATCATGCTGGAGCAGGCGGGCCTGCACACCAGCGGTCAGTCGCAGCTCTATGACGGACGCACCGGCGAGCCGTTCGATCGCAAGGTGACGATGGGCTATATCTACATGCTCAAGCTTCACCACCTCGTGGACGACAAGATCCACGCGCGTTCGATCGGTCCGTACTCGCTCGTCACCCAGCAGCCGCTGGGCGGCAAGGCGCAGTTCGGCGGCCAGCGCTTCGGCGAGATGGAGGTCTGGGCACTGGAAGCCTACGGCGCCGCTTACACGCTGCAGGAAATGCTGACGGTGAAGTCGGACGACGTCGCCGGCCGCACCAAGGTCTACGAGGCGATCGTGCGTGGCGACGACACGTTCGAGGCAGGCATTCCCGAGAGCTTCAACGTGCTCGTCAAGGAAATGCGGTCTCTCGGCCTCAATGTCGAGCTCGAGAACACCAAGCTCGACGACAACCCGATCCGGCTGCCCGATGCTGCCGAATAGGGGCGCGGCCGAGTAAATAAGACATCCGGGCGCGGGAGAGGGCTCTCGCGACCGGATGCACCAATTCTTCGGCCGGTGGGCCGACCACTCAGCGGGCATTCGGCCCGCGTTAGATGCAAGGGGTTTTCGAGGACCCCGAAAAGGAGAACGGCATGAACCAAGAGGTCATGAATCTCTTCAATCCGCAGGCGCCTGCGCAGGTGTTCGATTCCATCCGGATTTCGCTTGCCAGCCCTGAGAAGATTCTGTCCTGGTCGTTCGGCGAGATCAAGAAGCCGGAGACCATCAACTACCGCACCTTCAAGCCGGAGCGTGACGGTCTGTTCTGCGCGCGCATTTTTGGCCCGATCAAGGACTATGAATGCCTGTGCGGCAAGTACAAGCGCATGAAGTACAAGGGCGTCATCTGCGAGAAGTGCGGCGTCGAAGTCACGCTGTCGCGCGTCCGCCGCGAGCGCATGGGCCATATCGAGCTGGCGGCTCCCGTCGCTCACATCTGGTTCCTGAAGTCGCTGCCCTCGCGCATCGGCACCCTGCTCGACATGACGCTGAAGGATATCGAGCGCGTCCTCTACTTCGAGAACTACATCGTCACCGAGCCTGGCCTCACCGCGCTGAAGGAGCACCAGCTGCTCAGCGAGGAAGAGTACATGATCGCCGTCGACGAATATGGCGAGGACAGTTTCACCGCCATGATCGGCGCCGAGGCCATTCATGACCTTCTGGCCGGCATGGACCTGGAGAAGATCGCCGGCGACCTGCGTTCGGAACTGGCGTCGACCACGTCCGAGCTGAAGCAGAAGAAGTATCTGAAGCGGCTCAAGGTCGTCGAGAACTTCATGGAATCCGGCAACCGTCCGGAATGGATGATCATGAAGGTGGTTCCGGTGATCCCGCCGGACCTGCGCCCGCTCGTCCCGCTGGACGGCGGTCGTTTCGCGACGTCCGATCTGAACGATCTCTACCGCCGCGTCATCAACCGCAACAACCGCCTGAAGCGGCTGATCGAGCTGCGGGCGCCGGGCATCATCGTGCGCAATGAAAAGCGCATGCTGCAGGAAGCCGTCGATGCGCTGTTCGACAACGGCCGTCGCGGCCGCGTCATCACCGGCGCCAACAAGCGTCCGCTGAAGTCGCTGTCCGACATGCTCAAGGGCAAGCAGGGCCGGTTCCGTCAGAACCTGCTCGGCAAGCGCGTCGACTATTCCGGACGCTCGGTTATCGTCACCGGTCCGGAGCTCAAGCTGCACCAGTGCGGCCTGCCGAAGAAGATGGCGCTCGAACTGTTCAAGCCCTTCATCTACGCCCGTCTCGACGCCAAGGGTTACTCCTCGACCGTCAAGCAGGCCAAGAAGCTGGTCGAGAAGGAGCGTCCGGAAGTCTGGGATATCCTCGATGAGGTCATCCGCGAGCATCCGGTGCTGCTCAACCGCGCGCCGACGCTGCACCGCCTGGGCATCCAGGCGTTCGAGCCGATCCTGATCGAAGGCAAGGCGATCCAGCTTCACCCGCTGGTCTGCACGGCCTTCAACGCCGACTTCGACGGCGACCAGATGGCCGTTCACGTGCCGCTGTCGCTGGAAGCGCAGTTGGAAGCCCGCGTGCTGATGATGTCGACCAACAACATCCTGCACCCGGCTTCCGGCGCGCCGATCATCGTGCCGTCGCAGGACATGGTCCTGGGTCTCTACTACCTTTCGATCGTCAACCAGAACGAGCCGGGCGAAGGCATGGTGTTTGCCGACATGGGCGAACTCCAGCACGCGCTCGAGACCAAGGCGGTGACCCTGCACGCCAAGATCAAGGGCCGCTTCCGCACGGTCGACGCCGAAGGCAAGGTCGTGTCGAAGATCCATGACACCACGCCTGGCCGCATGATCATTGGCGAGCTTCTGCCGAAGAACGTCAACGTGCCCTATGAGACCGCCAACCAGGAGATGACCAAGAAGAACATCTCCAAGATGATCGACACCGTCTACCGCCATTGCGGTCAGAAGGAGACGGTCATTTTCTGCGACCGCATCATGGCGCTCGGCTTTGCCCATGCCTGCCGTGCCGGCATTTCGTTCGGCAAGGACGATATGCTGATCCCGGACACCAAGATCAAGCTGGTGTCGGACACCGAGGCTTTGGCCAAGGAGTACGAGCAGCAGTACAATGACGGCCTGATCACGCAGGGCGAGAAGTACAACAAGGTCGTCGACGCCTGGGCCAAGTGCTCGGAAAAGGTCGCCGACGAAATGATGGCCCGCATCAAGGCGGTCGAGTTCGAGGACAACGGCCGTCAGAAGCCGATGAACTCGATCTACATGATGTCGCACTCCGGTGCGCGCGGCTCGCCCACCCAGATGCGCCAGCTCGCTGGCATGCGCGGCCTGATGGCCAAGCCGTCGGGTGAAATCATCGAGACGCCGATCATCTCGAACTTCAAGGAAGGCCTGACCGTGCTCGAGTACTTCAACTCGACCCACGGCGCCCGCAAGGGTCTGGCCGATACCGCCTTGAAGACGGCGAACTCGGGTTACCTCACCCGTCGTCTGGTCGACGTGGCGCAGGACTGCATCGTCAACTCCGTTGATTGCGGCACCGACAAGGGCCTCACCATGCAGCCGATCGTCGATGCCGGTCAGGTCGTTGCTTCGGTCGGCCAGCGCGTACTGGGCCGTACATCGCTCGACGACATCACCCATCCGGTGTCGGGCGAGGTTCTGGTCAAGGCCGGAACGCTGATGGACGAGCGTGACGTGGAGCAGATCGAAAAGGCCGGCGTGCAGTCGGTCCGCATCCGCTCGGCCCTGACCTGCGAAGTCAGGATCGGCGTCTGCGCGGTCTGCTACGGACGCGATCTGGCCCGCGGCACCCCGGTCAACCAGGGCGAAGCCGTCGGCGTCATCGCGGCGCAGTCGATCGGCGAGCCGGGCACGCAGCTCACCATGCGTACCTTCCACATGGGCGGTACGGCGCAGGTGGTGGATAGCTCGTTCCTTGAAGCCTCCTATGAGGGCAAGGTCGAGATCCGCAACCGCAACGTGGTGCGCAACTCGGACGGCCAGCAGATGGTCATGGGCCGCAACATGGCGGTGCTGATCCTCGACGAAGCCGGCAAGGAGCGCGCCACGCACCGAGTCACCTATGGTTCGCGCATCTTCGTGGACGATGGCGACAAGGTGAAGCGCGGTCAGCGTATCGCCGAGTGGGATCCCTATACCCGTCCTGTCCTCACTGAAATCGAGGGCAAGGTGTCGTATGAGGATCTGGTCGACGGCATTTCCGTTCAGGAAACGGCCGACGAATCGACCGGCATCACCAAGCGTGAGGTCATCGACTGGCGTTCGACGCCGCGTGGCAACGACCTCAAGCCCGCGATTGCCATCCTGGACTCCAAGGGCAAGGTCGGCAAGCTGTCGAAGGGTGGCGACGCCCGCTTCCTGCTCTCGGTCGAGGCCATTCTCTCGGTCGAGCCGGGTGCTCAGGTTCGTCCCGGCGACGTGCTGGCGCGTATCCCGATGGAAAGCGCCAAGACCAAGGACATCACCGGCGGTCTGCCGCGTGTTGCCGAACTGTTCGAGGCACGTCGTCCGAAGGATCACGCCATCATCGCCGAGATCGATGGCACGATCCGCTTCGGCCGCGACTATAAGAACAAGCGCCGCATCATCATCGAGCCGCATGACTCGACGCTCGAGCCGGTCGAGTACCTGATCCCGAAGGGAAAGCCGTTCCATCTTCAGGACGGCGACGTCATCGAGAAGGGCGACTACATCCTCGACGGCAACCCGGCGCCGCACGACATCCTGGCGATCAAGGGCGTGGAGGCACTTGCTTCCTACCTCGTCAACGAGATCCAGGAAGTCTACCGCCTGCAGGGCGTCTCGATCAACGACAAGCACATCGAGGTGATCGTTCGCCAGATGCTGCAGAAGGTCGAGATCACGGTGCAGGGCGACTCGACCTATATCCCGGGCGACCACGTCGATGTGATCGAACTGGAAGAGGTCAACGAGCGCCTGGTCGAGGACGGCAAGAAGCCGGCCGAAGGCCAGCCGGTGCTCTTGGGCATCACCAAGGCATCGCTGCAGACCCCGTCCTTCATCTCGGCCGCCTCCTTCCAGGAGACGACCAGGGTGCTGACGGAAGCCGCGGTTGCCGGCAAGACCGACATGCTGCAGGGCTTGAAGGAAAACGTCATCGTCGGCCGGCTGATCCCGGCCGGTACCGGCGGCACGATGAGCCAGATCCGGCGCATCGCCACCTCGCGCGACGAACTGATCATCGACGAGCGCCGCAAGGCCTCCGGTGTGGAAGTCGCCGAGCCGATGCTGGCGGACATGACAACCGCCGCGCAGTAGGCGCGGCGGCAAAAATCTCAGGCAACAGAAGCCGTCGGGGCAACCCGGCGGCTTTTTCATTTTTGCGATCGGAGGAAAGCGGATGAACACGAAGACCTGGACGGCTGTCGATGACTACATCGTTTCTTCTCTCTTCGAGGCGGATCCCGTTCTCGACGCGGTTCTGGCGGCCAACCGCCGCCAGGGCCTGCCGGCGATCGACGTCTCGGCGGCGCAAGGAAAGCTGCTCTCGCTGCTGGTGCGCATCAGCGGCGCGAAGAAGGTGCTCGAGATCGGCACGCTGGGTGGCTATTCGACCATCTGGATGGCGCGGGGATTGCCTGCTGACGGCAAGGTCGTGACACTCGAACTCGATCCGCACCATGCCAAGGTCGCGCGTTCGAATTTCGAGCGGGCAGGGGTTGCTGCCCGTGTGGAACTGCGTGTCGGTTCGGCGCTCCAGTCGCTCACAGAACTGGGCGGCGAGAATGCCGGCCCGTTCGATCTCATCTTCATCGACGCGGACAAGCCGAACAACCCGAACTATCTGGCCTGGGCCTTGCGGCTGTCCCGGTCAGGAACGGTCATCGTCTGCGACAACGTCATCCGCGATGGTGCCGTTCTGGATGAAGATGGACGCGATGCCAATGTCGAGGGCGCTCGCGCGGCATTTTCATTCATCGGTGGCGACAAACGGCTGGACGGCACCGCCATCCAGACGGTGGGCGCCAAGGGCTATGACGGGTTTGCGATTGCGATTGTCGATTGATGCCGAGGCGGTCCGGCGACCTCAGTCGAAAAACGCCTCGGCCACGTTGCGCTTGCCGAGCATGAAGGCGTCGGCAACGTGCTGGAGCGGCGCCAGGTCCACATCCGACGTCCCGGCGTGCACGATTTCGGCGAAGCGCCGGTAGAGCATCGGATATTCCGCTTCCGGCTCCTCGTGTACGATATTGCCATCGACGGCGAGCTTCGAGCCGCCACCCGAGAGCACCATCTGTCCGGCATCCGTATCGGCCAGGATGTCCCAGCTCTGCGGTCCGGTCTGCAACCAGTCGAGATCCATCGTCACATCCGATCCGTTCGCGGCCCGGAACGCGACCCGGGCCGCGATCGGCGCGTCACGGTTCGCCGGAAAGTCGAGCACGGCCGAAGTGATGTACATGGCCGGCAGGATGTAGGTTGCGATCGACAGCGCGTTGATGCCGGGATCGAAGACGCCGAAGCCGCCAGGCTGCCAGATCCAGTCCTGGTTTGGGTGCCAGCGGCGCACATCTTCCTTCCAGACGATCGCCGCCGATCTGATTTTGGTCGAAGCGAGGAATGTCCGCGCCGCTTCGACCGCCGGCGCGTAGCGCGAATGCCAGCTTGCGAACAGTGAGACGCCTTGTTTCGCCGCGAGCGCCTTCAGGTCCTCGACCTCGCTGACCGTGGCACCGGGCGGCTTTTCCAGGAAAACGTGCTTTCCAGCCTCGACCGCCTTGCGCGCGGCTTCATAGCGGAACTGCGGCGGCATGCACAGCGACACTGCATCGAGTTCGGGGACCGCGCCAAGCATCGTCTCGATGTCGGGGAAATTCACAATGCCGTCGACCTTGCCGTGCCGGCTGGCCGCCGCGATCAACTGGTAATCCCGATCCTTGGCCAGGGCGGGAAGGTGTTGGTCGCGGACGATCTTGCCGACGCCGACAATGCCGATTCTTATGGGCGATATGGATGAGGACATGAGGCTCCGCCGGGTTTGGACGACTGCGCGTCTCTTAGCAGATCGGCCATGACGGGCAAGCGTCGGCCGTGCCGGCTATCCAAACGAATCGCGTCACGGCAAGCACGGCAAGGAAGGACACCGCGCCCATGACACGCCCATGATCAGATCGGCGCGTCGAAGGTGACGATCGACACTTCGCCTTCGAGCGCGCCCTGGTAGGCCGACAGATGCGGCTCGTCGTCGGGCACCCCGTCCATATCGCCGATCTGGTCCAGCTCGGCCTCGGCGTAACCTTCCGCCGCCAGCGATTCGAGTGCGCGTCGCACCGCCGAATCGTCGTCAGGAGCCACCAGCATGACATGCACGCCTTCCACCTTGCCGCCTTTGCGCTTCCACACCCGGCCAGTGATGATGGTGACCGGGCGTTCTTCATTGTCGTTCACGGCTGATTCCTCCTGGCAAGCGCGGGCGAGGGGATGTTGAGTGCTCAGGCCGCCTTTTCGCATGAAGCAAGCGCGCGCAAAAGCCAAAACCCGGTCACTTTCTTCCTCGGCCTCGCGAAATCGCGAAAGAAAATTACATGCGGTTTTCGCATGGCTGCCAAGTCCCGGCTTCGATGCAATATTTGCCACTGCGGGCTTGACGGTTCGCGGGCTTACGAGTAGAAGCCGCCCAGTCAGAACCGATGTGAGGCTCTCCCTTCCGAAGCGACACGCTTTGGAGTTTGCCTCAAACAGGGTTCGTTTTACGAGCGAAAAGACATTTCCGGCGTGCACGAAGCGGTTTCCGCTTCCTCTGCGATTTGTTCGGGCAAGACCGCGAGGCGCGGTTTGTGGCCCGAATTTGCGTATGGAAATGACGCTTTGAGCGAGCCTTGACCGGCACGAGACACGGAATTGAGAGACAAGAGGGTTTAATGCCTACCGTCAACCAGCTGATCCGCAAGCCGCGCATTGCGCCGGTGAAGCGCAACAAGGTCCCGGCCATGCAGCAGAACCCGCAGAAGCGGGGCGTCTGCACGCGCGTCTATACAACGACGCCGAAGAAGCCGAACTCGGCGCTGCGCAAGGTGGCCAAGATCCGCCTGACCAATGGTTTTGAAGTGATCGGTTACATCCCCGGCGAAGGTCACAACCTTCAGGAGCACTCCGTGGTCATGATCCGCGGCGGCCGCGTCAAGGATCTTCCGGGCGTGCGCTACCACATCATCCGCGGCGTGCTCGACACGCAGGGTGTGAAGAACCGCAAGCAGCGCCGTTCGAAGTACGGCGCCAAGCGTCCGAAGTAAGGCGTCCGAAGTAAGATTTTTCGGCCTTGGTGCTGCTTGAATGCGCCGGGCTACGAGATTGAGAGACAAAAGCCATGTCGCGTCGTCACAGTGCAGAAAAGCGTGAGATCAACCCGGATCCCAAGTTCGGCGATCTGATCGTCACCAAGTTCATGAATGCCGTCATGTATGACGGCAAGAAGTCGGTTGCCGAGACCATCGTCTACGGCGCGCTGGACCAGGTCCAGTCGAAGACCAAGCAGGAGCCGGTCACCGTCTTCCATCAGGCGCTCGACAATGTCGCGCCGCATGTGGAAGTGCGTTCGCGTCGCGTCGGCGGCGCCACCTACCAGGTTCCGGTCGACGTGCGCCCCGAGCGCCGCCAGGCGCTGGCGATCCGTTGGCTGATCGCCGCGGCCCGCAACCGCAACGAGACCACCATGGTCGACCGCCTCTCCGGCGAGCTGATGGACGCGGCCAACAACCGCGGCACCGCCGTGAAGAAGCGTGAAGACACCCACAAGATGGCAGAAGCCAACCGCGCTTTCGCGCACTACCGCTGGTAAAGCGCGAACGAGACTGAGAGGCAGCTACGATGGCCCGCGAATACAAAATCGAAGACTACCGTAATTTCGGTATCATGGCGCATATTGACGCCGGCAAGACGACGACCACCGAGCGCGTCCTCTATTACACGGGCAAGTCGCACAAGATCGGCGAAGTGCACGACGGCGCTGCCACCATGGATTGGATGGAGCAGGAGCAGGAGCGCGGCATCACCATCACGTCCGCCGCGACCACGACCTTCTGGAAGGCTCGTGACGGCAAGATGCACCGCTTCAACATCATCGATACCCCCGGACACGTCGACTTCACCATCGAAGTCGAGCGTTCGCTGCGCGTGCTTGACGGCGCCATTGCGCTGCTCGATGCCAATGCCGGTGTCGAGCCGCAGACGGAAACCGTCTGGCGCCAGGCGGACAAGTACCGCGTTCCGCGCATGATCTTCTGCAACAAGATGGACAAGATCGGCGCCGACTTCTACCGCTCGGTCGAAATGATCGGTTCGCGCCTCGGCGCGCATGCCGTCGTCATGCAGCTGCCGATCGGCGCCGAGACCGAATTCAAGGGCGTCGTCGACCTGGTCGAGATGAACGCGCTGGTCTGGCGCGACGAGACGCTGGGCGCTGCCTGGGACGTCGTCGAGATCCCGGCCGACCTTCAGGCTCGTGCGGAAGAATATCGCGAGAAGATGATCGAAGCCGCCGTCGAAATGGACGAGACGGCGCTTGAGAATTACCTCGAAGGCAAGATGCCGTCGAATGACGAGATCCGCGCGCTGATCCGCAAGGGCACCATCGCGGTGAAGTTCTACCCGATGTTCTGCGGCTCGGCCTTCAAGAACAAGGGCGTGCAGCCGCTGCTCGACGCCGTCGTCGAATACCTGCCGTCGCCGGCCGATGTTCCGGCCATCAAGGGCGTCGATGCCAAGACCGATGCCGAGATCGAGCGTCACGCCGACGACAACGAGCCGCTTTCGATGCTCGCCTTCAAGATCATGAACGACCCGTTCGTCGGTTCGTTGACCTTTGCCCGTATCTACTCGGGCAAGCTCACCAAGGGCATCTCGGTTGACAACACCGTGAAGGGCAAGAAGGAGCGCATTGGCCGCATGCTTCAGATGCATGCGAACTCGCGCGCCGACGTCGAAGAGGCTTTTGCCGGCGACATCGTCGCCCTGGCCGGCCTCAAGGACACCACCACCGGCGATACGCTGAGCGATCCGCTGCACCCGGTCATCCTCGAGCGCATGGAATTCCCCGATCCGGTCATCCAGATCGCCATCGAGCCGAAGACCAAGAACGACCAGGAAAAGATGGGCCTGGCCC
This sequence comes from Mesorhizobium sp. B2-3-14, assembly GCF_006442175.1. Taxonomy (NCBI): domain Bacteria; kingdom Pseudomonadati; phylum Pseudomonadota; class Alphaproteobacteria; order Hyphomicrobiales; family Phyllobacteriaceae; genus Mesorhizobium; species Mesorhizobium sp. B2-3-14. The sequence goes on along the minus strand of NZ_VFVP01000020.1, from coordinate 940 downwards.
TTCATCGCCTGGCCGCCGAGGACCCCTCCTTCCGCGTCAAGACCGACGAGGAATCAGGCCAGACCATCATTTCTGGCATGGGCGAGCTTCACCTCGACATCATCGTCGACCGCATGCGCCGCGAGTTCAAGGTTGAAGCCAACGTCGGTGCGCCGCAGGTGGCTTACCGTGAAACGATCACTCGCAAGCACGAGCAGGACTACACGCACAAGAAGCAGACCGGCGGTACCGGTCAGTTCGCCCGCGTCAAGATCCTGTTCGAGCCGAACCCGGAAAGCCCCGAGTTCGAGTTCGATACCAAGATCGTCGGCGGTGCGGTTCCGAAGGAATACATCCCGGGTGTCGAAAAGGGCATCAACAGCGTCATGTCGTCGGGTCCGTTCGCGGGCTTCCCGATGATCGGTGTCAAGGCGACGCTCATCGACGGCGCATACCACGACGTCGACTCCTCGGTGCTCGCCTTCGAAATCGCCGGCCGTGCCTGCTTCCGTGAAGCCGCGCCCAAGCTCGGCGTGCAGCTGCTCGAGCCGATCATGAAGGTCGAGGTCGTCACGCCGGAAGATTACGTCGGCAGCGTCATCGGTGACCTGAACGGCCGTCGCGGCCAGATCCAGGGCCAGGAAGCACGTGGCGTCGCGGTGGTTATCAACGCGATGGTGCCGCTCGCCAACATGTTCAAGTATGTCGACAACCTGCGCTCGATGAGCCAGGGCCGCGCGGCCTACACGATGCAGTTCGATCACTACGAGCCTGTGCCGACCGCGGTCGCCCAGGAAGTCCAGAAGAAATACGCGTAACCCCGACAGGTTGCAGCAGTAACTTAAATCAAGGCCCGCACGGGCGAGCAGGATTGGAGACATCACATGGCAAAAGGTAAATTCGAGCGCACCAAGCCTCATGTGAACATCGGCACGATTGGTCACGTCGACCATGGCAAGAC